>DATEGP010000050.1:0-163324 GCA_035280045.1 Candidatus Acidiferrum sp.
CGTCGTGGCGATCATTCTGATCATCGCGGCCATCGCCATCCCGAACTTGCTGCGCTCGAAGATTGCGGCTAACGAATCATCGGCCGTAGGCTCCGTGCGTACGATCGGCACCGCAGAAGTAACGTATTCCTCGAGCTGGGGTAGCGGTTTCGCCCCGACTATTGCCGAACTCGGTGGCGGAGCGCCATGTAACGTCGCGACTGCAGCGGCATCTTGCTTGATCGACTCGCTGTTGAGTACGGCTCCGAACACCAAGAGCGGCTATCGGTTCGCCGCCGCGGGCACGCTGCCGGTGGCCGGCATTAACAACGGCTTCGAAGTCAATGCCACTCCGACCACGTTCCAGACGACCGGTGTACGCGCGTTCTGCGACGATCAGACGGGCGTGCTGAAGTTCAACGTGAACGGCGCAGCGATCGGCCTTGGCGCTGGCACTTGCCAATTGGTTCCGACGGCTCCCGGGCAATCCGGTCCAGTCGGCAACTAACTTAACTTTACCCGGCCAAGTCTCCGGAAAGAGGGAGGGAGCTCAGCTTCCTCCCTTTTTCTATTCCGGTTTCGTTACATTCCAAACCCTCGATCCCTGGAAGTTTCCTGCTTAGCGCGTTAGGCGGACGCGGCGTCGGCTTGAGCTTTGACCGGGACTTCAACAAGCGCTTCGGTTTCGGCGCGGAACGCGTCGGCGAACTCGGCAAGGAATGTGTCCATCTTGATGGGCGGACGGCCGATCAATTGTTCGAGGAGGTTGTCAATCTTGCCGCCCTTGCCCTTGACGTAGTATGCCTGAAGGTCAAGCAGGGCGTCGGCTTGCCATTCAGGCATTCCGCCATCAAGCATGGCTTGGCGCTGCCTCTGTGCGGGAATGTCCACGTATTGGACCTCGCGACTGGAGTGTTTCGCGATTTTCTCGGCAACTTCGGAACAGGTCAGGGCTTCCGGGCCGTTGAGCTCGTAGGTCTTTCCTGAGTGTTCGCCGCCTTCCAACGATCTGGCGGCGACGACGGCGATGTCCCGTACGTCGAGGAAGCTGACGCGGGCGTCGCCCAGCGAAGAGTGAAAGACTCCGTGTGAGCGGATGGAGGGGGCGTGGTAGGTCAAGACATTCTGATGGAAGCTGTTGGGACGAAGAATGGTGAAAGAAATCTTGGTGGACCTAAGCTTGTCTTCGACGCGGCGGTGCCAACTGGGGAAGGACTTGCGCCACTCGCGAGCGCCCAGGGCGGAATTCAAGACGATGTGGCCCACTCCGGCGGCGACGCAAGCGTCAATCATGTTCCATTCGAGCTCGATCAGTTGAGGGATCGGAGAACACACTAAGTAGACGCCGTGGATGCCTTCGAGCGCGGGCGGCAACGTGTCTTTCTTGGAGAAGTCTGCGATGACGGTCGAGGTTCCCGAGGGAGCGTTGTCCGCTTCGGTGAAGGAGCGATACATGGCGCGGTGTTCGGCGCCGCTCTTGGCGACCTCGGCTAACACGGCTCTCCCCATCGTGCCGCTTGCACCCGTTACCAAATACATGGTTTTTGCCTCCTGAGGGATGCACGCCATGTGCAGGCGGGCTGGGGAGTGAGATGGCGTGGCGAGCTTGCGGTGCAATGATATAGCGAAATAGGGAAGGAAGGAAGTAAAGAAGAAAGCAGAAGGCAGAGAACCCGTAACCATCCCCCACCTTTTTCGGAACTGCGCATTCTAAAGGAGTTACGAGAGCGCGTTTTTTGTAAGTGCGGATTCTAAAGAACTTACACGAGCTGATAGCCGACTGCTCACAGCTGACACATTGAGAAAACCAAAGACGGGAAGAAGGAATGCCCCGGATTGATCCGGTGAAATGATGGAAGGTCGGCCGCACACCCTAAGCCCAAAGGAAAAGTCAAAACCCGCACCTGACATATCCCTGCCCGCAAAGAAAGAGATGCCCGCCCTTCGAGGCTCTCCTCTAGGCTCGGGGCAAGCCGGGTGAGATAAGATGCCGACGGACGGTACGGAGGGGGGCACGATGTATCGTGCTCCTACGGCCCGCCTCGGAAGCGCCCGCTAAGGCGAAGGAGAAACTATCTTGAGACCGGAGGCACCAGGGTGTTTTCGCGGTCGTAGGGGCGACGACGGGAGCGGGCGTAAGTGGTAATCCAGATGAAGGCGTACCAGCAAAGGATATAAATGAGCAGATTGCAGGCGAAGGCAAGGCCCGTCCAGAACTTTTGCCAGCCGCCCATCAGAACGCCCGGCTGATTAAGGGAGCTGGCGAGATGCGTTCCGGGAGTGGAAAGCACTTCGAGGATTCTGGCCCAGATGGGGCTGTAGGCGAGATTGATTTTCGCTTCGAGCATAAGCGCGGAGGTAATTACCCCAAAAACGAAGGCCCAAAGGATTTTGGATTTAAGCATGTCGCCTCCCAGAAATAGAACATTCAGGCGGCTGGGCGACCTGATGAAGCTCGCATATTGCGAGGACGGAGGAAAAAGCGGCCAGCTGGGCGCTGCCGCACTCCAAAATTATGGCTGAGAGTCGGGGCGACGCTTGAGCGTCGGCCGATCGTCATCGCTCGTGCTGTTGGGATCGGTGCTGCCCGGCTGCTTCTTGGATTGCTCGGTCTTGGTGCGCAGCGTGGGCTTATCTTTGCCCTCAGTGACCTTGCGCGAGAACATGATGTTGCGGAGGCGACCCTTCACCGTATCAAATTCCGAGGTCGTGACGATGTATTCCTGGCGCGCCGGAAGAATGCGAGCAATTTCCTTTTGCGTGTTCCCGATGCGCTCTGGAGTGGGCGGATGCGTGGAGAAGGCCTTGGGAATGGTGCCGGGGCGGCGCTTCTCGTCGGCCTGGATGCGCTCGAAGAAGGTCACGTACGAGTTCGGGTCGTAGCCCGCCTTGTACATGTACTGAACGCCAAGGAAATCCGCTTCGCGTTCGGCGTCGCGCGAAAACTTCAGGAAGGTCAGGGGAATCGCCAGATTCATGCCCTGGTACATGGCATAACCCGCCCAGCTGTAAGGGATGAAAATCATCGCCGGGATGGAAAGCAGTTGCGCGAGTTCCCCCTTGGTGGCCTGGCACGTGCCGTGGCGCGCCGTCACGTGCGAAATCTCGTGGGCCATCACACCGGCCAACTCGGATTCTTCCTGCGCTCTGAGAACGAGCCCGCTGTTCACGTAAAAGAAGCCGCCGGGAAGGGCAAAGGCGTTGACCTCGTCCGAATCAATTACTTTAATTGTGAAAGGAACCTTGGCGTCTGAGTTGCGCACAAGGTTTTGACCGACGCGGTTGACATATTCGGTGACGACCGGGTCGTCAATCAGCTTGGAGGAGCGCTCAACTTCCTGGGCGAGACTCTTGCCCAAAGCGATTTCCTTCTCAATCGAAAACCAGTTCATGTGGCAGCTAACTTTGCGGTCGCCGATGGCTTCCACGTCTTCCTTGGAGTTCTTGGGATTGACGGTGTCCTTCTGCTGAACGGGCTGCTCGGCAGGCTGAGCCTGCTGTTGGGGCGTTTGCGCAGGTTGCTGCGTCTGTGTCTTGGAGGGGTCCTGCTGCGGAGGATTCTGGCTTTGCGGCGTTGCAAGGGCAGGAATTGCCAGGAGCGCGCTGCCTAGGGCGAAGTTCAAAGCATGTCTTAGGATGCACTTCATAAGCACCTCCGCCTCCCAAGTAGTATACACCTCGAAGTGCTGGGACGGCGTCAAAATCTTCCAGAACTATGATGTCGAATGAGAAAATAAGGTTATCCATCGCTTCAGTGCTGTGGCGCGCTGTATTTTGAGTAGGGGACGGCCCTATTTTGGTACTAAGCCCGGGGCTGGCGTCGAAACGGCCTGGAAAGTGCTATTTCCGAACAGGTTGCGGGCTGAGCCAGTTGACAGGCTTTGGGGCGCACTCTACAGTCAAGACAGCCTATTCTACTTATGAGTTCAATGAAAATTCAGGTGGGCCAACTTTGGAAGAAGGACGTCACCGGTGAAATCTACCTGGTAACTCGCATTTATTCGGAGGCCCTAAATACTATGGCGGTGTTGCGGAGGTCCGGAGCCGAGGGAGAAGCGCAGGTTCGCGTGCGGGTGGAACGCGCCGCCAAAGGGCAAACTATCCCGGGGTTCTCGCCGGCACAAGAGGAAGAGTCCTACTAGCTAGCGCAGGCCGGTCTGCTTAAATCGAGCGAACGTCCATCTTAACTACGTCTTCCACCTTCATCAGCTCTTTTTGCAGGAAAGGCTCGCCGTATTGGACGCCAATCATTTGGCCATAGTGGCGAGCGAGTTGATTCATTTCCTCTTCCAGGCGGTCAATGGCCAGATAGACTTTGCTTTGGCGATCGGTTTTCGTCGGGCGAAACTGCGAGGCAAACGCGAGGATGGCTTTGCGGCGCCGCTCGTATTGCTCAGAAATGTCCACGACAAATGTGGGACGGACGTCGGCATAGGAAACGGAATATAGGATTTTGAACGGGCGGAAGGCTTCGCCCGTGATAGGCAACTGCTTGAGGCCGGCGAGAAAGCAGCCTTCGTAGCCCAAAGTGGAAGCATGGTAATGGTCGGGATGGCGTGCTTCCCAATAGGGCAGAATTACTGTTTTGGGGCGAAGTTGGCGGATGACTCCAGCGATGCGGAGTTTGAATTTTCGAGAGGATCTGACATCGGAGTCAGGGACACCCATCGTGTCGCGCCAGCTCACATTTAGAAGCTTGGCGGCATTTGCCGCTTCTTTTGCGCGGATTTTGGGAGTGCCTCGTGTGCCCATTTCGCCAGCGGTTAAGTCGAGGATACCCGTCTTATAGCCGAGTTGAGCCATTTTCAGCATGGTGCCGCCGCAAGTGAGCTCGACGTCGTCGGGATGGGCCGCAATCGCCAGGAGATCAAGGTTCATTTTTGCCCTTTAGCCTCCAAATGTCCGCCGATTCTATCAGTCTTGGACTTCCTGGTCTTGGCAAGGGTGGGCAGCCTAAGGCTTCGCCCAACGGTAGAACCCTTGGGTTGGAAGTTGAAGGCGGAACGGGTAAAGACCGGCGAGGTCTTGAGCCTTTATGGCTGTGATATCGTCTTGAGCCATGACGCAGACCGCGAGCGAAAAGGGCAAATCTCTCGAAGGTAAAGTTGCTCTAGTGACAGGTGCGGGCAAGCGGTTGGGGCGCGCAGTGGCTTTGCGCTTGGCGGAAGAGGGTGCCAACGTTGTGGTTCATTACAGGAACTCTCAGGGCGAGGCAGAACATGCCGTCCAGGAAATGGAGAAACTTGGGCGGCGCGCTGTTGCGATTAGCGCGGATCTCGGTAATGTCGCGGAAATCAAGCGGTTGTTCGATGAGGCGGGGAAACAGTTTGGGCGGCTCGACATTTTGGTGAATAGCGCAGCGAATTTTTTGCCGGCGAGCATGATATCAACGACCGAGCAGATTTGGGACGCTGCGCTCGACACAAACTTACGCGGGCCGTTTTTTTGCGCACAGGCGGCCGCGCCCTGGCTGAGAAGAATGCAAGGGGCCATCATCAATTTTGCGGACGGGGGCGGGTTGCTTGGTTGGGCGGGATACATTCCGCATTCGGTCTCAAAAGCCGGCGTCATTATGCTGACGAAGGTGCTGGCGAAGGCGCTGGCGCCAGAAGTGCGCGTGAACGCGATAGCCCCTGGTACGATTACGATGGAAGGCGATCCGCCGGAATGGGAAGCCGACTTTATCAAGCTGGCGCCATTGCGGCGAACTGGCTCGCCGAAGGACATCACCGATGCTCTCATGTATTTGATTCAAGCTGAGTTCATGACCGGTCATGTGCTCGTGCTTGATGGCGGCCGCAGTTTGGGTTCAGGGGCAGCAGAATTTCGCTGAAACCGTTTGAAATCCTACGAAATGTTGCAAGAAAAGCGCCGTGCACCGAAACGCGCCGCGGTGTATTCTAATAGACTGATAACCTTGTAAATTTCCGGGAGAAGAGTGTGGCAACCTCACAACGACGATTTGAGGGAACAGATGCGACCATGAATGGCGAGACGGCTGTCCGTCCTCAGCATACGATTGAAGACGTAGAGATTCAGGAGTGGCTGGAGTCGCTGGATTCGGTGCTGGAAACCAGCGGGCCGGAAGTGGCGGCGGAGATCCTCGAACGGCTGCGGGCTCACGCCACCGTCAACGGCATAGACCTGCCGTTTAGCGCGAACACGCCTTATGCCAATAGCATTCCGGCACGTTTGCAGCCGCTGTTTCCTGGAGACCAGGAACTCGAGCGACGCATCAAAAGCTTGGTTCGCTGGAACGCCCTTGCGATGGTGGTGCGTGCCAACCGCGTGGAGCACAACATCGGCGGACATATCTCTACTTATGCTTCGGCCGCGACGCTTTATGAAGTCGGGTTCAATCATTTTTTTCGCGGGCGCACGGAAGAATTCGAAGGTGACACAGTCTATTTTCAGGGGCACGCTTCACCCGGAATCTATGCGCGCGCTTTTCTCGAAGGCCGGATTAGCGCGCAGCAATTGGAAAACTTCCGCCGCGAATTGAAACCCAGCGGCGGGCTCTCCTCTTATCCGCACCCGTGGTTGATGCCGGATTTTTGGGAATTCCCCACAGTGTCGATGGGGTTAAGCCCGTTGATGGCAATTTATCAGGCGAGGTTCAACCGCTATCTGGAAGACCGCGGCTTGAAGGCCCGCACGGACGCAAAGGTGTGGGCGTTTCTGGGCGACGGCGAGACGGACGAACCGGAATCACTTGGCGCGATTACGCTGGCCTCGCGAGAGAAGCTGGACAATTTGATTTTTGTTGTGAACTGCAACTTGCAGCGGCTTGACGGACCCGTGCGCGGCAACGGCCAGATTATTCAGGAATTGGAGTCGGCGTTCCGCGGCGCGGGATGGAACGTCATCAAAGTGCTGTGGGGAAGCGAGTGGGATCCGATTCTGGAGCGCGACACGGAAGGCCTGCTCGTGAAGCGCATGGGTGAGCTGGTCGACGGCGAATACCAGAAACTCGTGGTTTCGTCAGGTGCCTACGTGCGTGAGCATTTCTTCGGTAGCGATCCGCGTTTGCTGCAGCTCGTCGAACCTTTGCCCGATGAGGCGCTGCGACGTCTACGGCTGGGTGGGCACGACCCGCGCAAAGTTTACGCGGCTTACAAAGCAGCGGTGGATCACCAGGGTTCACCGACCGTCATCCTTGCTCGCACCATCAAAGGGTATGGATTGGGCGAGGCGGGCGAAGGCAAGAACGTCACGCACCAGCAGAAGAAGCTCAACGAAGAGGAGTTGCGCGAATTCCGCTCGCGATTCGGCATTCCGCTGAGCGACGAAGATTGCGTCGAGCTGCCATTTTATCGGCCGCCGGAGGAGAGCGCGGAGATTCAGTATCTGCGCGCGCGGCGCGAAGCGTTGGGAAGCTACGTCCCGCAGCGCAAGGTTCGCTCGAAGCCGCTTGCGTCCGACCACGACGAACTCTTTAAAGAGTTCTTCGAAGGCAGCGAGGGCAGGGAAGTTTCGACGACGATGGCGTTCGTCGGAATGCTCCGAAAAATGCTTAAGGATCCGGAGATTGGCAAGCTCATTGTGCCCATCGTTCCGGATGAAGCGCGCACTTTCGGCATGGAGTCTCTGTTCCGCACCGTGGGTATTTATTCGAGCTCGGGACAGAAGTACGAGCCTGTGGATGTGAATACGCTTCTTTACTACAAGGAAGCGAAAGACGGGCAGATTCTGGAAGAAGGCATTACCGAAGCTGGCTCGATGGCTTCGTTCATCGCCGCGGGCTCCGCGTACGCCACGCACGGCATCAACACGATTCCGTTCTTCATCTATTACTCGATGTTCGGATTCCAGCGGATTGCGGACTTCATCTGGGCCGCTGCCGACATGCGGACGCGCGGATTTTTGCTGGGCGGCACGGCGGGACGGACTACCCTTTCCGGTGAAGGTTTGCAGCACCAGGACGGCAACAGCCACGTGCTCGCACTGCCGGTTCCCAACCTGAAGGCGTATGACCCTGCCTTCGCTTATGAAATAGCGGTCATCATTCAGGACGGGATTCGCCGCATGTACAAAGACGGCGAAAGTATTTTCTACTACTTGACCGTGATGAACGAGCCATACGCCATGCCTTCGATGCCGGGCGACGTGAAGGAAGGCATCCTGCGCGGGATGTACCGCTTCCGGAAAGCGTCGAACCCCAAGGCCAAGCTGAAAGCTCAGTTGTTCGGAAGTGGCGCGATTCTGAACGAAGCGCTGCGCGGCCAGGAAATTCTTGAGACCAAATATGGCGTGGCTGCCGACGTGTGGAGCGTCACGAGCTACAAGGAACTGTATTACGACGGCATAGAGACGGAGCGCTGGAACCGTTTGCATCCTGGCGAAAAGCCGCGCGTTCCGTATCTTACGCAGATGCTGGCGGATGCGCCCGGCGTACTTGTCGCCGCTTCGGATTATCTGAAGACGCTGCCTAATACGGTCAGCAAGTGGATGCCGCGGCATCTTGCTGCACTCGGAACGGATGGCTTTGGCCGCAGTGAAGGCCGCAGCGCGTTGCGCGATTTCTTCGAGGCGGATTCGCGCTTCATCGCGCTGGCCACGCTGCACGAGTTATTTGCGGACGGCAAGATCGAAAAGTCCGTCGTGGACAAGGCCATCAAAGAACTCGGCATCAACACCGAAAAGCCAAATCCTCTAATTTCCTAGCGGATCGAAGTCTGTGTTCAGACGTTGCGCCTTAGTCGTGCTACACTCCTGGCCGAGGAGACAGCCATGCAGGCGCGAATATGGTGTACTCTTTTCATAGCTTCCCCTTTGACGGGCGCCTTCCTTCCTGCAGCAGCCCAAGTGAATCCCAGATGACACAACCCCAGCAATCGTCCCTTGAGCGGACTCAACCGGCTCATAAATCCTTGCAAGCTCTCGAAGCAACAGAGAGAGCCAGCGCTCGATTGTTTACAGTTACCCAAGACGCGCAAGCGCCAACACCGCAAATCTTGAAAGGTCCGAGAATCCTGCAAGGTCCGAGTCCGGGACAAACCGCGGCGACGGCCGACCTTCCTCGATCGTGCGCTCACATTCTCGTCTATGTTGCGCCACCGAGCGCTGACGATAAGATGATGATTAAAGTCCCCTGGGATGACAGCAACCCGACGCCAACTTTCCAGGGCTTGCCGCCCTGCAGTAGGGATTTTCGTCCAATGTTCTTTGCTACGCTCGGACCGGAGTTCCGATTCATGAAGCCTGGGCGAAACGACTCGCCGCTTCCGGGCTTAGAGAAGCCTTCAAGCCTCACGCAGCCGAAGTAAGGAATTCATTGTTCTGTTTCCAGAAATTCCCGCGGTTTGATTTTTCCGGTGGCCAGGTTGGCCACCAGCCCGGCGTTGGCGGCCAGAAAATCGTAGTCGCCAAGCTCCTTCGGAAGAACCCAGGCGATTTTCTCGAATGTGCGGGGAGTAGGTTCGGCGTCGGAAATCGCCGCTGCGAAAAAGAGAATTTCGAGTTGGTCCGTAGTCTCCGCGTATTTGTGCATGACGCGGCCGATCGGCACGCTCTTTTGCAGCACGGCGCCAAGCTCTTCCTTTAACTCGCGCGCGAGGGCTGCCTCCGGCGTTTCGCCTTTTTCCACTTTGCCGCCGGGGAATTCCCATCTGAGCGGAGACGTGTCGCCGCGCCGCCGCTGGCCAATCAGCAGCCTCCGGTCACTGCGCTCAATCACCGCCGCAACGACGGTTCTCATTTCTGTGCGAGCCTCTGCGCTCTTTGCGTCTCGGCGTTGTCTGCTTCTTTGTCTTTCGAGTGCAACAGCTTGCTCAACTCTTTGACTCCTTCCACGAGAGGCGGCCCAGGCGTATTGAGCAATTCATCTTTCATTACATGGACGCGGCGGTTCCGAATGGCCGGAACGTCCCGCCATTCGGAGACGTCGTAGGCTTTCTGAGGATTTGCGCGGTGCCCCGTTGCGGCCCAGGCAAGCACGATGACATCAGGCTTCGCGGCGGCTACTTGCTTCTCATCTACTCGCTCGCCCGCAGGAACAACCATCACGCCGCCGCACAGACCCACCAGTTCTGCCACCCAAGGTGGCGAACTGATGCGCGGATTCGGCCAGGCTTCGCAGTACACTCGCAATCTTATTGCACCGTTTCTCGACTTGCGGTGAATGGTTGCTAACTCTCCCTGCATTTTGCTAGCAAGGGCTTCCGCTGCCCTCGCGCGGCCAACGATTCCTCCGAGCATTCGAATGTCGGCGTACACGTCCGCAAGCGAGCGCGGATTCATTGCCAGGAAATTGAGCGGATGCTCCAGAAGTTTAGAGACCGTTTCTTGTTTGTAGGGAACCGAGCCAATCACAAGAGTGGGCTTGAGCCGCAGGACTTCGTCCACCGACTCCATGTGCCAGCAGTCCCCGAGTTTCGGGAGATCGCCTACGGGAGCGACGTCCGGGCACCACTTGGTGACACCGACCAGCGTTTTCTTGGCTCCAATCGCGCACAAAATGGAAGTTGCGCTCGGCGCGAGCGAAACAATGCGGAGGCCATTGTGTCGGCTCTTTCTCATACGTCACCGCAAGGATAGCAAACGTCTAGTCGCGCCGGTTGGACGCGGGCTCCGCATTGACTCTGCTCCGGGAGTGTGGTGGACTTCGTTTTTCAATTTGGAGGATTCCGTGCGCTTTGCTGTCTTGATTGCCATTCTGGGTTGGCCGCTTTCTGTTTTTGCTCAATCTTCTTCCATGACTTCAAAACCTGACGTCGTGAAATACTACGGCACGATCGACAACGTGAAATACGTCTTCGGCGTTGCGCCGCCGGTCGCCCACGTGAAACCTGGGAATATTCTGGAGTCTAATTCTCTTGATTGCTTCGGCAACGCGCTGCAAAAGCCAGGTGACAGCATGTCCATGGTGAAAGGCGACAATCCTCTAACAGGACCTTTTTATATTGATGGCGCGCAGCCTGGCGACACGCTGGTCGTTCGCATCCTCGATCTGCAAATCGACGGCAAGCAGGGCGTGGGCACGTTCTCTCCTGGCTTTGGCGCCGCCAATGCAACGCATTACACGCCGGTGCTCGAAACGAAGCCGTTGCCGGATCGCATGTGGTTCTATCCGATCGACAAAGAGAAAAACACGGCCACGTTTCAAGCGCTCGACTCGGATTTCAAAGTGAGCTTCCCCTTGCATCCTTTCTTAGGCTGCATTGGCGTGGCACCGGCAAATGGCGAAGCTCGCAGCTCCATTGTGCCCGCAGAGTTTGGCGGCAACATGGACGCGCCGGAAGTGTCCGCCGGCAATACTCTGTATCTCCCCGTGAATGTTCCGGGGGCGCTCTTTTATTTTGGTGATGGCCACGCTGCGATGGGTGATGGCGAAGTTGCCGGGAGCGCCGTGGAAGTTCCCATGCGCGCACGTTTCCAATTCGAATTGGTAAAAGCGGAAAGCACCGGCTGGCCGCGCTTTGAGAATGAAAAGGAAATCATGGCGGCGGGCGTTTACCGGCCAGTGGACGACTGTGTGCGAATCGCAATAACAGAACTCATCCATTGGATTCACGCTGACTATGGCCTTTCCGAAATCGACGCTTACGAATTGTTGTCGAAAGTTGCAAAAGTCCATCTGACCGAGATGGTCGACCCTAATTATGTCATCATCGCATCGATCGAGAAGAAATACCTGCCGCCTAAGAAAGTAGGTCCTCGGTAGTCGTGTCTTTATATTGGTAATGCAGGGATTTGCTTAGGTGCGGCGAAAAACATGTTCAGCAAAGCCGTTCTCGATCATTTTCGCAATCCGCGCAACGCGGGCGAACTGTCTAGCGCCACGGCTGTGGTGGAGGTGACCAACCCGGTCTGTGGAGACATTCTCAAGCTCTTTGCACGCTTGGAATCAGGGCGGATCGCCGAAGCCCGTTTCCTCTGTCGCGGGTGCACGACTGCTATTGCCTGTGCCTCTCTCTTGACCGAACGGCTGAGCAACATCACACCAGCGGAAGCCAGCACCATCACCGCCGATTCTCTTTCCGCATCGCTCGGCGGCCTTCCGCAGGCTACTTTTCACGGCGCCCAGCTCGCCGCGGATGCTGTCACTTCGCTCCTGCAAAAAATCTCCTTTTTCAGTCGCTAGGAAGGGACGCCGTGCCTCGGTCAGGGACTCCTGCGGATCTCCTTGATTCCCCGGCCAAGACGGCGACGCAGCAGCGTGCGCAGCGTCACGCCTTCGGCGTAGCCGACGCGCGCCGCGATTTCATCGACGCTTTCGTTGCTGGTTTTCAACAAGTGTACGGCGCGCTCCACTCTCAAGTTTTGAAAGTAGGACAGCGGCGATTTTCCCAGCACGGTTTGCATGCGCCTTGCGAGCGTTCTCTTGCTCGCTCCGATTGCTTTCGCCGCCTCATCCAGCGAGAATCCGCGCGAGAGTCTTGTGCGCGCCCAAGTCTCAAATCGCTGAACCACTTGGTCCGAGTGAACCAGATGATCCGTCAGGATATAAGCTGACTGAGACGGCCTCGAATCCATGATCAAGTATTTCGCAGTCAAGGAAGCAAGTCTCGGGCTGCTTTGCCGGATCAACCACAACGCCAAGTCCAGGTGACTTAGCGCGGCACCAGCGGTGACAAACCTGCCCGATCTCACAATCATGTTCGATTCGTCCAGGAAAACATTGGGGTAACGTTTGCGGAACAAGGGTGACAGCCACCAAGTGGTTGTTGCGTGATGATGGTCAAGCAGGCCGGACTCCGCTATCACAAAGGTCCCGATGCACGCGGCTGTCACTATCGCGCCACGTCGAGACCATTGCCGAATCACAGCTCCCGCATCGCGCACGTCGGACCTGGCAAGAGCCGTTTCCAGCGGGCCCGGCATCTTGAACCCAATGGCCGGAACGACCACGCAGTCGGGCGCCCGCGAGCCAGGGGCTTGAACGGTAACACGGAAGCCCTGCGACGTCTTGATCGCTTTTCTCAATCCCACGATTCTGACCTGAAATCCCGGCGCCGCCAGCTTGGACACTTCAATTAATTCATTGGCGGTCCGAAAAGCATCGAGAACGGCAGACAAGCCCAAATCAAAAACATCGTCGAGTGCAAGGATATCCACACGCATGGCAATAATGATATCAAATATGGCGCTCTTGCCACTCGCGAAAAATGCGTTTCGAATCTACGCTCCGACTGGGCCTGCCATCTATCAAAGAGCTCGGCCCAAGGAGACCGCAATGCTTACGCTTAGTCTGTTTGTCCGCCTCGAAGCCAAGCCGGGCAAGGAGGAGGAAGTTGCCGCGTTCCTGAAACAAGGACTCCAGCTCGCCAACCAGGAGACGACGACGCCGCTGTGGTTCGCGCTCCGGCTTGGACCGGCTACATTTGCCATCTTCGATGCTTTTCGGGATGAAGCAGGTCGGCAGAATCATCTCAATGGACCCTTTGCCAAGGCCCTCATGTCGCAAGCTTCAACCCTTCTTGCTACTCCTCCTGTAATAGAACGGATGGAAGTTTTGGGCGCTAAGCTTCCGAAATAAACGGGCGGCCCCAATAACCGCTGGTCATGTCGGGGAGGAAGCAGGCTTCGGCGGAGACAACCGTTATGGCCGACTCGCCGAGCTAGCCATGCGAGTCCACGGCTCGGTTTAGCGTTTCCGGGTCGTTCAGGTTCAGCACGCAGCCTTCTTCATTCGTGCGAACTTCGTCCACCTCGTCCTCGTGCGCCCACACGACTGCGCGAGCGCCGGTTTCCAGCGGCGCGCGCAGCAATTCGTTATACAGCGACGAGGAAAAAATGACGGGGTGGCCGCGCCGTCCTTGGTAAACCGGCAGCACAACGGGCTTTTTCGATTTGTAAAATTGCTCGATCAATTCCCCCACGAGCGCCGAGCTGATCAACGGATGATCAATCAGCAAGAGCAGCATGCCGTCGGTTCCTGCGGGGAGCTTCCGTACCGCGGCCTGAATCGAACTGAGCTGCCCTTTTTCCCAATCTGAGTTGATGACCATTTCATGCGCTCTGAGGGGAATGGCCTTGGCGATCGAATCCGCGTCCGCGCCAAGCACCACTTTGCGCGCCCCGATTTCCGGTCGCATCGTGATTTCCAGCAAATGTTCGAGGAAGGGCCGGCCCTGGTAGGGAAGTAGCGCCTTGGGCGAGCCCATGCGGCTCGAGGCCCCGCCGGAGAGGATGACGGCGGCCAGCATTTGTCCCTTTCAGCGCTTGGCAACGACCTTGCTTGCTGATTGCATCGTTCCGCTGCGCTCCAGCCTCATTTTCTTGTGCTCCGCGTTTGTTGTGTTTCGGCGAACTGCCACAAGTTCCGCGGTGATGCTCACGGCAATCTCTTCCGGTGAAAGCGCACCAATGTCCAGACCCATCGGCGCGTAGACGCGTTCGAATTCTTCCGGCTTGTAGCCTTCGTTCTCTAGGGCCTTGTAAACCGACATCACTTTGCGCTTGCTGCCGATCATTCCCACGTAGCGCGCTTCGGTTCGCACGGCCCACGCTAGCACGCGCATATCTTCTTTATGCCCCCGCGTCACAATCACCAGGTAACTCCCCGCGTTCGGCTTGAACTTTTCGAACGCGCTCTCATAACTGGTGAACACTTCCTGCGCCATCGGGAAGCGCTCTTTGTTGGCAAACGCCTCGCGGTCGTCTACCACTGCGATGCCGAATCCTGCTGAGTGCGCCGCTCGTGCTACCGCCATTGAAACGTGCCCGCCTCCAAACAAATACACCACCGGCTGCGGCAAAATCGGCTCGACAAACACTTCCAGCGTGCCGCCGCAAATCAAACCGTTGTCGTAACTCGCTTCATTGTTCAGGTGGAAGACCATTTTGCGCGGCGCTTCTTTCTGGATCACCTCTTTCGCCGCCGCCCAGACTTCCGCTTCGACGCAGCCGCCGCCGATGGTTCCCGCGATCGAGCCGTCTTCGCGCACCAGCATTCGCGAACTTTCGTAGCTCGGGATGGACCCGTTCGTGTGCACGATGGTGGCTAAGGCCCCACGCTGCCCGCCGCGCCTCATCTTCACAATTTCTTCAAACAGGTCCAAAGGCTTCCTCTCCTGCCAGCCTACGGCGCGCCACTGGCGCTGTCAATGCGCGTAGCTTCCTGGACACTCTACCTCCTCAATGTTACCGTTCGGCGTTCGCGGCCCATGTGGAGGTCTCATGAAGGCAATCGTTTTCCATCAGCACGGCGCTCCGGATGTTCTCAAGTACGCGGACGCGCCCGAGCCAACGCTGCGCGCGAACGATGTTCTGGTCCGCGTAAGAGCTTGCGCGCTGAATCATCTCGACCTTTGGGTGCGCCGCGGGCTGCCCAATGTGCCTATTCCGCTTCCACACATTCCCGGAAGTGATATCGCTGGTGAGATCGCAAAAACTGGAGCCAACGTCACGAATGTGCGCGTCGGGCAAGAAGTTGTGCTCGCGCCGCTCGTGAGCTGCGGCAAATGCGCCGCCTGCCTCGCCGGCCTCGACAACTGCTGCCGCCAAGCCACGAATCTTGGCTACATGATTGACGGCGGCTGCGCCGAATTTGTTCGCGCGCCCGAAGTGAACTGCCTTCCGTACCCTGAAAATCTTAAATGGGAAGAAGCCGCCGCGATCCCTCTCGTTTTTCAAACTGCTTGGCACATGCTCGTTACCCGCGTGCAACTGCAACCCGGCGAAGACCTCCTCATCCTCGGCGCTGGCAGCGGCGTGGGCAGCGCCGCGATTCAAATCGCCAAGTTCTTTGGAGCCCGTGTCATCGCTACCGCCGGCTCCGACGAAAAACTCTCCAAAGCCAAAGAACTCGGCGCCGACCACCTTATCAATCACAAATCCCAAAAAATTCGCGACGAAGTTCGACGAATTACTAACAAACGAGGAGTGGACGTCGTCTTTGAGCACGTCGGCACCGCCACTTGGGAAGACAGTCTCGCCAGCCTAACTTCGACGGGTCGATTGGTCATCTGCGGTGCCACGACAGGCTACGACGCGAAGGTAGATTTGCGCTTCCTGTTCAGCCGCCAGCTTTCTCTTCTCGGCTCCTACATGGGGACGAAGTCCGAGCTCCATACCGTGATGAAGCTCGTCGCTGCGGGCAAGCTGAAACCAATTGTCGACCGCATCTTCCCGCTTGCCGAAGCTGCCGCCGCCCACGCTTATCTCGAATCTAGCTTGCAATTCGGTAAAGTCGTGCTTTCCGTAGGGGCCTAACCTGTGCCCTTTGTCCACGATTAGTACTATTGACAGGTTTTATTGGATTTTATATTTTGCTAGTGTATCCACCTCGAAAGTGCAGCTCCCCACCCTGCCATCTCCTGGTGCCCAGCGGTCGCCCTTTGAAAGGTGTGACTTTTCGGACGGATTCCGAAGTTGGAGCGCATGTGTGTCTGAACTTCGGCCCGCAGACGCGACGTTCGCTCCGCGGGCGCTGATTCACTTTCACGGTCTCTCTGATTTCTAGCCCATGCCGGCGAGGACGCCCAGCCCCTCGCCGGAGTTTTCTTCTTCAAATTTCCATCTCGTTTCAACTCAACGATATTTGCTATGCTTTGCTCGCGCGCCCGCAACTTGGCCGGCGCAACCAATCATGGCCAGCCTTCAGAGCTATCTCGCGGTTTGGTTTACCAAGTGGCGCGTCAAGCGCCGCCTTAAGGGGTGCCGGGATTATCGTGTCGCGCGCGCGATTCTTCGCCCGCTTCCTTACAGAATCCCTGATTCTGTGGGCATTACTCCAGCCAGCGTAAATGGGATTCCCGGCGAATGGGTCGAATCGCCAAATTCCCCAGAGGCTGTTCTGCTTTATTTACACGGCGGTGGCTACTTTGGCTGCTCCGCGGAGACGCACCGTCCCATCACGGTATGGTTTGGGCTGCACGGCTTCCGCGTCTTCGCCCCGAACTATCGCCTGGCCCCGGAAAATCCTTTTCCTGCCGCCGTGGACGACGCATTTGCAGCCTATCGCGGCCTTCTCGTGGACGGCCGTTCTCCGCAAAGCATTTTCGTCGCAGGCGACTCTGCGGGCGGCGGGCTCGTACTTTCACTGATGCTTGCGCTTCGCGAGACGAGCACACCCCTTCCGGCTGCCGCAGCTCTGTTTTCTCCCTGGACCGATCTGGCCGCCACCGGTGAATCCATCCGCACAAACGCCGCTCGGTGCGCCATGTTCGATGGCGCGGACATTGGTCCGAGTGCCCGCTATTATCTCGGCAACGCCGACCCGCGCAATCCGCTTGCATCGCCTCTCTATGCCGATTTGTCCGGTCTTCCGCCCCTGCTCATCCACGTCGGAGCCGACGAATGTCTGCGCGACGACTCCACGCGCGTCGCCGAAAAGGCCCGTGCCGCGGGCGTACCTGTTGAGCTGAAAATCTGGTCCGTCGTTCCTCACGCTTGGCAACTCGCGTTGCAGGTCCTTCCCGAAGCCCGCCAATCCCTGCGAGAAGCCGCTGAATTTCTGCTCAAGCATGCTGCTGCGGAAAGTTCAGGTAGTGTAGTATTGGGTCAACATGCCTGAGCCTTCCGGCAACAGCCACAACTCCCCGGATATTTCTGTCGACGTGCTCATTGTTGGCGCGGGCTTTTCCGGCATCTGCATGGGCATCAAGCTACTCGAAGCCGGAATGAAAAATCTTCTGATTATCGAAAAGAGCGACGACCTCGGCGGCACGTGGTACGAAAACCGCTATCCCGGTTGCGCCTGCGACGTGCCTGCCCATCTGTATTCATTTTCTTTCGAACGCAATCCCGACTGGACCCGCATGTTCGCGGGCCAGCAGGAAATCTGGCAATACTTGAAGTCCTGCGTGCAACGCTACGGCTTGGCTCCTTACATTCGGTTCAAAACGCGTTTTTACGAAGCGGCCTGGAACGAATCCTACGGCAAGTGGAGCATCATCACGGGCCATTCGTCATGCGGCGACGGCAATCAGAGCGATACGCTGACCATTCACGCTCGCGTGCTGGTCTCCGGCATGGGCGCGCTCCACGTTCCGCATTATCCGGAAATTCCTGGCGTCGAACGCTTCGCCGGTCCGTCGTTTCATTCCGCCACGTGGCGTTCAGACGTGGATTTAACCGGTAAGACGGTTGCTGTGGTCGGTACGGGCGCCAGCGCCATTCAATTCATCCCGCACATCGCCCCGCGCGCTGGCAAACTCTGCATCTTTCAGCGTACGCCTCCTTGGATTGTTCCGCGCCTCGATCATGGCTTTTCCGAAGAAGCGCGCGCGCGGTTTCGCCGCATTCCCGCCCTTACCTGGGCATTCCGCAAGTTCCTTTTCTTCGCGCTCGAATGGCGGGTCCTCAGTTTTCTTGGTGATCGCGTCGTGCGCGAATACCTGGAGAGAATCGCGCGCCGCCATTTGGAAAGAAGCGTCAGCGATCCCAAGTTGCGGGCTGCGCTAACTCCTCGCTATCAGATTGGCTGCAAGCGAATTCTTCTTTCCGACGATTTTTATCCCATCTTCAAGCGGCACAACGTTGAACTTGTCACCGAGAGAATTGCCGAAGTCCGGGAGAACAGCGTTGTCACTCAGGACGGTGCGGAACGCCCTATAGACGTTCTGATCTACGGTACTGGTTTTTACGTGACAGAACAGTTTATCGATATGAAACTCTTCGGCAGGAACGGCCTTGAGATTCACGACGCGTGGCGCAAAGGCTTGAGCGCGTATCTTGGCGTGACGGTTAGCGGCTTTCCGAATTTCTTCATGCTCCTTGGGCCCAACACCGGCCTCGGCCACAATTCCGTTGTGCTGATGATCGAAGCTCAGGTGAAATATGTGATCAACTGCCTGAAGCTGATGCGCAAGCGAAACATTGCCGCGATGGAAGTTCGGGCCGAAGCGCAAAAGCATTTCGCCGCAAACCTGCGTGACCACATGGCTCGCACCGTGTGGCAATCCGGCGGCTGCCGCAGTTGGTATCAGGACACCCACACCGGCGAGAACACTACGCTATGGCCCGGCTCGGTCATCCAATATTTTCGCGCCATGCACTCCGTCTCCCTCTCCGAATATGAGGTCCGCACCACCCAGCCCACACACTGACGCGACCCTTGCGCTTCAAGGTTCAAGCGACCAAGCTTGCGATCAGTCCAGCGAAAGTGCCGAGAGCGGCTACTGTGGCATAGGCTGCCGCGGCAACCTTCCAGGAAACTGATTTCCCGATCACCGAAAGCGAATAGACACTGACAATCCCAAGTGTGCAAAGAATAGTCACCGCGTACGGCAGCGGCATGCCGCTGCGCCAGGTGATGAAAGCAATGGCCACGTCAAAGGCCATGGGCACGGGCAGGAACGAGGAGACCAGCGCAACTAGAACAATCCCGCCGAACGTCACATGCGCGGCCAACGTCTGCGCCGGGAGGAGTTCGATGAGAGCCGCGCCCAGGACCGCGGCCAAGAGCATCAACGGCAAGGCGATGCGGAAAACATACCAGAAGCTCTTCGCGTATGATCGGGCAACTCCCAAGAATGCTTGAGGCCACGTCTCGGAGACAGGAATCTCAATGGGACAGGCTACGATCGGCTCTGCAGCTCGCTGCCGCGATACAACTGCAGGTGCAAAAACGAAAATCAGGAAGAGCACCGTAGCAAGCTTAAGCACGGCAACAGAAGCGGGAAACAGCGCGAACGTCATCGCCAGCACCACTACATTGAGCGCAGGCGAGGCGAACATGGTTGCGAGCACCGCCTCTTCGCTCATTCCAGAAGCCAACAAACCACGCGCGATGGGCGCGACGCAGTTGGTGCAAACCGCGAGTGGTGCTCCAGCTATAGCGCCGAAAAGGATGTTCAGCCACCGTGACTTGCTGCGCCGCCGGCGAAGTGTGGCAAGGAAGGTCAGCGCGGCTGGGCCGAACAGAAACGAGAAGGTCATGCCAACACGGTTGGCATCCAGCCAATTGATTGTGGTTCGCCAAACGCGAGCGCGAAATGGCATGCTGCGGTCCACCGCGTAGACAGTCCCGAACGTCAACGCTCCCGTAGCCTTGATCGTTGTCCCCGCATGATACCGTTTCATCAGGGCCGGATAGCGCGAATCCACCCAGAAGATACTGGCAATTGCGGCCATGAGAAGGATGGCAAGCACGCGGCTCCGCGCCGCGGTAACGCCCATGGTGCTGGAATTCATAGTCGCAGCTGAGGCTTGTGCAGACATAATACCCTTCTTCCTCGAGAGGCCTGTTGAGGACGGTTGAAGTGCGCACGACTCTACCGGCAGTCACCGGGAGGGGGAATAATGGAAAAGTATTAGACGGCGTAGCCGCGTTTAAAGAGTGTTGTTGCAGTACATCCAAGCGTGACGAAGCAGCGTTCGCGTTATTTGTTTCGTTTTGGAGGGTGTGCGAAAATAAGGATGAAGAAGAATGACGAGGCAAGCATGAGCACTTCTCTCGGCAAACACGTCACGTTGGCGAAGCCCGATGATTTCGGCAGCCTGCTCCAGGACGAAGGCATCATTTTCACGCAACTGGACAAGGCCGTGAACTGGGCGCGGAAAAGCTCGATTTGGCCGCTCGGATTCGGTCTCGCTTGCTGCGCCATCGAAATGATGTCCATGGCCGCCGCGCGTTTTGACGTGGCGCGTTTCGGCGCGGAAGTTTTTCGTCCTTCGCCGCGCCAGGCCGACTTGATGATTGTCGCCGGCCGCCTGTCGCAAAAAATGGCCCCGGTCGTTCGTCAGCTCTACGATCAAATGCCCGAACCCAAGTGGGTGATTTCGATGGGCGCCTGCGCCACCTCCGGCGGGGTTTTCAACAACTACGCTATTGTGCAGGGCTGCAATCAGGTGATCCCCGTGGATGTTTACGTCCCCGGCTGCCCGCCGCGCCCGGAAGCGCTGCTCTACTCGATTCTCCAGCTCCAGAAGAAGATTGACAACGAAACGGGGTCCTTTAGGCGCGCCCTGAATCTCGCGTAGTAGCACCAGACCTGCCTACCGCAAGCAGGCTTCCGTCTGTGCCCACTGCCCATGCTCCACACCATACCGCAACGCGCACCCGGCTTTCTCCTGGCAGCAGTGGTGCTCTCTGTGCTGAGTTGCGGCGGTGGCGCCCCTCTTCAACCTCCTCCTACAAAGGGTTGGACCCTCGTCTGGTCCGACGAATTCAACGGCCCGGACGGTTCCGCTCCCGACTCGTCCAAGTGGACTTACGATTTGGGCGGCAAAGGCTGGGGTAACAACGAGCTCGAGTGCTACACGAATCGTCTGCAGAACGCGCAAATCCAAGGTGGCCATCTCGCTATCACCGCGCTGCAGGAGAGCGCTCCGTTTGCTTGCTCGGACGGCTCTGCGAACAATTATACTTCGGCCCGCCTCAAGACCCAGGGCCTCTTCAGCCAGGCCTATGGGCGCTTTGAAGCCAGCATCAAAATCCCGAAAGGGCAGGGAATGTGGCCGGCTTTTTGGATGCTTGGCAATGACATCAGTTCGGTTGGCTGGCCCGCCTGCGGCGAAACCGACATCATGGAAAATATCGGTAAAGAGCCCGGCACGGTGCATGGTTCGCTGCACGGGCCTAGCACGACCAGCCGCACCAGCGACGCGACTGCCCCCTTCAGCCTTCCCGCTGGCCAAAACTTTGCTGACGCTTTTCATCTCTACGCGGTTGAGTGGGAGCCGGGCGTAGTCCGCTTTTACGTGGACACGAGTCTCTATACTACGTTCACGCAGTCCCAGTGGCCCACCGGCGGGACCTGGGTCTTCGATCATCCTTTCTTCGTGATTCTGAATGTCGCCGTAGGAGGCACCTGGCCCGGCTCTCCGGACAGCTCGACGCAATTTCCGCAGCAAATGCTCGTGGACTACGTCCGCGTCTACTCCAAGCAATAACTCCTCTTCCCCCACGTACCCTCTGTGTTCTCTGTGCTCTCTGTGTTAAAACTCTTATTTGCGAATCTCGGTTCAGAAGGGAACGGCGCCATGACTGCATCGGTTGCTACTGCATCTCCTGATCCCGCCCGTCGGTTCTTACGGCATACGCTGGCCACGGTCGCATATCGCGGAGGAAAAGCCCTTCGCGGCGCGCCCGATCGCTTTGCCACTTTCCATATCGGCGACAAGACGCGCACTCCCGCTCAAATCCTCGCGCACGTGGGCGATCTTTTTGAGTGGGCGCTCTCGATCGCGCAAGGCAAACAAGCTTGGCACGACTCCACGCCGCTTGCTTGGAATGCGGAAGTCGAACGCTTCTTCTCCACCCTGCAAAAGCTCGATGATTACCTGGCTTCTCCCGAGCCGCTCCACGGTTCGCCCGAGGGCCTTTTCCAGGCTCCGGTTGCAGACGCACTCAATCACATTGGCCAGATCGCAATGCTCCGCCGGCTCGCTGGCTCGCCCATTCTCGGCGAGAACTACTTCAAGGCGGAGATCGCCGCCGGCCGCGTCGGCCCTGACCAATCCGTTCCCCGCCGCGAATTTGAGTAGTGATGCCGCCTAGGATGGTTTATGCGGAGTCGCTTGGACCAAATAGGTCTTCGTTTCAGTTCGGGGCGCGCGCGTCGAAATGACTGCTATCGTGTTCGGGGTACACGTCTCCAGGCAGGCGGGACAAGCCTACTGTGTAATCGTCGGCGGCGCTTCTTCCTGTTCTTCGTGCGCGGCGCGGATGATATGCAGCTCGACGTCCGTGGCGTGGAAGGGATATCTCAACGTACCTAGCACGCCGCATTCCGTCATTTCTTTCGGATCCACCGTGCCGCTCGCCCCGCCGGTCAGCACCACGCAGGGCGTTTGCCCTGCCGTTTGCATGTGGCTTAGCAATTCCTTGTAAGAGCCATCCGGCAGCCTTTGGTCCGAGAAGAGCAGCCAAATGTGCTGCCGGGAAAGCACTTCTTCCGCCTGCTGAAACGTGGAAACCGAAATCACATTCAGCGGCAGTTCCTCCAGGATTTTGATTAAAGACCTGCGATGTTCGAAATTACCCGATGCGACCAAAACGTCCCATTCTTTTGACATTTTTACCTCCCGACCCAAGGGCCGTAACTAGCCAAGAGATTGAACTGTCTGAGTCGAGCGCCTGCCAACTGCCACGAAATGAACTGCTTGTCGCGTAAAGAGGGCGTTTACGGACAGGGGCAATACTGTAGAAACCTGTTCTTTGCCAGGCAATCAGGTGTGTACCTTAAGCCTGACGAGCGACTTTCATGCAAAGACACCCTCACCAACGGTCCCTTCAAGGCCTGGCCCGCCATCCGCACGCCCAAACCGAACGCGGCTTGCCTCCATTTTCGATTTGCGGCTTTGTAGCATTCTTTATGTTATTATCGCCGGTAAAGCTACGGTCTTAAGTCTCAAAAGCCAGACGGACGGTCGCATGTCTTACAGACGCATTTCTTACAGATCGTCCCACAGTCAGTAGTGACGAAGACCGGGCATTCCGTTTCATCCGTTTCATCCGTAACAGCGTCGAATCGGGCCCCCAATTCTCGCATTCGGAAGAGGCACGACATGATTCTTTCCGAGCGTTTGCGCTCCATCCGCGAGCAAAAGAATTTGACCCAGGGAGACATCGAAGAGCGCACCGGCTTGAAACGCTCCTACGTTTCGCGGCTCGAGCACGGCCGCACCATTCCTTCGCTCGCGACTCTCGAGAAATTTGCTCAGGCTTTGGACGTCCCGCTCTATCTCTTTTTCTACGACGGCGAAACGCCTCCCAAGGCTTCCTCGATGCCCCAGGCCGTGCAGGCCACCAACGGCGACCATTGGGGCCTCAATGGCGAATCGGCTCGCTACGTTCATCGGCTGAGTCTTCTCCTCCGCCGCATCAGCGAGGTCGACCGCAAGATGCTCATTCACTTCGCCTCGCAGCTGATCCGCCAGAAGAAACGTTAATATATTGGAGCGATGTCCGGGAGGTTGCCGATGCAACGCTCTGCTGGGGTCACGACTTCCGCCGTAGTGGTAATCGTGGGCAGCGCATTTACCATCCTTTGCGGCGCAATGTTGCTCCTCGGGTCTGCTTTTATATCGAAGTCAAGCTCGGCGGCCAACGTGCCTGTAAACCTGGGCTCAATTCTCATTGTCGAAGCCATTGCTGTTTTCGCACTTGGCGGTTGGGGGCTTGCGACTGGCATCGGGCTTCTTTATTTGAAGCATTGGGCCAGGGTTTCCCTACTGATTTACGCTGGCATTCTGGTTTTCTTTTCGCTGCCCGCTGCCGTGCTCATGGCTTTCATTCAGCTTCCACTTCCGACTGATCCGAACCTTCCTCCGAATTTCGCGTCGCTCATGCGCGTTGGGATGGGGCTCTTCTATGGTGCGTTCGCGGCGCTGGGTGGTTTCTGGCTCTATTTTTTCAACAAGCGCATCGTCAAAGTGCAATTTCAAGCGGTGCAGCGAATCCCGGAATCCGCCGCAGGGGATTCGTTCTTGGGATCCGCAATTCCTGCGCCGGTCACCACCCAACCCGCAAGGCCGCTTAGCATTACGATCATCGGCTGGTTCTTGCTCCTCAGCTCTGCCCTGTCTCCACTCTTCGTTCTCATCAACCCAGTTATGTTTTCGGGCGCGCGGTTCCCGCTCTATTTTCTGGGCTTTTTCCTTTTTGGGAGGAGCGCATACCTGATCTTTTTTCCCTGGATGGCGGCTCAGGTTGTGGCGGCTGCAGGATTGCTGAAACTGAAGAGATGGGGTCTTTTCGCAACCATCGGACTCCAGTCCTTGGTGGTCGTAAATGGAACGCTGCTCTTGAGCATTCCGGGACATCGCGCCAGATTTCAGCAAATTATGGAAACCATGATGGCCACAATGAATGCGCGCATGCCTCAGCCGGCACCACAATATGATTTTCCAGTATGGCTGGGGTTTGCCGCGTCGTTTCCTATGGTCCTGGTGATTCTTTGGTTCCTCATTACACGAAGGGGAGCCTTTACCTCAGCTGCATAGGAACATTCGTAGTTGCCGGCTACGCAAAGGCTACCTTCAGGTCTGCTAATTTCTTCGATAAGACCTTTAGCTCACCGAGAGTGTTGTCTTTAGCGCTTTCAATCTTCAACCTTTGAGTAAGCGACTTATTCCAAGGCAGCGCGGGCATTGATGCGGCCGTGTCTCGACTGGTCGATCGGCGCCGGGCTTCAGGATGTCATCGGCAGACTGCTCGATGAGCGTCGGCAATTGAGACGGATTCATGCGGCCGTACTTGCCCACTCGAGCAGATGATTAGCACCGTGTCCGTGATCGGATGCTCTTCTACTTGTATCGCTCCGAGGCTCCTATTGTGCTTTCACCTTCTGGTAGAAAACATCCATCTTGCTGTGTAGTCTGCCTGAGAGCGGGTCCAACGGATTCACGGGTTGCGTGATTGAATTGTGGCCCGCGCCAAACAGCGTGTGAACGGCGCCATTCGCTGAGGCCACGCTCAAGTATTCTCCCAAGGCGTAGCAGGTAGCGATTTGCCTATCGTAGTTGGTGGTGGCAAACGGCTGCGAGGCGCTAGGAAGCGGAACGTTTGACGGAGGAAGGACAAACGGCGCGCTAGTCACGTGTATGGTGCGGTCCGCCGGGAATGTCTGGCCTCGGTCATGCGAGTTGGCCAGGTCCACATCCACACTCTCGTCGGCATGTTGAGAGAAGTACAAGAGATGGACGTCGTTGGAATCCTTGTCAATCGCCAGGGCCGGCAGCACGTGGTGAACGTCGCTTGCTCCACTCGGATTGACTCGAACCGGGCCAGCCCAGCTTTGCCCGCCATCCTCAGAACGCATGAAGAGAATGTTAGAGTGCGATGTGGGATCGCCGAACGACAGGCTCGTCGAGTTGGCCCACGCCATATAAACAGCGCCGTTACGTGCCGCGATAGCTGGCTGGACCGTTAGCCGCGAGGCTTGGACAAAGCGCGGCAGGGTTGTAGCGCCTCCTGGTGCAGAGGGACCTGCGTGAATCGTCAGCCGCGCGTTAACAGTGACAAATGGGGGCCGGCCGTTTGGCCTTTGGATCGTAGCGCCGCACTCGGTCAGCGTGCCAGGTTGAGTGATGGGCAGAACTGTTGGAAGCGGCGCGCCGGGTACGTTAAAGGTTGCGAAACTAAACGTTTCTCCTCCGTCATCGGAGGTCAGTAGGCGAATGAAATCTTGATCCAATTGGCTGAACTGCAAGAAAGGAACGTACAAACGGCCTGTGAAACGGTCTACCACGGGATTCGAAAACGTCAGGGAGTTCTGAGGATTCCCGGGGTGAGCGGGGTCCGGTGCGGGCGCGAAAATTGTCTTCGTCGTCCAAGTCACCCCGCCGTCGGTCGACCGACCAAAGCGCAACTGCGCTCCGGTGGATTGAAAGCTCGTCCAAGTCACGTAGATATTGTCACGGTTTTTGAGAGCGGGGTCGGGTCCAACTGCCAGCCAGTCTTTATCTGCCCCGCCGTCTACTTGAACGACAACCGCAGGCGACCAGGTTAGGCCACCATCTGTCGAATTGTTGACGATGATTCCAAACTTGCCACTTGCGTCCGTGCCTAAGCCGGCGAAGTGGAAGTTCCCCGAGCGGTCGACGCCGAGGGCCGGATCACCCTCCGTGGCTCCAGCGGGGCCCGCCGTTGGAAAGAAGCCGCTGGTCCACGTTTGCCCTCCATCGATTGACGTCGAGAACCC
Source organism: Candidatus Acidiferrum sp. (assembly GCA_035280045.1). Lineage (GTDB taxonomy): Bacteria > Acidobacteriota > Terriglobia > Acidiferrales > UBA7541 > Acidiferrum. The sequence continues at coordinate 26,514 of DATEGP010000050.1, forward strand.
TGAGAGGTTGACGCGGTCCACGATCAACGATGCCGGGGGATTTGGCGGAGGCGCAGGGCTGAGATGAATACCGGCCGAAGCATTGTAGGTGGCCACGATACTCTGGCCTGACGCAGCGACGGAAGTCTCGCTTTCCGTGAAATGCAGAAAGGGGCGGAAAAAGGGGAAAATTTGGATTGTGTCGAGAGCTGGATCGTTCACTTGAACATTGCTTCCGCGGAGCTGTACTTGGGGAACAGTCGACAACGGAGACGGAGAAGCCTGCTCGTCGGGGAGGAAAACTCCGCCATTCTGCGCAAGCTCGTCGGCTAGCACACGGCTGCCCGACCGCAAATCAATATCAATGCCTATCTTCCGGAGCAACCACGGGGGGGGAAGGTCATCGTCGCCCGGGTCTTGCGCCAAGGCGGCACCAACACACAAAAGCAAGAACAACGCAACAAAACAGCTTAGTCTATGGGTGGGCACGGTTCACCTCGAATCTGTAATCTGCAAGAACTCCAAGAGTTCCAAGCGTGGACATACGCGCTAGTTGAATGCTGAAAACTGGTTCTTGATCTGTCGCCTGGGGACAAAGGAACAGGAGGTAATGTACATCGAGGCGTCTGGCTGTCAAGTTAAGAAATAATTGACTTAGAATTTAGCCTTCACCCAAAAAACAACGCTTAGATTAAGGTGCGATTTCCGTCCCGGACTGAAGAGCGAGCGGGCTCGCCGATTTCAAGGAAGGTGGGTGATCGTCGCGGTGCCGCCGGACCAGTGCAAAGTCGTGTAGGCCGCCTCGGCCTCTTTGCGGACGTAGCCCATGCCGACGACTCGCGGAGGATCCCAGATTCGCGCGGCGCGGGTGACGTAGCCGGCTTCTATGTCGTCCGCCGTGGTAAGCGGTGCGCCCGCTTCAGGAACGGCGTCGCCCGAGAAGAGAAGTGACACGCGCCGCCGGTTCACGTGGCCGCGCGAACGCACGCGTTCGACAATCTCCTGGCCGGTGTAGCAGCCCTTGATGTAGCTGATGTGGCTGTGTTCCAAGCCTGCCTCGTGCGGAATCTGTTTTTCACCGAAGTCGTAGCCGAACCACGGCACGCCTTGCGCGAGGCGCTGCCCGCTCAAGGCGGTGTAGCCCGCGGGACCACCGCCGTGTATGCGCACAGCTTCGAGCAGAACCTGCCACAGCGCGCCAAGCTGATCGCGCGCGACAACGAATTCCGCGCCGGGCACGCCTCCGGGCGAGCGCTTCACCACGCGGCAGGGAATTGGTGCTTTTTCTACACCTTCGCTATCATCCTGAGCGAAGCGAAGGATCTCACCTTCAACGCTGGCGAGTTCATTGAACTTGGCTAGGTCAACGCCTGTAACCTCTTTCACGGCCACCGCGGTTTGCGGTCCCTCGAGCGCCAGCGTGCCGTGAAGCTCGGTTTCGTCGGTCAGCGTAACATCGTCCATGATGATGTATTTGTCCATCCACGAAATGAGTTGCTCGCGAATCATGGCATAGGAAACGCAGAGATGGCGATTGGTGAAAGCGTAGGTTTCAAGCTCGGCCAGGATGTGGCCTTGCGGATTGAGCAGCAAGGAAATAATGCCTTGTCCCGGCGCGAGGTCCTTGATGTTGTTTGTCAGAATCGCGTTGAGATAGCGCACGCGGTCCGGCCCATGGAACGAAAAATACGCGCGGTAGTTTTTGTCCAGCAACGCAACAGCATGGTTGAAACAGTGATATTCCGCTGCGGGATCGCCAAAGTCGCTCGGCAGCGCACAACCAAACCACACACCCATATTCGCGCCCACGTCTGCCTGCAGTTTCGCGAGCGTGGCGTCGTGAATTCGCGGCGTTGCGATTGTTTTGCTTGTGGCTGGAGACTCCATGCTCTTCTCGACTCGCCTTACTCAGTCTATCGCCTTTTGGGCCGGTGAGCGATTCCGTCCCGGCCACGTGAGAAAGCCGCAGCGGCATCCGATGCTATAATCGCTCCATGTTGCGTGATGACTTGCGAGGCTTGCCGGCCCTCAATGCCGCTCAAGAAAGTTTGATTCACATCACCATTCCTGTCGGCATGCTGCAATGCAATTGCTCCATTATCGGCGACCCGCTCACGCGCGAAGCCCTGGTGGTCGATCCCGGCGACGAGGTGACGCGCATTCTGGATTTGCTTGGACGCCGGCGCCTTACGGTGAAAGCCATCGTCAGTACCCACGCGCACATTGACCACGTCGGCGGCTTAGCCAAGCTGCACCAATATACGGGAGCGCCGGTGCTGATGCATCGCGACGATTTGCCTCTTTATCAGGCGATGGACGTGCAGGCTTCGTTTCTAGGCGTGTTGCCCCCGGATTTGACGGAAGTGGATCAATTGTTGAAAGAAGGTGACGTTTTGCGTTGGGGATCGCTAGAGGCACAGGTGATTCACACTCCAGGCCACACGCCAGGGAGCGTCTCGCTGTATCTTCCACACGATGCCGGAAAGATTTCTCTGACGGACAGCGACCTCAAAGCTAAGGGAAAGCCCGGCGCCGCGGATGGTGAAATTGAAGAAGGAGACCTGGACGATTCTGAGAAACCCTACCGCGAAAAGGCGGGCTCCGAGCAGAGTGAAATTCGCGTGCCACAACTGCTTTCCGGCGACACCCTTTTCAAAGGCAGCATTGGCCGCACAGACTTGTGGGGCGGCTCGATGGAAGAGATCATGGATTCGCTGCGCAGCAAATTGATGCAGTTGCCGGATGCCACGATCGTGCATCCGGGCCACGGGCCGATGACCACAATCGGCCAGGAGCGCGAAGTGAATCCATTCTTACGGCCGGAGTGAGAAAGAGAAGTGAGGACGCAACGAGGTAAGGACGCAAAGAATTAGAGTTGAGAGTTTGAGCGCGGGGAAAGAGGATGTCGGCGTTTCAGGAACACAAAGAGGAACTGGAGCACTACGAGCAGATGTTCGGGCGCGAACGCGGGCGCCTTGCGGTGTCGCTTGATCGCATCACCAACGCGCTGGTGCTTGCGGGCCAGCACGGAGTGTACTGCACCAGTCAGCGCAACCCGATGGTGCCGGCGATGGATTTGCGGATGATTCACCAGGAGTTGGTCCACGCGAAGGAATTAGTACAGTCGGTGATGGAAGAATTGCTCAAAGCGAAAGAGCCGCCGGGAACCAAGCGTTGATGGCCATCTTGCATTTGGGCTTTTGCGGCACGCGATTTACGCTCGCCCGAATCCTCAAAACTTCAGCAAAGCGGAGTAGCACTTCGGGCACACGCCTTTGTACTTAACTTTACCAGGTCGGCGCCGCAGAACATAATTCCTGAGCCACCAGAGCCAGCCCTAATTTGCATTGCAAGGAGCAAGATCCAAATGCAACTAGAGATGCTGGACGCCTCAAGTAGCGCCGGGGAATCGGTGTGGAGCGACTTAGCGATGCGACGGTCCGACTTGGTGCAGCACAGGGAGAAAGAGAAAGGCACGGTCTCCCGGACTTCGCAGATTGTTTTTGGGGAGAGGCAGCACCTTCTTCGCGTGCTGGATTCGCTGGAAGGCACGGATGTGCCAATTGCGCGCCGGCAGCAGGAGCGGCGCATCCTGGAAGAGCTGATTCACGCGCGGACGCGAGAACTGAATCAAATTAACGTGGCATGGGATGAAAAGATTGGGCTGGTGCTGAGCGCGGACGCCAAGCCGGAAATGCTTGAAAAACTGGCGAAGCAGGCGCCGCCGGAAGATTTTTATTTGTTGCGGCTGATTAGCGAGCATCCCCGCGCGAATTCAAAAACGCTGGGCAAGCTGGCGAAGCATCCTTACGGCGCAATTCGCGAAAATGTCGCGCGTCACCCGAACGCCGACGCGCCGACGCTGGCGTGGCTGAGCCGCGACCGCAGCCAGCCGCTGTGGTACCTGGTGGCTTTTAATCCGAACACTCCTCCGCCGTTGCAGCGGCGCTTGCGCGACCGCCTGAAGCGCCTGGGCGAAAACCAAGCCGTGAAGTAAGAAACTGTCGCGACAGCATTGCTGTAGATCTTCGACCATCAAGCCTGCTTGCATACAAATTTCGGCCAGAGAGTTTCCCACTTCAGATAAAATGGCGCGCGTTGCCGCGCGCGCGAATTGCCGGGCCGGATCGAGACGCAGAAAGCGGTAATTCCAAAAAGCTGTGGAGACACGCTGTGCTAGGAGTGTGATGGGGCCGCTGCAGGACATTTTCGAGACGTGGGCGAAGTTCTTGTATGAAGAAAACGCGACACTGGCTTTTCTGCGGCGCCGGCAGTGGCTGATTTTGGCAGTGAGCGTTGGCGTGCTCATTCCGTGTTTTTGGCACAAGCGGATTGAAGCAAGCGACCTAGCTAGCCACGTTTACAACGCCTGGCTGGCCCAGCTCATTCAAAAAGGGCAGGCACCTGGGCTCTACTTTTCCGGGCAGTGGAACAATATTTTATTTGACGTGACGCTTTTGTGGCTCGCGAAGGCGTTGGGTTTCGCGGCAGCTCAAAAAATCGCGGTTTCGGCTTGCGTGCTGACGTTTTTCTGGGGAGTGTTCGCGTTTGTCAATGTGGTGACGGAGCGGCCGCCGTGGTTCCTCACGCCCTGTATTGCCATGCTGGCCTATGGGTATTCGTTCAGTATGGGCTTTATGAATTATTGCTGGTCAATAGGGCTGGCTTGCTTCGCGCTGGCGATCGTGTGGCGCGCGCGACGGGTGGATTGGATTGGCGCAGCTATTTTCGCCGCGCTGGCGTACGTGGCGCATCCGATTGGATTTCTGTGGCTGGTTGGCTTACTGGCGTACCAGAAAGTCAGGGAAAAACTGCCGGGATGGTGGAAGCTAATTTTGCCGCTGGGGGCGGCGGCGGGATTTTACGCGGTCTATTGTTATGCTTCGCACTGGCCGGAGCTTTCGGCGGACTGGGACCGCGGGCCCTTTTATCTTTGCAACGGCGCGGATCAATTGGCACTTTACGGGAACCGCTACATTTGGCTGGCGGTTGCGGCGTTTTGTTTCGGCGTTATCTGCGTCGGAGTGGATTTTTTTGCAGGCAAGGGAGAAAGGGGAGCCTGGAAACGGTTCGCGTTGCCGTTCGAATGGTATGCGGTGGCATTTTGTGCGACGACCCTGGTTCCGGAGAACTTAAAGCCTTCGCCGGATGCAGGTTGGATTGGATTGCTCGGCTCACGGCTGACCACAATTTCTGCGATTTTTGGTTTTTGTTTTCTTGGATTACTCAAGCCGCGGAAATGGCAACTCGCTGGTTTTGGAGCTTGCGCGGCGGCCTTCTTTGCGTTTCTTTATCAAGACACAGGATGGCTAAACCGGCTGGAGGCGAACGGTGAAAAGGTGGTGGGCGATTTGGGCCCCGGGACACGCGTGATTGTGACGCTCGATGCGCCGCCCAATTCCCGAATACAGTTCGTTCATCATGCGGTGGAGCGCGCGTGTATTGGCCATTGCTTTAGTTACGCGAACTACGAGCCTTCCTCGAAGGAGTTCCGCGTGCGCGTGAGGGAAGGGAGTCCGGTGGTTACTTCTTCCACCGACACAGCGGAAGACATGGCCGCGGGCGAGTACGATATGGACGCGAGCGATCTTCCGATGAAACAGATTTACCAGTGTGATGCGAATGATTTGACGAAGCTGTGTATCCGCGACTTGAAGGCAGGCGATGATTTGAACATAGATATTGGTCGGAAGCCAAGCCACCGGTGAGGCCGCGGGCTAAAGTCGGCGGTCGCCCTGCAGGTGAGATGTGGTTTGCTCAGTGGGTGGCACTGGGGTCGCCAGTGGGAGGAGGTGCGTGATCTTCCTTCGCTGGCGGGCCGAGAAGTTCCGTGCAGATGGGCTTCAACGCGTCGGCCCAGACCTGGTAGCCCTTGAGCGCGGGATGCAATTTGTCGGGATTTATCATCCCGTCGAACAGCTTGCCGTCGCGATCGGCCAATTTGTCGTTGATGTTGAGAAAGCGAATTTTTTTGCCGTCAGCAAGCTTGGCCAAATTGTCGTTGATTCCGTTGATGATTGGCATCACGGCAGGATTATCGTTTCGAGGGAAGATCGCGGTCAGGATGATTGTGGCTTCTGGCGCTTTAGCTTGCAGAACCTGCAAGATCGCCTGAATGCCCTTTGTGACGTCGGCCACTTTGGCGTCGTCGCCTCCGGAAGAAATCGTGCGGCCAACGTTGTTGGTTCCCGCGAGAAGGACGATCACTTTCGGATTTATTCCGTCAAGTTCGCCGTTGTTTAGTCGCCATAAAATGTTTTCCGTTTTGTCGCCGCCCCAGCCAAAATCGGCGGCATTCCAGCCGAAGAAGTTCCGTTTCCAGTTGGCTAGCAGCTCTGGATAATCGGTCGCTCCCCAACGGCGCGTGATGGAATCGCCTTCAAAATAAATTTCGATGTGATCCTTCTTGGCTTTTTCCAGTAATTGTTCGTGAGCAATCAGCGAATTGGGATCGGTGCGAGGAGCAGGCTGATCGGCAGGAGGCGGCACGACTTGTGTCCCGGCGCTCGGCGAAAAAGCAATTTTGTGATGGAGGGATTTGTCGGCCCAGGTGATGAAGTATTTCCAATTCGGTCCGTCGGTGTGGCCGCCATCGTTCTGACGCCAGGCCAGTTCGCCATCGAGCAGACCGGCATTCACAGGCGGCATTTTCGCGGTGCGATAGTCTTCGGAAACGCCTAGGCCTTTCGCTTCGAGAAGCCGGAACACTGGTTGAGCGGCTACCGTGGCCATGTAGCTGCCTTGCTGGTCGAGCCATTTTGCGTCGCCCTTCTCGGGGACGCCGTAGCTGATGAAGGTGAGGCGCGGGGCGCATAAAGCGATGAGTTCATGCGCGTCAACGGGGAGGTCGCCGGCGTTCTTGCTGCCGAACGCAGCTTCGGAGGCGCCGTACCTCAGAAAATTTCCAGCCATCCAGTGATATTCGCCGGAGCCGGTGAGATTTTCGATCGCTTCGCCAAAATTGCGGCGATGCAATTTGGCCCCGCCTTCACCGGAAGAGCCGACCAGAACAAGAGCAAAACGTGTGTCGAAGGCCATCGTTATAAGAGCGGCTTTGCCGTAGCGAGAAACGCCTTCGATACCCACGTGCTTGGCGTCTACGTCTTTGTCGGTTTCCAGATAATCGAGGCCCCGGGATGCGCCCCACGCCCAGGCACGTAGCGCGCCCCAATCGTCTGGCTTGCGAGCCTGCCCGTTGTTGGCTAATCCAATGATTCCCCCGGTAAGGCCCGCGCCATTGTCAGCCTGAACGCTGACGGGGTTGATGTAAGCGTAGCCCCAGCCGTCGCTGATGAGTTGTTCGGTTGCGGGCGGGTCAGCGCCCGGAGAGCCCGGCGCGCCGGGGATAACGAAGCGCGGAGCTGTTCCTGGGGGAAATTCGCGGCCGAACATCATCATCACGGGAACGGGAGCGGCGGCATCCGTGGGTTTTGCTAAAAGCATCTGGATGTCCACGTTAACGAGCGGGTACAAAGAATTATTCACGTGGCCGATGAGCTGTTGCTTGATGATGCGATGAGACCCGAGCACAGCGCTTTCCGAGCTTGCGACACTCCAAGTAACGCCTGGCACGTTCTTGGGGATGCGGCCCACGACTTCACGCTCGAAGCCTTCGACAATTTCCGGGCGGCGTTGCTTCCACCACATTTCCGCGGTGATGACCCTCTTGCCGTTCTTCAGCGTGAGGGCATCAGGTAAGTCGGGGAAGGGATTCGCCTTAGATTCGTCGTAGTTGGCGTGATTGGGTGCGGTTTCGTTTCCGTTGGGGCCTGGGCGAAGCGCTTTAATGCCGAGCTGTTCCATCATGTTCTGATGATCTTCTTCAGCGGTCCAATTCCTGGGCTGGGGTAAATCGTTGCCACTTGTACGGGAAGCCGGGGCAAGGGAAGGCGCTGCGGACTGCTGACCGAGAAGATCGGCCCGCAGCGCGATGGTTTGAAGTACAGTTAGGAAGATAGCGGGGGAAGCAAGAAGCAATCGTTTCGTCCACTTCATAGCGTGCCGGAAGGGAGCTTTCCGAGGCATGCCCGACAGGATACGAACCCCTTGGCCGCAAAAGCAAATTTGGCAGGCCGAAGCGGCGTTGCAAGCCATAAATGGCGGCCAAAATGGCGGAAGACAAATTGGCTCTTGTGGCAGGCCAATTTCTGCTAAAATTGGCTCAAGGTGAGAGACAATGCTTCCACTTCATCTCCAGCCACAAAGCCATGTCCCTCTGTATGTTCAACTTCGCGATCAATTGCGCGCTCTGGTGCACGCCGGTGATTTGCGCCCGGGCGACCGCATCCCTGCAAGCCGCGAGCTCGCGACCATGCTGGGCGTGCACCGCACTACCGTTGCGAATGCGTACGCCGAATTGGAATCGGAAGGGTTGATTCAAGGACACGTCGGCCGCGGCACGTTCATCAAGGGAAACGGCAACGGCCTGAAAATTACGCCTCCGGCGCCACCGGTGCTGAACGGCCATGGAACCATTCGTTGGGAACTGCTCTTTGCCGATGAGCGCGGTGAGGAAGTGCTGAGCCGGTTGACGGCTGGCGTGCCAGAGAGCGCCTTGTCTTTTGTGATGGCGTGTCCCGCGCAGGAATTCTTCCCCATTGATGAGCTGCAGATTTGCGTGAACGCCGTATTGCGCCGCGAAGCCACGGAAGTTCTGACGCTTGGACCCTCAGACGGCTATCCGCCCTTGAAGGCGGCGTTGCTAGAATTGCTTCGTCAGGATGGGATCGCGGCAAAAGATGAAAACTTGCTCATCACCGATGGGTGCCAGCAATCCTTTGACTTAATCAGCAAAGCGTTTGTGCGCCCGGGCGATTCGGTCATCATGGAAAACCCCACGTATCCGGGTGCAGTGACGATTTTTCACGGTGCGCGGGCGCGCTGCCTGGCGGTGCCGATGCGCACGCATGCCGAACCTGGAACGACATTGGGGCTGGACCTGGAAGCGCTGGAAGCCACGCTCGCCGCAAACCGCGTAAAGCTGATCTTGCTGACTCCTGATTTCCACAATCCGACGGGTGTCTCGATGCCGCTGGCTTCGCGACGCAAATTGCTGGAGCTTGCGGGACGTTATCAAGTGCCTGTGGTGGAAGACCACATTTACGCGCGGCTGCATGCCCGGGAGGAACGTGTCCCGTCCTTGAAGCAGCTAGACCGTTCGAATCTAGTGATTCACATTGACAGCTTTGCAAAGGTGGCGTTCCCAGGATTGCGCGTGGGATGGATCGTCGCGCCTCCGCAGGCGATCGAGCGGCTGCGTGTGGTGAAGCAGTCCACCGACCTGCACACCGATCAATTGGCGCAAGCCACGCTGGCGGAGTTTTTGCGGCGCGGACTTTTCAGCAAGCACCTGGCCAAAATGCGGAAGGTCTATGCTTCGCGACTGGCTGCGGTGGATGAGGCTTTGCGCAAATACATGCCGGAAGGCACGCGCTGGATGCGGCCCGAAGGCGGGATGTGCCTGTGGCTGGAGCTGCCACCGGGATTCGATGCCAGCGAGCTGCTGATTCACGTGAAAGAGCGCGGCGTATTGTTTGCTCCAGGGCGCTACTTCTATGTGCAGAGCCCGCTGCCGAATACGCTGCGGCTCGCATTTTCCAGCCTCGACGAAAAGCAGCTTGCGCGCGGCGTGGCCACTCTGGCCGAAATGCTGAAAGTGGAGATGCGCAAGCGGCAGCGAGGCGTGCGGAGAGCGGAGCGGAGCCGCGTGGCGCTGGTGTGAGGAGAAGTTCTTAGTTGTTAGTTCTAAGTTGTAAGCAAGGAATGGAGCCTTCCAACCGTCGGTTTTTCAAGAGCTCCGGACTTCTCAACTCAGAACTTACAACTTATAACTGAAACTTCTCAAAGAGGTTTGAGGATGAAAAAAGTTGGCTGACCCGATCAAGCTGACGCCGAATCCCACGAATAAATGCTTTGGCTGTGGCGGAGACAACGCCGCTGGGATGAAGCTGACGTTCGAGCAGGACAACGCGAACCGAAAGATCGTGGGGCGGTTCGTGCTAGGTGAACGGTATCAGGGCGGCGCAGGATTTGCGCATGGCGGAATCATCGCGCTGCTGCTGGACGAAGCCATGGGAAAAGTTTGCCGGTTCCGGGACGTTCGCGCGGTGACGGCGGAGTTGAATGTGGAATACTTGAAGCCCGTCGCTGTGGGTCAAGAAATTGCAGTGGAAGGGCGCGAAACGGAGATGAACGGAAGAAACCTTTTCATGACCGGCGAGATTCGAAATGAGAAGGGAGATGTGCTCGCGCGCGGAAAAGGACGGTTCGTGGTCATCAAGCCGCGATAAAGGATTTTGGGATTGCTAAATGTTCGGAGTATCCAAAGGGAGAGGAGAAGCAAGATGGAAGTAAAAAAGCCAAATGGCAGCAGCAACGGTAGCAAAGGTTCGAATGAATGGCGTGTCAAAGTCGGCCTCGCGGAAATGCTTAAAGGCGGCGTGATCATGGACGTCACGAACGCGGAACAGGCCAAAATCGCCGAGAATGCCGGAGCCTGCGCGGTGATGGCGCTCGAGCGCGTGCCGTCGGACATCCGCAAAGAGGGTGGCGTGGCGCGCATGGCATCCATCAAAGTGATTCGCGAAATCATGAAGACGGTGACAATTCCAGTGATGGCCAAGGTACGCATCGGACATTTCGCCGAGGCGGAGGTTCTTCAGGCTATGGAAGTGGATTTTATTGACGAGAGCGAAGTGCTGACACCAGCGGATGAAGAGAATCACATCTGGAAGCACGATTACCGTGTCCCGTTTGTTTGTGGCGCGCGCAATCTGGGCGAAGCGCTTCGGCGCATTGCCGAAGGCGCGGCGATGATTCGAACCAAGGGCGAAGCGGGCTCGGGCAACGTGGTGGAGGCGGTGCGGCACATGCGCGCGATCGTCAGCCAAATGAGAAAGCTCACGACCATGCGCGACGATGAGTTGATGCACGAAGCTAAAGAATTGGGCGCTCCCCTGGACTTGGTCCGGCAAATTGCGAAGACCGGGAAGTTGCCGGTGCCGAATTTTTCGGCGGGCGGAATCGCCACGCCGGCGGACGCTGCACTGGTGCGCCGCCTGGGCGCGGAAGCCGTGTTCGTCGGGTCTGGAATTTTCAAGTCGAGCGATCCCGAACCGCGTGCGAAAGCGGTTGTGAAAGCGACCACTCACTTTGAGGATGCGAAAGCCGTGCTTGAAGCGCACGAAGAACTGGGCGAAGCCATGCGTGGCCTGGACGTCCGCCAAATGGAAGAAAAAGACCTGCTTTCGACGCGCGGCTGGTGAGAGAAGGTTCTAAGTCACAAGTTGTAAGTGGTAAGTCTAGAGGCGCAACCTTTCTTACTTCTTGTTGGTCTTTAACTTATCTCTCGGTGCCAGCGCACTGCGGTGCGTAAGCCCCATAGATGATGAGGCAGAGCGAAGTGAAGATTGGAATTCTAGCAGTGCAAGGAGATTTTCAGGCCCACGCGGCGATGCTGGAACAGCTTGGCGCGAAGACAGCCGAGGTGCGCACTCTTGCCGACCTCGAGGGCTGCGATGGATTGATTCTTCCGGGTGGTGAAAGCACGACTCAGCTCAAGTTCCTGCAAGAGGAAGGCTTGGCCGGCAAAATCGTAAAGTTTGCCGAACGCGGCGGCGCGATTTTCGGTACCTGCGCGGGCGCGATCCTTCTCGCAAAAGATGTGAAACACCCGCAGCAGGATTCGCTGAACCTCATGGATATGACTGTGATTCGCAATGCGTACGGACGGCAAATCGCCAGCGATGTGGTAAGCGGTCCCACGGTGCTCAAGAAAGAGCCACTCGAAATGGTCTTTATTCGCGGGCCGGTGATTGAGCGCGCTGGGCCGGGCGTGAAAGTTCTGGCCGAATACGCGGGAAAGGCGGCGCTGGTACAGCGCGAAAACATCATGGCCGCGACCTTCCATCCCGAACTGACCGACGATACGACTGTCCATGAGTATTTCCTGCGACTCGCCGGCGCACAAGCCAAACAGCCTGCAAACGGCGTAAAATCTTCTTCGTGAAGAAAGAGAAAACCCAGGCACAAGGGGCTCCCCGCTTCCCGCGCTCGCGAGTACTGTTTGTCTGCGTCGGCAACGCCTGCCGAAGCCCCATGGCGGAAGCCATCGCTCGCTACGATGCAGCGGACGTGATCGAGGCTTCGAGCGCAGGGTTGTACCCTCTCGGATACATTGCCGAACTGACAAAACAGACGCTGATGAAAAATGGCTATTCGGCGAATGGGCTTACGTCCGACCGAATTACGCGAGAGGCGATGAATGAGGCAAACCTGATCATAAACATGACCGGGACACCGGGCGAGCATGTATTCGACGGCAGGGGAAACATGGAAGACTGGCCTGTTGAAGATCCTTACGGCGAGGACCCTGAAACATATCAGCGCGTTTTTGAGGGAATCCGGCGGAGGGTCAACCAGCTCGCGTTGAGCCTTCGGGGGCAGCGGCAAAGCCAGAAAGCAGTGAAATAGGAGCGGGGTTGCGGCGAGAAAAAACCAGCGTATCGCAAGAAGACTACCTGAAGGCGATTTGGGAGATGCTCGAGGAGAACCACACGCCGATCAGCGCGCGCCTGGCCGAAGAATTGCAAGTTACGCCTCCGGCAGTGACAGCTGCGCTGAAACGCATGACGCGCGACGGGCATGTGAGTGTTGACCGCAAAGGACAAATTGCCCTCACGCAGAAGGGGAGAAAGTTTGCAGAGCATCTCGCTTTGCGGCATCAACTCGCGGAAATGTTGTTGACCGACGTGATCGGCCTGTCCTGGGCCAAAGCGCATGACGAAGCCGAGCGATTGGAGCATGCGATTTCGCCGGCAGTGGAAGCGCTGCTGATCAAGCGCTTTGGAGATAAGAAAAGCTGCCCCCACGGCGTGCCGATGCGCGGAGGAATCGCAACACTGCGCAAGCAAGGCGCGGTGCTGCTTGCGGATTTGCAGGCGAAGGACTCGGGCGAAATTCTCTGCGTGTACGAGAAAGATGCGCAGTTCTTGGAATTTTTGGAAGGGCTGCACTTGCGGCCGTCTACGACCGTGGATGTGTTGAGACGCGAGTACGATGAGACTATGACGCTCCGCGTGGACGGAAAAACTATCCATCTTGGGAAGCCTGCCACAAGCCGCATCTGGGTGAAAAAGCTGACTTAGACAGTTACTCTCCGAAAAGCGAGTTGACTTTCGCGGGACTGACCGCATTCTTTGCGAATGTGAACGTGCCTTGCTCACGCATCTCGTGAGCCGCGCCAAGAAACGCGCCCAGCGCAGTGCGATAGAGAGCGCTGCCCACGCTAATGCGCTTCACTCCGATTGCGGAGAGCTCCGCCAGGCTCAGTTGCGCACCTCGCAAACCCGTCACGACGTTCACCGGACGGTCCACAGAGCGAACCACAGTGGCAATGTCGTCTTTGCTCATAAGACCCGGCGCGTACAGAACATCGGCGCCTGCTTCCTGAAACGCCTGCAGGCGTTGGATCGTGTCTCGCAGATCCGGCCGGCCATGCAAATAATTTTCCGCCCGCGCCGTGAGTGTGAAAAGAAAGGGAAGCGCGCGCGCTGTTTCCACCGCGGCGCGAACGCGCTCCACCGCATGTTGCATTTCATAGATTGCATCGTCCGGACACCCCGTAGCATCTTCGATGGAACCCCCGACAAGCCCCGCACCCGCAGCAAGCCGAATCGTTTCTCCCACCACTTTCGGGTCATCTCCAAAACCATTTTCCAAATCGGCGCTGACCGGAAGGTCCGTGGCAGACACAATCGCCGATGCATACGCCAAAGACTCGGCGCGGTTCAGCGTATTGTCCCGCCGCCCGAGCGAGAAGGCGTAGCCCATGCTCGTAGTTGCGAGAGCCTCAAACCCCAAGTGCTCCAAAATGCGTGCCGTACCCGCATCCCACGGATTGGGAATGATGAACGCGGAATCGCGCTCATGGAGAGCGCGAAAAGCCTGTGCCTTCTCTGGTTGTGTGGTCACGAGCGAATTATTCCGTTCCAGCGAGCGTTGAGGGAACTCCAAAAGTTCCATCCACAACTTCAACGAAGTTTCTCTCTTCGCGAAGGATGAAGTGCTTCGCTTGCGCCATCTCAAAATTCTCTCGCGCTTCCTTGTCGGACTTCAACCGGGCCTTGTACCGCTCGTACGACGCGAGACTGTCAAACGCAATCAAGCCCCAGCCCACGTCATTTGTGCCTTCATACGGAAGAAAATATCCGACGAGATGCCCTCCGCAGCGCGGAATTATGCGACCCCAGTTTTCGGCATACTTTTTGAAGGCGTCTCGCTGGAATGGGTCAATCTGATAGCGAATAATGCAAGTGATGGTCATCGAGAATTTCCTTGTGGCGAAGGGGGCCGGCATCACGCCGGCGTGCAAAGCTGCGCTTGTCGCCGAGAGGATTCGCAGAGCTTCGCGGCGCGTAATTTTGTGGGGTGAGTGTGCTGTCCGGCCCATGTCGGAATTATCTTGATTGTTTGACACACACACTTCGTCTATCATCAAATTATGAATGTCGAGACTGCCGACGCCGCGGCGTCCTCCATTGCCGCTGCCATTGGTGAGCCTGCACGGGCGCGCATGCTCTACTGCCTGGCGGACGGACGAGCGCGGACAAGCACGGAGCTTGCCATCGTGGCGGACGTGAGCCCGTCCACGGCCAGCGTGCACCTGCAAAGGCTGACCACCAACCGCTTGGTGAAAGTGTTGGCCCAAGGGAAGCATCGTTACTACAGCCTGGAAGGCCCGAATGTTGCGGCGGCGTTGGAGGCGCTGAGCGTTCTCGCTGGTGGAACGCGCGACACATTCGTCCCAAATACGCCTGAACCTTTGCGGGCCGCGCGGACTTGCTACGACCATATCGCAGGCTCGCTTGGAGTAGCGCTTCACGATCGCATCCGGACGATGAGATGGCTGTCGGAGGTTCCGGGGGATGCTAAGTCGTACGATCTTACGCCGCGCGGAACAAAGGGCCTGGAAGCTCTGGGAGTTGACGTGGATGCAACGCGTGCTCTGCGGCGCCGTTTTGCGTTCGCGTGCGTGGACTGGAGCGAGCGCCGGCCGCACCTTGGCGGCGCTGTCGGCGCGGCGCTCCTCAAAGTCGCGCTAAAAAGGAGATGGGTGGCGCAGGATCTGGACAGCAGGATTTTGAGTGTTACCATGTTCGGCCGCCGGGAATTGCTGGCTCGACTCGGCCTTCAGACTTAACTCCTACTTCCGCGGAACCACGCTCTTGCAAAAACCGTTTGGCCGCGCCGGCCTTCTGGGCAAAGTCCGCCAAGTCCTGGACTCCTGATTCTAATTCGATAATTCTGTCGTGATTCCCATGCTTTTCTCGCGCAAAGAGCTATTTTCGCTCGTCGAGGAGGGATTGCAGGCGCGCGTAGCCCGTGCGGCTGACGGGTAGGCGTACGCCGTCGCTGAGAATGGCGAGCCGGCTGTCTTTGCCGTAAGGCTCGATGCGCACGACTCTTTCCAAATTCACAATGTAAGAGCGGTGAATTCGCACAAAGCAGTTTGGGTCGAGGCAAGCTTCGAGGCTCGCGATGGTTTGCTGCTTGAGATGCTTCTTGCCCTGGCTGGCGAGCGCGACATAATCGTCCTGTGCCTCAACGTAATCGAGTTTGGCGATGGGAATCAGCGTCACTCTTGTGCCATCTTTGACGACGATGCGCTCGAGGAATTGTTGCGGAGGACGCGCAGAGTCAGCGAGTTTCTGCGCGGAAGGCATTTTTTCGCCAAGCCGCGATTTTGCCCGTTCAAGCGCTTCCTCAAAACGATGCTTCCCAATGGGCTTCAGCAAATAATCCACCGCGTGGACTTCGAACGCGCGCATGGCGTATTGGTCGTAAGCAGTAACAAAAATCACTGAAACGTCGTCACCGATCAACTCGAGCACATCGAAGCCCGTCAATTTTGGCATCTGCACGTCGAGAAAAATCAAATCGGGCTTGTGCTCAGCGACAGCTTTGACGGCTTCGAATCCGTTCGCGCATTCCTCCGCGATTTCGATCTCAGAATGAGGCTGCAGTAATTCACGAATGATGTGGCGCGCCAATTCCTCGTCGTCAACAATAAGCGCCCGCCACCGTCTTTTCGCAGAGACGCTCACGCTGCTTCCTCGCTTTCCAGCGGGATCGACAAACTGACCTGAAAGAGATCGCCTTCAGCCATTACGTGAAGAGCCGCTTCTTTTCCATAACGCGCTTCCAGGCGTTGCTTCACATTCCTCAGGCCCATCCCGCTCGACCGGCGAGGCGGCGCGTCGGGATCCCAGGAATTCTCCACCAGGATTTCCAGCCGGCCGTTTTGGCGTTCGGCGGTCAAGCGCACTTCGCCTCCCTCTGGCAAGCTCGCGATGCCGTGCCTGATCGCGTTCTCCATCAGCGGTTGCAGCAGCAAGGGCGGAAGGAGACAAGCCTTGGATTCTTCCTGGATGGCCTCCTGGGTTTTCAGCCGCTCTCCGAAGCGGATTTTCTCTATGGTCAGGTATTTTTGGAGCAGGTCCAGCTCCTCCGAGAAATGAACCACGGTTTTTTCGCCGAGGCCCAAAGTCATGCGCAGAAATTCACCAAGCAATACGCACATGTCACGCGCGCGAGCTGGATCAATGCTGGTTAAGGCGCTGATGGAATTGAGACTGTTGAAGAGAAAGTGGGGATTTATCTGGGCCTTCAGCGCTTTCAATTCGGCGTCGCGAGCCAGGACCTGTGCTTTGGCCGCCTCGGCTTCCGCGCGCCGCGAGTCTTCCATGGCGATCAAGACGTAGTGAAAGGCGACGGAAAGCAAGTAGAGCAGGACGCCGACGGTGAAAATCGCGTTCACTTGCGGCAAAAATTGGCGAGTGAGGACCGCTAACTCTTCCGGGCTGAGCATCGCGTAGGCGACCGCATCGCTGGCCCTGGTCCAAACGAAGCTAAAGAATACGGCTGCGGTCAGGTGCGTCAGGAGCAAGCGGATGAAGCTGACTTTGCCCAGCGGAGTGGCGCGACATGGATACCAGGCCGAGAGACAAAGAAAAGCGTAAAACAGGTATACCGGGACAGTGATGGCGGTCGCGTGCAACCAACCTAGCGTCCCTCGTGACACCAGGGCATAAGTCGATGTGGCGACGAGCGGCACCCAAGCCAGCAGGTACAGTCCCAGGCGGTTGCGTGTGAACAGTGGGTGCATCGAACGAGTTCAGTTCTTGATTTCCAGTCCGCCGAATATGACCGCGCCGGTGATAACCAGCACTTTGAGATTCGAATTTACAGGATCTTCCACCCGCGCCGTCCGTGTCTTGTCTTCGATGCCGCCGAAGATTGGCGCTCCGCGGAAAGCCACCTGCCAGTTGGGCGGAACGCGGAGTTCCACGCCGCCGAAAATCACCGTGATGGCCAGCGTGGCTTCCTTGGCCTGCATGTTTGCTTCGGTCATATCCAGTTCAACGCCGCCAAAGATCGCCGTGACATCGCCGCCTTGAAAGGCCTGGCTCGTCATGCGCCGCTCCAGCCCGCCGAAAACAACGGCCTCATTGAGCGTCGTGCGTGGATCACCTTCTCTCGTTTCAGAGGGAGGAGTAGGTTTACTGAACTCCAGAGATCCCCAGAAGACGAAAAAGCCAAGGGCGATCAGAAGCATGGGCCAAAGCTGGTTCCATCCGAAGTGCGTAATCCCGAGTTCATTGAGCTGCAAAATGACGCCCGCAAACATCAACAGAACTCCCCAAGGCCGGCGGCGAGAGATGAAATTCAATATGCCGACCAGCACAATGGCTGAAGGCCAAAAGCGAAAAGGGTTGCCAATGGAAATGATTCCCAGGTGATCCAGCAGGAAGGCGATGCCGACCAAGACGAGAATGCCGCCGGTAATCATTCCGCCGCGGCCGCGGGCGCGCAGGTCGAGACCGACGACCATGGGACGGCGGCGTCCTTTCCAACTCCGATAGCTGTTCTTCAACTTACCGTCGATGTCCCGATGAATCTGATCGTGGAGGTCATCGCTAAACTTTTTCGCTCGGTCGAAGACCTCGTCGCTCATCTTCTTCGCGCGATCCTGGACTTCGTCACCGAACTTCTTGGGATCGAAATTGTGCTCGTCGCTCACGTAATTCTCCTGTATTTCGCGCGCCACATCTGCCGCTTAGGACTCACTCTCGTATCCCCCCGACGGAAAAGTCTTGGCCAACTTCGCGTTGGCGAAACGCACACCGATTGCGTCATGCAAAAGAATAGCTCCGATAATAACCAGAATCAGTGGCCAAAGGGATACCAAGATCGAAAGAAAGCCGGCTTGAAACGTGGAATCGTCGAAGAAATAAGCCTGCACCGCGCGCAATCCCGCCAGGCCAATTTCCATGGCCGCGCCGAGAGAGCCCGGCGTAGAAGAAAACCACGAGCTGGCTTGCGCAGCGACTTCATCGAGATTCGCAGTCAGCAAGGTCAATCCGAAAGAGAAGAGGATCACGCCCGCTACGGTCTGTATGGTTTTGGATGATGTCCGCGCCTTCGTCATGTGGAATCTCTCCTGGGCAAGGTTCCCGTGCCGAACCGAGAATAGGCAGCCTCCTTTGTGCATGCACGCGAGATTCGGCGGGAAGAAGGGAACTACCGGCGAATGGCGCCTTCCAGCCGGGGAATAGAGCCGATACGGCGTCCTGATGCTCCGCGTCCTCCCTGTGTTTTCGAGGCCGAGTCTTTGTTTTCGAAAAAGCAGTTGACAAGAATGCGGGCTGTGCTAGATTTGTAGCATCTATGCTAGAAAACTAGCATAAGGAAGACCATGAAGAGAAATTTCAAGCTGAATGCTCTGACGCGGCGCGAGCGCCAAATCATGGACGTTCTTTACCGGCTCGAACGCGCTTCGGTCGGAGAAGTGCTCTCTCAACTGGACGGCAAGCCCAACTATTCCACGGTTCGCGCCCAGCTTCGCGTGCTCGAGGAAAAGGGTCACGTCCGCCATGAAGAGCACGGGCTGAAATATGTCTATGTTCCTTGTGTGCCCCGCGAAGTCGCGCGGCGCTCCGCGCTGCAGCATCTGGTCGAAACTTTTTTTGAAGGCTCCACGGAGAAGGCCGTCGCGGCCCTGCTCGGCGGCGAGGGTTGGAGGATTTCCTCCCAGGAACTCGACCGCCTTGCCCGTCTCATCGCGCAAAGCAGGAAGGAGAGTTGACTATGCACTGGTTCGAAAGCCCGGAATTAACACTGTCTTTTCTGATCGGTTGCGCCGTTAAGGCGACGTTCTTGCTGACGCTGGCCGGCGTTGTTGCGTGGGCCATACGCAACAGCTCCGCGGCAATGCGCCACCACGCGTGGGCCTTGGGAATCGCTTGTTCGTTAGGCCTCCCGATTTTGACGCTGATTCTTCCGTCATGGCATTCGGCGACGCTCGGTAGCGCGGCCAGACTCTGGGGCGCGGCTCACGCAGCGGGAGGAAGCGCCAATTTTCAAAAGCTTCCGTCCACGGTGATTGATGCCGCCGTGGCCTCGCCGCTCGCTGGCCAATTGATCACGCTGACGCTCCTCCTGTGGGCGCTCGGCGCTCTTTTTATTTTGACGAAACTCTTCATGGGTCTGGCTCGGCTTGCATGGATGTCAGCACGCTCTGCGCCGCTCGCGGAAGAGGGCTGGACACACATGGTTTCAAGCCAGTGCGCCCAACTTGGCATTGCGCGTCCCGTGCAGATTCTCCTGTCCGCGGACCCAGCGTCCATGCCCTTGACCTGGGGGTTTCTGCGGCCCCGCATTTTGCTCCCTGCCGGAGCCATAGAATGGCCGCCGGATCGGCGAAGGACCGTTCTTTCTCACGAACTCGCGCACATCGCCCGCCACGATTGGCTGGCGCAAATCTGCGGAGAGCTGACGCGCGCCATGTATTGGTTTCATCCGCTTATCTGGTTCGCTGTCGCAAAGCTGCGAAGCGAGAGCGAACGAGCCTGCGACGATTCCGTCTTAAACACCGGAGTGGATCCCTCGCACTACGCGAATCAGTTGCTCGAACTTGCGCGCACTTTGCAAAACGCGCATCGCGGCTGGTCCACCGCACTTGCTATTGCTCGCCCGTCGAATCTTGAAAGGAGATTTATCGCCATGCTGAATCCAAATCTAAACCGCGGGGGAATTTCGCGAAGAACGGGGCTGCTCCTGAAAGTCGCTGCCTTGTGTTTGCTTCTTCCGCTCGCCGCTCTGCGCCTCCCCGGGCAGAACCTGTCCGGAAAATTCAGCGGCGCCATTTTTGATATCAGTGATGCCACCGTTCCGAATGCCACCATCGTCATGACCAATCACAAAGCGAATACCGTCGATATGACGACTTCGGATGCAGAGGGCAATTTTGTTTTTAAGACCTTGCCGGCCGGCGAGTACGAAATGAGAGTGCTCAAGCCGGGGTTTGCCACGTACCTCGCGCCGCAAGTCGTGCTGGAGCCGGGCCGCGACTTGGCTCTCAATGCCAAGCTGGAAATGGGAAGCTTGAACGAGAGCGTAGACGTACAGGCCGAGGGTTCCGCGAAAGCCGCAGAAGCAGCGGAAGCCGAGGCTAAAGCAAAAATGGCGGTCTTGCCGGGCACTGCGGATGTTGAGTATCGGGGCAGGCCTTATGCGCTGAAGCCGCAGGCCGAGGGTTCCGCGAAAGCCGCAGAGGCACTGGAAGCCGAGCCTAAGCCAAAAACGATGCGGATCCGCATTGGCGGTAACGTGGAAGCGGCAAAGATTATTACCAAGGTACAGCCCATCTACCCGGAGAGTGCGAAAGCCGCAGGCGTGCAAGGTTCCGTGTTGCTTCATGCGATTGTGAGCAAGGACGGCAGGCCGCTGTCGCTGCAAGTCTTGAACAGCCAGGTTAACTCCGACCTTGCCCGCGCCGCCGTCGAAGCCGTCAGCCAGTGGCGCTACCAGCCGACATTGTTGAACGGCGAGCCCGTCGAAATCGATACCACGATCCAGGTGAAATTCACGCTGCTGCAGTGATTTTGTGGACCAGATGGTCCACTCTGTCACTCCTTTCGGGATTCGCTTTGGCTCTCAGCCTGGCGCCCTACTCTTTTGAACAAACGAAGTTGGTGGCGTCGTCGGTGCTGCCGGAGCCTTTGTACTTTGCCACTTGAGGGTACGGACAGAGCGGCCGCGTGCGGTCTGGCTTGCCCGACTGCGCACCTGGCGGAAAGTGACCCGCGACGATGCGGTCTGGCGTTTTGCCCTTCTCCACCCATTGTTCGAGGGCCGCGGCGGTGTCAAAGTCAAAAGGGCCATCGCCGCCATAACAATGGTTCATCCCTGGGGCCATGAACAAGCGCATGGAGTTCTGCACGTTGCTGAGTCCACCCGTGGCGTCGACGACGCTCTCGTAATAGTTGATCGTGTTCTGCGGGGCGATGCCTTCATCATTCCAACCGTGGTACAGGAGAAGCTTCCCACCCTGCGCGAAGAACTCTTTCAGATTTGGATTGGTTGCGGTGAGCACTCCGTTATCCAGCTTGTCCGCCAGGGCGACATCGCTATCGAAGTTCAAGGTACGGTAATCCCACTTGGGATCATGGAACACCACATACTTGAAGTGGGAAGCCACAATCGGCGGCTCTGCGCCACGAGCGAAAAAGTTCCAGCCATTTTCGCTGCCCGGCTCCAGGCCGGGAAAAATCTGTTCGCCCGTCCGCGGGTTCTTCGGCCCGGAATAAATCTTTTTCGCGGCCTCCACTTGGGCTGCCGTTAAGCAGTCTGGGCCGTCCGCACCCTTGCATTGCACCACCTTGGGATCAAAGGGGCACCGCTTCGGATTCTCGAGGACGCCGTCTTTCACACCGTCCAGCGCGTCACAGGCTTCGACCACGGCTTTGTGCAACACCGCGTACTTTTCCTTCGGAACGTAGCTGCCTGGATTCTCCCGCGTCGACTGCGCAATCCAGATGCCGCTGACAATCAGGTGCGTAAAGAAATTGGCGGGCGCTCCGGCGATGATGCCGTCATAGTCGCGGGGGAAGCGCTGTGCCTCCGTGAGTGCTTGCTTGCCGCCGGATGAGCATCCGCTCCAGTAAGAATGCTTTAGAGCGTCTGCGCCATAAAACGCTGCGATGATCGCTTTTGCTTTCACGGTCATTTCGTGGACCGCCCGATAGCCAAAATCCACCAGCTTCTCGGGATGACCCAGCGCGAAACTTGCGTCACCGCCATTCCCTTCGTGCCCGGTATCGGTTGACGCCGTGGCATAACCGCGGCGAAGCGCCTCCCCCATGGGCTGGTACCAGATTTCTCCGGACCAGCCGCCATTTCCTTCGCCCATAAACTTGCCGTTCCAGCCCGACACAGGCATCCACACTTCAAACTTGATATCGGAATCTTTCGTAGGCTTGGTTTCCGCCGCAACGCGGCAGAACGCCGGCAGGTCGTTCACGGGCCCCCGGAACATATAGGGGTAGGGTTTCGGCGAGTTGAAGGTGCCCGCCGGTTCTAGCTTTGCGAGGGTGATGGTTGTGTCGGGCAGCGCGAGGGTGGCGAGGCTTTCGCATGTCGCAGCACTGGTTGCCCGAGCTGTGAGAACGAATGTGGCCAAGAACAAGAACGATACGGTCAGGGTTCGCCAAGAAAAAGCTAACGGCGCGGCAGATGCGCTGGCAGTCATCAGAGTACCTCCGTCGGGCGAAGTGTAGCAGAGACTAACGCAACGGGAACAAGCAGAAGGCCCGTCCATGTCGTCATTTCGAGGGCGCGTCTTTTGCGGCCTAGAAATCCCTCTGTCACCATAACTGCTTTCGGCGATAAACCACAGCCGCGGCGATGTAGCGCCGCACTTCCTACTTCAAGTATTACTTGAAGTCCCTAATACCCGGCGGCTTTGCCGGCGGAGCCGCGTTCGTCGTGGCCGCCTTGGAGCCAGCCGTCGCTCAGCAGAATAGCTTCGACGCGCGCAATCACAATGGGCTTGGCTTCTTCGATGGAATAGCCGGCTTTCTTCAGCAGGGCGATGGTGTCCGGGGAGACGCCGCGCTCGGCGCCCAGCGTGTCCGGTTTCCATTGATGATGAACGCGCGGGAAGTCGATGGCGTCTTGCACGTTCATGCCAAAATCCATGACGTTGAGCATCACTTGCAGAACGGCGGTGATGATAAATGAGCCGCCGGGTGCGCCCAGGACCAGGAAGGGTTTTCCATCCTTGAGGGCGATGGTGGGAACCATGGAAGAAAGCGGGCGGCGACCCGGGGCGATGGAATTGGCCTCGCCTTGCACCAAACCATACAGGTTGGGAGTGCCGGGCTTGGCGGCAAAATCGTCCATTTCGTCGTTGAGGAGAAAGCCCAAGCCTGGCACGGTCACTTTGCTGCCGTAGCCGTTGTTCAAGGTATAGGTAACGGCGACCACGTTGCCTTGCTCGTCGGCAATGCTGTAATGCGTGGTGTCCGAGCCTTCCACGGCGCCCGCGGGAAGGCCGGGGCGAATCTGGTCGCTGGGCGTGGCGTTCACGGGATCAATGGAATCGCGGCGCGCGCGAATGTAGGCTGGATCGAGCATCGCAGCGATGGGGTTTTTTACGAAATCGGGATCGCCGAGATATTCATTGCGGTCGGCGTAGTAGCGGCGCATGGCTTCGGCAAGATAGTGATACGCGGTGGCGGAGCCGGCCTTGGATTTCTCGTAACCGGTGCCGTCGAGCATCGAGAGCATTTGCAGGATGCCGACGCCGCCGGAGCTGGGTGGCGGCGAAGTGATGATGTGATAGCCCTTATAGTCGCCTTCGAGCGGCTTGCGTTCGACGGCTTGGTATTCGCGAAGATCGTCCAGGGTGATGAGGCCGCCGTTCTTCTCCACTTCGCGCGCCAGGATGCGCGCGGTTTCGCCTTCGTAGAAATCCTTGGCGCCGTGGCGCGCGATGTGTTCGAGCGTACGAGCCAGTTCCGGCTGCTGAAAGTTTTCATTCCAGTCGTAAAGCGCGCCGCCTTTCAGGAAAATGCGTTTGGATTCAGGGAATTGCGAAAGGGAATCGGCGCTGGCCTTGAACGAGCGCATCTGCGGATAGGAAATGGGAAAGCCGGACCCAGCGAGGTGGATGGCGGGCTGCAGCAATTCCGCCCAGGGCTTGGTGCCGTACTTTTTCAGAGCAAGTTCCAGACCGCGGACCGTGCCGGGGATGCCGACCGCTCGCCAGCCGAGGACGCTGTCCTTCGTGGCGTTGCCGCTGGCGTCCAGATACATGTCGTGGGTGGCTTTGCGAGAAGCTTTTTCGCGGAAGTCGATAAAAGTGGTGCGTCCATCGGCCATGCGGATGAGCATGAACCCGCCGCCGCCGAGGTTTCCGGCGTAGGGATAAGTTACCGCGAGCGCAAAACCCACGGCGACGGCTGCGTCGACCGCGTTGCCGCCGGATTTCAAGACCGAGGCTCCCACGTCCGCCGCGAGCGGTTCCTGCGCAACCACCATTCCTTTGCGCGCGTAAACCGGTTCGTGCGCCTGCGACGGCGGCACGAGAAGGGAAACAGTCAGTGCGAAGGAAAGAGATTTCAGAGCGAAGGCGCTTTTCATAGAGGGAATTATAGGACAGCCCGGGGAATTGTCACTTGCGTTTGGCCAAACGGTCACAAGATCGCTTGCAAAACAACGCAAATCGCAATAGCTTGGGCTTTTGCAAGAAGCAAGAGAAATGTTCAAGACGCTGAGCTACTACTGGAACGGGGCCCGGGGTTACCGCTTGAAACCGTGGAAGAGTCCCTATGTGCGCTGGCGGTTTGAGACTTTTCTGGGAAAAGAAGCCGCGGACATGACGCCCCGCAAGTTTTTTCACCTCGCCTGGAAATATCGCGAGCACATGGAGCGCTTCGTGGACTGGGCCGCGGAACGCCGCCGCTTCCAGCGCCGCCACGCTTGAAGAAGTCAACGGTCGAAAGTTGAAAGTTCAAAGCGAAATGAAAAAATAAAGATTCTTGGTCGGAGGAACTGCTGCCGTTTGTAAGCGTACCCTACGTACTTGGCCGTGCGCACGGCCGCCCGCGGACGCGCTTATCTATCCTGCCATGGAGGTATAATGTGAATGGAAGGAGGGTCAGTGGAAAAGCTGAAGATCCTCCAGAAAACTCGCGAACTCTACGAAGCTCGCTGGTGGGAGCCAGAGGCAAACGGCCGCGTCCACTGTTTTCTATGCCCGCGACATTGCCACATTCATCCAGGGCAGTCGGGGTTCTGCTTCATCCGCATCAATCAAGACGGAAAGCTCTATAACCTTGGATACGGTTCTCCCGCTGCTTTGCAAATTGATCCCATCGAAAAGAAGCCGCTGAATCATTTCCTTCCCGGCACGCGTATTTTCAGCATGGGGACGGCGGGCTGCAACATGGGCTGCTTCTTCTGCCAGAACTGGGACATTTCCAAGTCGCGATCGGACCAAGTGCGCTCGCAGGAAATTTCCCCGGAAGACGTCCCACAATTGGCGATGAAATACGGCTGCGATTCGCTGGCGTTCACGTATAACGAGCCGACGATTTGGGGCGAGTACGTCATTGACATCAGCAAAGAAGCGAAGAAACACGGCTTGAAAACCGTGATGGTGACCAACGGCTACGTCACGTACGACGCTTTTCACGACATTTATGACCACATTGATGCGGCCAACGTCGACTTAAAGGCCTTTACGGAAAATTTCTATGGAAAAATCACGCTGACGCACCTGCAGCCGGTGTTAGAGACGCTGGAATGGTTGAAAAAAGAAACGAAGGTGTGGTTCGAGATTACGAACCTTATGATCCCTACACTGAACGATGATTGCGCTGAGACGCGAAAACTCGCGGAATGGATTCTGACGCATCTCGGGCCGGACGTTCCTTTACACTTCACCGCGTTTCATCCGGACTTCAAGCTGCAAGACAAGCCGCGGACGCCTGCCGCGACACTGGATCGGGCGCGCCAAATCGCTATGGAAGTTGGCTTGCGCTACGTTTACGAGGGGAACGTTTATAGCGACGGCGCGAATACCTATTGTCCAAAGTGCCGGGAGCTTCTCGTGCGCCGCTCGTGGCACGAAGTCGTGGAATTTCGTATCAAAGATGGTGCTTGCCCGAAATGCAAATTCTCGATAGCCGGAGTTTGGGCGAACGATAAAAAAGGGAAGCGCGAGTTCGGTGACGGCAGAACGCCGGCCATGCGCAAACACGCTCACTTGAATCTGTGAAGTGCTGGCTTGATATCGCCGCGTTAGCAAAAACGGATTGCCACAGAGGCACGGAGAAAACTATTACTCACTAACTGTGGAAGTGATAGAACCCCGGTCCTACGCGCATGCTGTGGTGCCACGCAATCGGAAAGGCCCACCAAATCAGCGAGCCCAGGATCGTCTGCCACACCACGAGGGGAAGAATGCTACGCTCCTTCGAGAACAACCAGGCCATCAAAGCTCCTCCAACAAAAGTGAGGGGCACGAGAACTGGGTTCGGCCAATGGAGCAACGCGAACAAAAGGCCGGAGACGAAAGATACGCGCATGGGACTGTCCGTCGCCGCAAGCAGGCGATTGGTGACGAGTGAGCTCAAACCCAGTTGTTGCAGCAGGCAAAAAGCCATATAGCCAAAGAAACGGCTCGGCAGGAGAACATGCTGAAACGCTTGGTGTGCGCCTCCGACAAGAGGCCCCACCACGACAATGGCGACAGCGCAAGGCAGAAAGACGATCGAAGCGCGTTTCGTTGCGCTCCAAAGATTGTCCACGCGCCATCCGAGAGTTTCCAGCGTGTCCTTGTTCCAGGCGAAGCTGGCAATCAGCCAAACGGGAAACACGAACCAGGCGTAACGAAGAGAATCCTGAAGCTGCCAGATAAACAACGCGATAAAGGCGGAGAAGCCGAAGACCTCCACGAGAGGCAAAAGCCTCGAGGTCCTTGCGGTCATTGTCAGACTAATCATGAAGCGTTCCCTCGTTTGGATGACTTAAGTCAAGAAGCTGTAACGCGCTTTCAAAGAGTTGATTGATTTCTTTCTCGCTGACGTCCTGAGGTGCAAGGAATGACTTGAGGTCAGAGTCAGGGAATCCGCGATTTGTAACGCGTGCCGGGAGCAGTTCGCGCAAGCGGCGGGAATGAATGGAACCAAGCTCACAAATCTCTTCGAAAACCACCCGGCGCAGTGGATCCTGAAAGACGCCGGGATCGAGCAGCCGGCAAATTTCGCCGCGCGTTCCGCCTTTGATCAACACACAGCACAGGAACCGCAACGTATTTGTTTCGAGCAATGGCCGGCACGGAGACTCGATCGTCATAAAAATCAATCTTTCTTCACCGCGGCTGGAGAATCTGATGCTGGATCAGTGCTTCGACTTGAGACCAAACGGCGGGGTCGCGATCAATCTCAGTGGGGGACATCGCACGACTCAGATCATACCGAGGCACTTGCCGTAATGAATCGGATGTTCCTTGTAATCAAAACAAAAGAAATTCACTCTAATGAGATGATGCTCGACGGAGCGGGGTTGCAACTAAGGCGGGGAGATGACACAAAAACATAACGTGGTGATCCTAGGCGGGGGCTTCGGCGGATTGGCCGCGGCGCAAAAATTGAGGCGCGCCCCGGTGGACGTTACGGTCATCGACCGCAGGAATTTTCATTTATTTCAGCCGCTGCTGTATCAAGTAGCCACCGGCTCACTTTCCCCCGGAGAGATTGCCGCGCCGCTGCGAAGCGTCCTGAGCCGCCAGAAGAATGCGCGCGTCCTTCTCGGCGAAGCCGTGGACATTGACCCCGAGACGAAGCGAGTGATTTTGCTCGATGGCGATTCGTATCCCTACGACTCGCTGATCGTGGCAACAGGGTCACAAACTTCGTATTACGGCAATGATGCCTGGCGTCAATGGGCGCCCAGTCTTAAATCCGTCGAAGAAGCCACGTCGATCCGCCACAAGATTCTGTACGCGTTCGAACGCGCTGAACGCGCCGCCACTGAGGAAGAGGAGCGCGCCTGGCTGACTTTCATCATCGTCGGAGCCGGCGCAACCGGGCTCGAGCTTTCCGGAGCGCTTGCCGAGATTGCCTGCGAAACGCTGCGCAATGATTTTCGCAAGATTCGTCCGCAGGAAGCGCGCATCCTTCTGTTGGAAGGGGCGCCACGCGTGCTTGGCGCTTATCCCGAAGATTTGTCCGCGAAAGCGGAAAAACTCCTCACGCGGCTGGGCGTGGAAGTCATCAAAGGCGTCATGGTCACGAACATTGACGCGCAAGGTGTCACCTTCAAGCGAGGAGAGAAAACCGAATCGCTGGCTGCTCGAACGGTCATCTGGGCTGGGGGTGTCACGACTACTCCTTTCGGGGAAAAACTCGCTGTCCGCACCAAAGCCGAAACGGACCGCAGCGGACGCATCAAAGTGCGGCCGGATCTGACGATTCCAAACTACGCCGACATTTTCATCATCGGCGATTTGGCCCATGCGGTGGATGAAAAAGCGAAACTGCTCCCGGGAGTTGCGCAAGTGGCCATGCAGGGCGGCGCGTACGCAGCTAAAGCCATTCGCGCGCGGGTGGAAGGGAAGCCGCCGCTTCGTCCATTTCACTATTTCAATAAAGGAGACTTGGCGGTCATCGGGCGCGCGGCCGCGGTCGCCAATATCTTTGGCTTGCACATTTCCGGATGGCCCGCGTGGCTCATCTGGCTTTTTGTCCATTTGATGTACATCGTGGAGTTTCAAAGCCGCATTTTGGTTTTTGTTCAGTGGGGATTCGAATATCTCACCTTCAGCCGAGGAGCTCGGCTCATCACAGGAACGGCAGCCACCGACTCGATTACAAAACCCGAGACAATGGAAAACTTGGGCGACGGCCGTTAGCGCAGTTCCAACATGACTCGACTTAAAAGCTCAGCTTCATTCTCAACTGGATTTGCCGCGCGCGCGTCGCGAAGTCGGTCCGAAATGTTTCCGACGTCCAATGTCCGACAATTGTGCCATCCGCCAGAAGATTGTCCGGCTGGCTGAACTGCACCCGGTTGAAGAGGTTGTTTGCGGCAAAACAATGTTATTCCAAGCGACCATGCGGAGCCGCGAAATCACAATTCGGATTCGAATTGACGGAAGCGGCGCTCGAGTTCCCATTGCTGCGAGGCTTTCTCGCTGGACTTCAGGAACGCGCTGCACGCTGCAGAAGGTTTGTCGTTTCCAAGAGAATCCTTCGCGCACGCAGAAACCGCTCGAGTGAAATTATCTGGCGCGGGCCACAGGCTTTCTCCCTGCAGAAAAATGTGCTCCAGGCTCGTCCTGACCATCTGCTTGATGTCCCCGTAGCTGAGATTGTAGGTCTGGACCGCGCGCACGTATTCGTGCGTCAAGTCGATGCGCGAAACGCCCTCATCGTCCGTTGCCAGCGCAACGGGTACGCCAAACCGTCGATACAACGGAAACGGATGGTCCTTTCCACTGATGCCGAGAATTACGTCGTTGCTGGTCAGGCTGATTTCCACCATCACGTGGTTGCGCGCCATTTCTTTCAGCAATTCGTGAGGACGGTTCTCGTACATGATGTCCACGCCGTGGCCGATGCGTTCGGCTTTCGCTTCCTCGACCGCCTGGCGAATGTGGCAGCAAAGGCCTTCATAAGTCACGAGGCCCGGGGCAAGCTCTCCCGCGTGCAGGGTTAAATGAATCTTCGGATAGAGTTTGCGCAGAAACGCGATCATGCGCATGTGCAAAGCATAATCCGTCATCGAAATGTAGCCGTCTTCCGGCATCACAAAGTTAATCCCCACAAAACGCGAGTCAGCCGCGGCAGTCGCAAAGCACAACACTGTTTGGGCAAAGACCTGCTGCTTCGGAAATCCGCGCAGCACCTGGCAAAGATAGCGGATTTCCACGCGACACGCGGAGGAGGCGTCCGCCTGTCCGCAATGCTCGCGTTGTCGCCGCAGTGCTTCTGCCTCATCAATCTGTGCTTTCGCCGTAGCGACTTCATCGAGCAAACCGCGGGCCAATAACGCTTGGCGAAACTGGCCGAAATCCTCCTGCCAGCCGATTTCCGCGGCAATCGAGGCGGCACGGCCAAATTCAGGCGTGTGCATCAATTCCAGGTATTGTTCGTTCTGCGCATCCGCACGCGTGGCCACTTCATCGAGCCATTCGCCTAGATGCCGATGGCTTGTCCCGCCAAACTTTGCGAACGTATCGAAAAAGTGGTCGTGGCCGGTCACACCGGGAGAAGGAACGAAGCCGCGCATTGAAAAGGCATCTACCAGTGCGTCAAAGAGATGCTGGTCCTTATAGGCTTCCGCCGCCGGGACTCTTCCTGTTCCGCAGCCTGCGTCTCCCGGCTTCGCGAACGAAAGGGAAGCAAGATTCACGCACAACTGATCTTCCGCCGCCGCGCGAATCCAGGATTCCGCATACACCGCACCGCTCAAGTGATTGTGCAAGTCCGCCCCTTTGGGCATTTTCTTGAGGAAGTTGCGGAGTTGCAGCGGATTCGCGCGCGCCGCCTCCAGATTCAGCGTTCCGCGCCGGTCTCCTTCCATTTGGCTAGCGGCGGAGCGCTGCGGTTTACTTTGTGCCCCCACCCCCAACGAGAAAAGCAGCACCATGCCGCCGAGACAAGCGATTCTCAAATGAGGGGAGGCGTCCAGTGTTCTGCTTGTTACGCATAGCGGAAGATTGTTTGCAAGGCACTTCGCCGCTGGCTCTTTCATTTGTCTTCCTCTGACTCTGATGTAAACTCGCGCTCGCGCCGCACAGCATATCAGGAGAAAGGGAAAGAGTGCTCTCACTTCAGAGCGTTTTTCACCTGGAGGAAAACCAGACCACGGTGCGCCGCGAACTGCTCGCGGGCCTGACAACCTTCATGACCATGGCCTATGTCGTGGTCGTGAATCCGCAAATTCTCTCTGAAAGCGGAATGCCCGTGGACGGCGTGCTCTTTGCCACGTGCCTTTCTTCCGCGGTCGCCACCTTGGTCATGGGCCTGTGGGCGAATTATCCTATCGCTCTCGCGCCGGGAATGTCGCTCAACGCCTACTTCACCTATTCGATCGTTATCGGCCGAGGTGTGCCGTGGCAGACCGCGCTCGGCGTGGTTTTTTTCTCCGGCGTGCTTTTCCTGTTGCTGACCCTTAGCAATATCCGCGAACAGGTCGTGAACGCCATCCCTGATTGCCTCAAGCACGGAACCGCCGCGGGCATCGGCCTGTTCATCGCGTTCATCGGTTTGCGGAACGCGAAAATCATCGTCGCCAACCCTGCTACTTTTGTCAGCTTTGGAAAAATCTCAGACCCGGCGGTTCTGCTTGCGGCTGCTGGTTTGATTTTTATCGCCATTTTGATGGCTCGCCGCTTCAGCAGCGCTATTCTTCTGGGAATTGTCGCCATCACGCTCGCCGGAATCCCACTCGGCCTGAGCCACTGGCCTTCGCACTTCTTCTCCTTGCCGCATCCGTCCGGGACTTTTCTACGGCTCGATCTCCACGCCGCCGCGAAAATCGGCCTGGGAGAGCTCATCTTCGTATTTTTCTTTGTGGACCTCTTCGACAATGTTGGCACGCTTGTCGGAGTGTGCGAAGGCGGCGGCTTTTTGCGCGATGGCAGACTCCCTCGCGCCAGCCGCGCGCTCGTTGCCGACGCCATCGGCACCATGTTTGGGGCGCTGACTCGCACGTCCACAGTTACTAGCTACATCGAAAGCGCTTCGGGAGTTGCTGCCGGCGCGCGCACGGGCCTCGGCAACATAGTCATCGCCGGGCTGTTTCTGGCTGCGATGTTTTGTGCGCCACTGGTCGCAGCGATTCCGGCATACGCCACCGCTCCCGCGCTGGTTCTCGTGGGCGTGCTCATGAGCGGTGCCGTTGCGCGCGTCCGTTGGGGCGACTTCAGCGAAGCTTTTCCCGCGTTCCTCACGCTTATCGCCACTCCACTGACGTTCAGCATCGCCACGGGCCTTAGCTTGGGCGTTTTGTCGTTCACTTTTGTGAAGGTCGGCAGCGGCAAGCACCGCGAAGTGAGCCCGCTCATCTGGGTGCTCACGGTTCTGTTCATTCTGCGCTACGCTTTCCTCGGCTCGGAATAGGAGAAACCATGCGCGCAAGAATAGTTCTAGGCGTCGCTGCTGCCGTTGCGTTTCTCAGCGGCGCGGCTTGCGAAAAGAAATCCGCCCCTCCGCCGCCGCGAAAGCCGCTGCCGCCCGCCAGCGTTGACGCCGCGCGAATCATTCACTCCGACAGCGAGCCACAAAACTGGATGACCCACGGCCGTACTTACAGCGAACAGCGCTTCAGCCCGCTTAAACAAATCAATGACCAAAACGTGCGTTGGCTCGGCCTCGCCTGGTCTCTCGATCTCGACACGCGTCGCGGCCAGGAGGCCACTCCCCTCGTCGTCGATGGGGTCATGTATTTTTCCACCGCCTGGAGCAAAGTCCTCGCCGTCAAAGCCGCTACGGGAGAAAAGCTCTGGTCGTACGATCCCAAGGTTCCTCCCGAGTGGGCCATCAACGCCTGCTGCGACGTGGTGAATCGCGGTTTGGCGGCTTGGCAAGGAAAACTTTTTGTCGCCACCCTCGACGGCCGCTTGGTCGCGCTCGACGCCGCAACAGGCAAAGTCGTTTGGGAAGCGCTCACGATTGACCGCAAATACCGCTACACCATCACCGGCGCGCCGCGCGTCGTCAAAGGCAAAGTGATTATCGGCAACGCCGGATCAGAACTGGGAGTGCGCGGCTACGTCTCTGCGTACGATGCGAACAGCGGCAAGCTCCAGTGGCGCTTCTATACAGTTCCGGGCGATCCTGCGCAGCCGTTTGAAAGCTCCGCGCTGGCAAACGCCGCGAAAACTTGGACCGGCTCTTGGTGGAAGCTCGGCGGGGGCGGAACCGTTTGGGACTCCATGGCCTATGATCCCGACCTCGATTTGCTTTACATCGGCACCGGCAACGGCACTCCCTGGAGCGAGCATGCGCGCAGTCCCCAGGGCGGCGACAATCTTTACACCAGCTCCATCGTTGCGCTCCAGCCCGATACGGGCGTGTACGTCTGGCATTACCAGGAAACTCCCGGTGACGTTTGGGACTTTGATTCCGCCGCGCAAATCATTCTCGCCAACCTCGTCATTGACAACGTTCCGCGAAAGGTTCTCCTGCACGCGCCGAAAAACGGATTCTTTTATGTACTCGACCGCTCCACCGGCCAGTTGATTTCCGCGAATCCGTACACCACGGTGTCTTGGGCCGATGGAATCGACCGGAAGACTGGACGTCCCATCGAGCACGCTGGCGCGCGCTACAAAGAAGGCGATCCCGGCATTCCGCTCGCTCCCGGTCCGTCGGGCGGACATACCTGGCATTCGATGTCGTTCAGTCCGATGACCGGGCTTGTCTACTTTCCCGTTCTGGACGGCGGTTTTCTCTACAAGCCCGAGGAGCATTTTCAAGCGAAGGACCTTGCGTACAATACAGCGATCGATTTTGTAGCCGCAGGCCTGCCTCAAAAGCCCGAAATCAAGCAGGCTGTTCTCGCCAGCGTCAAGGGGCGCCTGGTCGCTTGGGATCCCGTCCTGCAGAAAGAGGTCTGGCGCGTCGAGCGCGCGAGCCCGGTTAACGGCGGAGTGCTCTCGACGGCGGGGAATCTCGTCTTCGAAGGCACGGCGCAAGGGAATCTTGAAGCGTATCGCGCTTCAAGCGGAGAAAAACTCTGGTCCGCCGACGCGCAGAGCGGCATCGTCGCAGCTCCCATCTCGTACTCTGTGAATGACGATCAGTTCATCGCGGTCGTAGTTGGCTGGGGCGGCGTGTTTCCTCTCGCCGCGGGGGAGGTTGCGCTGAAGTCCGCGCGTCCGCAAAACGTTTACCGCGTGCTCGCGTTCAAAATCGGTGGCAAAGCGAAGCTGCCACCGCTGGCGGAGGTCACGCCCGCAAAGTTGCATCCGCCGCGGCCCACCGCCAGCGCCGCCATTGTGCAAAAAGGAGAGAGCCTATACCAGCGATATTGCTCCACGTGCCATGGAGACGTGGCCGTTAGCGGCGGGGTGCTGCCTGACTTGCGGTACTCCGGCACGCTCGTCAGCGCGCAGCAGTGGGCCGAAGTCGTGCTCGGCGGCTCGCTGCAATCCTTCGGCATGGTTTCGTTCTCGAAGGAACTCTCGCAGAAAGATGCGGAAGCCATTCGCGCCTATGTCATCGCTCGCGCCAACCAGAAGTGAATGTAGCCTCGCGGCTTCAGTGCGGCATCTTTCTTTTTACAGCCTTTGGCTGATGGCCAAGATATTTCCTTCCGTATCCTTGAACCATGCGGTCTTGGCGCCGTGCTTTCCTTGTTTCATATGTCTTCCGTTAGAACGAATCAGATTTACTTGCGCGCAAAGGAAAGAATGATTCTCACGGCCGAGCTCAACCGTCACGTGCGAGGCGCGCTTACGTCCATTCGTCAGGCCGCTTCCCAGGAAGATGCCGCGAAACGAATGCAGAGAGTGGATGAAGCCATTGAACAGATTGACCGCGTGCTCTTGGAACTCGTTCCCACCGTCGGGAGCGCAGACGCGCCAAGGGCCTTATCTCCCGAACAATAATAGGTGGTGCTGCTCCACAAATAATTCTTCTGCGGGCCATCCGTGCGAAGACTCCCGTCGTGCTATCCTTCCGCCGCATGAATGCACACGCCATCACACCGATCCTGAATGTGTCCGACATTGCGATGAGCTTCGCCTGGTTCGAGAAGTGGGGCTGGCGCAAGCTCTGGGACTGGACGCCGCCCAGCGACCCTCAGGGTAAACCGACCTTTGGAGCGGTCGGCTCAGGCAACTGCGAGATTTTTCTTTGCCAGGGAGGCCAAGGAGGCCGCGGCCGAGGGGCGAACGTCGCGACGTTCGGGCCGGACGGCGACCAAGCCGCCGACAAGGGCGCCTGGATGTCCTTGTGGGTTGAGGACGTGGACGCAGTCCACAAACATTGCGTCGCAGCGGGGCTGGACATCACGTTCCCTCCTGCGGACATGCCGTGGAATGTGCGCGAAATGCATCTGCGCCACCCCGATGGCCACGTGTTTCGCGTCAGCAAAGGACTTGGGGAAGAGTGAGAGGCAGAAGGCAGGTCCTCTCGACAGGAGTCGGGAGTCGCAAGGTTCTCTCGCAAAAGGCAAAGGGTCCTCCGCTGCAAGCGATTGCAGAAGGGACGAAAACGAAGGAAGGGGTTGGCGGGTTGATTTGCATACTTTATAATCGCGGCTCGCTGCCACTTCGGGCGAGCTTCTATGAATCGCGTGCAGGCATCCTCGGGCTTCAAGAAGGGTGGAATTGTGCTAGCGCTTGCAGCCATTGCGGGCGCTTCCGCCACGGGTTGGAACCTATGGAATCGGCCGGGCGCTGCGCCTGAGGGAACTGGCGGTGCCGCGCAAGACAGAAGGCCCGAGGAGCCGATCCCGCCGCCAACGCCTCCACCAACCTTGAGCACGGATGAAACTGCCTTGGAGCAGACGTCGCAGGGCACGGGGCCAGCCGTGCCGATGCTGGAGAGCTTCGATGGGCTGGGCGCCGGGTTCCAAGGTCCTCAGGGCACAAGCAATTTTCGTAATCCCTCCGACAATAGTCTCGCGGTCGGCCCTGACCACATCGTGCAAACGGTCAATTCCCGGATCGCTGTCTACTCCAAGAAAGGTAGGAAGTACGACAAGAGCGGAAACGTGTTGTACGGACCGGTTGTGACGAAGGCAGTATGGACTGGCTACGGCGGCGTGTGCGAAGCGCGTAACAATGGAGACGCGGTGGTCCGCTATGACCAACTGGCGCGCCGTTGGTTGATCGTCATGCCGATTTTCTCTCGGATCGGCCCCGACGAATTTCCTCGCAAGAGTGGCCTCGCTTCTGGCGAATCCGTTCCCCCGGGAGAACTCGCGGAGGCTGGGGAAGCGTCTTCTCCAGGACCCGCCGTGGCGCTTCCTGAGAATCCACCACAACCGCCGCCTCCCCCGCCGCGTGGGCCGAGACCGCCCGAGAAAAAAGAAGGCGTATGGGCGATGTGTTATGCGGTGAGCACGAGCCCTGACCCACTCGGCACTTACTATCGTTACGCTTTCGAACGCACGTTGTTTCCGGATTATCCGCGGCCCGCGGTGTGGACCGACGGCTATTACACGGCAACGAGCACGGGCGATGACGTGATTCAGAAGCATGTGTGCATTGCGGATCGCGCGAAGATGCTCGCGGGCCAGCCGGCGACCGAGCAGTGCATCACCATCGACGGCGTGAATTTTCTGAACAACGCCGATATTGACGGTCAGAAGCTGCCGCCGACGGGTGCGCCGAACATCATGATGGCAGCCGGAGGCACTCAGCTAAAAGGCATTTTCAATGACGATGGCATTTACTTCTGGAAGGTTCGTGTGGATTGGAAGAATCCTGCGAACACTAAGGTTGATGGTCCCACGAAAATCCCTGTTGCGCCGTACCACTACCTTTGCAACGGGCAGTTGTCGAGTTGCGTCCCACAGCCCGACACAGAGCGACGGCTCGATGTGCAGGGCGACAAAATCATGACGCGGCTGGTCTACCGCAGAATTGGCGGACACGAGTCGATCGTAGTGGCCCACTCAGTCGCAACGAAAGATGGAGGCGGCGTGCGGTGGTACGAGTTCCGCCTCGACAAGAAAGGTGACCCGGTGCTTTATCAGCAGGGGACTTACGCTCCGGAGGGGAGCTACCGGTGGATGCCAAGCATCGCGATGGATAAGAAAGGCGACATTGGCGTGGGATACTCGTTCGGAGGGCTGCCGAACTTTCCAGGGCAGCGCTTCGCCGCGCGGCTGGCAAACGATTCGAAGGGCCAGTTGACGGTGCACGAAACGGTGCTCGCCGAAGGAGAAGCATCGCAGAAGAATACGCTGCGCTGGGAAGACTATACGACGACGGCGATGGATCCGAGCGACGATTGTACGTTCTGGTATGTCGGGGACTATTTCAAGAAGGACGACACCAATTATCGGACCAAGATTGGGTCGTTTCGTTTGCCGAGCTGCAAAGGCGGCCGTTAGACGTTGGCAGTGAGCGTAACTCGGGACCGATGCGGGGGAAGGCGGAATGCTTTAACGCGGGAACTTTTTTCGGACCTAAGGAGGCCGTTGTGAGGAAACTAATTCTGATTGCGTCGCTGGTGAGTGTGGCCTTGCCGGGAGCTGCGTTAGCGCAGAAGCCTAACGCGGCCATAGCGTCAGAAGAAAGAATTGTGAAGGTCCGGCCGCTGCCGCTAAATAGCGTGCGGCTAACGGGCGGCCCGCTGAAGCACGCGCAGGAGCTTGACGCGGAGTATTTGCTGCAACTCGAGCCGGACCGGATGCTGGCTTACCTGCGCCAGCGCGCCGGACTTGAGCCCAAAGCGAAACCTTACGGCGGCTGGGATGGCGCAGGGAGGCAGCTTACGGGGCACATTGCCGGACATTACCTTTCAGCGGTGAGCCTTATGTGGGCTGCGACTGGTGATGCCCGATTTAAAGAGCGCGCGGATTACATCGTCAGTGAATTGAAAACGATCCAGGACGCGCAGGGCGACGGCTACCTGGGCGCGCTCATGGACGGCCAAGGCGTGGATGGGAAAGTGCGCTTCCAGGAATTGTGCAAGGGAATTATCAAGTCGGGCGGCTTCGATTTGAATGGGCTGTGGTCGCCTTGGTACGTCGAGCACAAGATTTTCGCTGGGCTTCGCGATGCGTACCGCTATACGGGTAATCGCACGGCATTGGATGTGGAGATCAAGTTTGCCGGATGGGCGGAGAGCATTGTCTCGAAGCTCGACGACGAGCAAACGCAAGAAATGCTGGCCACCGAGTTTGGCGGAATGAACGAAGTCACGGCCGATCTCTATGCGGACACCGGTGATCCGCGATGGCTGGCTCTTTCCGGAAAATTTGAGCAGCGCGCGATGATCGATCCGATGGCAGCGGGGCAAGACATCCTGGGCGGGAAACACGGCAACACCCAAGTGCCGAAGATGATCGGCTCCCTGGCTAGGTACATCTATACAGGGGACGAGACGGATCACAAAGCAGCGACTTTTTTCTGGGACCAAGTAGCGTTCCATCACAGCTTCGCCACCGGGGGCCACGGCAAGAATGAGTACTTCAGCGCGCCCGACAAATTGAACGACTACATCGACGGGCGGACCGCGGAAACCTGCGACGTTTATAACATGATCAAAATGTCGCGGACGCTTTTCTCAGTGGATCCGGACATCCGTTACGCCGATTTTCACGAGCGCGCTCTGTTCAACCACATATTGGCCTCGCAAGATCCGGAAGACGGGCGCGTGTGCTACATGGTTCCGGTGGGCCGCGGCGTTCAGCATGAATATCAACGGCCGTTCGAAGACTTTACCTGCTGTGTGGGGTCCGGGATGGAGAGCCACGCGCTTCATGGATACGGCATTTACTATGAATCTGGCGACAAGCTTTGGGTGAGCCTGTATGCCCCGACGCGGGCGAACTGGGAGGCGAAGGGCGTGCAGTTTGAGATGATAACTGATTTTCCGATGGGTGAAACCGCGTCGCTTAAGATCACAGCAAAGTCACCGAGGAAGTTCGCGCTCGCGCTGCGTCGGCCGTATTGGGCGGGCGCGGGCTTTAGCGTCAAAGTGAACGGAAAGGCGGAGAAGGATCTGCCAAAGCCGGATTCTTACGTGGAAATTACGCGCACGTGGAAAAGCGGCGATACGGTGGAACTCGTTCTCCCAAAGACGCTTCGCAAAGAGCCTCTTCCTGATAATCCGGAGCGGTTCGCATTGATGTGGGGGCCGTTGGTGCTGGCGGGAGACTTGGGCACCGAAACATTCAGGGAGCGAGATGGCGAAGGATGGAGAGTCACCGCCAATGCGCCGGTTCTGGTGGCGGCGAACCAGTCGCTGGACAATTGGCTAAAACCGGTCGCAGGCAAGCCGGGAACTTTTCTGACTTCCCGAGTCGGACTGGCCACCGATGTAACTTTCGTCCCGTTTTATCAGCTGCCTCGCCGGAAGTACGCGATTTATTGGGACATGTTCACTCCGGAAGAGTGGAAGAAAAAGTCCGAAGCTTATGCCGCCGAACAGGAAAAGCAAAAGAAGCTCGAAGCTGCAACGGTGGCATTCGCACAACCGGGACAGATGCAAACCGAGCGCGACTTCAATCAGCAAGGCGAAGAAAGCTCCCCGGTCCATCTGGAGGGGCGCTACGGGAGGCGCGCAACGAAGTGGTTTTCGTTTGATCTGCCGGTCGAGGCGGGTCATCCGATGAGTTTGGTGGTCACGTTCAGCAATGAGGGGCGCAGGAAGGGCTCGTTCGATGTCCTGGTAGACGGTAAGAAAGTCGGGGAGCAGTCAACCGATAGACGCAGTCCGGAGCAGGAGCCGCGCTTCTTTGATGTGGAATACCCGATTCCGTCCGCGTTGACTGAAGGCAAACAAAAGGTGACGGTGAGGTTCGAGGCTCCCGCTGGCAGCGACATCCCCGGCGTGTTTGGGATCCGCATGGTCCGGGTCGCTGCGGACTAGGCTCGCTATGAGATGAGGCAGGGAACCAGTTCAGAATCGCGGCGCGTCACGCGGGTTGATGCTGGTCGCGATGACGCTTGAGGAACTCCTTGAGGTATTCCCCGGCTTCCGTAATGTGCTTCCACAGAGCGGCGGAAGCTATTTCCGGATCTTTCGTTTTGCACGCTTCAAGAAGGTCGCGATGCGCTTTGCCAGCGCGGTGCTGGTTGCGGGTTACGACAAGATGCAGGCGCGTGTAACGGTCGCAGTTGACGTTTAACGTTTTAACGAGGGAAAGCATTTTGGGGCGATCCGCTGGCGCGTAGAGGGCGGAGTGGAAACTCCAGTTCCAGCGGCCCCAGGACTCCATCTCAGAGTCCTTCTCCAGAGACTCCTCATAGTCGCGAAGAATATCTTCCGCGCGCTGAAAATGCTCTGTGGTCAATTCGGGGATGGCGCAGCGTAGCATGTAGCATTCCAGCACCGCGCGCGTTTCGAACAACTCCATGATCTCTTCAGGCGAAAGTGCGGAAACCACCGCGCCGCGATTGGCCACCAGGGTGACCAGGCCTTCGGCGGCCAGATGGGTCAGGGCTTCCCGGACAGGGATGCGGCTGATTTGGAATTCTGTCGCAATGGCGTCCTGACGAAGCTGTTCGCCTTCGCGCAGTTCGCCGTTGAGGATTTTTTCTCGCAATCGCT
Organism: Candidatus Acidiferrum sp.; assembly: GCA_035280045.1. GTDB lineage: Bacteria > Acidobacteriota > Terriglobia > Acidiferrales > UBA7541 > Acidiferrum. Next base: position 66,581 of record DATEGP010000050.1, read on the forward strand.
CGACAACGGCAGCCCCGAGAGACTGCCGGGGAATAGGCGACCTTTTTTCATTTTCGCGCGGTGTGGTTAGAAATGAGCTTTGAGTATGCATATTTATTGGCGCTTGAGATGTGGCCTTTTAGATTGGGCGTCCATGATTATAGGACAATCACAAAGGTTCTGGCTGCATATCATTCAAAAATGAGCCATTTTTTCAGGGGGACAGTGGTGCCGGGGGCCAGAATCGAACTGGCTACGCCCGCCTTTTCAGGGCGGCGCTCTACCAATGAGCTACCCCGGCATTTTGGAAGCTTTTCAATTTTAGGGGCGTTAGCGAATAGTGTCAATTCGGGGCGCACCAATGCTCGCGACGAGATGCGTCATGACGCCAACGAATAGAGCGACCATGCCAATAAGGCTTCGCCAACCGCGTCCCGCCATGCCGAGTGGCGGCTCCGCCAGGAAAGCCATGGCTAGCAGAAGAACAGAAGCCAGAATGAGTATCGAGCCAATGACTTGCAGGACGCGCCGCCAGGTGGAAGGCTGCAGTTGAAGATATAGGCCCAGGACAGTGTTTACAAGCGCTCCCGCAAGCAAATAAATGTGCCGAGAAACGAACATCATTCGCAGTTCAGGCTGCAGTTGATCCATCCTCGGATGATGATGGCCTAGCAACTGCCCGCTCAGAACAAAGGCGACAACGGCTGCAACTCCAATGATTAGGTGAACGCGTCGGAGCATGGGCGCACGAATACTAACACGATGGACGCAAATTGAATTCTCAACCGCTACTTGGGCTTAGGCGGCGCAAGGGCTCTGCGGGACCCGGATCAAGCTCTCGGGGCAAAGTGTTCGAGGAGCTTCCTAAAACGTTCCGCGTTGTAACTTCTGCCGTCTTCGAGTTCGTTCGTGGGTTGAGACTGAATCAGCTTTCCTTGGGCATCCAGAATGAAGATGTAGGGATATCCGTGGATCCGCGGGAAACGAGACAAAAAAGCGCGATTGGGATTTTCCTGGCTCATGCTGACTTTCATCACGACGTAGTACTTGTCACGGAGCGACTCGATGTCCGCGTGCTCGTGAAAGAAGCGATCCAGGGTATGGCACCAGCTGCACCACTCACCGCCCACGACGACAAAGATGTTCTTGTTCGACCGTTTAGCCTCTTCGCTGGCCGCAGACAAGTCTTTGTCGGGATCGCGCCGGGGGTCGTAGCCATCGGCAAGAGCTGTGTGTGGGGCGGAAGCTGTAATGGGCTGAACGAAGGCCTTGTGCTCCAGCGAGACTGGAGCGCAAAAATAGGCATAGACTAGCGCCGCAAAAAGCGGAATCCGGAGGGCGCTGCTTTTGGTCCAGTTATTGCTGAGATTCATCGAATTCCTTCATCCAGTTGCGGTTCTTCAAGACTTCGCGCGGTTTGGTGCCGTCGGGCGGGCCGACGATGCGATCTTTTTCCATTAGGTCAATCAGGCGTGCGGCGCGGCCGTAACCGATGCGCAAGCGGCGCTGCAGAGTGGAAGTCGAAGCGCGTCCCGCGTCGCAAACGACGCGAACGGCGTCCTGATAGAGATCGTCGTCCACGTCATCGCCGCCGTCGGCATCACCGCCCTCAGCTCCGTCGATGGGTTTGCCGTTTTCGTCTTTCGGCGCTTCGAGGAGTTCCTGCTGGTATTTCGCCTGAGCCTGATCGCGCCAGAAGTCGCAAACTTCGGTGATTTCTTCCTCCGTGACTAGAGGCCCGTGAATGCGATGCAGGCGCGCGGAGCCAGCGGGCAAATAAAGCATGTCGCCCCGGCCGAGCAGCGATTCCGCGCCGTTCGAATCGAGAATCGTGCGCGAGTCCACTTTGCTGGCCACGCGGAACGAAATACGCGCAGGGAAGTTTGCTTTGATCAAACCGGTAATCACGTCCACGGATGGCCGCTGCGTGGCGAGAATCAAATGAATGCCAACGGCGCGCGCCATTTGCGCCAGCCGCGTGATGGACTCTTCTACGTTGTTCGTGTCGACCATCATCAGGTCGGCCAGTTCGTCGATGACGATGACGAGATAAGGAAGCGGCTTGTGCTGCGGCTCTTCGACGTTGTCGAAAAGCGAGAGCGACTGGTCCTTTTTGAAGGTGCGGTTGTATTGATCAATGTTGCGAACCCCGCGCTGCGCCAGGAGCCTCAGGCGGTTTTCCATTTCCTTGGTGGCGTTGCGCAGAACGTTCGAAGCAATCTTGGGATCCGTGACAACGGGCGCAATCAAGTGGGGAATGTTTTCATAAAGGTTCAATTCGAGGCGCTTTGGATCGACCAAAACCATTTTTACGTCGTCGGGGCTGGCTTTGAAGAGGATGGACATCATCAACGAGTTGATGAACACGCTCTTGCCTGTGCCGGTCGAGCCTGCGATGAGAAGGTGGGGCATGGCGGCGAGTTCCGTCACGCGAATGCGTCCGTGCAGGTCGCGGCCCATTGCCAGCGTGAGTTTGCTCGGTGAATGAATGAACTCCGTCGCTTCAATGATTTCGCGCAGGGCGATGGTTTGCCGCTTGTCGTTCGGAACTTCGATACCGATGGTGGATTTGCCGGGGATGCGTTCGATGAGGATGGACTCGGCTTGCAACGCAAGGCACAAGTCTTCAGTGAGACCAATAATGCGGCTGTACTTGATGCCCGCCTCCGGCTTGAACTCGAAAGTGGTGACGACCGGGCCGGGATTGATCTGAGTGACGTGCCCTTGCACGTCGAATTCAAGGCATTTCGCCTCGATGGCCCGCGCGCGCTGCTTCAGCTCCTCTTCATCAAGTTTGTGGCTGCGCTCGCCCTCCCGGAGCAACGAAGGTGGCGGAAGCTTGTAATTCGGATTGTCCTTGGCAATCTTCGGATCGCCCTTCTTGGGCCCCGGCTTTTCCGTGTCCTTGTGAAAGACGAAAATCGGCGCCTTCACGACGCTCGGTTTTTTTCCTTTCTCGTCGGCCTCATCTTCTTCGGGTTCTTCAGTTACGGAGCTGCCGGCTTCGAGGAGCGTCGTCTTGGCGATGGCCTGCGGCGGCACAGGCTTTCTGCCGGAAAGGCGCGATTCCTCTACGCGGCGGCGATTGCGTTCCTGCTCGCGACGCTCGCGCCAATCGTGCCATCGGGCTTGGGCTTTTTGCAGGAGCCCCAATTTTTCGACCGCTCCGATAGGGCCGTGTGGACTGTTGGCCCAGGCATGCGCGCCGGAGAAAGAGAAGCGCGTGGTCATGAACAGGGAAGTGAAAAAGAGGGCCACGGCAACCAGGAGCGCTCCCCAGAAGTTAAACCCGGCTAGAAGCTCACTGGAAATCAGCGAGCCAACAATGCCGCCTGAGGGAATAGCGCCGCGCACCGCAGGGAAGGGAAACAGCGCGAGCAACGCGGGCAGAGAGACGAGTAACAAGAAGTAGCCTGTTAGCGTGGCGAATTGCGAATCGATGGCGCGGCTGCGGCACCAGCGCCAGCCAAGCACAAGAATTGCCGCCGGCAAAAGAAACGCCGCAAACCCGAAAACCTGGAAAAGCAGGTCGGAAGCGTACGCACCAACCGGGCCCATCCAGTCGTTGGTTACGCCTCCGTCGCGCGTTTGTGCGCTGACGTTGAACGACGCATCGCTCGGGGAATACGAAAGCAATGCCAGCGCGACTAAGACCGCCAGCGAAATGCACAAAAAGCCGACCAACTCGTTCAGCCGCTTGTTTTGAGTCGGAGTTAGAAAGCGCACGAAGATTCCTCTCAGCTTCTGGGGAAGGCCGAGTGTGGCGGCGGGTGCTGGCGCTATCGCGGTCCCGCCTGGAGGAACGCCCAAACCAAGATGATGATACCAAACACAAGCCGGTAGACAACAAATACTTTCAGCGTTCGTGTTTGCAGGTAACGCAGGAAAAGGGCAATGACAAAATAGCCGGCGATGCCGGAAACGAGGACGCTGATCGCAAGCGTTGAAACGGGTAAATCCAGGCCGCCGGCCTTGTGCATCTTGAGGAGTTTTGGAAGCTCCATCACTACCGCACCTGCAATTGCGGGCACTGACAGGATAAAAGAAAAGCGAGTCGCCGCCGCCCTGGTCAGCCGCCGAAACAGTCCCGTCGTGATAGTAATTCCGGACCGCGAGACTCCCGGCCACAGGGCAAGAGCCTGCGCCGTTCCGATGGTCAGCGCATCGCCCAGGTTGGACTCGCCTTCCTTGCGCGTTAGATCCTTCTTCGAGTCGGCCCACCACATCAACAAGGCAATCAGCACCAGCGAAACGCCGATAATCTTCGGCTGGCGCAGCTTCTCTTCGATCGGATGATGGAACAGAAGTCCTGCCACTGCGGCAGGAATTGTTCCAATTACCAAAAACCAGAACATTTTTCGATTATGTGCGACCTCTTCGGCTGGAGCCGTTGCCGGATACTTCATTCCCAATCCACACAAAAGCAGCGTGAGCCAATCTTTGAAGAAGTACAGCACCAGCGCGAGGAGCGTCCCCGCATGCAGGGCTACGTCAAAGGCCAGCCCAGGGTCTTGCCATCCGGCAAGCCACGGAAAGATGATCAAATGCGCTGTGCTGCTTACCGGCAGAAATTCCGTCAGTGCCTGTACCAGAGCAAGGGCAATCGCTTGATAGAGTGGCATGGGGGCTTATTTTCCCTTTTGTGCCGGTGGAGCTTTGGGCGCGGCCGGCAGGATTTTCCGCATCTCGTAAGCGTCAATGCGGCCGAGATAGTAGCGTTTCAAAGTTGCCTCGATACGATAGCCGTGACGCTTCCAGAAGGCAACGGCGGCTTCATTATCCATTGCAGTTTCCAGCAAGATGGAGCGCACGCCACGCGCTGCTAGATTCGCTTCCTGTGTTTCCAGCAGCAATGTTCCAACGCCCTGGCGTCGATGTTTTGCGTTTACGTCCAGTGTGATGATGTGCGCGAGCGGGGGATTCTCCTCGCTCACGATGAACCCGACGATGCGTCCGTTTTCTTCCGCGACCGTGCAGTCGGCGGAAGGAATTGTCAGAAAATAACGCAGCGTGGTCTTCGAATAGGAAATTCCTGCCGCGAAGCAGGATTGGTCCAGCTTGTGCAGCGCCGCGAAGTCGTGCGGCTCGTACGCGCGCAGGGTGGGCGGCATGGCGGGATTGTAGTCCAGAACAGCTGTTTGCAGGGTCTTTCGGAGCGCCGCGAGCCTGTCCCGGTGGCGACCACAATTTACTTCTGAGGCTGAACAGGCAGCATCGTTCGCCCCAACGCTTTCACCGTCACAGCGTCTGGAGCTGCGCGCCCATCTTGCTTGACCACGACACCAAATCCTCCGCTGTAGTCCCACATGGTCCATCCGATTCCGTATTTCTCCAGCGTCGAGCGCACGTCGGAAATCCAACGGGCGCGGTCCTCGGGAGCAGCTGCTTTTCGGTAAACGCCGAATTCGTTGCAGGTCAGCGGCACGTTCCAGCGCTTGCCCCAGGCTGCGATCTGGCTGATTTCCTCGTCAATTCGCCCGGCGTTCCATCGATCCATGCCATAGTGAATCACGGAAAGGCGATTCACTGCGTCGGGAACAAGCGCGGCCGCCTGCTGCACGTTTTCCGGAGTCGAGGGGTACGGCAGGTCCCTAAGGTAGTGCACATAGTTCGTGCTCCAGTTTGCGCCCTGATGGGTGAAAACATGGGGATCGTAGAAATGGAAGTTGTAAATGATGTTGGGGTCGCGAAGCGGTTCGATGAAGAGAAGTTCGTTGTCAGCGGACCAGTTGGCTCCGGCGACGATAATGGTTTGGGCTGGAGCGCCTTCGCGAATGGCGACGGCAAGCTTGGATTGCACGCCCTCCCAGCGGTACCGGTCGCGAAATTCCGGTTCATTCAATACTTCGAAGAACACCAAGTCCGGGTTCCAGGAGGAATAATGCTTTGCCATGGCTCGCCAGTAGTCCGCGAACTGTTCGACGAACTCGTTATCCGCGACCAGTTTTTCTTTAAAGTCTGAATCCGGGTGCACGTCAATAATCACCGCTAGGCCTTGATCCACAATCATTTTCACTGCGGCATCCAGGTAGCCCAGGTAATCTTCGGGAATGCGGTCGGCCTGCTTGCGGCGGAACATTGGCTGCGGATTCACGCTCAAGCGCACATGATCAAAGTTCATTGCTTTGATGAGAGCGATGTCCTGCGCCGTGGTCCACGTCTCGAAATGTTCCTTCGTATAGCCTTTCTGGTCATACACCTGAGCGAACCATTCGCTCAGGTTGATCCCATAACGCAGATGCGCCGCGCGCCGTTTTGCAAGGCTCGAATCTTGTGAGGTCTGTGCCAGACCTGAGCTGCCCACGAAAAAAGCCGCTACCGCGAGCGCCACGACGAACAGGCGCGTACGGTCCTTCCAAGCGTTCCTAGCGTTGTAATTCATCATGGGTTTCATCATCGCTTTTGCAGGACACGCCTTCTGAAGGCGCAACGCGATAGCATTATTGGATTGCTGTTAGTCGAGATGCGCGAAGGCCGCGGACGGATAGTTATTCAGGCCTTCCGGCCGGAACCGTTTTCGTACGCTCGATGGTTCGCAGTCTTTTTCCTACGGGCGAGCTCCGTGCGATAAACCGCATGCATTCACAAAATCCTTTGCGCTCTCCGGGCGCCTGACACGCGTAACGATAAGCAGCATGGACCGTTGCCCGGTGTCCGCACAAACAAATCTCTCGAGAAGGCTCAGGCACGAAACGCCGGCCTTGGGGATTTCCAGGGGCCCTCTTTTTGCTCTCCGGCTTGGTCTCGCTCACGGGACTCCCTCCAGTCTCTAACTTTCGGAGAAACCTAGCATGCAACGAAAAGCTTTTGTATCGTCCGCCCCATTTAGGTTCCAGGGATTATCTCCTTTTACCGCATTGCGTTTCAATAGCGCCGGCTCCAGGTAGGGTCGAGCATGTTGCTGATCATGGCTCAAAGGCATTCCGTGGCGCCGTAAGGAGCTGTTGACGGGTTCATTCGGTTGGATCGAGAGAAACAGCGGGCCGCTGTTCCGCTCCAATGCTTTCCCCGCGCGGTCTGGTTACGTAAGCCGCCAGGAGCAGACTTGAGAGTAGCAGAATAGCCGCGAGGTGGTACGGCGCTCCGGGCAGATGGATCCGCGCGCGCGCCGAGATCGCCAGCGCAAAGACCTGTGTGAACAAGACCGGCCCGGCCATTCCGGTCATCGCGCGCAAAGAGTTGATCGCTCCCTGCAACTTCCCCTGAGATGAAGGATCAACGCGTCGCGACATCAACGATTGAATCGCCGGCGCTGCGATACCCCAGAGGGCAATAAAGGGGATCGCCGCGTAGAGCATCCATCCGCTGACAGCCAGCGCGAACCCCGCAAAGCCCAGAGTGCCGCACACCAGCCCGAAAAGGACGCTGCGCCGCTCTCCAAAGCGTTTCACGAAGGGCCCGACGAGCATGCCGGAAATGATGGAGGCGCAAACTCCAACGACGGCCAGCGAAAATCCAACGTCGCGGCGGTTCCAGCCGTAGCGCTCTTCCGTATACAACGCCCACATCGAAGGAAGGGAATTCTGAGCAAGGTAGTAGAGGGTAACAACGGCCGCGAGCCCGGAGAGAACGCGGTGCGAGCGCAGAAGTCTTAGTGAGCCCAATGGATTGGCCATCACCCACGCGGATTTCGCGCGCCGCTCCGGCGGCAAAGATTCTGGGAGAACGAAGAAACCGTACAAAGAGTTCACTAGGCTGAGGCCAGCCGCCGCCCAGAAGGGAGCGCGAAGATTTGAATTGCCGAGGTAGCCCCCTACTGCCGGGCCGACGATAAAACCAAGCCCGAAGGCTGCGCTGATGTACCCGAAGGGCTTGGCGCGTTTTTCCTGTGGCGTGACGTCCGTGACGTAAGCGAAGGCGGTGGAAATGTTGGAAGCTGTTACCCCGGAAATGATCCGCCCGATAAATAGCCACCGCAGTGTTGGAGCCAAGGCCATCACGATATAGTCGATGCCCAATCCGAAACAGGAAAGAAGAATGATGGGGCGGCGGCCGAAGCGGTCGGACCATGCTCCCAGGATCGGCGAGCACAGGAATTGCATTGCGTTCCAGACCAGTAAGAGGTACCCGGTTAGATCCGACGCACGACCGAAATCGCCTCCCTCAAATTGGCGGATAAGATCGGGCAGCACGGGCGCGATGATGCCAAAAGCCACCATATCCAGCGCGACCATCACCAGGATAAAAACGAAAGCGGCGTTGCCAGATCCGGAAGGCGATTGTTTCGTAGGTGCGCTGGTCTCAGCCATGGGCGTGGGAGCGCCTACACTTCGAGAATCACGGGAAGGATGAGAGGCCTTTTTGAGGTTTGCTTGTTGATGTAGCGCTTCAGGTCCACGCGAATCTTTTCCTTGATGACGCCCCAGTCGGAATTCTCTTCGGAGTTGGATTCCGCGACGGTCTTCATCAGGACTTCACGCGCGCCCACCAGAAGCTCTTGTCCGTTTTCGCTCATCACACCGCGCGTCACGATTTCCGGCTGGGATTCGAGTTTCCCCGTGTGCTTGTCGATCGCGATAATCGGCACGACGACGCCATCCTCCGAGAGATGCTTTCGGTCACGAATCACCACTTCTTCGATTTCTTCGAGCGAACCGGAATCGACCAGCACGCGGCCGGCGGTCACTGGATCGCGCCGCCTCGCTCCCTCGTCAGTGAATTCGATGGCTTGTCCATTTTCCAGCAGAAAGATTTCTTCAGAAACGGCTCCAAGTTGGTGCGCTAGAGCCGCGTGACGGAAGAGATGCCGATACTCGCCGTGGACAGGAACGAAGTATTTCGGCTTCACAAGTTGCAGAATTAGTTTTTGCTCTTCCTGGCTGGCATGGCCCGAAACGTGAATCACGCCTCCGGAGTTGTCGTAGTACACCAGCGCGCGGCGGCGAAACATGTGATCGAGCATCCGGAAAATAGACCGCTCATTGCCCGGAATGATCCGCGCGGAAAGAATCACCGTGTCGTTTTCGTCCACGGAGACGTGGCGGTGATTGTCCACGGCGATGCGCGAAAGAGACGACATAGGCTCGGCCTGGCTGCCGCTCGCCAGAATCACCAGCCGCTTAGGATCGAAACCGCGAATGTCTTGCGGCCGCACGACCATGCCATCAGGAATGTGCAGAAGGCCCAGCGAGTGGGCTATCTCGACGTTGTCAATCATGCTGCGCCCGACGAACGCCACTTTGCGGTTCACACGCACGGCGATGTCAATCACCTGCTGGATGCGGTGAATCGACGACGCGAAGCAAGACAAAATCACGCGGCGTGGCGCCGAGCGGCACAAATCTTCGATACGCGGCACTACGGCGCGCTCGGATGGTGTAAAGCCGGGGCGCTCGACGTTTGTCGAATCGCTGAATAGCGCCAGCACGCCGTCCCGGCCATATTTCGCAAGGGCGTGCAAATCGAAAGCTGCGCCATCCACCGGCGTCTGATCGATCTTAAAGTCCCCGGTGTGGATGATCACTCCAAGGGGCGTTCGAATGGCGAGCGCAACGCAGTCCAGAGTGCTGTGCGTTACGGAAATGAATTCAACTTCGTAGGGCCCGATTTCCACTAGACGGCCCGGAATGACCTCACGCAGCGTTGTGGACTCCAGCAGCCCTGCTTCTTCCAACCGCTTTTTCACAAGCGCCAGCGTGAAGCGCGTTCCGTATATCGGAACATTTAAATCGCGAAGAATGTAAGGGAGCGCCCCGATGTGGTCTTCGTGTCCATGAGTCAGCACAATGGCGTGAACTTTCGCGCGGTTTTGCTTCAGGTAGGAAATGTCCGGAATGACCAGGTCGACGCCGAGGAGTTCAGATTCAGGGAACATCATGCCGGAATCGAGGACGATAATGTCGTCACCGAGCTGCAACACCATCATGTTCATGCCGAATTCGCCTAGCCCGCCAAGAGGAATAGCGGTGAGCGAGTGCGGTGTTTTACTTGGGGTCTTGCTCAAGCAGACGTTGACTCCACAACGTAAACGAGAATCGTATCACACGGCAGAGTTTCCTGAATGCGGCCGAAGTGGTAAAAGGCACAAAAAGATTTGTAAACGCCTAGTGGTGAGAATCACCGGCGAAAAGATGGGCGATGGAGACGAGAATCACGGCGCCCAGAGTTGCGGCGGCAAGGGAATACCAAAAACCGCCTCCGAAAACTCCGAGTTTCACGAACACCCAGCCGCCAATGAAGGAACCGACCAGTCCGAGAACGATGTCTGCGATACATCCGAAACCGCGGCCCCGCGCAATTTTCCCGGCGAGCCAGCCCGCGATGAGGCCAATCAGGAGCCAGCCGATAAGGCCGTGTTGGTATTCAATGACGAAGATTTGAGGACCGGCCAAGAAAAAAACGAAAAGAAAAAGCATTTTGCCTCCGGAGGTCAAGACGCTCAAGAATACGCTTATTTGCTCTTACGCAAGAACGCTTTCTTTGTTTCGCGGACCGCGTGGATTTCTGTTCACCGCGCGACCGGTTGCTGCTGGGTCATGCAGTGAATTGTTCCGAGGCCGAGCACGAGGTCGCGGCAGGGAATACCGACGACCTCGCGGTCGGGAAAAAGTCGTGCCAGGGAGTTCAGGGCCACTCGGTCGTTCGAATCATTGAAGCTTGGCACGAGCACCAGTTTGTTGGCGATATAAAAGTTCGCGTAGCTGGCGGGTAGGCGAAAATCGTCGAAAGAAACCGGCGCGGGCATGGGCAAGGTTTCCACACGCAAAGGAACACCATCCTGATCCTTCATGGTTTTCAGCAGCGCAAGATTTTCCTGTAGCGGGGCATAGTTCGGGTCGCGCGAGTCCTCTTCCACGATGGTTACAACGGTTGTGGGATTTACAAAGCGCGCGAGGTCATCCACATGCCCATGCGTGTCGTCGCCGGCGATACCGCGCTTGAGCCACAGCACATTTGTCGCGCCAAGGTATTCGCGAAAAACCTCTTCGTAATCTTGTTTGGTAAAGCCGGGATTTCGCTCCTGTATGTTGCTCAACAGGCATTCTGCGGTAGTAAGCAGTGTGCCTCGACCGTTGACTTCAATGCTGCCGCCTTCGAGCACGACGCGGCGTCCTTTGTGTTGCGGTCGCCAGAGGCGGGTCTTCAGTTTTTTGTTGGCTTTCGCAACGACAGCCGCGTCCTTCTTGTGATTTCGGTACTTGGCCCAGCCGTTGAACTGGAAATTGTTAAAGGCCACTTCACCGGACTCGTTGCGGACGCAGATGGGGCCGGAGTCGCGCATCCAACCGCGATCGGTGGGCACGATAGAAAAATCCACCGCATCGAGGTTCGCCCCGGATTTTTTAAGCATTGAGCGAACGCGCGACTGCGCCTCGCGGCTCTCGACCAACAAGAAAATGCGCTCGACTCGGGACAAATGGCGAACGATTTCTGCAAACGCCCAGGGAATGACGGGGAATTTGCCAGGCCAGTCCGTTGTTTCGTGCGGCCAGCCGAGCCAGGTTGCTTCGTGCGGTTCCCACTCGGCAGGCATACGGAAGCCGAGTGAGTGGGGCGTAGCAGCTGGCAAGGGCGCCTTCATCGAATGAAAGAATTTAGCACAGAGGTGAAGAAGGACACAGTGAACGCAGAGAAGACACCACGTTATTTTTCGCCGAGCCAGCGATTGAGAATAGGTTGGTAGGCATCAATGCGGCGGTCGCGGAGGAATGGCCAGTTGCGGCGAGTGTCTTCGCTCTTGGCAGGATCGCATTCGGCGACGACAATCTCTTCTTTACAGTTCGAGGCTTCGGAGACCACTTGGCCAAACGGATCCGCGACGAAGGAATTTCCCCAGAACTCCAATCCGGGATCGCCGTTCTCTGGATGACCCTCGAATCCAACGCGATTGACCACAGCCGCGTACACGCCGTTGGCGATGGCGTGGCCACGCTGAATCGTTTTCCATGCTTCGAGCTGCGCTGCGCCAAACTGAGCCTTCTCATGCGGATGCCAGCCAATGCTGGTGGGATAGAAAATCACTTCAGCACCGCTGAGCGCGATCAGGCGCGAACCTTCGGGATACCACTGGTCCCAGCAGATTTGCATGCCGATCCGTGCGTACTTGGTAACGAAATTCGGAAACCCCAAGTCGCCGGGCGTGAAATAAAACTTCTCGTAATAGAGCGGGTCGTCCGGAATGTGCATCTTGCGATATTTTCCAAGAAACGATCCGTCCGCATCCAGGACAGCACAACTGTTGTGATAAATGCCGGGAGCGCGGCGCTCGAAAATCGAAATGACAAGCGCAACTTTCTTTTCCTTGGCGACCTGCGCCAGTTTTTCCGTTGTGGGGCCGGGGATGGATTCCGCAAGGTTAAAAAGGTCCGCATCTTCCTTGCGACAAAAATATTCACCGAGAAAAAGCTCATGCATGCAGATAATTTGCGCGCCGCGCTTCGCCGCTTCCTGGATCTTACTGATAGCGCGTTCGAGGTTTTCTTCTGCATTCGTCGTGCATTTCATCTGCACGAGCCCAATGGTGAATTTGTCGGCCATGAATTTTAGTTTAGCATGAGCGAGAAACCGCTTTTCGTGCGCGATTTTGCTTTCCTTTGTGTCGCGTTTGTACTAAAAATCATGCGAACATACAAGCATCAGGACGAACCACCGGCAAGAGTGAAGTTCATTCGCTCCAGGAAATTAACCTTTTAAGTTTGAGGAGACGCGATGGGGCAGCAAAAAAAGACTGTGACGGGCCGGGTGTTGCACGACCCGGTGAAGGATAAGCTTCGGCCGATTTTTCCGCTGGACTTATCGCGCTGCCGCACCATCGATGACCTCGTGCGCGCTATGGGCAACACCGCGTTCACCGGAAGACAGATTGGCGACGCCGCGGACGTTCTCGAAGCCATGGCGCGCGACAAAGATTGTTTCGTGGTAATGACACTTTCTGGCGCGCTGACCGTCGGAAAGATGGGGCTGGTTTTTTGCGACCTCATCGAATCCGGAGTGGTGAACGCCATCGTTTCGACGGGCGCTCTGATGGCGCATGGGTTGGTGGAAGCCACAGGACTCTCGCATTTCCGCTACGACGCAAAAATGGACGACAGAACGCTGTTCGAAGCAGGCTACAACCGCGTTTATGATTCGCTCGAGCCAGAAGTTAATCTTGATCACGTCGAAGAAGTGATGCAGGGATTGCTCAGTGGGTGGGATGCGGAAGAAGTAGTTTGTAGTTGGAAGGTTCACCGGCGCATCGGGGAGTTTCTGCATAAAGAGTCCGGAGACCGCAGGGGCATTCTGAAGTCCGCATATGAGCACGACGTACCTGTGTTTGTCCCGGCGTTCAGCGACTCCGAGTTGGGCATCGACTTCGCGCTCCACAAAATCGCAAGGCAAAGAGAAAACCGGCCCGTACTGAGGTTCGATCCCTTCGAAGACTTCGAGAAATTTGCAAATACAATGTTGGAAACCAAGCGCATGGGAATCTTTACCATTGGCGGGGGCGTGCCGCGCAACTGGTCGCAACAATTCGGGGTTTACGCCGAGCTGCTCGCGCGGCGCGGCTACAAAAAACTGCCTCTGAAGCGCTACAACTATGGTGTGCGCATCTGCCCCGAGCCGGTAAGCTGGGGAGGATTGAGCGGCAGTACCTACACAGAAGCCGTTTCGTGGGGGAAATTCGTTCCGCGCGAAGAAGGCGGCCAGTTCGCGGAAGTCTTTGACGACGCCACCGTAGCGCTGCCGCTGATTGTCGGCGCGGTGCTGGAGCGCCTGGGCCACTTCAAGCGCTGATTAAGTTGATCTGCTAGACACCACGCAACCGCAGCCTCCAGTGACGATGGAGGCGATACTGCGGAGTGGAAGTGGGTGAATTCCTGGAGACCATGATTAGCTTTCGCTTTTTCAGGTGGCCGACGGCGTGCTGCACCGCGGATTTGGAAAGTCCTGTTGCCGACGCAATCGTGCCATAGCTGGCTTCCACGCACTGCGTCATCTCCCGCTCGATGCGGGCGGCGAGATACAGATATACGATGAAGGCCGAAGGCTTCTTATCGTGGCCCACCAAATCGCGCATTAGGACATCGAGCACGTAGATATCAAGCTCGATAGCGGCGGCGGTGACAACCATGGCGTAAGTTTATCACTATAGTCCTAATTACGAGGGGGACTTGCGCCAGCTTTTCGGAGACTGCAAAGATGCTCGGCGAGGAGGCGCTATGATTCGAGGCATCAAATTTGTTACCGTTCCGGTTCGCGATCAGGAGAGAGCGCTGAAGTTCTACACTGAGAAACTGGGCTTCCAAATTCGCACCGACCAGCCGCTCGGAAACCAACGTTGGATTGAACTGGGGATTCCAGGCGCGGAGACGGAGCTTGTGCTTTTCACTTCGCCCGGACACGAAGCCCTCATCGGGCAGTTTCAGCCGCTCGTATTCTGGAGCAACGATGTTCCGAAATCCTACAAGGAGATGTCCGCAAAAGGCATCGAGTTCCTGGGGCAGCCGAAGACAGAGGAGTGGGGAACCTCGGCCATGTTCCGGGATGTGGACGGCAACCAATTCTTGCTGTCATCCAAATAGATTGGGACTGTTATCACCCTGGTGGGGCCTGTTGTTGCAGCATTCGTGAAAAGTGAGACTGCTGGAGGAGTTGAAATCATGGCTACAGCAAAGACGCAGGCTCTTTACGACGTGCATCCTGGCGTTGGAATGGTGCAGAAGTGGGTGGCTGAGCTGAAAAGTAGAACGGGCCGCTCGCTCGAAGAATGGCTCGCGCTGGTGAAAAAAGAAGGGCCGAAGGACGAGAAATCGCACCGCGAATGGCTGAAGACCAAGCACAAGCTGGGCACGAACAGCGCGTGGTGGATCGCGGAGCGCGCCGAAGGCAAAGGTGAAGAGGACTCCCCGCAAGCGTATCTGAAAAACGCCGCGAAATACGTGGAAGAGCAATACACCGGGCCAAAGGAAAAATTGCGTCCGATCTTTGAAGAGTTGCTAAGACTAGGCAGGTCGATGGGCGACGACGTAAGAGTCTGCCCGTGCAAAACCATTGTGCCGCTGTATCGCGAGCACGTCTTCGCGCAGATCAAGCCGACGACTAATTCGCGCGTTGATTTTGGATTCGCGCTGACGCACTACAAAGGAAAATTGCCGAAGCGATTGGTTGATACCGGCGGTCTTGCGAAAAAAGACCGCATCACGCACCGGATTGAACTGACTTCCGTTTCCCAAATTGATGCAGAAGTGAAAAAGTGGCTAAAGACCGCCTACGATCTCGACACCAAACCGAACGCTTAGGGAACGTCCAGGCGACTTCCAGTGCCAGCGTAGTAGTAATTCTCCCCGTAAGTCTTCTGGAGGCGAAGAAAGGCGGGCTCCCCTGTGCAATGGCCCGGGGCAGTCTTTTCCAGCTTCCATTTGTTCTTCAAATTTGAGACTAAAACGTCGATCTGGTCTTCCGGGGTAGTTACCAGATGCAATCCACCGAGGAGCATGTGAAAGCGAGAATCAATTGCCGTGGCCGCTTGCAGAATTTCTTCGATTCCCGGATGAGAGCAGCCAACCACCAACAGCAATCCTTCTGGTTGCTTAATAGCAAGCGAGAGTTCGCGCAGCTCCAACGTGCCGGAAGTCTTTGAAATTGTGGAGATGAGAAAAATATCCGGAGCTACTTCGGTCAGCGCGTCAACCAACTGAAAGTTGCCGCCTTGATAGAGCTGGCCAGTTGGCAGATTGTCAGGGTAGTTGCCATCGAAATACCGCATCTTAGCGGGGAGCTCGGGAGCCGGGCGCAGAAACGTTTTGGGGAAGACGCCGCCGAATTGGCCAAACCCTTCTTTGGGAGCGTAGACCTTCACGGTGGGATTTATTTTCAACACATACTTCAAACCTGTGCTGTGGTCAGTGTGGCGGTGGGAGATGACTACAAAATCGAGCTTCGTCAGATCGACGCCAAGTGCTTTGACGTTGTGCTCGAAGATGGCCGCATCGTTCCCTGTGTCAAAAAGGATGTGCTTGCCATCGTGTTCGACCAACGCGGAGAATCCCCAATCCTTGGTGACTTCCTTGGAGTCTGAAAAAGCATCATAGAGAATGGTGACGCGATCCTTCGCCTCTGCACAAAAAGGAAGAACTAAAGCGAATAAGAAAAGAACAGACGTGGGTAGAGCCCTTGGAATCCGCACGGGGGACCTCCGAGAACAACTTGGGGAGAGGATACGGCTAGTCGTCTTCGCCAATCAAGATGGCGGCGCCCAGGACGGTCGTCCACAGACCGCGTTTGTCGCCCACAGCAGACTGTGTGATGTTCATGGTGCGGACGATCTTGTTCGAAATGCGGTAAACCTCTTTTTTCTCGTCGAACGACAAATCCGGATCGAATTCCACGTTCAGCGTAGTGGCGAGCATTTCCGCGGCGAGTTCTTCGGCGTATTCCCCGGCAACTTCTTCCGTTTCACCGAAGGAATGGTGTTCGGAGAGATATCCATACATGGTCTTGTCGCTCGGAAGAGCGAGGCCGATGCTGGCCGCGATAAGGCGATGCGGCTCTTTCGTGGAATTCTCGCTGATAACGGTGAACGCCACCTGCCCGGGTTTGAGATGCTTCAACCCTTCGCTACGGGAAATCAATTTGCAATTGGGCGGAAAGATGGAGGAGACGCGGACGATGTTGCAAGCGGCAATGCCTGCGTTGCGCAGGGCCAACTCAAAGCTGGAGAGCCTTTCTCGATGTTTCCCGACACCCTTTGTGAGGAAGATCTTCTTCGCGACAAACGCCATGGTGCCGGTTTTCGGGCCTCCCTGAAAAGGATTGAGAGCAAAAAAATTTTAGGGCAAAGCAAAAGTAACAAGAAGGTATTCGAGTGTCAAATGCATTTTGATGGCTGCGTTGATATCGAAATAGAATTATGAACGGCGGTTAACAGTCGCCGTGGGCAGGTCGGCTCGAGCTATTCGCCGGCAGCACGATAAATGAATTTTCCGAGCGGTTTGCAGAGTGCGAGCAAGTTCCCGAGGTGTTCTGCGGTGAAATCCGGTCCGGCCGCTGCAGCCGTTGCGCCCTTGCGGCTAACTTGAATCACACCCACAACTCTACTGTCATAAAGAATTGGCGCGCTAATAATTTTTTGGATGGGATCCAGGCTTTCACCGCTCAGTTTTATGTTCTCGAAGACCACTGCGTGACGCGCGGCGCTGAAGTTATTGTCAATCTCCGGGCGGCTCGCGCGAGCGGTTTTTGCTGCCAAAGAGGAATTGCTGGATATCGGAACAAAACCTACGCTTTTCAGCGCCTCCGGCACCAGGAAGTGCAAATGTTTCCAGCGCTTGGAGACCCCCAGGATGGCGACTTCCTCGTCGCGGACGCCGATAACCTTCGCGAGTTTTTCAGCAATTGCCGTGAGAGAGGGTTGCCCTGCGCCCGTATCCTCCGTTTCGAGGGCGCGCGCGATTCGTTCCAGTTCTGACACAAGGCTGAGAGTTGTGCTCATGGCGATTCCTTGAAACTCTGGGAGTGCAACCAGGAGGGGCTTAGGCCCGGTGGATCCCGCCAAACGACAATTCCATTTTCGCGTGGTCCGCGCGAACTCTCAACAAAACTCTAGCGGGATGTTGTCAGCAAAAAACCGTCCCATCGGACAGGTTGAGTTTGCATCGCCGAATGCATCTGCCTATACTGGTTCAGCCGCGATTCTCACCGCCTGCAGCAAGCAGGTTGCTCCTACAGTTCCTGAAAACAGGAACCGCTCAGGAATCCCGCGGCGGAGAGGGCATGTCTGACACGGCAACTCGGCCTCGTCTGATTCTTCTTTCCCGCAGCAATGATTATTTTTTGAAACGCACACCCGCCCGCTGGCCAAGGTGTGGCGAATGAGCGCTACTGCTAATCTTCCGGTGGCACGGCAGCGCTTTTGGGACACCACCGTCGGCAAGAAAGCTGTCATGGCCGTGACAGGGTTCATCCTGTTTGGCTTTATCGTCGGGCATCTTCTTGGAAATCTGCAAATCTTCGAACCGCCGGAGAAAATCAATCATTACTCCGAAATGCTGCGGAGCGTGCCATCGCTGCTGTGGGGCGCGCGAATCACGCTGCTGATATCGGTGCTCCTGCATATCTGGGCTTCGATTGCTCTATGGCGGCTGCAGCGTGCCGCCCGGCCGATTCCGTACGTGAAGAAAGCCAATCTGCATTCCACGTACGCTTCGCGCACCATGATGTGGAGCGGGCCGATCATCCTGGCTTTCGTGATCTACCACCTGCTGAATTTTACGTTTGGCACGGTGCACCCAGGCGGTCCTTTTGACGAGCACAATGTGTACAACAACGTGGTTACCGGGTTTCAATTCTGGCCGTCTTCGGTGTTCTACATCATCGCGATGATCATGCTGTGCTACCACCTGTATCACGGGCTATGGAGCATGTTTCAGTCGCTTGGTTTCAGCCATCCGGTGTATACGCCCTGGGTCCAGCGTGCGGCCAAGGTTTTCGCAGTTGTGATTGCCATTGGATACATCTCGATTCCGGTCGCGGTGCTGGCCGGCTTCATCAAGCCCGTATGAGGAAAAGCTGACAGATGGAACTGATTTCCAACGCGCCCACCGGCCCCATTGAAAAATCATGGGAGACGCATAAGTTCGGCTTGAAGCTGGTTAATCCAGCGAACAAACGCAAGCACACAATCATTATGGTGGGCACCGGTCTTGCCGGCGGGTCAGCTGCGGCCAGCCTCGGGGAACTAGGGTACAACGTAGATTGTTTCTGCTTCCAGGATTCGCCGCGGCGCGCGCATTCCATTGCTGCGCAAGGCGGCATCAACGCGGCCAAAAACTATCACAACGACGGCGACAGCGTGTACCGCTTGTTCTACGACACGGTAAAGGGCGGCGATTTTCGGTCGCGCGAAGCCAACGTCTACCGCCTCGCGCAAGTGAGCGTCAACATCATCGACCAGTGCGTGGCGCAAGGAGTGCCGTTCGCAAGAGAGTATGGCGGACTGCTGGACAATCGCTCGTTTGGCGGAGCGCAGGTTTCGCGAACCTTTTACGCGCGTGGCCAGACGGGGCAGCAACTTCTGCTTGGTGCGTACCAGGCGCTGGAGCGTCAGGTCGGGCTGGGCGCCGTGAAGATGCATCCGCGCACAGAAATGCTCGACTTAATCGTGGTTGATGGCCACGCGCGGGGAATCGTCACGCGGAGCCTCAACGACGGCAAGGTAAGTGTGCACTTCGGCGACGCCGTAGTTCTGGCCACGGGCGGCTATGGCAACGTCTTCTATCTTTCAACGAACGCCAAGGGCAGCAACGCCACGGCGATCTGGCGTGCGTACAAACGAGGCGCGCTTTTTGCGAATCCGTGCTACACGCAAATTCATCCTACTTGCATTCCCGTGTCGGGCGATTATCAGTCCAAGCTCACCCTGATGTCCGAGTCGCTGCGCAACGACGGCCGCATCTGGGTTCCCAAAAAGACCGGCGACAAACGCAACCCGGCGTCGAT
Organism: Candidatus Acidiferrum sp.; assembly: GCA_035280045.1. Taxonomy (GTDB): domain Bacteria; phylum Acidobacteriota; class Terriglobia; order Acidiferrales; family UBA7541; genus Acidiferrum. The sequence continues at coordinate 85,979 of DATEGP010000050.1, forward strand.
TCCAGAAGACGAGCGTGATTACTATCTCGAGCGTCGCTATCCCAGCTTCGGCAACCTGGTGCCGCGCGATATCGCCTCCCGCGCTGCGAAAGCCGCATGCGACGAGGGCCGTGGCGTGGGAGAAACGGGACTCGGCGTCTATCTCGATTTTTCGGACGCCCTCAAACGTTTGGGCGGGCATAAAATCGCCGAGCGGTACGGCAACCTCTTTGAGATGTACGAGCGCATCACTGGCGAAGATCCATACAGAGTGCCGATGCGCATTTATCCGGCGATCCACTACACCATGGGCGGTCTGTGGGTGGATTACAACTTGATGTCCACCATCCCGGGGCTGTTCGTGATGGGCGAAGCGAATTTCTCCGACCACGGCGCAAATCGGCTCGGAGCCAGCGCTTTGATGCAAGGGCTCGCCGACGGCTATTTCGTCATTCCGTACACGCTCGGGAACTACCTGGCGAACACAAAGCACGAAAAATATTCCGATGATTCTCCGGCGGCACAAGAAGCCGTCGCCAACGTGAACGCCATCACCAAAAAGCTTCTAAGCGCCAGCGGCAAGCGCACCGTGGACTCCTACCACCGCGAATTGGGCAAGATTCTGTGGGAATACTGCGGCATGTCGCGCAACGCCGCCGGTTTGAAGAAAGCGGCCGGCATGATCGCGGAACTTCGCGAGGATTACTGGAGGAACGTGCGCGTGCTGGGCTCGAATGAGGAATTCAATCAATCGCTCGAGAAGGCTGGCCGAGTGGCGGATTTCTTCGAGCTTGGGGAGTTGATGTGCATGGATGCGCTGCACCGCAACGAATCCTGCGGCGGGCATTTTCGTGAAGAATATCAGACGCCAGACGGCGAGGCTCTGCGAGACGATACCAACTTTTCTTATGTGGCCGCGTGGGAATTCAAGGGCGCAGGCAACCCTGCTGTGCTGAACAAGGAGCCCCTGGTCTTCAATTACGTGAAGCCCTCGCAGCGGAGTTACAAGTGAGATGAAGCTGACACTCCACGTCTGGCGGCAGAAAAACGTGCAGGATCAGGGGCGCATGGTTCGCTATGAAGTTCCCGGTGTGAACGAGCACATGTCCTTCCTCGAAATGCTCGATGTGCTCAACGAGGGCCTGATCGAAAAGGGCGAGGATCCCGTCGCTTTCGATCACGATTGCCGTGAAGGCATCTGCGGCATGTGCGGCTTCATGATTAATGGCAAGGCGCACGGCGGCTTCAAAGGCACCACCGTCTGCCAGTTGCACATGCGCCACTTCAGGGATGGCGATGAGGTTTACCTGGAACCCTGGCGCGCCTCGGCGTTTCCAGTTGTAAAAGACCTGGTGGTGAATCGCTCGTCATTCGACCGCATTATCGCTGCCGGCGGATTTATTTCTGTGCCCACTGGCAGCCCGCCGGATGGAAACGCCATCCCCGTCCAAAAACAGGACGCCGATCTCGCAATGGACGCAGCCGCGTGCATCGGCTGTGGCGCATGTGTGGCCGCGTGCCCGAACGCTGCTGCGGCATTATTTGTCAGCGCCAAGATTTCTCACCTCGCGCATCTTCCGCAAGGGCAGGCGGAACGTGACCGCCGTGCTCTCGCTATGGTCCGTCAGATGAATCGCGAAGGCTTCGCCAATTGCACCAACATCGGCGAATGCGAAGCGGCTTGCCCGAAACAGATCAGGCTCGAAGTCATCGCCCAGGCCAACGCTGACTACATCAAGGCGGCATTCAAGGAACGTCCGGGAACCGTCGCCGGTGGCGCCGGCTAATCGCGCCTCTCGATCTCGCTTTTGGCGCGTGCCAGTGCGCGCTGCTTGCGTTAGAATCTCACCGATATTTTGAAGCAATTCTTCTCATTTGCTCTAAGGAGCGTAACGTGACCCGATTTAGCTCGCGTCTCGTCATCGGTTTGTGTCTATGCGGAATTCTGTTCGCAGGTTCGCGGCTTGCCGCGCCCGCGAAGGCCGACGACATTGCCGAGCGAGCCAAGAAACTGCATTTCTCTTCGATCGTGCTAGACACCCACGACGACACCACGCAGCGCTTTTTCTCCAAGAACTTCGATCTCGGCAAGCGCAATCCTGACGGCCACGTGGACATTCCGCGCATGCGTGAAGGCGGCATGAACGCGATTTTCTTTTCCATCTGGATTGATGGCCGCATCATGGGTCCGCCCGCGGTGCAAAAGGCTTTGGATCAGATCGATGCCGTCCACGAGAACGTCATCAAGTATTCGAAAGACATGGTCTTTTGCCGCACCGCCGAAGAAGTCCGCCGCGCGCACGCGCAAGGAAAAATCGCTGCGATTATCGGCGTTGAAGGTGGTCACATGATTGGCAATGACATTCGCGTCCTGCGAATGTTTGGGGACTTGGGCGTCCGCTACATGACGCTCTCGCATTTCTATAACGACGAATGGGCCGACTCTTCGACTGACAAACCTGTGCACAACGGCCTCACCGATTTCGGCAAAGAGATTGTCCGTGAAATGAATCGCCAGGGAATCATGGTGGACATTTCACATGTCAGTGACAAAACTTTCTACGACGCACTCGAAGTCAGTAAAGCTCCGCTCATTGCCTCCCACTCTTCCTGCCGCGCCCTGTGCAACCATCCGCGCGACATGTCCGACGAAATGATCAAGGCTCTTGCGGCTAAGGGCGGTGTCATCCAAATCAATTACGAGCGCAGCTTCATCGACCAGGCTTACAAAGACGCCTACGACAAAGCCCAGGGCGGGGTCGTGGCCGCCGCCGACAAAATCTCGAAGGAATGCGGCGACGATACCGATTGCACCGGCCGCAAATTGAACGACCTCCAGAAACAACTGGAAGCGTCCGGGGCATTGCCTCGCGTGAGTTGGGAAAGAATCATCGACCACATCGACCACGTCGTGAAACTCGTTGGCCCTGACCACGTCGGCCTCGGCTCCGACTTCGACGGCGCGACCATGCCGGACGGCATGGAGGATTGCTCCAAGCTGCCGAAAATCACCGAAGCGCTGATGCGCAAAGGCTACAAAGACGACGACATCCGCAAAATCCTTGGCGGTAATCTGTTGCGAGTGATGGAACAAACTGAGAAAGTCAGCAAGGAACTGCAATCGCAGTGATAAACCGTCGCGGTCTCATGGAGAAATGAGAATTGAAATGCCCCGAGTCCTACTCAAAATTGCGCTCTGCATTGCGATTGGCGGTTTGCTGGTGGCGGGCGTGAAGTCCGAGACTATCTCCGCGCGCGCAAAGAAACTGCATTTTTCCTCGATCGTTGTGGATACACATGACGACACGACGCAGCGCTTCCTCGACGGAGAATTTGACATTGGAGAACGCCACTCCGACGGAAGCATTGATGTTCCACGCATGAGAGAAGGCGGCCTCGGCGCCATTTTCTTTTCCATTTGGATCCCCAGCAAGATCATGGGGCAAGAAGCCGTGAATCGCGCTCTCACACAAATTGAGGCCGTTCGCGCACAGGTGAGCGCGCATCCTAAGAACTTAATGCTGTGTACCACCGCCGCGGAAGTCCGGGCCGCGCATAAAGAGGGCAAGATCGCCGCGTTGATGGGCGTTGAAGGCGGCCACATGATCAACTCCGACCTCGCCGTGCTGCGGAAATTCGCCAACCTCGGCGTGCGGTATATGACTCTGACGCACAGTGGCAATGACGAATGGGCCGATTCTTCCACCGACAAGCCCGCCCACAACGGCATCACGGATTTTGGCAAAGAGGTCATCCGCGAAATGAACCGCCTCGGCGTTATCGTGGACATTTCCCATGTCAGCGACAAGACTTTTTACGACGTGCTCAGGATAAGCAGCGCTCCGATGATTGCTTCGCATTCTTCCTGCCGAGCGATTTGTGACGTTCCCCGCAACATGACCGACCAAATGATGAAGGACCTCGCCGCCAAAGGCGGAGTGATTCAAATCAATTATCACGTCGGTTTCCTCAGCCAGGAATTCCGCGACGCAGAGAAAGCGAATCCTGAAATCAACAAAGCCATCGCCGAAGAAGTGCAGAAACGTTGCGGCGACAATGAAGCCTGCCAGCTTCTTGAAGGCGACCGCCTCACGCGCGAGGCTGTCGAACAGGGCAAGCTCCCCAGAGTGGATTGGACGAAAATCATCGAGCACATCGACCATGCTGTGAAAGTGGCGGGTGTAGATCACGTGGGCTTGGGTTCAGATTTCGACGGCGCCAACATGCCTTATGGTATGGAGGACGCGACGATGCTCCCTAAAATCACTGAGGCTCTTCTGAAAGAAGGTTACTCCGAAGGTGACGTAAAGAAGATTCTCGGCGAAAATACTTTGCACTTGATGGGGGAAGTGGAGCGGATCAGACGAGAGCTCCTTGCGCCGCTGCCGGCGCCTGTAATAGTGGCAAATCCAAAAGAGAGAGAAGGACATAGATGAGAAAACGCGCGAGTCTTGTTCTTGGAGTGACTCTTTGCTTCATCGGAAGTGCCTTGGCGCAAACGCCCGCGCAAGCTCCGGCGAAGCCAAAACCAAACGCCGGCGCAGCCGGAAAATCCACTGCAGCGAGCTATGATCGAACCCTGCTGCGTCCTTCGATGCTCAAAGACAAAGCTCCGGAGACATTCCAGGCCAAGTTCGAGACCGCGCGTGGCGATTTCACCATGGATGTTACGCGTGCCTGGGCCCCGATCGGAGTGGATCGTTTCTACAATCTCGTTAAACACCATTTTTTCGACAACATGGTGTTGTACCGCGTCCACTCAGGATTTGTCGTGCAGTTCGGCATCAGCTCTTATCCCCCGGTGTCTGCGGCGTGGCGGAATAGCGATATTAAGGATGACCCCGTAACCCAGAGCAATAAGCGCGGATTTGTGACTTTTGCCCAAACGTCGCAACCCAATTCCCGCTCCACGCAGATCTTCATCAATTTCGGGGACAATTCCTTTCTCGACAGCAAGGGTTTTGCGCCTTTCGCCACAGTTGACCCCACGGGCATGAAAGTCGTGGAAATGTTCTACGACCAGTATGGCGAACAGCCCACCGAGGAGCAGGACCAGATTTCGAGACTCGGGAAGGCCTACCTCGACGGCAAATATCCCAAGCTGGATGTCATCAAGCACGCCACTATCGTCGGTGCAGCCGCGGCTCCGGCAAGGCCAGCCGCGCCTAAGCCAAAAGCCTCGGCTCCAGCCGCGAAACCGCAATAATTAGCCCTGGAAACGTCCAGAGCGCTGATTACTATTTTGAATTCCATGCATCTAATCTTTGCGAGGATTTCCCTTTGACATGAGGATCTCCGGGAAAGTATCCTGCTTCTTTATGAAGAGCTGCCGCCAGATGATGTGTTGTTCGTGCGCGTGTTGCGCTATGTGTCCCATGACACACATCTCTGGCCAGAGGAGTTTCCGGACTTAGCCTAGCTTAATCATCAAGTTCCGAAGCCCACGAGCCAGAAAGATGGCGAGTGGGCTTTTTTATTTTTGCGCAGGAAAGTTCTCGTTACGGACATTAAGGAACAGACTCGGGGGGGCCAGGTAATGACAGTCGCTACCACAACGGAAGTCGAAGAGAGGCACAGCCGCGAAGCTATTGAAGCAGAGATTGCGCGTTTTGAAGAGCGCGCTCAGCAGCTCCGCCGCGGCGAAATCAGCGAAGAACAATTCCGGCCGTTCCGCTTGAAACACGGGACGTACGGCCAGCGGCAACCGGGCTTCCAGATGTTGCGCGTGAAGGTCGCTGCTGGTGTCGTGAAAGCGTCGCAGCTTCGGGTTCTGGCGCAAATTGCCGATGAGTATTCCACCGGGCGCGGCCATCTCACTACTCGCGAGAATGTCCAGTTCCATTTCGTAAAACTCGAAAACGTTCCAGCTGCCATGCGCTTGCTCGCCGATTGCGGCCTGACCACGCGCGAGGCCTGTGGCAATACCGTGCGGAATGTTACTTCCTGCCCCGTAGCGGGAATCTGCCCCGGCGAAGCCTTCGACGTCACGCCATACGCTTTAGGTGTTTCGCGCTACCTCTTGCGGCATCCGGATTTTCACGACTTGCCGCGCAAATTCAAGATTGCCTTCTCCGGCTGCGCCGACGACGGCGGTTGCTCTGTTGCCGGCATCCACGACGTGGGAGTTATAGCGCAAGTGCGCGGCTCGAATGGCACGGCGCGTCGCGGCTTCAAGGTCCTCGTCGGCGGTGGGCTGGGAAGTTTGCCAACCGAGTCTGCGGTTCTAACTGAGTTTCTGCCGGAAGAAGAGTTGCTTCCTACGATCGAAGCGGTCCTGCGCGTTTTCAGCGAAACCGGAAACCGCAAGAACAAGTTTAAGGCACGCTTGAAATTCGTTCTTCGCGAAAAGGGCATCGAAGAGCTTCGCCGCCTGGTTTTCGAAAAGCGCAAGACCTCCCAGGCGCCCGCCGAGGTTTTCACTGTGCCGTCACCGATTCAGCGGCCCGCGCTTGTCAACATCTCTCCCGCGCCTCTGACGCTCAGTCTGTCCAATCCCGCGGCCGATGCCGAGTATGATCGCTGGGCCGAACACAATCTGATGCCTCAACGCCAGGCGGGCTATGGTGCCGTTTGGATCAAGCTTCTCTCAGGGACTTTTTATAGCAACCAGATGCGCGGCCTCGCTGATCTCCTTGAGAAGCACGATCTCTCTGGCGTGCGCATCGCCATCAATCAGGACTTGGTCATTCCCTGGGTGCCATTCGACCGAGTGCGCACGATTTACGACGAACTCCGCGAGCTCGAACTGGCGATTCCCGGCGCGCGCACCATTTCGGACGTCACCGGCTGCCCGGGAGCCACCACTTGCAATCTCGGCATCACGCGCTCGCTCACGCTGGCCGATGAACTTTCACGCGCTCTGGAAGGCTACGACGATCCCGAAATCACACAACTCCGCATCAAGATCAGCGGATGCCCGAATTCCTGCGGCCAGCACCACATCGCCGATATCGGCTTTTACGGAAACGTTCGCAAGATCGAAGACCAGCAGGCGCCTTACTATCAATTGCTTCTCGGAGGCAAGGTAAGCTCCGACGGTGTGCGCTTCGGTCGCCAAATTATGCCCGTACCCGCGCGGCCGATTCCCGCCATCATTCGCGAACTCCTCGCTTTTTACCAGCAGAATCGCGAGAGCGGGGAATCGTTCAACTCTTGGGTCGCTCGCACCCCCGACAAAGCGATTGTCGAGCGCCTGCATCCGCTAACGAGAGTCACACACTCCACCGAAGACATCTTCCTCGATTGGGGCGATACCGAAACTTTTTCTGTCAAGCTCGGCCGCGGCGAATGCGCCGCTTAGCGTAGCGGCCGCCGTCCGCGGCGGGCGACTTGTTTTGTTGGCGTCAACGTATAAGGGGCAGCGCCGCTTTTTAGAGCGTCACTAGCGTTCTCTTCTACTTATTCGCTCTTTCGTTCCTGCACGCCCTTTATTGCGCCGAGGATCAAGTTGTAAGCCCCTTTCCGCGAAATGCCGGTCGTGTCGTGATCGTCGTACGGCATCGCCGCCACTCCAAACGCGCCTACTTTTTGGTACTTGAACATTTCCGTGATCGCCGCCGCCAGCTCAACGCTGCTTGGCCCGTTAGGAACAGGCAGCGCCACGCCCGGCACTTCGCTCGGATCTAATCCGTCCATGTCCACATGAACGTAAATCACGTCGGTCAACTCTGACAGCCGCTTCATCTCCCGATGCAGATTCGCCGACCGCGTGCGCACGTCTTCCAGCGTGAGTTGCTGAATCTCCGAGCGATCCAGCAATTCCTGTTCGAGCGGGTCGGTATCTCGTACGCAAACCTCGACAATGTGCCGCGTCGGAAGCGCGGGCTCGAGTCCAGCCTTCATCCGCATCCGCGTCAGGCATTGCCCAGCCGCAATGGCCACCGGCATCCCACCCAGCATCCCGCTCAATGTCGTCTCGGGGGTATTGAAATCACCGTGCGCGTCAATGAAGACCATGCCCACGCGCAGCGGCTTCGCGGTCGGTCCAGAATGTTGCAGCCCGCTGAGCATACCCAGAAGTCCGTTGCAGTTCGCGAGCAGTCCGATCGGCAAATATCCGTTGCGCCGCTCGTCCGCCACCAGTTTTGCCATGTCGCCCGCAGCTAGCGCCAAATGGTTCCATTGTCCGTAAGCCTTCTCTTCATCAGCGGTCAAGGCCACCGTGTCCGTAGGCTTCACCTGCGCGCCTTGCTGCTCCAGCAACTTGCGAATGCCGCCTTCTTCCAAATAGTCCGGACCGCGCGAAGTATCTGGCACGTTCCGCTCGCCGACATAGGGCATCTTCACCAGCGCCACCCGCACCGGCTTCGTCTCGCCCGCGCCAATCGTCGCCATTGCCATCGCTACCAACCCCAAGAGGCTCATAAACAGCAACGCCTTCCAATGTCTCATCGTTCTCCTTGTTCCCTTCACGATTGCTGATTCTTCCCGAGCCCCAACTTCTCCAATGCTTCAATCCTTCGCTTGAGATTCACGATCGCCACAAACGTGGCGAAACCGAGCATTCCTGTAATTCCTGCAACGGTATCGAGGTTTATTTTTAGTGCTGCTTGCATTTCGCGGCCGGTCGCCTGATGATAAAACGGCATGGCCATCAGCAGGAGAGACAGAAACAGCAAATAGTAATGAATCACAAACTTCGAGGACTTCATCAGCAGCCTCCTCACCCCAAATCAGTGAAGATAAGCTACCACTTCACAGGCCCAGAACGGCCACTAATTCCTTAACTGACGACGCCGACTTTTGCAGCGCTGCATTTTCTTCCGGCGTCAGTTTAATCTGAATGATTTCTTCCACGCCTTTGGCTCCCACCTTGACTGGCACGCCAACAAACAATCCCTTAATTCCATACTCGCCTTCGAGATACACGCAGCAGGGCAAAATCTTTTTCTTGTCCTTCAGGATCGCCTCGACCATTTCTACAGCCGCCGCAGACGGCGCATAGTACGCCGAGCCGGTCTTCAGCAGATTCACAATCTCTGCTCCGCCCTTGCGCGTACGCTCGACGATCGCGTCAATGCGCTCCTTCGGCAGCAGGTCAGGGAGGGGAATTCCCGCTACCGTCGAATACCGCGGCAGCGGCACCATGTCATCGCCATGTCCGCCGAGCACAAACGAATGCACGTTCTCCACGCTCACTTTGCATTCCGCCGCCACGAAGGAACTCATTCGCGCCGAGTCCAGCACTCCGGCCATGCCCATCACGCGGTTTTTCGGAAACTTGCTGACTTTCAACGCCGCCTGCGCCATCGCGTCCAGGGGATTCGTCACCATGACGAGGATGCAATTCGGCGAATGCTTCACAATCTGCTCGACCACGCCTTTCACCACGTCATAGTTCGCCTTCAGCAAATCGTCGCGGCTCATTCCCGGCTTGCGCGGAAATCCCGCCGTAATCACCACCACGTCGCTGTTCGCGGTCGCGGAATAATCTCCGCTCGCCGTCGAAATACCAGTCGCGTGCGAGTCCGTACGCGTAATCGGTCCCGACTCCAGCATGTCCAATCCTTTTCCCGCTGGCGGCCCATCCAAAATATCCGTCAACACCACATCGGCCAGCTCCAGGTCCACAATCCGCTGCGCCGTGGTCGAACCCACAAAGCCGCCTCCTACCACCGTCACTTTCTTCCGCATGAAGTTTCCTCTTTCTCCTCGCGTATGAATCTCTCGTCCAACCTGGAATTTGTTTGAAACCGCTTTGCCTTGCGGAGCCGCGCGCCACTGCAGAGCCAGGCTGTCTTGCCGAATTCATCAACAAGCAACTTTGTGAAGCAAAGTACATAGTCTGGCTATCTAGATAGCCAAACTATCTACATAGCGGATTATCTTTACTCCGGGCGCCGAACTGTAATCATCGGAAAGCACTGATTCCACAAGGCTTATGCTAGCGCCGCGCCGCCGCCGCGCCTTGCATGTTCTCTATGATCGCCGACGCGAACGCCGACGTTCCCAGCTTCGTCGCGCCCGGCATCAGCCGCTCCAAGTCGTACGTCACGCGCTTTTGCTGAATCGTGCGCGCGATGCCGTCCTCGATCAGCTTGGCCGCTTCCTTCCATCCCAGAAACTCAAACATCATCGCGCCCGAAAGCATCACCGAACTCGGGTTGATGACGTCCTTGTCCGCGTATTTTGGCGCCGTTCCGTGCGTGGCCTCGAACACGCCGTAACCATCACCGATATTCGAGCCTGGCGCCATTCCCAAGCCGCCCACCTGCGCCGCGCACGCGTCAGAAAGATAATCGCCGTTCAAATTGGAGGTCGCCAGCACGCTGTATTCATCCGCGCGCATCAGCACTTGCTGAAATACGGAATCCGCGATGCGGTCGTTGATCATCAGCTTCTGCTTCCACTGGCCTTTGCCATGCGTCACGTAAATCGCGTCGAGCGTGTGCTTCACTTCGTCGTACACGGTTTTCTTGAACGCGTCGGTGGCTTGTTCGAGTCCCGGTTCGAGCATCGCCGCATTTTGTTCGACCTTCAGCGCCGGATTCTTGTCTTTGTTGTCGATGATCCAGCTCTCCCGCTCGGTTACTGTCTGCGCGCGGAACTCTTCTCGTGCCAACTCATAGCCCCAATCGCGAAACGCACCCTCGGTGAATTTCTGAATGTTTCCCTTGTGCACCAGCGTGACGCTTTTTCGTCCATGCGCCAGCGCGTACTTGATCGCACGCCGTACCAGCCGCTTCGTTCCGGTCGGCGAAATCGGCTTGATGCCAACGCCTGAGTCCCAGCGAATCTGCTTCTTTCCGTCTTTCAGCATTTCGCCATTCAGGAATTCCAACAGCTTTTTCACTTCCGGCGTTCCGGACTTCCACTCAATGCCGATGTACACGTCTTCAGTGTTTTCGCGGAAAATGAATACGTCCATTTTCTCGGGCGCCCGCACGGGGGAGGGAACTCCGGGAAAATATTTCACCGGACGCTCGCAGGAGTACAAGTCCAGGATTTGTCGCAGCGCGACATTCAGTGAACGAATCCCTCCGCCCACCGGCGTCGTCAGCGGTCCTTTAATCGCGATGCGAAAATCGCGAATTGCATCAACGGTATCGTTCGGCAACCATTCTTTAAACGTGTTGAACGCTTTCTCGCCCGCAAAAACTTCAAACCACGCCACGCGCCGCTTTCCACCGTAGGCTTGGTCCACAGCGGCGTCAAACACGCGCCGCGATGCTTTCCAGATGTCTCGCCCCGTGCCATCGCCTTCGATAAAAGGAATGATGGGCGCGTCCGGCACCTGCAATTCTCCGCCGTTGTAGGCAATCGCTTTTCCATCCCCTGGGATGGGATTCCCGTTGTACGAACTCTTCATGGAAACGACTCCTTACGTCCTAACGCCAAGGTCAACTCTTGCGGGCATGAAAGGAAAGGGCCGCGCCGCTCTGCTACAACTCCCCGACCTAAGGCAGGCCAGGGTGAACTTGAGAAGATATCATATCCAACAGTGATCGGAGAACGGAGACCAGAGATCAGAACGAGCCCTCCAAGCTCCCCGCAAGTTTTCCGATCTCGGATCTCCGCTCTCATCCTTCTATCGCGTATAATTCGTGTTCATTATCCATTCCCACTAAAGGAGAGAAAACCATGGTCATGGATTGGAATCAGTATCACAAAGACATCGGCGCGCGCGCTGGCGAACTCGGAAACCTGTCTCCTGATACGTTGAAGGGATACCTGACTCTGAGTGGCGCGAACTCGCAAACCACAAAGCTCGGTGAGAAAACGCGCCAGCTCATTTCGTTGGCGGTTGCCGTCACCACGCGGTGCGATGGCTGCATCGTGTTTCACACCGAAGCGGCTTTAAAGGCCGGCGCGACTCGGGAAGAAATCTCGGAAGCTCTGGGCGTTGCCGTCAGCATGAACGCAGGCGCAGCACTGATTTATTCCGCGCGCGTCCTCGACGCCGTCGCGGCGAAGTCCAGCGCCCAGGCCTCCGCCAACGACTAGCCCAGCGCTCCACTTTTTGCGAACGTTCGCCGCCGAAAGTTTCAAGTAGCGCCGGGCTGTCCGCGGTTTTTGCGGCCCGACGCACTTTGTCGGGAAGACCGGCATCTTTCGGCTTCAGTCGTAGTATTCCTGGCCGAGGTGCGTAATCAAATCCTCGCCCATCATCCAGCGTAGCGTGTTTTTCAGCTTCATGGACTGGATGAACAAATCGTGCTCGGGATACAAGCCCGGGGCCGTCATGGGGGACTTGAAGTAGAAGCTCAGCCATTCCTGGATGCCGCGCATTCCCGCGCGCTGGGCCAAATCGAGGAATAAGACCAGGTCGAGAACGATGGGCGCGGCGAGAATTGAGTCGCGGCACAGGAAATCCACCTTGATCTGCATCGGATAGCCGAGCCATCCGAAAATATCAATGTTGTCCCAACCCTCTTTGTTGTCCCCGCGGGGCGGATAGTAGTTGATGCGCACCTTGTGATGAATTTTTCCGTAGAGCGTGGGATAAAGCTGCGGCTGCAAAATGTATTCGAGCGCGCCGAGCTTCGATTCTTCCTTGGTTTTGAACGAGCCGGGATCGTCCAGCACTTCGCCGTCGCGGTTTCCCAAAATGTTTGTCGAATACCATCCTTCAAGCCCCAGCATCCTCGCCTTAAATCCCGGCGCGAGAATCGTCTTCATCAATGTTTGCCCGGTCTTGAAATCCTTGCCGCAGATGGCCACGTTGTTTTCATGCGCCAGTTGCTGAATCGCAGGGATATCCACGGTCAGGTTCGGTGCGCCGTTTGCGAAAGGCACTCCGCTCGTTACCGAAGCCCACGCGTACAGCATCGAAGGCGCAATCGCCGGATGATTGTTCTTCATGGCCTCGACGAGTTTTTCCGGCGTCGAGTGCACTTCCTCCGGCTTGATGAACACTTCCGTGGAGCCGCACCAGCAGGTCACCAGCCGCGAGACGCGCTTTTCTTTTTTGAAATTCGCGATGTCTTCTTTGATCTGCAGCGCCAGCTCGTATTTGTTCTTCGCTTTCTTGACGTGCGAGCCTTCGAGCCGCTTCACGTACTCGTGGTCAAACGCAGCCTTCATGGGCTTGATGCCCGAGAGAAATGTTTTCACCTGCGCGAGATGTTCGTGGTTGAGCACGCCGGCTTTTGAGGCTGCCTGATACGCGTTGTCCTTAAAAATGTCCCATCCGCCGAATACAAGATCCTTGGTGTCCGCCAGTGGAACGAATTTCTTGACAAGCGGCGAGCGTCCTTCGGTGCGCTTGCCCAGACGAATCGTTCCCATCTGCGTCAGCGAGCCGACCGGACACGCCTTGTTTCGCCGGATGAGCTCGACTCCCGCCATAAACGTAGTGCTCACGGCGCCCATTCCGGGTGTCAAGATGCCCAGTTTTCCCTTCGCGGGCGCGATTTTAGCTGGCTTTTCCATGCCGCTCCTTTGCTATCACGTTTTTGTAGCGTCGGCCTTCTGAGGCCGACTGCCTTCGAATCCTCCACGTAGAGGCGTCGTGCATGATGGGGCCTTCACGGACCCGACCATGAAAATTGGAATTGTAAACAATTGAATTCAACGATTGCAGCAGCGGAAGCGCGCTGCGGCCCCAAACAAACCATTAATGATGAGGGAACCGCCCCCGTTTTGCAAATCCGAGCGAGGGAGTCATTGCTCCTCACAGCTAGCAAACTACCCAGCTCTTGCGTTGTATTCGGCCTTCCGATGTGATTTTATTAAGCGAACAGGTACGAACGCGCATCCATGGCAGAGATTACGATTCGCATTTCCGACAAAGCGCTGAAAGCAATGCTGGCAGTCCTCTCCGCCGTCGCACTATTGTTAGCATTCTTCTATCTCGGCTCACTCGGTGTGTTCCGGCCGAAATACGAAATCAAGACGTTCGTTCCTGAGGTAAACGGACTAGGCGTTGGCGCTCTCGTTAGATTGAATGGAGTGCCCGTTGGAAGCGTCAGCAAGATAGAACTTGCCAATAATTCCATAGATTCAAATCGAAGGATAGAGCTGACACTACGAATTGAGAAACGCTACGACGGTATGATTCGTGACGATTCAACCGCTGCTCTCGTTACGGATGGTCTCCTTGGAAGCCGGTATGTAAATATCTTGGGAAGTCTGTCCGGGATGCCTATTAATTCGGGGCAGGAAATCCGCACGATTCCCACTAAGGAACTGCAAATCACTGACCTCGGGAACGCTATCAATAAGTTGGCGGACTGTCTCAATCGCGAAAAAAAAGCCCCCAACGAAGAATCTCGCTCTGACGCAAACAAGCCCCCGCCAAATCAGCACGCTAATCCATAAGCACGAATAGTCTGCAAGTCCACGAAGGGTATAGACGATTAGGACAATCGCGTTTTCTTTAGGCGTTCTGCATTTGCTGTTGTGCCTTACATTCAAAACAAAGGGGCGGAGGTGTTCCGCCACGGAGGATTCTCGAATGAAGCTTTCCACTCGCTATGCGATTTTTGTCCTTGCGGCACTTTTCGTCGCTGCGGGAATCGCTTTTCTCAGCGTTCCAACTGGCGCTCAGGACAACGACTGGCAAATCGTCCGCGCCGAATACGGCACTAAAGCTCAGCACAATGACGTCACCGACATTGTGAAAGACCTCATCGTCCGCGGCGGCGTGAATGGCCGCGTCGCGGTGAACAACCAGACCATGGGCGGCGATCCCGCCGTTGGCGCTGAGAAGCATCTGCACATCTGGGCCAGAAACCGGAGAAACCAGGAGCGCGATTTCGAATACAAAGAAGGCGGCTTCATCGACGTCGCCATGTTTAACGTGCGCCGCGGCGACCGCGATGATTTTAATGACCGCCCGGCCAACTACGGCGGACAATACCAGGATGACAACGGTCTCCGCATCGTCCGCGCTTATTACGGATGGGGCGGAAATACCGTCAACGTGACCGAGGCCCTGCGGAGCAGAATGGGCAACGGTCAAATCAACTTCGTCGTCACCAACAGCGCCTTGGGCGGCGACCCAGCTGTCGGCGCGGACAAAATTCTCGTGGTGATCTATCGCTTCCAGGGCAGGGAATCCGCTACCATCGTGCGCGAAGGCAACACACTTTCGATACCCTAGCGCCACCCAAACTAGAAAAAGCAAACAGGTCAACTCAAGTTTTCATCAAGTTTGAGGCGGCGAACACCATGCGCCGCCTCTTTTTTGTTTTTTGATGCTTTGTCCTCTTCTCCAAAAGTAAACGCCGCTGTCATCGTTCTGCAAAGGAAGACCTGCTATCCAAAACGACTGGCGGCCAAAGGTTCGTTGGGGCGCTTCAAAGGGCCGGAACGGACCAGGGAGTGCCGCCAATCTTAGAAGGGGAGGATTGCATGTCGCTTTTCAGATTTGTGCGTGTTCTGGGTGTGTTTCTTTTCTTGGCCGCCTTGGGGAGCGGAATCGCCAGAGCGCAAGAAATCAAAACAGTTTTCGTCATCGCTATGGAAAATCACAACTGGACGCAGCCGGCCAACCCATTCAACGGCGGAATCCAGCAAATCTATCAAAACCCCGCCGCGCCCTTTATCAACAGCCTGGTTGACGGAACCGCGTTCGTCTCGATTAACGGATCCATGGTCAATGTCAGCTCGCAAGTCGCCTACGCTACGGCTTACCATAACGTGCTGGCGACTCCCAGCGGGAACAATCTTCACATTCATCCTTCCGAGCCGAACTACCTGTGGGCGGAAGCTGGCACAAATTTTAGCGTTTTCAACGACAACGATCCCTTCTCTCCCAACGGCCCGACAAATCAGAACACCACGCAGCACCTGGTTACTCTCCTGGCCGCAGCGGGGAGGACCTGGAAGTCCTACCAGGAAGACATCGACCTGACTCCAGACGCCAGTGGAAACCTGACGAACGTTCCCTTGCCGCAAGATCAGTGGACCGTTCCTCTCACCAGTCACTCGGGCGTCTTTTCCAGCGGCGTGAACGCCTATAACGGATCTAGTCAGTTCAATTACGCCGCCAAGCACAATCCCCAGGTCTTCTTTACCGACAGCAATGGCGGCAACGACTTCAGCACAGGGAATCCCCTGCGCTTTCAGTACGCGCCTCTTCAGCAGTTGGCCACGGATCTTGCCAACCGCACCGTAGCCGAATACAACTGGATTTCACCGAATCAGTACAACGACATGCACACCGCGCTCTCTGGGGGCTATAAGGGTTTGATCGGCGATCCAGCGAAAATCAAGCAGGGTGACGACTTCCTGAGCCAGATTGTTCCTATGATTATGGCTTCCCCGGCTTACCAGAAGCATGGTGTCATCATTATCTGGTGGGATGAGTCAGAATCCGACGGAGTCGCGGGCGATAATGGAGACGACTTCAATCACACGATCGCAGAAATCGTCATATCTCCATTCGCCCATTTCAATGTGCACGGCCTTCCCTATGCCAGCCCCGTCAATTTGACGCATTCGTCGGATTTGGCCACTTTGCAGAAAATCTTCCACGTTGGCCCATCATTCCTGGGTGATGCGGCGAACGCCACGGATCTTTCGGACTTGTTCCAGCCGGGTGCCGTGCCAGTAAGACTGATTCCGATCCCGTAGGGAATCTCTCGGCACGCACCAACACCTGACCCGCTCTTGCCAGCGCAGAAGTCCTTGGTTCAAGGATTTCTGCGCTTCTTTATTTCCTGGTAAAAATCGCACCAGGTTAGGAAATTCGCCCGAGGCAGAATTAAGCGAACACAGCTTCAACGCGGTTTTGGAAACCGCCGCAACTCAAAGGCCAAATACGCGACCACGCCAAGATTGACTGCCAGTGCGAGGCACCTGCCGAAACTCACTCGCCGCGCAAGCTCAAAAACCTCAACGGGCAAAAGGGAGCTGGTGGTGATGATGGTGAAGTACTCCGCCCAGCGTTTTTGCATTGCCAGGCCCACGCCTTCTACGAGAAAAATCCCTGCATAGATGAACGTCCCAATACTCAATTCCTTGAGCCGGCGGTCGTCTACGTTCGAGAGTTTCGCCAACAAAAGATCGATGAAATGATTGTGCGGGTCCACCTGAAAAACGTTGATCCAGTGTTCCGCAATTGCCGCCACATCTTTGTGAAGCAGCCTAAGCGCGCCCACGCCAACGGCGATCAGTGCGAGCGCTTTCAGCAGCTTGAACGCGGCGATGACCCGCAGTCCTCGCCCACATTTTCTTTGTCCAGTCATGAGATGCTGTGTCCCTTTCAACGACGAGGGCAGAGAATTGTACGTCTAAGAGTAAAGAGTGGTGGGAAAGATGCCGCAGGACGGCTTGGGGCCAGAATCTGAAAAAGCCCAGCAGAAAGCCTAGCCTAGCGCCGCTTACTGTCCGTGAAATCCATCGCGCTAACTGCGGTGATCCCCACGAGCATTAGGACGGCGGCGAGCAAGACGATGACGATCAAGGTAGTCTCCTGGTCTTACTCTGCTATGGAGCAACTGTATCGCCATGCTCTAACACCCTTACTTATCAGCGATTTGCGATTTGAGGCTTGTTCATAAGAAGTGACGAAACTGGCACACTTGCTGACACAAATTTCCTGCACCTACTGTACTGGTACCCGCTCTTTAGGGCTTTGCGTATGTCAGACTAGATCCGCCACTTAGCTCTTGGTTAACCGAATGGACCCATCGCCCGTATGGATCATCAGCGTCTGGCCCCCGCCATTCATCTTGCCGCGCACTTCCGACTTGCTGAAGGTGCCTTCGACGGTTACCGGAACCCCCAAGCTGATATGCCCATCTCCGGTCGTGGCATCGATGTTCGCCTGAAAATCCGAGGGGAGGGAAATGTCCACGCTGCCATCTCCGGTCCGCAACGTCCAACTTGAGGCCATCTTGGAGCCGGGCAACACCTGGGTATTCACACTTCCATCTCCCGTCTTGACGTTCAACGCCTCAAACCGGCCTGCTATTCGGACGTGCCCGTCCCCTGAGTCCGCTTCCACCTTGCCATCCAGATCGCGCGCCTCAATGCCACCGTCTCCTGTGCGCAGACGGATGTCGCCTTTCAGCGCGTCTACCGTGATGCTACCGTCCCCGGTGTGGAGATCAACGGTTCCGCTGAGTCCGCTGGCCTTCACAGAGCCGTCGTGTGTGTCTATCGTCAGATTGCCGCTGAGGCCGCTCGCTTCGACCGATCCGTCGCCCGTATGCACCTGCAAGTCACCTTGCTGAGGCATCCGCACTTCAATGTGCAGCCTCCGGGAATTGTGACCCCAGCCCAGGCTGATTCCCCAATGCCCGGTAATGCGGGCGATGAGTTCAACTTTGTCGCCGTCTTGGCGCGAGTCGACGGTCAGATTCCTGCCCAGTTCGTAGCCCTGATACTCGACCCGAAACTCTACCTGTTTCGAGTCTCCTGAAGTTACGCGCACGCTGCCATCATTAGTTTCCACGCGGACGTTGGCCCGTCCGGCTACTGTATAAGACTTTGTAACCTCTTCCGCGCGAGCTTGGGGCGCGGCCAGCGACGCTGCCACCATCGCGGCGCAAGTGATTCCCAGGCGATAGACATTCCCCGGGCGCAATGGAGCTTTCATCGGTTGTTCCTCCGAAATAGGGCGTTCTGCCAGAAGGTACGCAGTCAGGAAACAAAATGTTCCCTATGACCGAGGCCCCGGTTCCCAAGAGTATTGCAATCGGGCCATTTGCACGGTTGCCGAAGCTGCCATACGAGGCTTATCATAGCCGCAAAATCGGGTTCGGGATTGCCAAACTTAGCTTACAAGCAAAGGAACGACCATGAAAAAACTCTTGGCTACCTTGTGGTTGGTGGGCCTGGGCATTGCTGGCTTTTTGGCCGGGCAGTCACGCGCGGACCAAAGCGAACAGGAATTACGCTCGCTGGTGCCAAAGATTGTGGCGTCCTGGCAAACTCTCGACCTCTCGAAGATCGAGCCGTATTATGCGGCCGATGCGGACCTTACCTATTTCGACCTTGCTCCCCTGAAGTACAACAACTGGGCGGAGTATCGGGAGGGAGCGCAGAAGGGCCTCTTTGATCCAAACACAAGCATCAAGCTCAAGGTCAACGACGACCTGCGCGTACATTCACGAGGCAATCTGGCCTGGGCTACGTTCACCTTCGGCGGGGACATCACCAGCAAGCAGGGCGCGACCACGCACCTCGACGCGCGCTGGACTATGGTCCTCGAAAAGCGCGCCAAAGGCTGGATTGTGGTACACGAGCACGTCTCCGTCCCGCTCAGCGGATCTTAGTTCGACGAAAAAATCGTAACGCCCTAGCGATTGGCCTTCGCGGCGTGCTTCTTACTGGCGGCTCCTGGTTTGGGTCGCAGCGCCGCAAGAAATTCGTCGCAGGGCAGCGTATTAACGACGTTCTTTTTCTCGAGCCAGCCGCGTCGCGCCATCGTTACTCCGTGGCGGATAAACGCAAGATTCGTCGTCGTGTGCGCGTCGGTGGAGATGACCACTCTCACGCCGCGTTCCTTGCACATCCGCAAGTAGACGTCCTTCAAGTCGAGCCGGTCCGGATACGAGTTGCATTCCATGGCCACGCCATGTTTCGCGCACGCGTCCAGTACTTTCTCCATGTCGTAGTCGAAGGCGTCACGGCGCAATAGTAGCCGCCCGGTTGGATGCGCGATGATTTGCGTATAGGGATTCTCGATGGCCGCAAGGTAGCGCTCCGTCATTGCCGCGCGGTCCAAATTCATGTACGAATGGATGGAGCACACCACTACGTCGAGCTGCGCAAGGATTTCGTCCGAGTAATCCAGTTCGCCATCTTTCAGGATGTCCACTTCCGCGCCCGCCAGCACGCGAATCCCCAGCTCTTTTTCGCTGAGCGAATGTATCTTCTTGATATGTGCCGCCGCGCGCTTTTCATCGAGCCCATTCGCCACCGTCACTGCTTTCGAATGATCCGTAATTGCGATGTACTCGTGCCCCAGCTTGCGGGCAGCTTCCGCCATCTCTTCAATGGAGTTCTTCCCGTCGCTCGCCGTTGAGTGCATCTGCAAATCGCCCTTCATGTCCTTCAAGGTCAGGAGGTGGGGAAGCTTGTGGCTTTCCGCCGCCGCGATTTCGCCCGTGTTTTCGCGCAGCTCGGGCGGGATGTAATCCAGTTTCAGCTTTGCGTAGATTTCTTCTTCCGTACGCCCCGCCACAGGCTTTTCACCCTTCAGCGTCGCCAGCGCATATTCATTCAATGTGAGCCCCATGTCGTTCGCGCGTCCACGAAGCGCCACGTTGTGCTCTTTCGAGCCGGTGAAATACATCAGCGCTGCGCCAAAGTTTTCTTTTTCAAGCAGCCGCACGTCCACTTGCAAGCCATTCGACAGCGTGAAGCTGACTTTGTTCTCTCCATGAGCCAGCTTTTGGTCAATGTCTGGAAACTTCAGAATGTGTTCGGCAAGCGCGTCTACATGCTTCTGCGAGGTGAACCCGTCCGCCAGCGTCACCAGCAAGTCCAAATCGCCTACTGTTTCCTTGCCCCGGCGCAGCGACCCTGCTGGCGTGACCGAGTCCACACCTTTTCCTGTTTTCTTGATGTGCTCACCAATCGCCCGCGCGGCGTCCTCGGCTGTGCTAATCAGAAAGCGTCCCGTGGATTTCTTGAACACTTCCACGGCTTTCAAAATATTTTGTTCGGTTTTTTCACCGAACCCTGGCACGTCGCGCAGCTTTTGCTCTTTTGCGAGTTTTTCGACGTCGGCCACGGTGGCTGCCTTGAAGTTTGACCATAGGAACGCCACTTTCTTCGGCCCCAACCCTTGCAGTTGAAGCACGTCCAGAATCGTCGCCGGATATTTTTTCAGCAGCTTCTTCCGCAGCGAGTAGTCCCCGGTCTTCACGATTTCCTGCAGATGCTCGACCATGCGCTCGCCTATTCCCGGCAGCTCCCCGAGCTTCTCCGGCTCTTTCACCAGTTGCTCGACTGACTCCGGCAAGCTGTCAATCAGCTCCGCCGCCTTTTCATAACTCCGGTAGCGGCCAATGATCGCTCCGTCAATTTCGAGCAACTGCGCCGTGTCGCGCAAAATCCGTGCAATTTGCTTGTTGTCCATAGCGGCCCATTATAATCCCTATCAGTTTTCGGAAGCAGAATCTCGATTGGTACACTGTATGGTCAAGACAGTGGCTGGGACTGCAGATGAGCTCGCGGGCAAAGCCCGATGAAATCATGTTGAGTAAGAGCGAATTCATCCATTTCGAGGACCGCGCTTCCGATCATCCATTCGTGGAAAAGGTTTGGCGCTGCCACAGCGAACGCGCGGATACGTTTCTTTCCGTGGCAGCAAATAGCTTTGAGATGGTGGTTTCACGCTTGGCAGGGAAGAACTTCCTCACGCTTCGTGGACCCGAGACGAAAGCAACCGCCATCGTGTGTCCGGCTGAAGGGGAGTGGGTAGCCATTCGTTTCAAAGCCGGCACCTTCATGCCCGGATTTCTTCCAGGCGGCCTTCGCGATCACCAAGACGTAACGCTTCCGCCGTCTACAGATCGTTCATTTTGGCTAAACGGGTCCGCCGTGGAGTTCCCAAGCTTCGAAAATGCCGAGACTTTTGTAAAGCGCTTTTCCCAGGCGGGCATCTTGTCGCGCGATCCGATGGTCGAAGACACGTTGTTGCGCCGCCCGCAAGAGCTCTCTTTGCGCTCCGCACAGCGCCACTTCCTGCGATCCACTGGTGTTACGTACACCACTTTTCGACAAATCGAACGGGCGCGCTCCGCAACGATTTTGCTCAAGGAAGGAGTTTCCATTCTCGATGTGGTTAGCCGCTTGGGCTATTTCGACCAGGCTCACCTCACGCGATCCCTCAGAAGATTTATCGGAGAAACGCCCTCTAGAGTCATTCAAGGGCAAAAGCAGCTGTCGTTTTTGTACAAGACTGCTTCTTCCGCAGAAGCTATAGTCCTCCGCTGAGCTGATGCATCTGTTGGCATCAAACGCAAACGGCAACGAGCGAAACACATATCAGAGAGGAGATTTATGCCAGCACCCGTCGTGCACTTCGAAATCATGGGCGGAAAGGGAAACGAGCTTGAAAAGTTTTACAGCGAGCTTTTTGGATGGAAGATTAACAGCAACAATCCGATGAAGTACGGAATCGTTGACACCGGCGCGGGTCCAAAAGGGGTCAACGGCGGAGTTGGTCCTGCGCACGACGGGAACAAGCGCGTTTCCATCTACGTGCAAGTAGAAGACCTGCAAGCCGCACTCGATCGGGCAGAGCGTCTTGGAGGAAAAACGGTTCTCGCGCCAACGGAAGTTCCCGGCGGCCCGAAGTTGGCCATGTTTGCCGATCCCGCCGGCAATATCACTGGACTTCTTCTGGGAAAGTGAGCGCACCAATGACCACACAAGTGTCCTCAATTGAAAACGCAGCTGCCGGCACCTCCGCAATTTCGAAAGGACAGCGCTGGGCCGGGCGCATCTTGAGCGCCCTCGCGTCGCTGTTCTGCCTGTTTGATGGAACAATGAAGCTCTTTAAGCCGCCTGTAGTCGTTCAAGCCACAATCCAACTGGGTTATCCCGAATCCGCAATCGTGGGCATCGGCGTTACGCTCTTGGTTTGCACGTTGCTTTACATCCTGCCGCGTACTTCAGTTCTTGGCGCTGTCCTCCTTACCGGTTATCTCGGTGGCGCCGTCGCGAGCAACGTCCGCGCCGGCATGCCAGTCTTTAACATTGTGTTCCCATTCATTGTGGCTGCTTTGGTCTGGGGCGGACTCTGGTTTCGCGACATTCGCGCTCGAAATCTACTTCGCGAATAACTCCAAATCGCTTTGCGCTCTCGGCGAACTCAGTGCTCCGCCCTCTGCGATCTCTGTGTGGAGTCTTTTTCGTCTCTCGATTTCCAACGAGTTGTTTAGCTGCATTGCGGGTTGCAATCCCCGCGACATCGTTATATTTTCGACTTCGCGGTAGACTGCAATCTTCGTCGTCGGCCCACCGGAGGATTCATGCCATCGTCCAGCTCGTTCAAGACTGTGCTGTCTGCCATCGTCGCGCTCGTCGCCATTGGCGTGGTGGTTTCTTTTGTGCACGCTCACAAGCCGGCCCATCCGGCCACGGAAGCCAAGAGCGAGGCCTGCCCGAATGATGACAGCGGCCTGACGCTTCCCGCCGGTTTTTGCGCGACGATTTTCGCGGACGGCGTCGGCCACGCCCGCCACATGGTTACGTCTCCGAGCGGAGTTCTTTACGTCAATACCTGGTCCGGCCGCTACTATGGTAACGACAAGCCGCATGAAGGCGGTTTCCTCGTTGCCCTGCAGGACAAGACCGGCTCGGGAAAAGCCGATGTGAACGAGCGCTTCGGCGAAACGGTCCAAACCGGCGGCCACGGCGGCACGGGCATCGGCATATACAAAGGCTCGCTGTTTGCCGAGAACAATGATCGTATCCTGCGCTACTCATTGCCCACCGACGCGATTGTTCCGAGCGGCTCTGCCGACACCATCGTCTCCGGCCTTCCTCTCGGCGGCGACCATCCGATGCATCCCTTCCTCATCGATCCCGAAGGAAAAATGTACGTCGACGTCGCGACAGCCACCAATGCCTGCCAGGAAAAAAACCGCACTCCCCACTCGCTTGGAATCAACCCTTGCAAGGAACTGGAGACTCGCGGCGGCGTCTGGCTCTACGACGCCAACAAGACCAACCAAACTTTTTCCCCGGCGGAGCGTTACTCCACCGGGATCCGCAACGCCGAAGGTTTTGCCAGGGACGCGAGTGGGCGAGTCTTCGTGACGCAGCACGGACGCGATCAGCTCTACACTAATTGGCCGCAGGACTTTAAACCCGACCAGGAAGCCACGCTGCCGGCGGAAGAAGTGTTGCTTCTAAAGAAGAACGGGGACTATGGCTGGCCCGAGTGCTACTACGACGCGTTCGAACAAAAGCTCGTTCTCGCGCCCGAATATGGCGGCGACGGCGGCAAAAAAATTGGCGTTTGCGCCGACAAAACCGGTCCGGCTGCAGTTTTCCCCGCCCATTGGGGACCAAACGCCATGGTGCTCTACGACAAGACAGAATTTCCCGAGCGCTACCGCGGCGGCCTCTTCATCGCTTTCCACGGCTCGTGGAATCGCGCGCCCTACGCGCAAGGGGGCTACAACGTGGTGTATCAGCCGCTCGATGGCGACCACGGCTCCGGCCAATGCGAAATTTTTGCCGATGGCTTCGCCGGACCGGTGAAGTCGCCGGGCAAAGCCCTATACCGTCCTAGCGGCTTGGTGGTCGGGCCCGATGGCTCGCTCTATGTTTCCGACGACATTCGTGGCCGCGTCTACAAAATTGTTTACAAGGGAGGCGCCAACGCAAACGCCAGCGCCGGCGCCGCGAACATCACCGCGTGCCCCAGCAACACCGCGCCTGCTGGTGAGATTACTGAAGCAGGGGCCAAACCACCCGAGGGCACGCATCCGAATGCCGGCAAGGAAGCAAATATGCCTGTTCCTCCAGGGGCGACGCGCGAAATGGTCGTGCTCGGCGAACGCATCTACCACGGCCAGGTGGGCGGGGCGCCATGCGCAGGTTGTCACGGCGATAGCGGCCAGGGTACGCCTTTGGGTCCCGCGCTAACCGGAAAAGAATGGCTCTGGAGCGATGGCAGTCTCGCCGGAATCACAAAGACGATAGTCGAAGGAGTTTCACAACCGAAGAAATACCGCAGCCCCATGCCGCCAAAAGGCGGCGCCCAACTCACGCCCGACCAGCTATCAGCAGTCTCAGCGTACGTCTGGAGCATAAGCCACCAAGCGTCGCCCAAACAAAACTAATTGCCTGACTACCCCGCCCAAGGATACAGAATAATTGTCATCCCGACCCTCAGGTTGCGGTCTTCCGCAGCCCGAGGCTGAGGGATCTGCTTTGAAGGGTGAGAGAACTCACGCTCTAGCGCTCGAGCACATCCTTGAGGGAATTCAGCTCGACTTTCTTTGGCGTGCGATCCAAGTCGACATTCACGCTTCGCGTCGAGTTGCCGACAACCAGGATTTGCGTCATCCGCACCATGCCTTTGCCAAAGTCGCCGAAAAGTGGAACGTACATGCCAAATTGATCGTCCACCTCGCTTTGCGTGATTTCTACGTGCAACTTGACGTGGCCGCCCTCGGCCGGCTGAATGTCATATTTCAACTGGTAGCGCGGCACTTTCGTATCGTAAACCCACTCATTGAAGAACCAGTCGAGCCGCCCATTCCTCTGCAGGTCCATCTGCTTGGTCATGTGTTTTTCGGCGATGGCTTTGAATGACTCCGTGGACGCCGGAGCATCTTGGTGGCTCCGAATGAAGTCATGCATCATGTCAATGAACGCCTGATCTTTATTTCCGCTGGTGGCACGATCGTCGTACATCAGGGATTTCAGCATCAGCAGGACATACCCGCCCTTCCCATAAGTCACGCCTTGATACGCCTGAGCGGTCTTCGGGGAAATCAGCCGTAAGCCCAGCCAAAGCGGCCCGGCGTCATTCGGCGAAACTCCGTAGTTGTTCTTATCCAGGACGCGCTTGCGTTGGCGCTCCCAATATTTCAAATAATCTTCCTTCCATTTCGGTCCAAATGCCTCTTGCAGAAATAGTCCCGCGGCAAAATCCGCGAATCCCTCGGAGAGCCACTGATCGTGATAGCTCGCCCAGCTCACGCTGTGTCCGAACCACTGGTGCGCCACCTCGTGCGGCGTTACCTCCTGCACAAATCCGCTGAAGTTCGAATCAATGTGCCCGAAAAGCATCCAGCGCTGCGTCGAATCAATGTACGCGGAGATTGGCAAGTACACCAGGCTCGGCCACGATTGTCCGAAGTTGAAATTAGGCTGCTCCGTAATGGCCACGTTTTCATACGGGGCTTTCCCGAAATAGATTGTGCACAACTGCATTTGCGCGCGCGCTTGCTCCAGCGCGTATTTAGTCATGGATTTGGGCGCCATCGATCCAAGCGGACCGTTCTTAAATCGCGCCAGGTTGTCCGGCAGTTCCGTCAGGTAGTATCCCGAGATTTGGTAGTGGGTGTTGTCGTCCGGCAAATCCATTTTTGTATATTTGCCGTAGTTGAATCCCGCCACGGCGACAGCCACCGGAGTCACCCAGTGCGACACCGCAAATCCTTCTTCCGTGGATTCACCCTGCAGCTTGCCAACGCTGATCACCACATTGTTCTTTGGAACCTTGAAAGTAAGGTCATACAGCGCCTTTTCTCCGAACCCGTTCAAGTTCGGATACCAGGATGTTCGCGCTCCCACGTAATAACTTCCACCTCCCGCGTCGTAGAGAACCTTGTCGCCCGCATATTCGACGGTGATCGTATGGTCCTTGTTGAGCGGCGGCGCTTCGTCGAGAATCGCGTAAAACGAACCGTCTTCCTTCCTGTTCTCTTGAATGAAATGCAAGTCTTTGCCGTTCTCGTCACTTACCCGTGTCACGCGCAGCGTGGGCAGCAATCCGAATTTCAAAACGCGTTCGCCTTCGACCAGTGACTGAAAAGTGATGATTGCGCGGCTGAAGAAGTGGTTGTTCTTTCCAATAGTCGTTTCGATGTTGTAGCGGCGCGTGGCAAACAGCCTCTTGTCTTCGAGTGAGCTCGCCGTCCCGGCTTTCAGTTCGTTGATGCGATGTTGCGAATACCAGATTCCGTCGTCCATCCCTCCGCCGCTGCAGTTGATCAGCGCCACTTCCTCGGGCGAGTCAAGTTGCGGAATCGCGCCCGTGCGCATGCGCACAAAGAAGCGCAGATCCTTGTGTGGCGACCCGGTCATGTAGGCGTTCAGAAATGGCGGATGTTTCGGATTGTAAACCGCAGCCAGGACGTCCGCGTCCACATTGTCAATCGTTTCGCCCTCGAGCACGGCCTGCGTAAAACTCTCCGGTATCTCGTGGCGGTGACGAACTTTATTCCTCCAATGATCGAACGCGGTCGCTGCTTCCGGCGGCGTATCCGCCTTGTTTACAGTTACTCCTGCGAATTGCTGATACACCCCGCCGCTGAAACGAAACACTGCCCCGGTAAAGTCTTCTTCCGCAATTTCGCTTCCGCTGCGCCGGATCATCTCCTGCGTATCCAGCCGTCCCACGGGCTTGAGCACGAAATGTCCCTGTCCAACAAAAACGGCCCCGGTCACATATCCATTGACTGGCGCCAAAAAGGTAATCGTTCCGGATTTCAGTTGGAACGTTCCAACATCTGCCGGCAAACTAAAATTTTCGCAGCGGAACGTCGAGCCCAGCCCTGCGCTGCGCAGTTGCTTATAGAACGCATCGGAATTCGCAAATGCCAGGCTCTTTTCATTAACGTTGATGCTGACCTGCTGCTCCGCAATCGTCAGCTTGAGCGCGAGGTCCGCAGTGCCATGCAGATCAACCGGCGCGACAAGCTCTTCGAAGCCCTCCTTACTGACGCGAACCGTGTATTTCCCCGCGCTCAAGTCCGGCGCCGTGAATTTCCCGGATTCATCCGAGGTCAAAACGATCGGCTGCGTCAGATTGCTGCCGGTAATTTCAATGCGCGCGCCCACCACGACCGCGCCCGACGGGTCTTTGACCGTGCCGGAAATCGTGTCTGCCCGTAGCCCCGTCGCCGCCGCCAAGCAAACCACCAGCAACAGCAGAGAAGGGAAGAAAGCACGCGCGAAGGATTGAGCCACTCTCCTGGCTGTGTTTGTGAGAAACACCTTCACAGCTTCGCCCCGCTTTTGAAATCTCAGAATGAAGTGGGGCGTTCCGAGAGAACGCATGTTCATAATTGTTGGCCCGCGTTTACCAGTTTTAGAATCTGACACAAACCTTACGGCAAGCAGCCTCCGCGGTCAATCGCCAATCTCGAGCCGGAATCGCTGCCACAGCTGCAACGCACCCCTTTGAGGATATAATGCCGCGCAAGAATGGCTCTCACTTCCGGTACGAGACTCGGCCCGTACGAAATTGTCGCTTCGCTCGGCGCAGGCGGTATGGGCGAAGTGTATCGCGCAAAGGACACGCGCCTGTGTCGCGACGTCGCTGTCAAAATCCTGCCGCCTAGTATTTCCACGGACCCTGTTGCCAAGCAGCGCTTTGAGCGCGAAGCCAAAACCATCTCTGGCCTCAATCATCCGAATATTTGCGTGCTCCATGACGTGGGCAGCCAAGATGGCGTCGACTATCTGGTGATGGAGTGTCTGGAAGGGGAGACATTGGGGACGCGGCTGATGAAAGGGCCGTTGCCGCTCGATCAGGTTCTGAAATACGGAACGGAAATCGCCAGCGCGCTGGACAAAGCGCATCGCAGCGGTGTTGTTCATCGCGACCTCAAGCCCGGCAACGTGATGCTCACGGCCGCCGGCGCGAAGCTGCTCGATTTTGGCTTGGCCAAGCCGGCCCTTGCCGCTGTCGGCGGCCTGACGCTCACCGGAGCCACTTCCATTTCCCCAGTCACAGAAGCAGGAGTCGTTGTCGGAACCTTTCAATATATGTCCCCGGAACAAATCGAAGGAAAGCCGATAGATCCCCGCAGCGATATTTTCTCCTTAGGCGCAGTCCTGTACGAAATGGCCACCGGCAAGAAAGCCTTCGAAGGAAAGAGCCAGCTCAGCGTCGCCTCCGCTATATTGGAAAAAGATCCCGCCCCCATCGCCACCATTAAGCCCATGACCCCGCCGGCGTTGGACCACGTGGTGAAGAAGTGTTTGGCAAAAGACCCCGAAACCCGCTGGCAAAGCGCCGGCGATTTGGCCAGTGAGCTGAAATGGATTGCGGAGTCCAGTTCTCAATCGCAGCCGGCCATCCTATCCAGCCGTTCTTCCAGAACCCCACGGTCGTGGCTGGCCGCAGGTTTGGCGTTCCTCATCATGGCTGCCGTGCTTGCCGTTTTCTTCATCAGGTGGGCAGGACGATTTGGAAACACCGGCAACGCACCCACTCGGCTCTCCATAACCCTCGCGCCCAAACAGGAATTGGCCGCTGACGTGACGGAAGCCGTAGCACTGTCGCCCGACGGCAAACGGGTTGCCTACGTTGCCTCGGAAAGTGGTGTATCTCACTTGTACGTCCGTCGCCTGGATCAGTTTGACCCAGTGGCTATACCGGATTCGGACGGAGCGACGTTTCCTTTCTTCTCCCCCAACGGCGACTGGATTGCCTTTCACAGTCAGGGAAAACTCAAGAAAGCGCCCTCGGATGGCGGATTGCCAGTCGCTTTGTGCGAGGTCACTCCAATTTTTGGGGGCACCTGGACTCCGCGCGACATCCTGGTGATTTCTGTACCGAACTTCGGTCTCGCATCTGTCCCAGCGGCCGGAGGGACACTACAGAAGATTTCCGTGGCCGGTAAGGAGCAAATCTATCCGCAAGGCCTGACTTGGGTGGCGGATGGGGATTGGGTTGTCTTTACCAACTACTTTTCCTCCAGTCGCAATATCGAGGCCCTCAAATTGAGTACTGGGGAACTCCGCCCCCTCTTGAAGGATGCGCTTAGCCCGGCATACTCGGAAGGCCACCTCATTTACTACCAAGGAGGGGCTCTCTGGTCAGTTTTTTTTGACTCGGACAAGATTGAGGTGGTTGGAACCCCCGTGCAAATCGAATCCGGCATCAACGAAGAGAATTACATCGCGCAGGCTACCGCGTCGCGGAACGGTGTTTTTGCATACGCGCCGGGTCCGGCCGGGAATTTCCTTCGAAATCTGTACCTTGTGAACCGCAAGGGAGAGGAAAAGAGGTTGGATGTTCCTCCCAATGACTACGTGGATCCCGCCTTCTCTCCGGATGGCCAACGCATCGCCGTCGTCATCCGCAATATTCAGGAGCTTGAAGTCGTGGAGCGCGACCGCGGCACCGTGTCGAACATTTCGCCGCGTTTGGCTCATTTTGCCCCAACCTGGACCGCGGATGGCAAGTACTTGATGCTGGACGCCGTGCCCAGGGATGTCGACTACAGCTTTGCCGCCAATCTCTACCGGCAACGCGGCATTTACCGAATTGCCGTGGACGGCGGATCTGAGCCTCAGCTCTTGCGCTCCATGCCGCAGGTCAGCCACATTACTTCCATTGCCGGACAATACGCGGCGATGATGGTAAGCGATCCCGTCACCAACACCGACCTGTGGCTTATGGACCTGCGTTCCCCTTTTGAGATGCATTCTTATAAAAAGACGCCTGCGGTCGAGCGACAAGGCGCTCTCTCTCCGGACGCTCGCTGGATGGCCTATGCTTCCAACGATTCAGGGCGCTCTGAAATCTACGTAGAACCTGTACCCGGACCTGGAGGCCGCAAGCAGATTTCCACCGAAGGTGGCGAACAGCCCCGCTGGTTGCGCAACGGCAGGGAAATCATCTATCGCAATGGAACAAAGATGATGAGCGTCGCTGTGCAGTCGCAGCCGGCTTTTCAAGCGGGCAAGCCGGTTGAGTTATTTGATCGCAAGTTCGACCGCGGCGCTGCCGTTGCGGCTTATGATGTCACTGCGGATGGCCAGATCTTTGTGATGACTCGCTCGGAACGCGAAAACCCCACCGAGATTCGAGTTGTCATTGGCTGGCCTGAAGAGAAGCGGAAGCACTAGCGAACAGGATTTTCCTTGCTTGAGCAAGCCGTTGCACGATAACTTATCCCATCTTTTGTTGCTGGATTCCCCCAAGATTTCATGTGCAAGCTTCAAAAATAAGGAGGACCTCCTCATGAAGAGGGCCTGTTTGTTGGCTGCCGCCATGATTGCGACCTGCTTCCTCGTTTCCCCCTCGCGCGCGCAGGACGCCTCGAAAAAGTCCGCTTCCGGAGCGGCCAGCCCGTCCGCCGCTCTCCTCAAGCAGTGGAACGAGATCGGTCGCAAGCTCATCGACATGTCGGAGGATTTTCCTGAAAACAAATACGACTTTAAAGCCGCTGCCAGTACCAAGACCTTCGCCGAGCGCTTAATCCATGCCGCCGCGTCAAACTATTACTTCACCAATCTTGCTCTCGGGCAAAAACCACCCGCAGAAGATGCGGAGCCACCAAGCTCCCAGTTCAAAAACAGAGCGGCCTTGGTTGCGTATGTCCGGAAGTCCTTTGCCGATGGAGCTGCCGCTATCAAAGCCAAGGGGGACAAAGGCATCTTGGACCTGGTCGTTGACCCCTTTGGGTTTGACGATCCCCAGCATGCCGGCCAAAACAAAATTCGCCTGTTCGATTTAGCCGGGAACATCATTGAGCATTCCGGGGAAGTCTATGGTCAGTTGAGCGTCTACTACCGCGTCGGAGGAATGACTCCTCCCGAATCGCGGCCCAAGAAAGCCGCCGTAGACGCTCAGCCAACTCTGCCGGGCGGCAAGATCCGCACCTACTACCTGGCCGCGGTCGAAACCAATTGGGATTACGCGCCCATGGGCATGGACATGATGACCGGCACCCAATTTCACGGCCAGACCAAGATTTGGACCGAAAAGACGAAAGATCGCATCGGCAAGGTCTATCGCAAGGCCATGTTTCGCGAATACACCGATGAGACCTTCTCCACCGAAAAGAAGCGGCCCAAGGAGTGGGAACACTTGGGCCTCCTCGGTCCGCTCATCCGCGCCGAAGTGGGCGATACCATCGTTGTACATTTCCAGAACAATGCCACTCAGCCGTATAGCATCCATCCACATGGCGTCGCCTACGAACGGGATTCCGAAGGCACGCCTTATCCCGACACCAGCATGGATGCTGCGGGGCTCGTTCCCCCCGGTGGTGCGCACACGTTCGTATGGAATGTGCCGGAGCGCTCCGGGCCAGGCGACAATGACGGAAGTTCCGTCGTGTGGCTCTACCACTCGCACAACTGGGAGCCTAAGGACGTCCAAGCTGGCTTGATTGGACCCATTGTCATCACGCGCCGTGGAATGGCGCGCGCGGACGGCAGCCCCAAGGATGTGGATCGCGAATTCGCGACGCTGTTCATGATGATTGACGAGAATACTTCGCACTATCTCCAGCAAAACATCGACGCCAACATCCAGGATCCCAAATCGGTGAATAAGCTGGACTTTGTTCCTAGCGACCTCGAGGGAAACCTCAACTTTGCGGCCACTGGCTTTGCCGCAGCCAACTACAAAGCCTCGATCAACGGATACATGTATGGCAACTTGCCCATGCCCACTATGAAAAAAGGAGAGCACGTGCGCTGGTACGTCATGACCATGGGTGGCCAAGTCAACTATCACACGCCCCACTGGCACGGAAACGTGGTCACGATTGACAAGCACCACACGGACATCTTCTCGATCTTGCCCGCGCAATTCGTGACCGCCGACATGGTCCCGGACCGCGTAGGCACTTGGATGTTCCACTGCCACATTGACGAGCACATGGAAGCCGGCATGATGGCCATGTACCAGGTTCTGCCGTAAGCCTCGCCTTGCTGAAACGTACGAAAATAAAAACGGCCGGCAGAGGGCTGAGGCTGCCGGCCAATTCACAACAATGCCAGAGATCTTTAGGCGCCGTTCTTCGAGACGTTGGCGGCCTGGGGACCCTTGGGGCCTTGAACAATCTCAAATTCGACCGGATCTCCTTCCTGCAAGGTTCGATACCCGTCGCCCACGATTGCCGAGTAGTGTACGAATACGTCCGGTCCGTCGTCGCGACCTATGAATCCGTAGCCCTTGGAATTATTGAACCACTTTACGCTTCCTGTCACTTCGCTTGGCCTCCTGACTGTACGTAGGCTAGTCCCCATCCAGCGTCGGAGATGCGTGCGCTCCGACGCGCTCAGTACTAAATTGGCCGGAATATAGCCAGAAGAATCTTCGGAGTCAATGGGCCGTGTCGCCGCGGATGCTTGAAAACGCAGGACTTATCGGCCACGTGAATTAGGCTAGTCGCCACGTAGCGCAGACCTCCCTTATCGTGCAAGATAACTGCTATCATATAGGACCGCGGCAGTCATGATTACACACTTCCTTCGGTGAGCCTATTTTCCTTTCGCAATAAACCTCAAGTAGTACAAGACCCCTGCAATCGTCTTCGCGTCCCGCAATTTCTTCTTCCTCAACATCTCCTTGAGCTGCTTACGCGTATAAGCTTTCGCGATGATTCTCTCATCCTCTTCTGGCGTCGCTTCCCCCGCTGTTAATCCCTCCGCCAGCAATAAATACATTTTCTCTTCCAGGAAGCCTGGGGTAGGGAAGAACTCCAAAAATACTTTAAGCTTCTTCGCGGTGTAACCGGTTTCTTCCTTCAATTCGCGCGCCGCGCCCTCCTCCGGCGTTTCCCCTCCATCCATCCGTCCCGCCACCAGCTCCCACAAGAATTGGCGCGCCGCATACCGGTACTGTTGAATCAGCAAAACTCGCCCGTCCGGCAGCACCGGAAGCACCACCACCGAACCCGGATGCGTAATCATCTCGCGCGTCGTTCGAACGCCCGTCGGCTCAATCACTTCATCGCGTCGGATCCCAAAAACTTTTCCTTCATAAACCATCTGGCTGCTCAGCACCTGCGGCTCTTTCGCCGTTGCTGCAGATTTCCTCATTGCTTCTCCTTGAAAATCGTCGCCGTCATAATACCGCGAAAGCAATTCCTTGCTTGCACCAGTCACCAGTCACGAGTCACCAATCACTGTTTCTCTGCTACCATCATTTCCATGCCCATCAATACGATCATCGTGGACGACGAAAAGCCCGCCCGCGAAGAACTGGCGTACCTCCTCAAGGGTTTCCCCGAAATCAATGTCATCGGCCAAGGCCGCAACGGCGTAGACGCCGTCAACCTCATCAAGGAGCACAGCCCCGATTTGGTCTTCCTCGACGTGCAGATGCCCGGCCTGGATGGGTTTGGAGTTTTGAAAAAATTAGTCGAACGCAAAATGAAAGTTCCGCACGTGGTTTTTGCGACCGCTTACGATCACTACGCGGTGCAGGCGTTTGACGTGAACGCTGTGGACTACGTTTTAAAACCTTTTGACAAGGCGCGTATTTCCAAAGCCATCCAGCGCGCGCGCAAGGAAATCGAAGCGCAAACCAGCCCCACGGAGCGGCTCGAGCAGCTCGTCAGCCAGCTCGGCAATTCGAAACAAACCTCCACGCAACCGGTAAAAGTTCTGGTGAAATCGCAGCAGCGCCTGCTGCTCGTGGACGCCGAAGACGTCATCTGGGCTTCGATTGAAGGCGGCATGATCACCGTGATGGCCAAGGACGTCGAAGGCGTCTCGAATTATCACACGCTCGAGGAAATGAGCGCCGCGCTCGATTCCGATGTGTTCTGGCGCCCCCACCGCTCACACCTGGTGAACATTCATCACATCAAGGAAGTTGTGCCGTGGTTCAAGGCCAGCTACATGCTGAAAATGAGCGACAAAAAGCAAACTGAAATTCCCGTCAGCCGGGGCCAAATTAAGCGCATGCGCGATCTCTTCAAGCTTTAGAATCCCCTGCTCCGTCATCCCGACTTGGGCGATGTGCTCCTGCGAGGTCCGCGGCACGGGGATCTGCTTTCGCTCTTCTCAGTGATCTCCGCGTTCCGGCCTCTGCGGACTCTGCGTCAACCCTTCGAAGGGACACACCGAAGTGGCGGCTATTGAAGCAAGTTCCTAAGCAGCTCTTGCTGCTCGGGCGAGAAGTTACTGTACCGGCCAAAATCAATTTCTCGCTCGCGAGCAAAAGGTGGCATCTCGCGAAGCGCTCGCGCAGCTTTCAGCACTTTTTGGCGTGAAGCAGAAGAAACTTCAAGCCGGTTGCTAGCGTCGTTGGCCCCGCTCTCTGTTTCGAATGGCCCATCGGTGAATCGATACGCCGCCGCGATGGTCACGGGATGGGCGTTCGAAGGACGATCGGGCGATGACGCCGGAGCACCCGAATCTCTTGAAGGCGACTCTGGCGACAGCGTCGCCGGAGGCCGGTTGGGATCATTGGGAATGACCGAATTGGGTGTCACCCAATGCCCCGAAGGAGGATCGGAGTTCGGGTCGTCCCGATACTGCCGCCGCGCCGGAGGAGGATCGTTAGGCGGATCAGCCGTGCCATCGTAAGAATCATAGTAAGGGTCGTAAGGCGCCCACGCAGGGTTATACCCATATCCATAAGGATAGTAGGGGTATCCGTATCCCCAAGACGAATACGGCCAGCCCCAACCCCATCCCCAGCCTAAGCCCCAACCCAAGCCCCAACCACCCCATCCTCCCCAACCCCAACCATGTCCGTGCCAGCCTCCACCGCCATGAAAGCCCCCGTGGAAGGCCCCTCCGCGAAAGCCTGCTCCGCCGCGGAAACCGCCGCCACCGTGAAACCCGCCGCCCCCATGAAAACCTCCGCCGCCGTGGAACCCGCCTCCACCGAACCCGCCACCTCCATGAAATCCTCCGCCGCCGTGAAATCCTCCCCCGCCGCCGTGAAATCCTCCCCCGCCACCGTGAAATCCCCCTCCTCCGCCATGAAAACCTCCGCCACCTCCATGGCCGCCATGCTGCGCGAAAGCAGGCTTCGGCGCGCCAAGAAACAGGAACGTGAGGATCGCCAAAGAAACTACGGGAAGGGTCTTCTTCATTTCAGTCTCTCCGATGCACGACGCGGACTGCCCGGCAGGAGCAACTTTTGTCGGACCTTCAGGTTGGCAGTCCAACAAGAGCATCTTACACCCGGGTCATGCTCGAAGCGACCGTCCGCGCAACTGCGAGACGAGCACGAGCCGCGCGCCGTGGCAACACACTGGGTAAGGATGCAGCGGAGAAGCGGAGGAGTTGCACAGACCCTTTCGGGTGGCGAGTAATAGCGCCAGACCCTCCCCCGATGCGGGCCCGGCCGTTTTGATCGGGAGACCCGGCACATCTCAATGCCCTTGGTTTTGCCGACGTTTGGATCCCGGGGTCCGCGACCGGAAACCGCCGCGGTCCCCAAGCGCGGGACGCACTCAAGTACTAAAACTCAGAGTTGGCCCAAGCAATTTTTACGTCAAAACGCTTTTTCCCATTTTTGCAACTGATTGAAAATAAAGCGAGTAGAAAAATCTTTACTAAAAATGAAGCTTTCACTTGACAAAATTTTGTTTTCTGCTATGCTATCTCTTGTAAGAAACCACGCCCCGACTCCGGTCGGGGCGTTTTGTTTTTAGCTGCTCCTCTGAGGAGTCTCGACAGCATCGAGCCGTTCAAACTGTTTCGAGCCTGCTTGCGGCGACCGAGCGGAGCAGCCCGAAAGCCGACCACAACGGCAATAGCTAGTAGCAGGGTAGCCTGTTAAGGCGCACTTTCTCAGTACGGCAAGATTGAAGAAAATGTCACTCCGAGCGGAGTAGGCCGACTTTTTCTTCCGCTCCGCTCCTGCGGAGCGTCGGCCTGCGAAGTCGAGGTACTCTTCGGCATCGCGCGGTTTTTGCGCGATGAATCTCTCTTACTCTTTTTTGCCCGTCGCGCAAATCCATCCCTTGCCCACATCCGTAACAACCTGCACATCCGAGTAGCCTGTATTCGCGAACAGTTCGCGGTGCTCCTCAGTGCTAAGCAGCGTCATGCCCGCCAATGCGGCATATTTTTCAATGAGCTTGGAGCTTACTTTGTTCGCCCCTTTATAAATTTCCGCGATAAGGATGAGTTTGCCGCCTGGCTTCACCACCCGGAAGATCTCTCGCATGGCTCCGGGCAAGTCGGGCCACCAGAAATGCGTCTCCACTCCGGTAACGAGATCGAACATCCCGTCCGGAAACGGTAGCTGAGAAACCGAGGCGTGCTGAATGTCCACTCGCCCCTCATCCATCCCGCGCGCGTTGGTCCGTTTGCTGGCAGCCACGCTCGCTTCAGAAAAATCGATGCCGTAGACCTTCCCCGCCGTCGCTACCGCGGCCAGTTTGCTGATGGTTCTGCCCCCGCCGCAACCGACGTCGAGAGCGGTGTAGTGCTGTGCCACGGACACATATTGCAAGCCCCAGTCGGTCAGCTTTGAGTGCCTCGCATTCATGCTCCACAGCGTGAGCCGCCCCATCCATCCGGATGGTTTCTGGCATTGGCTGACCCGCCTTCTTGCACTGGCCATGACGGTTTCTCCTTGAAGTCTTACGCCTCTGAAGCTTCTACGCAGAACTGACTCGCTCCGTTTCAACGGCTTGAAACGAGCCAGCACCAAGGCTCGTTTTCGCTGTGAACTCTGTGCCTCGGCCTCAGTGACCTCTATGTCACGTCATTGTCTTTTCTTCTTCCGTTAGCTGTCGGCTGTGAGCTGTCAACTTTTCTCTATTCCAACTCAGGATGAAAATCATGAAAACCAAAAAACCGAA
Source organism: Candidatus Acidiferrum sp. (assembly GCA_035280045.1). Classification (GTDB taxonomy): domain Bacteria; phylum Acidobacteriota; class Terriglobia; order Acidiferrales; family UBA7541; genus Acidiferrum. The sequence continues at coordinate 123,067 of DATEGP010000050.1, forward strand.
TGCTGAACTTGTCTTGAAACAAGTAGATGAAGTACTCGTGCCGCGCCTGCGGCTTTCGCTTACGGACCGTGTCGTGTATTTGCATCTCCTGCGTCACACCCGCCTGGAAGGGAAGCGCCAGCTCCATTTTTCGATATCTTGGCTTGCCCGGGGAATTCATATGTCCGGCGGACCTGTGCGCGAGTCCGTTCGCCGTCTCGTTTCCAAAGGGGCTTTGCGCCTCGTCGAACGCAGCAGGTCCGGCCACGTCGTCGAGGTGCCCCTGCCCGACGAAATTCGCGTCACCACCCCCATCAGCATCCGCTCCCGCTCTCCTCACGACCGTAACCTCGACGAGATGGATTTCCTGCAGTCGAAGGCCTTGCGCGAAGCGATCCACGCGCGCGACGCCGGGTTCTGTTTCTATTGTCTTCGCCAGCTCACCCCTCGCATCCGGTGCCTCGACCATGTCGTGCCCCGCGCTCGCTCAGGGCGCAATTCCTACCGCAACCTCGTCTCCTCCTGCGTCGAATGCAATTCCACCAAAAGTGAAACCCGCGCCGAGAATTTTCTTCGCAGCCTCTATCGCAAGCGCCGCTTGACCGACGCCGAATTCAACGGCCGCCTCCGCGCCCTCGACGCCCTCGCCGCCGGCAAACTCCGGCCTCCTATTAACGGTCAATTGCGCGGAACAAATAAGACGGTGTAGCATGCCATCACCAAGGACTCCATGGAGCAGCTCTTAATTGTGCAACTTCTTTGGTTCGCCCTTTTTACGTTCCTTGCTCCGCCTGCGGCGCTGCCCTCTGAATGGACACCTCCCGCAGCAACGGCCCAGGCGCAAGACCTTGCGAAAGCAACCTCCGCGGCGAAACCGGATGAAGCCGATTCCCTCGTGCTTGCCGACGGTACTCCAATTCCGTTCAAGGTAGTAAATGGGTTTTCATCCGAAAGTGCAAAAGTGGGCGACGTAATTAACTTTGCCGTTGCGTTTGAGATCCGCGAAGGTGGATTGGTGGTAGTCCCGCAACGGACAACCTTAGTCGGAAAAGTTGTGACGGTGAGCCGTCCTCGCCGGGGGGCTAGGAGCGGGCAGGTAAACGTCGCCTTTGATGGAATGACCTTGCCCACCGGTGAAACTGCTACCGTACGTTCGATCCTAAAGCCGCCGCGTAAGGCCGCCAAGGCCGCGCAGAATGCGGCAAATGGAGCAGCGGATGCCGCCGGCTTGTTCTTTACCGCAGGCCTTCCACTCCTCTTGCTCTTTGAGAAAGGGGATGAGCAGGTCGTTAAGGAGGGAACGATCGAGGTTCTTTATCTCAATGGGCCGTTGCACTTTAGCCGAAGGGCAATAACGGAGGTGCAGCCCGATTCCACTTCAGCCTATGCCAACGTTTTCGTCCAACTGATCGGCAAGTTGCGAAGAACGGAATATATTGTTCCGGAATTATACTGCGGCGAGAAACGGATCGTGACCTACCGTGGCGAGCCATTGCGACTGCAGATGCGCCCTGGCTCCTATTGGTTCAGCACGAACGACCCGAAAGACCGCCCTATTCGGATGGAGGTTATTGCAGGTCGCGAGTACTCTGTCGGCAGTGATCAACGCGGGTTCTTCGCCAAGGAACTTCCAGCACACCGCCGCTATTATCCTTCGCGGCTGGCAGACGAGGATTGGACCAAGCTGCCGCCGGAAGAATACCGCTCGCTTGCCGCAGAACCGGCCAAACACTGAGGCGCTCGCGCGCCCAGAATGGGCGAGGACTTGGCGCGCGGGAGCGAGTCAACGGGTTGCCGAAAGCCCCAAAATGAATGTCCGCGCACGCATTCACGTCATCGGATGATGATCAAGATTGAGCCGGTTACGCTGAAAAACATATCCCTTTTCAAAATGGTGCGGCTTCGTGCCCTGAAGGATGCCCCTTACGCCTTCAGCTCGACCTACGCCAAGGAGTCGCAGTTTGATGACGCAGAATGGTTTCGGCGCGTGGAACGAATGAACGGGGAGATAGGAGTCGGTTTCCTCGCGATGGACGGTGGTGACGGGTGCGGCATTGTTGGCGCATTCCTCGACGCGATCGATGCAACGCGCACGCAGCTTGTCTCTATGTGGACGGCTCCCACGCACCGTCAGCGCGGAATAGGCCGCCTGTTGGTGAACGAAGTTCTCGGCTGGGGGCGTCTACGCGGAGCGCGCACCTTGCTGTTAATGGTGACGTCGAACAATGAGTCCGCCATGCGTTTCTACGAAAGGCTGGGCTTCAAACGCACGGGCAGAACCGAACCCTATCCCAACGATCCCGCCGTCCTCGAATGCGAAATGTCGTTGCTGGTTGCGTAAATTGCGCCCCCGTTCGGCAATTGTCTAAACCTCACAACACTGGCTATAATCCGGGAAAGCACTGCGGTGGTGCCGTGATGAGGGTTTACCCGAATTCAACGCCGGGCCAAATTGTGACAGAAGAGGCCGGAGGAAGGCGCGAAACTGCTCCGCCAATGTGGCGTGAATTGTGCGCTTTCGGTGTATACCTCCTGACCGTAATCTTAGTTTTTGAAGGAATGACGGTTTTCTGCAACCTAGTCTGGCCTGATAAAGATTGGACTGCTCATTTTGCTTCTCTGCTTCTCCTCCTTGGATGGATGTTTTTGGCTGACTGGCTAAAGATATTCGGCGAACGCCGCCCGGTTTTCGCGGGGAGGCGCTACGCCACCGCGTTCGAATTTCTGTTTTACTTTGTCTTTTTTCGGCTGCTATGATGCTGTCCGATAAGTGGCAGGGGCGAAAAATTGAGATTTTAGGCGCGTGCGTCGCAGGATTGCTTTACGCGGTCGGCATGGTTTGGATCGTTCCTCTGTTTCCATCATCAAGAAAAGATCCCTTCACGACAAAGACTAGCTTCCATCGTTCAGAGTAGTTAGATAGATAGTGCCTACAGACCGGGTTTGCGCGTGCTCTAGTTTGCTCTGCCTTCTGCTTCTAGGCCTGCCGTGTTAGCATCGCCTGTACACTCCTTGTGCTGAGTCCGCCGGGCCAAGCGTGTACCAATGAAAGAGCACGGCCAGGAGTGGCTGTGCTACTCGACACGATGGATCTTTCGCTCAACGACCACCAAAAACTGATTCGCGACACCGTCCGCCAATTCATGGAGACGGAAGTGCGCCCGTTCGTCAAGGAATGGGAAAAGCAGGAGAAATTTCCCGCCGAAGCCATACAAAAACTCGGCGAAATGGGCTGCTGCGGGATGCTCGTGCCGGAAGAGTGGGGCGGGCCCGCGCTGGACACGATTTCCTATGTGCTGATGCTCGAAGAAGTCGCGCGCGTGTTTACCGCCATGTCCACGGCGATTGGCGTGACGAATTCCGCAGTGCAGGCGCCGCTGCTCGCCTTCGGCAACGACGCGCAAAAGAAAAAATATATGCGCCGCATGGCCACCGGCGAAACGCTTGGCGCATTTTGCCTGACCGAGCCGGCGGCCGGCTCCGACGCGGCAGGGATTCAGGCGCGCGCGGTGCGCGACGGAAATGTTTATAAATTGAACGGCACGAAAACGTGGGTTACCAACGGCCACGCAGCGGGCGTGCTGCTGGTTTTTGCAAAAACCGCCCCCACAGCCGGCGGGAAGGGCATCAGCGCGTTTCTTGTTGAGCCTTCGTTTCAAGGATTCAAGGTCGGCCGCCACGAAGACAAAATGGGCCAGCGCTCTTCACCGTCAGTCGAAATTCTACTGAATGATTGTGTGGTGCCGGCAGAGAACCGCTTGGGTGAAGAAGGCCAGGGCCTGAAGATTGCTCTCAGCGCGCTCGACGGCGGGCGCATCGGCATTGCCGCGCAGGCGGTAGGCCTGGCCCAAGGCGCGCTCGAAGAAAGCATCAAGTACGCCAAGCAGCGCAAGGCGTTCGGCAAAAACCTCGGCGACTTCCAGGCCATTCAATGGATGATCGCCGACATGCAGACCGAAATCGAAGCCGCCCGCGGGCTGACGCATTACGCGGCGTGGCTGAAAGACGCGCACCCCACGAAAATGGGAGCGGCCGCGTCCAAGGCCAAACTCTACGCCAGCGAAATGGTGAACCGCGTCGTCTACAAAGCGGTTCAGGTGCACGGCAGCGTCGGCTATTCGCGCGAGACGGAAGTCGAGCGCATGTACCGCGACGCGCGCGTCATCACCATTTACGAAGGGACCAGCGAGGTGCAGCGCATGATCATCGCCCGCGAGCTCCTAGGCGCGCCCGAAAAACAAAAGGTCGCTACGCATTAGGTTTTGGTAGCACAGGCACTCTTGCCTGTGCGGGTTTTGGGAGAGCGAAGAGCACAGCCAGGAGTGGCTGTGCTACCAGGATGTAGGGGCGGGCTTTCAGCCCGGTGCTTCTCCCTCTGGAACAGGAGCGCGGATTGACAATAGGGGATCTGGGGAAGAAAGACGGCGGCGTAAAGCCGCCCCTACGCAGAGCGCGCGTATTGAGCGGCATGCGGCCGACCGGACGCATGCACATCGGCAATTACTTTGGCGCGCTGGCGAACTGGGTGCGTCTGCAGAATGAAGTCTTGCCGGGAAACGGCCCCGCCTACGAGTGCTTCTACTTCATCGCCGATTGGCATTCCCTGACGAGCGATTATGCGGACACGTCGGGCATCGCCCAGAACGCGATCGAGATTGCCACTGACTACCTCGCAGGCGGACTCAAGCCAGACAAGAGCGTGCTCTTCCTGCAATCGCTCGTCCCGGAACATGCCGAGCTGCATCTGCTGCTGTCCATGGTGACGCCGCTCGGCTGGCTCGAGCGCGTCCCCACCTACAAAGAGGCGCTTGAAAACGTCAAGGACAAGGACCTGCACAATTACGGCTTCCTCGGCTATCCGGTCCTGCAGTGTGCCGACATTGTGATGTACGGCGAGTCGGGAATGCGGTTGATTGTGCCTACGGGGGAAGACCAGGTTTCGCACGTCGAGACCAGCCGCGAAATCGTAAGAAGGTTCAACTTTTTTTCCGGGTTTGAGCTCGATACTCGCCTGTTCCGAAAGGAAAACCGGCGTGACCTTCAAACAGTGATCGAGACAATAGGTTATGCGCCCCTTATGGACGAGCCTGAGGGAGAGCCTGACGACAACGACATGATTTATATTGAAGAAAACGCGAAATCGAATGCCCGGAGTATGGGGTTAGAAAACTTCTACAGGCGAATCGGAGGAGCGGCAAACTTTTTCCCGTCGACACAGGTCCTATCTGAGCCGGAGTCCATGCTGACGAAAACGCCGAGGATTCCCGGCCTCGACGGCCGGAAGATGTCGAAGAGCTACGGCAACACCATCATGCTGAGCGAGAGTGACGCGGCCATTCGCGCGAAAACGAAAGTGATGGTGACCGACCCCGCGCGGAAGCGGCGTACCGATCCTGGAAACCCGGATGTTTGTCCAGTGTACGACTGGCATAAACTGTTCTCGACCAAAGAAACACTGGATTGGGCCGCGCATGGCTGCCGCACGGCGGGAATCGGCTGCATCGAGTGCAAAGCGAAAATGGCGGACCACTTGATTGAATGGATCGCGCCGGTGCGCGAGCGCCGCGCGGAATTCGAGCAGCACCCGGCGCGCGTGCTCGAAGTGATTGACGAAGGCTCGAAGAAGGCGCGCAAAGTGGCGGAAGGGACGATGGAGCGTGTCCGCGAAGCCGTCTTCGGCTGGGACAAAAAACGCAAAGAAATCGCCGGCGCCGCCGGGAGCGCAAAGGCGTAGGGAAAAGACTTAACACAGAGGACACAGAGTTCGGAGCACAGAGGTCACAGAGAAGAATGGCGACACCGGAGCACAAGTTGGCAGGCAAGAGCGCGGAAGAATCCGAAGGCCAATCCGATTCGGGAAGCACTGTCGAACAGACCGCGTCTCAAGGCGGCGCGGAACAGCTCGACGCGTCGGCACCGCCCGAACAAGCCGGAAGCGGCAGCTACAAAATTCACATCCCGATGTACGAGGGTCCGCTCGACTTGCTCCTAGATCTTATAAGATCACAAAAAATGAGCATACATGAGATTCGAATCTCGGAAATTACCGCGCAGTATTTGGAATATTTGCACAAACTGGAAGAGTTGGATGTGGATGTTTCCGCGGAATTTATTTACATGGCGGCGACGCTGATTTACATCAAGAGCAAAATGCTGCTGCCGCCGGATCCGCTGGCGAGTCCGGAAGAGCAAGCCACGGATCCGCGCGCGGAATTGGTGCAGCGCCTGGTCGAACACGAAAAATTTAAAAACGCCGCTCAACTTTTGTACCAGAAACAGCAGATTGAAGAAAACGTGTGGTCGAAGCCGGACAAAACTTTGTACCAGGATCCGGGGACCGAGGGCGAGTTGGTGGTTTCGCTCGTCGATTTGGTGAAAGTTTTTCAGCAGGTGCTGGAGCGGCGGAAGGAAATTGTTCGCATCGAGCTGCACCACGAGCAGTTCACGGTGGCGGAGATGATCGTGCAGTTGCGGGCGCAAATTATTGCGAGCGTGGAAAATGCGGTGAGCTTGATTCAGTTTTTTGAGGCGTGTCCCTCGCGGCACGCGATGATCGTGGCGTTTCTTGCCGTGCTCGAAATGGTGAAGCTGCAAGCGGTGGGGCTGGTGCAGGAGAATATGTTTGGCGACATTCTGGTGAAGAAGGGCAGGGTGTTTGACGTGGTGTTCGATGAGAGTGGGGCGATTAAAATGGTTGATGAGGAGTATAGGTAAAGCAGAAAGCAGAAAGCAGAAAGCAGAAAGCAGAAAGCAGAAAGCAGAAACTGAACCGTAAAGAAACACAAAGAACGTAGCGGGCGCGGAGAAGAGAGTGGAAGCATGACGAATGAAGAACGTAAAGCGGCGCTGGAAGCGATTATTTACGCGGCGGATGAGCCGGCGACGATCGACCAATTAACGAAGGCGCTGGGCGAGGAAAAGCTGGCGGTGCAGGCGTCGCTGGACGAGTTGGCGGCGGGTTACGCGGCGGAAGAGCGCGGGATCGAAATTCGCGCAGTGGCGGGCGGCTACAAAATGTACACGAAGCCGCAGCAGCATGACGTGGTGCGGAGGTTCATCAAGAGCTTGCGGCCGCCGTTGCGGCTGTCCATGCCGGCGCTCGAGACGCTGGCGGTGATTGCGTACAAGCAGCCGGTGACGTCGCCGGAAATTTCGGAGATTCGCGGCGTGAACACGTCGGGAGTGATCAGCACGCTGCTGGACAAGCACCTGATTACGACGGCGGGGCGCAAGGAAGTGATTGGGCGGCCGATTTTGTACAAGACGTCGAAAGAGTTTTTGATGCGGTTTGGGCTGAGTGATTTGGAAGAGTTGCCGAGCTTGAAGGAGTTTGAGGCACTGGCGCGGGAGGCGCTGGGGAGCGATGAAGGATTGGCGCCGGTGGATGAGAGTTTGACGAATGAGGCGAGTATTCTGAGTGGGGCCGCCACTGGTGGAGAGGCACGTGAGTCTAGCCTCGACAGAGCCAGCCATGAAGCCATGGAGGCGAGGGAAGAATTGCTGGCAGAGACGGCGGCAAATAATGAGGGGATGCCGGAGAACGAGGATTCGGCGAAGACTGCGGCGGCGGGAGAGTAGAGATTCCGAAATTCGAAATACGAAAATCGAAATTCGGCAAAGAAAAAGATTTAACACAAAGAGCGGAGAGGCCGGACCACAAAGGCCACGGAGAGAGCAAAGAGAGATTCCTCGACTGCGCAGGCCGACGCGTTCGAGGAACGAACGCGAAAGAAAAAGTCGGCCTGCTCCGCTCGGAATGACAAGTTTTTGATTTTGTTCTTGGCGGAAAGAGCAGCTTAAAGTGGTTGTCCGCTAATCAAAGGGCACGATTTATCGTGCCCCTACACAAAGAGAACCCCAAATCATGCAGGAGAGGTTGCAGAAGATTATTGCGCGGGCGGGGATTGCTTCGCGGCGGCACGCGGAGCAATTGATCCTGAGCGGACAGGTGCGCGTGAACGGGCGCGTGGTGACGGAGCTGGGAACGAAGGCGGACGCGGGGCAGGACCGGATCGAGGCGGCGGGACGCGTGGTGAACGAGGCGGAACGGCGCGCGTATCTGATTTTGAACAAGCCGCCGGAAGTGGTTTCGGCGATGGCGGACCCCGAAGGGCGGAAGACGCTGAAGAATTGCTTGCGTGGGTTTCCTGCGCGAGTGTATCCGGTGGGGAATTTGGAGTATACGGCGTCGGGGCTGGTGTTTATGACGAATGATGGCGACCTGGCGGCGGAGATGCTGAAACGCTGGGGCGAATTGGAGCAGGTGTACTTCGTGAAAGTGAAAGGGATGTTGACGCTGGAGGAATTGGAGCGGCTGGGGAAAGAGATTGGCGTGAGGATGAAGACTGTGCGGCAGCCGGATGCGACGCGGCGGCGGGCGGCGAATTATTGGTACGAAGTGTGGATGCGGGACACGAAGAAGGAAGAGATGCGGAACGTTTTGTTTCGGGAGGAGCATCCGATTGAGAAGCTGCAGCGGATTGGTTTGGGATCGTTGACGGTGGAAGGCGTGCCTGCGGGGAGGTATAGGATTTTGAAAGATGCGGAAGTGGCGACGTTGAGAAAAGTGGTGATGGGCGAGAGGGACGAAAGAGCAGAAAAGACAGCGCGGAAACGCAGGGAACACTGAGATAAGACAGAGAAGAGTCGGCCACTCCGTGAAGACCGGTTAAGTTGGAAGTTGAGATCCCTCGGCTATCCTCATCGGATAGCCTCAGGATGACACTTATGTGTGTTCTGGCAGATGGTAACGTTTGGGAAGACTAGGTCACATCGGCAAAATGGTTGCGTGACTGTAAGAAAAGCGGCAGCCCTTCAAGGCTCAGGTAAACAAGGCTGCCGCACTCCAAAAAAAAAGACAATCTAAAACATGGCTATGGAACGGTTGCAGAAGATTATGGCGGCGAGCGGGATTGCGTCGCGGCGCAAGGCGGAGGAGATGATTGCGGCGGGGCGCGTGACGTTAAATGGAAAAGTGGTGACGGAGCAGGGGACGAAGGCGGATCCCGAACGGGATGAGATTTGCGTCGATGGGAAACCGCTAAGGAAGGCGGAGCGGCTGGTTTATTACGTGCTGAATAAGCCGAAGGGCTATGTGACGACGGTGAGCGATCCGGAGGGGCGGCCTACAGTGATGGATTTGCTGCCGAAGCGCGGTGAGCGCGTGTATCCGGTGGGGCGGTTGGATTATGCGAGCGAAGGTTTGCTTCTGATGACGAATGACGGGGCGCTGGCGGCGAAGTTGATGAAAGCGGGGGCGCATGTGCCGAAGACGTATCGGGTGAAAGTCAGCGGGAAGCCGGACGAGAAGGCGATTGCGAAGTTGCGGTCGGGAGTTTCGATTGCATTGGAAGACGGGCGGCGAGTGAAAACTTCGCCGGCGAAGATGCGGCTCGTGGAGGACGGGGCGAATCCGTGGTACGAGGTCGTGTTGATTGAAGGAAGGAACCGGCAGATTCGGAGGATGTTCGAGGAGGTTGGACATCATGTGGAGAAAATCAAACGCGTGCAGTTGGGGCCACTAGTTTTGGATATGGAGCCGGGGAAGTTTCGGGAGTTGACGAAGAAGGAAGTGGGACATTTGAAGAAAGCGACGAGTGCCGAGTAACGAGTGCCGAGAAAACGAGGGATAGTGCAGAGGAACACCGCTAGTCCCGGATTCACGGGTTCGGCAAGAAAAGTGAGAGAATGGGCTGTGGCCGTTGAGCATTAAGAAAAAGAATTAACACAGAGAGCGCAGAGGTTAGAGCACAGAGGACGCAGAGAAGAGAGATTTCTCGACTACGCAGGCCGACGCGTTCGAGGAACGAACGCGGAAAGAAAAAGTCGGTCTGCTCCGCTCGAAATGACAGTAGTTGTGATGGTTGGCAGAAGATTAACAGGAACGAAGCATTGAGGGCGCGAGGCGCGGAGAAGATGGGGAACGATGGCGAAGACGATTGAAGAGCTGATACCGGATTACCTGCGCGGGCTTCCTGTCTACGTTCCCGGAAAACCCATTGAAGAAGTTGAGCGCGAGCTGAAGATTCACGCGGTGAAGCTTGCGTCGAATGAGAATCCACTGGGGCCGTCGCCGAAGGGGATCGAGGCGGCGCGCAAGGTGCTGGGTGAGTCGAACCGGTATCCGGATGGTGGTACGCATTATTTGCGGCAGAAGCTGGCGGAACGGCGGGGCGTCACTCCGGAAGAGATTTTTATTTCGCTGGGATCGAGCGAATTGATTGACCTGGCGTCGCGCGTTTTGTTGCAGCAGGGGCTAGAGGGGATTACTTCGGAAGGGAGCTACGCGCCGTTTTCGATTGCCATTCGCGCGAGCGGGGCGAAGCTGGTGCTGGTGCCCCAGCGCAATTTTGCGTTTGATCTGCATGCGATCGCGAAGGTTATCACTCCACAAACCCGCGTGATTTACCTGGCCAATCCGAACAATCCGACGGGGACGGCTTTTACGGAGAGCGAGTTCAAGGAATTTGCGCAAAGTGTTCCGGATGGAGTGTTGGTAGTGCTTGATGAGGCGTACATCCATTACGCGACGAGCGTGGGGCTGAAGGAGTCCGTGGAAGTTTACCGGCGCAGGAAGAATCTGCTGATTTTGCGAACGTTTTCGAAGGTGTATGGATTAGCGGGGCTGCGAATCGGATATGCGATCGGGCATCCGGAGCTGCTAACCGCGATGAGCAAACTGAAGACGCCGTTCAATACTTCGGGAGTAGCCCAAGCGGCGGCATTGGCGGCGCTGGACGACAAAGAGCACGTGAAGCGGTGCATCGAGACGAATGCCGCAGAGCGCGAGCGGTTGCGCGCAGGGCTTCGGAAACTGGGATTGCAGCCGGTGCGGAGCGAGACGAACTTTGTGTTTATACCTGTGGGGCCGGATGCGAAAGCTATTGGAGACGATTTGCTGCACCTGGGAGTGATTGTGCGGCCGTTGGGATGGATGGGATTTCCGGAGGCGATTCGGATTTCGATTGGGACGGCGGAAGAGAATGACAAGTGCTTGTCGGCGCTGGGGCAGGTGTTGACAGAGCGGGGACGCGCTGAAGCGCGCCCCTACAGAGGCTCTGGGAAGGGCGAGTTGGCGACGCGGTGAGAGGGAAGCGGCCAGTCGCGAAGAAATGAAGAGAGATTCATCGCGCAGAAACCGCGCGATACCGAAGAGTACCTCGACTACGCAGGCCGACGCGTTCGCAGGAGCGAACGCGGAAGAAAATGTCGGCCTGCTGCGCTCGGAATGACAGTTGGTAGGTGGTGTGCGGCTCCAATAAATATAGCCGAGGTGAATGAGAAGAGCAGTGCGCATCTTAGTGCCAGCCGGTTCGGAGTTTGCGGCGAAGGGCGTGGCGGATCCCATTGCCGAAATTCTGAAGAAGTGCAAGACGATTGCGGTGGTGGGGTTGTCGTCGAATCCGATGCGGCCGAGCCATGAAGTGTCGGAGTACATGCAGCGCGCGGGCTATCGGATTATTCCCGTGAATCCGAATGAGACGGAAGTGCTGGGCGCGAAGAGTTATCCACGGCTGGAGGATGTGCCGGGGAAGGTGGACGTAGTTAACATTTTTCGGCGGGCGGAAGAAGTGCCGCCGGTGGTGGAGAGCGCGATTCGCATCGGGGCTCCGGTGGTGTGGATGCAGTTGGGGATTGAGAATGAAGAAGCGGCGGAGAAAGCGAGGGCGGCGGGATTGGCGGTGGTGGAGGATGCGTGCATTTTGATTGAACACCGAAAGAGGGGATTAGAGACTCGGGACTAGGGACTGGAGAAAAACGAAGACGTCGCCCGCGAGGAGGTTGCGCGGGCGTTTTGATTTTTTGAGCACGGCACAAAAGAAAGAAAAAGATTTAACGCAGAGGTGCAGAGACACAGAGAGCGCAGAGAAAGAGAAGGAAGAAGAAAAAACCAAGAGAGATTCCTCGACTGCGCAGGCCGACGCGTTCGCAGGAAGCGAACGCGGAAGAAAAAGTCGGCCTGCTTCGCTCGGAATGACAAATTTGCTGTGCCTCAATGAGGAAGGGGGAAGACGAGGAGGTTGCGTTTGCCGGGGACGACTACGGCGAGGGAGTTGCCGTCAGCGGAGATGGAGAATTCGCGGAAGGTGAGGCCGTGGAGAACGGGAATCGGCGTGGGTTGCGAAACGGGGACTTCTTTGTTGGGTGCGTAGGCAGCGAGCGGAGGAACGGGGAACCAGACGATGTCGCCGGATTTTTTTTCGAGGGCGCGTTTGAGGAAAATGCGGGACCCGTCGGGCGTCCAGCGAGGTATGCCTAGGCCGACGCGAACGCGCGCGAGTTGATTGGGATGCGATAGGCTGCGGATTTCGAGAACTTCACGGTCGATGAAATAAGCGGCCTTGGTGCGGTCGGCGGAAACGACGAGGCCGCCTTCGTAGCCGTCGAGCGTGGCGAGTTCCTTGTCGGAATCGTTGAGAACGTCGAGATATTGCAGGCGGGGCGGGCCGCTCATGGAGTGATCCTGTTCGACGGCGACGGCGAAATTCATTCCGGGAAGCCAGGCGACGTCGCGAAAAGTGCGGCCCTCATAGGGAGAAGGAAACGAGCCGGAAGAGAGGCGCGTGGTTTTGATGGAGTAGAGCGGGAGCGTGCCCACGGCGTTGACGAGATAGGCGACGATGTTGTTGTCTGGGAGAAAGGTCGCGTTGGCGGCGCCGAGGATAAAGTTGTCGCCCTTGTTGATGCGTGCTTCGTGACCGGAGTCGTCGAAGAAGAGCGTCTCGACGGAGTTGACGGCGTTGCCGGTGTCGGTGTCTTCGATGGTGGTGGTGAGAAGCTGGACGGCGAGGTATTTTCCGTTGGGCGACCAGCGGATGGAATCCGTCAGGTAGCTGAGGAGCCCGCTGCCGTGGGTGAATTTTTGGCCTTCGAGGATGCGGCGGCGCTTGCCGCGGGCTTCCTGGATCCAGATGTCGTCGTGCTCGAGGTCGTATTTTTTGGTTTTGAAATTGTGGTAGACGGAGAAAGCGATGCCGCCGTCGGAGCCGAAGGAGAAGGCGGTGATTTCGTCGTCGATGGAGGAGATAGGCTTGTCGAGGTTTTGCGCGCGAGCGGCGGGACAGAGAGAAGAATTAACGCAGAAGACACAAAGAACACAGAGGGCACGGAGAAGAGAAGAAAAACCCGCACCCTTAAAAGCGAAGGGTGCGGCACCCACGCGGAGAAGAGACGAGACAAGAGAAGAAAAATCCCCACCCTTAAACCCCAAGGGTGGGGCACCCGGTCTGACACGTTCGTTACGCTCAGCGCAAGACAGTGGGGCACCGGCTTGCGAAGAGCAGCAGCGGAAGACGCCACAGAGTAGTGAGCAGAATCTGCGGAGCCAGCGGAAACGGCTGCGGGAAAAGGAGCAGGTCATGGTTTGGCGGGCGCCTTCGACGAGGGCTGCGGACCGGGGTGCGGACCGGTGAATTCGGAGCAACATGGTTTTTGCACGGGCGTGAGCTCCATGAATTCGATGCGGGTGAGGTCGGGATCGTAGAGATTGAGCTGCCATTTGCCGTCGCGGCCGATTTGAGGTTCTTCGGTGAGCTTGACGCCGGCGTCTTGCAGCTTCTTCTGCTCAGCGTGAATGTCGGTGACGCCGATGGCGATGTGATTCATAATTCCGCGAAGCTTTTGGTCGGCGTCCGGTTCGACATTGACCATGAATTCGAGCCAGTCGGTGCCGTCTGGAACTTGCATGGAGACCCAGTCGGTTTGGTCGTCCTTCATGCCACCGTGCCAGTACGGGCGGAAGCCGAGGATGTCTTTATAAAAGTGCTCGGTGGCGGCGCGGTCGTGGACGATGAAGCCTGCGTGGATAAGATGCAGACTTGTTGAATGGACGACAAGTGGTTTGGACCCTGGAACCCCTACGTTCTGCGTAAACCCGATGCGATGCCCCTCAGGATCGATAACAGAGAGGTATCTTTCTGCGCGATTTTCGTTTTCGGCGGGCTCAACAATCTGAATTTTATTTTCTTTGAGATAGCGTCGAAGCACCCTGACGTTGTCGGCCGAAAAAATAATTTCCGATATGAAGTTAGTTGGAATTTGCGCAGGCGCTTTCGATATGAGTAGTGCTTGCCTGGCATTGAGGGATATAGGAGCGACCGGCAGGTTATCGCATAAGCTGCAATCATCCTTCCGGGTGTGCAAACTCTGTTCATAAAAACCGCGCGCTGACGGTACGTTTGTCGAGAGTATTTCCACACGCGTCAACCCGTAAATATGAAAACGGTTGGCCGGTCGGTCTTCAGAAAAAGAATGACCGGCGCACAAAACACCAAAAGCCACAACTAACACCGGCACTTTCCAATTCAATTGGCACCTCATGGATTTGAAGTCGTCTTAGATTTTAGCTTACGAATTTCGTCGAGGCGAAGGCGAAGGCGCTGCTCGAAGCCCTGGTCGGTGGGATGGTAGTAGGTGCGGCCGGCGAGATTTTCGGGGAGGCAGGGCATGTCGGTGACTTTTTCCTCGAAATTGTGGGCGTATTTGTAGCCTGCGCCATAGCCGAGATTTTTCATGAGACCTGTGGGGGCATTGCGGAGATGGAGCGGCACGGGATCGGCTTCGGTTTTGTGCACGTCCCCAGTGACTTCGATATATGCGGTTTCGAGCGCGTTGGATTTGGGCGCGAGCGAAAGGTAGACGGCGGCTTGCGCGAGCGCGAGATAGCCTTCGGGCGGGCCGATGAAGTGGAAGGCGTCTTTGGCGGCGATGGTGATGGCGAGCGCGCCGGGTTCGGCGAGGCCGACGTCTTCGCTGGCCATGCGCACCATGCGGCGCACGAGGTAGAGCGGGTCTTCGCCGGACTCGAGCATGCGCGCGAGCCAGTAGAGCGCGGCGTCGGGATCGGAGTTGCGCACGGATTTGTGCAGCGCGGAGATGAGATTGAAGTGCTCTTCGCCGGCTTTGTCGTAGCGAAGGAGTTTGCGCTGGAGGATGTCTTCGAGAAGCTCCGGCGTGATGACGCGCGGGGAGTTTTTCTTGGGGCGCGTGCTTTTGACGGCGAGCTCGAGAGTGTTGTAGGCGGCGCGAGCATCGCCGTTGGCAAAGGAAGCGATGCGGAAAAGAACATCGTCGGGGGCTTCGATGGGTTCGTTACCGAGGCCGCGCTCTTTGTCGGCAAGGGCGCGGCGAAGCAGCTCGACGATCTGCGGAGTGGCGAGAGGTTCGAGAACATAGACCTTGGTGCGGGAGAGAAGCGGGGAGATGACTTCGAAGGAAGGATTCTCGGTGGTCGCGCCGATGAACGTGATGTGGCCGGCTTCGACATGCGGGAGGAAGGCGTCCTGCTGCGCTTTGTTGAAGCGGTGGACTTCGTCAATGAAAACGATGGTGCGGTAGCCGGAGCGCGCTTTGTATTCGGCGGCGGCCATGACGTCTTTGATTTCTCTGATGCCTGCGAGGACCGCGCTGAACGAGACGAATTCGGCGTGCGTCAGTCGGGCGATGAGACGAGCGAGAGTAGTTTTTCCGCAGCCGGGCGGTCCCCAGAAAAGCATCGAGCCGATGTTGTCGGATTCGATTTGCAGACGTAATGGCTTGTTGGGGCCGAGAAGTTTTTCCTGGCCGATGAATTCGTCGAGCGTGCGGGGACGCATGCGCTCGGCGAGCGGCTGGTTGGCGGCGGGGACGTCGGCGTCCGCGGGGGAAGCGGGAAATTTGGAGAAGAGGCTCATGCGCACCTTGAGTCTAAATTGTTTGACGCAAAAGGGGAAACGCAGCGATGCCTGGAGATGTGGATCTGTGTGGCGGCGACTTTTACGTCGCCGGCTTCTGCCTAAGCGGTCGTTTTTGGTTTGTATGCAAAGCGGCGGGATAAACCCGCCGCTACAAGGGTTTGGAGTTTCGCTGGCGGGCGGCTTCGTAGAAGACGACCGCGGCGGCGGCAGCGGCGTTGAGGGACTCAACGCCGGTAGCCATGGGAATGTGGATGCGAGCGTCGGCGCTGCGCTCGATTTCCTCAGGGAGGCCCGCGCCTTCGTTGCCGACGAGAAGCGCGATGGGTTGGCACCAGTCGACTTGCCAGGGGGCAAGGGGTTCGGGGAAGTGGCGAGTGGCGAGTGACGAGTGGCGAGAAGAAGGGCGGTCGGGCTCGCCTTCCCCTCGCGGATTTCCCGTCAAACCGGCTGGTGCCGGTTTGACGGAAGAGGGCACGACATGTCGTGCCACTACATCGAAGAAAGCAGAACGCGCGCTGTCGTGGACGCTGGAAGCCAGCGTCCGGATACCGGCGATTTTGAATTGCGTTAGCAATATTGGGAGCGACATTCCGGCGAGGATGGGGAGATGGAGGGCTGCACCGGCGGAGGCGCGGAGCGCTTTCGGCGAATACGGGCTGGCGGTGCCGCTGACGCCGGAGGCGGCAGTGGCGGCGCCAGTCGCTCCAAAAGCGGCGGCCGTTCGCAGAATCGTTCCGACGTTGCCGGGATCCTGCACGCCCGCTAGGACGACGAGAAGCGGAGCGCACGCGGAGCCAGCGCTGTTGACAAGGTCGTCGAAAGAAGTTTCGCGCGGCTTTACCAGTGCCGCGACGCCTTGCGGATGCTCCGTGTCGGCGAGGCCCTCGAAGAGGCGGTCAGTGGTGCGCAAAGTGGGAAAGGCCATCTCGGGGCGATCGATCAAGGGCGCAAGGCGTTCATGATGGCGCTGGCCCGATTCGCTAAAAAGCACGGCCTGGATGGGGCAGCCGGAACGCAGCGCTTCTTCGACTAGGCGGACGCCTTCAACTCCCACGAAGCCGGTTTCCGTGGGCAAGCCGCCGCGGAGCGCCATGCGGAACTCCTTGAGCCAGCGATTGTCGCGGCTGGTGAGGAGGGCCGATTCGCCGGCAACACGAACGTTGCGCGCCGCTTTACTAGGCATAGCCATAGCTTGGAGGTTAGCAAATTTCCGAGGTAAGGCGCTAAAATCTCGCCACATGCCAGAAGTTCTGCAGACACGGTTTAACGATCTTGACGCGAGGGCCGACTGGAGTGGCTACCTAGCGCTAGGCGGCATTTTCTTCGCTCTGACACTCTTCGGACTCTATGTCGCCATTCGTACTCCAGCTCACGATTGGAATTTCGTGTATATCCCCGCGGGTGTTTTGGCCCTTGTTGTGCTTTGGCTGCGATCCTTTCGGCTCAGAGTTGCCGATGGAGAGCTCTCCTACCGGACGCTCTTGGCGACTCGCAGAATCAATCTCTTAGACATCGAAAAGGCCGAAACGCGCTTGTTTAGAACAGGCAAGGGCCCATATCTAGCCTTAGTCATTTATCCTCGCGCAGAAAAAATGCAGAAACCAATTCGCATAAACATCAAAGTCTTCTCTCGAGGAGACCTGAGCCGACTCCTTGACCTCCTGGGTCCTAAGTTCCAGGGCCCGCGACGAATTGCGGTGTTTACGGACGAGAGCGTCTAGGCTCAATTCTCCCCGATCTTTTCAGATTCGGTAGGAAGGTGGGCGGATGCCTTTGTCGCGTAGATAGATTTCGGCTTGGCCGCGATGGTGCGCGACGTGGATGTACATGGCGAGGAGAACTTCGCGGCCGGGAAGATGGCCGTCCGGGGAGTCGTGTGCAGCGTTGAGTTGTGCGTCGGTGAGATTTGAAATTACATCGGTGCAGTACGCGAAGGAATCGCTGAGGAATTTGACGACGCCGTCCTTGTCGGTGGGAGAAGGCAAGGCTGGCGGCTGAGTATCTTTCAGGCCCGCACAAAACTGGTAGTTCGTCGTAGCGATATGGGACATCACCTGGCCGAAGTCCATGGATTCGGGATGAGGGCGGAAACCGTACTGGTCAGGCGGCATCGCTTGCGCGACTGCGACGGAAAGCTGGCTGAGAGCGGCAAAGTGTTTAGCGTATTCGCCGGCGGCGTTTGAAGGAGATGGAGCAGCGACTGCGAGAGAACGAGCTGAGCAAATCAGAACGGTAACAGCCAAGAGCGCACGAGAATGCACGAGGCCTCCTTGAGAAATGTCTTGCCTCAAACCCTATAAATGAGCTTTGCGAATCCTTTATCGGAAAAGAGATTCTGAGTCTAGAACAAAGACAACCAACAGACTCAGCTCGTTTAGACTCCCGAAAAGTTGTTTTTGGTAGCCGCGACACTGAGAGGTGAATAAGCCGCGCACCTGCTCCACGCGCAGGCTGATATTGCGCCGATTGCAACGGGTGTGGTAGCGTCGGCGAAATACGGGCAGCGCGAGCCCTTCGGATCTTAGGGCAAGCCCTTCGAGTCTCAGGGAGGGGAGCGCTGCAGGGTGGTAGTACGTCTTCGCCAAAGGCCAAACCATTGCCGGCTGAACTGCTGCGCGTCAATCCAGTCAACCCGGAAGCAGAAGCGCTGCGGTATGCGGCGGACTTTCTTTCGCGCGGAAGTGTGATCGCGATTCCCACGGACACGTTTTACGGGCTGGCCGCGGACCCGTTCAATCTGGCAGCAGTGGAAGAGATTTACCGAGTGAAAGGGCGGCCGGATCAGCGGGCACTGCCGATCCTAGTGAATTCCATCGACCAAGCGGTGGCGCTCTCGCGAGGAACGCCGGGAAGTTTCATGCGATTGGCGCAAAAGTTCTGGCCTGGCGCGCTGACACTGGTGGTGAACGCGTCGCATAAGATTCCTTTGAAGGTGACGGCGGGGACGGGCCGCGTGGCTCTGCGCTGGCCGCGAAGCGAAGTCGTGCGCGGCTTGATCGAGCAGTTTGATGGGCCGGTGACGGGGACGAGCGCGAACATCTCAGGATTTTCGTCGTGTGCGAGCGCCGCACAGGTGATGAAGCAACTCGGCACGCGGGTGCCGCTGGTGCTGGATGCGGGAGAAACCGGAGCGACGCTGCCGTCCACGATCGTGGAGTTGAACGGCGATGCGTGGAAGATTGGGCGCGAAGGCACGATCCCGGTGCAAGAGATTGAGAAGGCTATGAAGGAGAAGTGAGAGAAAGCAGAAAGCAGAAAGCAGAAAGCAGAAAGCAGAAAGCAGAAAGCAGAACCCCACCTTGCAGGAAGCCCCCAGTCTAACGAGAAAGACGCATTTCCTCAGCCCCAAAAACCGGCCTTGGGAATGATACGGTCTAAAGGCGTTAGTGCGGCGGGGCGTAGGATATTTTCCCGAGGATGGCGGGCCCGCGCGCGCCAGTGGCGGAGGGAAGGTTCGCCGGGCGCTGATGAAGCGTTTCGTAAGCAAGAAGCGCAAAAGCAAAGGCTTCCTTGGCGTCCGTGGGGACGCCAAAGTTCGAGGAAGGCAGCACTTCTAATCCAGGAAGAGCGGCAGAAAGCTGCGCAAGGATAAGCGGGTTTTGAGCGCCGCCGCCGGACACGATGAGCTGTCCGATTTTGTGCTTGCTAAGGACGAAGCGGTTGAGCGCGTCGACCAAAGAAAGAGCGGTGAAAATCGTGGCCGCGCGGATGAGGTCGGCGGGCTTGACGTGATGTTTGCGGCCCAGGCGGATGACTCTTGTAACGTAAGCGCGACCGTAGTATTCGCGGCCGGTGCTTTTGGGCGGCGCGAGTTTCAGGTAAGGATCCTTCATCAATTCGTTGAGAAGAGCCGGAATCGAACGACCGGATTGCGCAAGACGTGCATCTTTGTCGAACCGCTGGCGGCCGCGGGTGAAGTGTTGGACAAGGGCGTCAATGAGCATGTTGGCGGGGCCGGTGTCGAAGGCGAAAACTTGCGAAGGTTTCGCATTGGCGGGAATGACAGTGATGTTGGCAATTCCGCCTAGATTAAGGGAGACGCGGCCGAATTTGGGATGGCGATAGAGCACGTAATCGGCAAAAGGAACGAGCGGAGCGCCTTGGCCGCCGAGAGCCATGTCGGCGGGGCGAAAATCGGACACCGTGTTGATTCCAGTGCGCGCCGCGATGATGGAGTCTTCACCGATTTGAAGAGTAGAGGCGGTCGGATTGCCGAAGTAAGGCGTGGCTTGGCCTTGGTGAAAGATGGTTTGGCCGTGGTTGCCGATCAGGTCAATGCGATTCGGAGGGACTTTGAATCCCTTGCAGGCAGCCAGAGCCGCATCGGCGTAAATGTTTCCGAGGCGGAAGTTCAGCTGACTCAGTTGGCCAGCGGAGATAGGCCGCTGTTCAGCGGCGCGAAGGATTTCTTTGCGCAGCGGCGGAGGAAAATTGAACGAAGTGTGGCTGAGTAGTTTCGCGTTTAGGTTCGGAGGCGCGCCGGAGATGCGGGCGAGGGCAACGTCAATTCCGTCGGCAGAAGTGCCGGACATGAGGCCGAGAACGAGGAGCGGCTTCGAAGTCATCACAGGATGAGTTTTAACACAGAGATCACGGAGGACATGGGAAAATCACGAAATCTGTTTCTTTAATTCAGCCAGGAGGTTGAGGGCGTCGAGAGGTTTCAATTGATCGAGGTCGGCGTCGCGGAGCTTGTCGAGGACGGCGCGGTCGAGCGGTGTGAAAAGAATGTTTTGATGGCCGTTGCTGCCGGGGCCTTCGCCGGAGACGCCTGGAGAAAGGGTTTCGCTCAGTTCGTGCTCGCTCTGTTCGTGGCGCTTGAGGACTTCGCGGGCGCGCTCGATGACGCTGCGCGGCAGGCCGGCGAGGCGTGCCACTTCGATGCCGTAACTTTTGTCGGCGCTCCCGGGCTCGACTCGACGTAGAAAAACAATTTCGCTCGGCGTCTCTTTGACGGAAACGTGGACGTTTTTCACGCCGGAAAGAAGATCGGCGAGTTCGGTAAGCTCATGATAGTGCGTGGCAAAGAGCGTGCGAGCGCGTGTTTGCTTCTGAAGATGTTCGACAACGGCCCAGGCGATGGAGAGCCCGTCGAATGTAGCAGTGCCACGTCCCACTTCGTCGAGAAGCACGAGGCTGGAAGGAGTGGCGTAATTGAGGATTGCGGCGACTTCGCTCATCTCCACAAGAAAAGTGGAGCGCCCGCGTGCGAGATTGTCGCTTGCGCCGATGCGCGTGAAGATGCGGTCGGTGACAGGAAGTTTGGCCTGGCGCGCCGGAACGAACGAGCCAATCTGCGCCATGAGAATAATCAGCGCGGCCTGCCGCAGATAAGTGGACTTGCCGCCCATGTTGGGGCCGGTGATGAGAAGCAATTGCTGGCGGCCCGGCTCGAAGCAGAGATCATTGGGGACGAAACGCTCGCCGCGCTGGCGCAGAAGCTCTTCGATGACGGGATGGCGTCCGCCGATGATAAGCAGTTCACCAGTGGAGTTGAATTCAGGGCAAATGTAGCCGCGGTCAGCTGCAAGTTTCGCGAAAGCAGTTAGGACGTCAAGCTGAGCAACCGCCGAAGCCGTACGGCGTAGGCGCGCTGCCTTGGCGGCGACGGACGAACGGATGTCGATGAAGAGCTGGCGTTCGATTTCAAGAATGCGCTCGTCGGCGGCGAGGATTTTTCGCTCATACTCCTTAAGCTCCGGCGAAGTAAAACGTTCGGCGTTGACGAGTGTTTGTTTGCGCTCATAATCCGCGGGCGCCAGATGCAGGTTGGGTTTGGAAATCTCGATGTAGTAGCCAAAGATCTGATTGAAGCGAATCTTCAGCGAGCCGATGCCGGTGCGCTTACGCTCGCGCTCTTCCATCGCGGCAATGATTTGCTTGCTGTCCTTGCTCAACGTGCGCAACTCGTCAAGTTCTTCGTGATAGCCGCTGCGAATGATGCCCGGCTCGGTGGCGAGAGCCGGAGGGTCATCGGAAATAGCGTGCTCCAGGCGGTCGCGGACGTCAGCGAGCTCGTCGATTTCGTCGTGCAAGCGGCGAAGGAGTTCGCTGCCGCCGACCGGGGGCGGCGTGACGAAATTCTTCAGTACAGGAAGCTGGCCAAGCGATTTGCGCAACGCTACAAGTTCGCGAGGAGTCGCGAGTCCCAGCGTGATGCGGCTGGTGAGGCGCTCGAGGTCAAGGATGCCGCGCAGCTCTTTGCGGATTTCGCCCCGCACGACCGTTTGCTGAACCAGATGAGTCACCGCAGCCAGACGCGCTTCGATGGCGTCGCGATCAATCAGCGGGCGCAGGAGCCAGGAACGCAGCAATCGCGCGCCCATGCCGGTTACGGTGACGTCGAGTGCTGCTACCAAAGTTGCTGGACCTGAAGATCGTCCGGGCTCTTCGGAAAAAAGAGGATTGAGGAGTTCGAGATTGCGAACGGACACGGGATCAAGGACGAGCGTCTCGTGATGTTCGTAGTAGCGGACGCGGTCCAGATGGCCTAGGGCTTCGACGTTAGGAGCATCGGGCCTCTCCCCGGCTTCGCCAGACCGATCGCCGCGCGCTGCGTTCTCGCGCAGATAGTGGATGATCGCGCCCGCAGCGGAAAGCGCTTGCGAATGATCGTCGAGGCCGAAACCTGTAAGTTCCGCCACGCCGAACTGTTCGCGCAAGATTCGCTCGCCGTAGTCGCGCTGAAAGGTCCAGTCTTCCAGGCGGGACTCGATGCCGCCCGTACCTTCGAGCAGAGAAGTTTTTGCCGTTTCGAAGAGCTGCTGCGGGCGGGGAAGTAGAGTCTCGCGCGGCCGGAGAAGCTGCAATTCATCGCGCAAGGCTTCGTCGGCCCGCGGGCCGGAAAACTCCGTGGCCTGAAACTCTCCCGTAGAAAGATCAACAAAGGCGAGCCCGATGGGCGAGCCGGAAGGATGCGGCGCAACCGCAGCAAGGAAATTGTTCTCGCGAAGGTCGAGGACGCTGAGGTCGGTTGCGGTCCCAGGAGTGATAACGCGCACAACTTCGCGGCGAACAAGCTTTTTGCCCGGGCCGGGCTGCTCCATCTGATCGCAGATGGCGATTTTGTACCCGGCGCGAATTAGTCTTGCAAGATAACCTTCCGCAGCATGGTAGGGAACGCCGCACATGGGAATGGGCTGGCCCTTTTCCCGGTTGCGCGAAGTGAGCGTGATTTGCAACTCGCGCGAGGCGATCATCGCATCTTCGTAAAACAGTTCGTAGAAATCGCCCAGGCGAAAGAGCAGCAGAGCGTGCGGGTAGCGCGCTTTGATTGTGTGGTACTGCTGCATCAAGGGTGTGGCCGGTTCGGACATTCGGAGATTCTTTAGGTTTTAGTTGTAAGTGCTTGTTTCTGAAAACGCAAATCGAATTCTTCGATGGCCTGTTGAAATTGCCGGTGCTAATAATCCACACGAAACCGGATGCGGCGACGTTGCATTTTGCCAAGGGGAATCGCAGAGCGCAACCGATCCAATTGTGGTCAAGAGCGGATGCCAATCCGGGCCAGCAAAAAAGCGTAATCCAACGCAATCTCGCGCAAATAATCGTAGCGGCCGGAAGCGCCGCCGTGTCCCGCGCCCATGTTGATCTTCAAGAGCAAAGGATTCGAATCCGTTTTGAGCGAGCGCAGCTTGGCCACATATTTAGCGGGCTCCCAATACATCACCTGGCTGTCATTCAGCGATGTTTTCAGGAGCATCGCGGGATAAGCCTTCTGTCCGAGATTCGTGTAGGGACAATAGTTTTTCATTGCGAAGTAATCTTCGGCGGTTTGCGGATTGCCCCACTCCTCGTATTCTCCAACCGTGAGCGGCAACGAAGCATCCAGCATCGTGTTCAGGACATCGACAAAGGGAACTTGGCTGATGACGATGTGAAACAGGTCAGGGCGCATATTCACGACCGCACCCATGAGTAGCCCACCCGCACTTCCGCCTTGAATCGCGAGTTTTTCAGAAGAGGTATAGCGCAGCGCAACCAAATATTCAGCGCAAGCAATGAAATCCGCAAATGTGTTTTGCTTTTTCTTCATGCGACCGGCGTCGTGCCAGGGCTTCCCGAGTTCGCCGCCGCCGCGTATGTGGGCGATGGCGAAAGTCACGCCTCGATCCAACAAGCTCAGCCGATTCGAATTGAAATGAATAGGCATAGAGATGCCATAACTGCCGTAGCCGTAAAGCAACAGCGGAGAAGTTCCATCCCGAGGAGTGTCGCGCCGGTATACGATCGAAATCGGAACGCGTGTGCCGTCGGAAGCTGTGGCGTGGAGCCGCTCGCTCGCATATTGGGACGCGTCATAGCCACCAAGAACAGGCTGTTGTTTGCGAAGGATGCGCTCGCGGGTTCCAACGTCATAGTCAAACACGGAACGAGGTGTGACGAAAGATTCGTATTGAAAGCGGACCTTAGCCGCCTCGAACTCGGGATTGTCGCCCAGCGACGCGTTGTAAGCAGGCTCCGAAAACTCAATGCGATGCGAACGGTCCAATAAGCTTCCGGCACGCGCGGCCAAATCCACGATGCGCAGATAGGGCAGCCCGCCTTCCCGCTCGACCAAGACCAGATGGTTCTTGAAAGCGGCGACGCCGCCAAGCATCACATTCGGACGATTCGGAACGATTTCACGCCAGTAATCGCGCCCCGGATTCCGAACCGATGCCGTTACCAGCCGGAACGTCCGCCCGCCTGAATTCGTGCGAATGAAGAATATTTCTTCGCTCGCGCCATGCAGCCCACCGGGATGATGGTCCGCGTAGTACTCATGATCGTCTTCGCGCGCTGCAAGCAACCGGAACTCACCTGACGGCTCATCCGCGCGCATAAAGCGGACTTCACTGGCAGTGTGGCTCGCCGCAGTGAGCAGCAAATATCCGCCGCTCCGCGTGCGTGCGATTTCCACGTGAAAGCGCTCGTCGGTTTCCTCGTACAGCAAAGGGTCTGGGTCCGTTGAGCCTAAGACATGCCGATAAAGCCGGTGCGAACGCTTGGTCGTTTCGTCTTCAACGGTATAGAAGAGCGTCTTGTCATCCGCAGCCCAGGCAACGCTGGTTACCCGTTCCATTCGCTCGGGAAGCAATTCGCCGGTGCGCAAGTCCCTCACTTGAAGGGTGTATTGACGAAAGCCGGTCGTATCCGTGGAATACGCCAGCAACTGGTCGTCGTCGGTGACCTCGAAGTCGCCGAGCCCGAGAAAGCTGTGCCCTTCCGCAAGCTGGTTCATGTCCAGAAGCAATTCTGACCGCAAGGATTCGCGGGCCCCTGGATCCGCCTTGCTGCGAAGGTGGAAGGGATACTGTTTGCCCTCCTCCGTGCGAGTGAAATACAAATACCCACGCAGCCGATAGGGGACCGAAAGGTCCGTTTGCTGGATGCGGCCAAGCATTTCCTGATAGAGCTTCTCCTGAAAACCCTCGGTCGGCTTCAGAACGGCGTCTGTGTAGGCGTTTTCGGCTTCCAGGTAGGTCAGCACTTCGGGGGACTCTTTGTGGCGCAGCCAATGGTAATGATCAACGCGGCGGTCGCCATGAAGCACGTGCTCGACGGGTTCGCGTCGCGCCAGAGGCGGGACGGGTTGGGGATCGGTTGCGGTTTCGTCCGGAACCGGCTGCGATAGCTTCTCAGAGTCTGGATTCACAAATCTCTTTAGTGCGCAAGGATCGGAAATGGTCCTCGAATGTTGTACAGAAGGGCAGCGGGTCGTCGAACAAAAACTCCGAATACCTCCGCTATACTAGCGGAAGTCGACCGTAGACGAAAGTAAGCCTCAAAAGCAAGGGAATTGGCGTGGCGCGCGAAACGGAAATCAAACTCAAGGTCGAGGACCGGAAGGCCTTCCAACGCTTCCTGAAGAAACTCGGCGCGCAGCCCGTTGGCAATGGCTCGGGCCGCATACACGAGGAGAACGTTATCTTCGATACGCCTCAGGGAGGCCTGGCCAAGCACGGCCAACTCCTCAGAATCCGCACCGAGACACCCGAAGGCCTTGGTAACTCTAAGAAGTTCAAATCCAAACCGCGAGTGGTTCTGACTTTCAAGCGTCCCTTCGCGCGGCCAGTGGGAACAGAGGGAGAGCACCCACCGGATGGCTCCCACAAAGTGCGCGAAGAAATCGAGATGGAAGTCACCGATGCCGCTACTCTGACGACCATCTTTGAAGGGCTGGGAATGGCCGGTTGGTTCCGCTACGAGAAGTTCCGTACCACTTTTCGCCTTCCTGCAACCAAGGTTTGGGCACGAAGCCTGTTGATTGAACTGGACGAAACTCCCATCGGCACCTACGTGGAGCTCGAGGGACAAGCGGCAGCGATCGACCGTGCCGCCACGGAGCTGGGCTATTCTAAGCGCGACTACATCCTCAAGAACTACCTCACTCTTTACCTCGAAGAGTGCCGTCGTCGCGGCGAGCAGCCAGTACACATGCTTTTTCGCGCCGCGGATTCACCCACCCGGTAACTCCAGCGAAAAAAGTTGCTTAGAATGTCATTCTGCGCTTGACATTACGATACCCGCAGCTTATCAATCGTTTGGGACCGAAAAATGGTCACAAAGATGCATGGATCCTCTCGATGAGTACGAGCAACGAACTCGACGCAGGCCCTAAAAGCTGCGGAGAGCTTTGTGCTCCTCACTTGGTTCATGGGCTGAGTATGCCGATGGAGTCGCTCAAGGTTCGGGTGAAGGTGCGACGAGTCGGGTGGGGAGGGTTTCCTGGCGGCTGAAGGTAAGTCCATTTGTGTCAGGCACTTGCCCGCCGCCGAGGTTCTTCGGTGTGCGGGTTTTTTGTTGCCCGATCGAGCTCTGAACAGGTCCAGGGCCGACCTCAGGAGCAGGAGGTAAGAACCAATGGAGCTATACGCCACAGAGTTGTTCGGCGTGAAGACATACGACTCGCAAGGGAACTACGTGGGACGCGTCCGCGAGTTTTTCATCGAGCCTGCCGAAGCGCCCAATCGCATCTCGCACTTCTTGCTGTCGCGTGGAAGTTTTCAGCCCTTGGTGGCCAAGCACAACCAGGTTGCGTCCGTATCCGACAAGAAAATCCAGCTTAACGTGGGCGAAAAGGCGCTGGAAATCTACCAGCCCAATGAATCCTGGCTTGCGGTGCAGAAAGACCTCCTCGACCAGCAAATCATCGACACACGCGGGCGAAAAGTGGTCCGCGTAAACGACCTGGACCTGGCCGAGCAACGTTCCAACGGCAATGTCGAGCTGCGCCTAACCCAGGTGGACGTCGGCCTTCCCGGGGCAGTGCGGCGGTTGCTCCAAGGCGTGGTTCCGCCCGGCGTAGTTCGCAAGCTGCAGCGCCCTCTTCCACCCAGCACGATTCGCTGGGAATTCGTCAATTTGATTGAGCCCGACCCACTGCGCCGCGTCAAGCTGCGCATTACCCACGAAAAACTGGAAGACCTGCATCCGGCCGACTTGGCGGACATCATCGAGGAACTCTCTGCGTCGGAACGCCAGAGCATCATCGCGTCTCTCGACGAAGAAACGGCGGCTGGCGTCTTGGCCGAATTGGACGCCCGCCTGACAACACAAATCGTTGAAGATCTGGATCCGGAGAAAGCCGCGGACATTCTTGAGGAGATGGCTCCCGACGCGGCCGCCGACCTGCTCGCGGACTTGCCCAAGGAAACTTCTGAAGAGTTGCTGGAAGAGATGCCCGGGCGCGAAGCGAACGAGGTCCGCGAATTGCTCGAGTTTGACCCGGCTACCGCAGGCGGCATGATGAACACCGACTTTGTGTTTGTCAGCGAATCCGCAACACGCGAAGAGGTGCTCGAATGGCTCCGCAGGCAGGACCAGAATCTCGACCAACTAGACACCGTCGTCTTGCTCGATGACAAGGCGCAGTATTCCGGAGCGGTTCCCGTCGTGCGCATGCTCCTGGCTGGCCCGGATGAGCGCCTGGCGGCACTAAGAATGGAGCCCGTAGTCAGCTTGCCTCCGGAGGCTGATGACAGGGAAGTGTTCCAATTGTTCGACAAATACAACTTGAGGATGCTGACCGTCGTGGACAAGGAAAACCGGCCGATTGGTGCCATTGCCGTAGACGACGTGGTATCCCGGCTGGTGAAGAACTAAGTAGCGAAGCGGCGAGGAACGCTTGGACTGGCCAATCCTAAAATCGAGCGTTGAGGCGTTGCAAAATCGCGGCTCCAGCCTGCAGAAGCGTTTGCGCGGCCTGCGCCGTCGCCTCGTTTTGTTGCTCGCCGTGGTTGGGCCTGGATTGATCACTTCCAATGTGGACAATGACGCCGGCGGAATTTCCGTTTACACGCAGGCCGGTGCGCATTACGGCTACGCTCTGCTATGGTCCCTGATCCCCATGACGATTGCTCTGTACGTCACGGAAGAGATGTGCGCCCGCATGGGAGTCGTCACCGGCAAGGGACTTTCCGACCTCATTCGCGAAGAATTTGGGTTCCGGCCGACATTCTTCGTCATGATCGCGGGCTTTTTTGTGGACTTGGCCAATGTGGTAGCCGAGTTTGCAGGCGTTGCCGCGGCCATGGAGCTCTTTCGCGTAAGCAAATACGTCGCAGTGCCTCTTGCAGCAATGCTCGTGTGGATTCTCGTGATACGAGGAACTTACAGGCAGGTGGAAGTCATCTTCCTTTTTGCCTGTGTCCTTTACTTGTCGTATGTCTTTTCCGCGTTCCTGGCGAAGCCCGACTGGCTCATCGCCGCAAAACACACGGTGATTCCCGACCTCCATTTCAACTCCGGATACCTGCTTATGCTCACCGCGCTGGTGGGGACGACCATTGCGCCTTGGCAGTTTTTCTATCTGCAAGCGGGTTTCGTCGAGAAAAAGGTCGGCCCGCGCCAGTATGGCCAGGCCAAGGCTGATGTGGCCATTGGCAGCATCAGTTGCATGGCGATCGTGTTCTTTATCATCGTTTGCTGCGCCGCGACTCTCTATACCTCGGGCCAGCGAAACATCACCGAAGCGAAGGACGCGGCGCAGGCTCTGCTTCCCTTGGCCGGCAAATGGGCCTCCTGGACATTCGCGTTCGGTTTGCTGAATGCTTCCTTGTTCGCTGCCTCCATCTTGCCGCTGTCCACGGCTCACGTAATTTGCGAGGGGCTCGGATTTGAAGCAGGTTTGGATCACAAATTCAAAGACGCGAAAATCTTTTATTGGCTGTATACCGTGTTGATCGTCGTCGGCGCCGGCGTCGTGCTCTTGCCTCGCGCCCCGCTTTGGAAAATTCTCATTTTCTCCCAGGTTGGCAACGGAATCTGGCTGCCGGTAGTCGTCATTTTTATCTTGCTGCTGGTGAACCGGCGCGACTTGATGGGCGAGTACGTCAACACTTTGGGCTACAACATCGTGGCGTGGGTGACCGCGATCGCCATGATTGTCCTGACCTTGATCTTGACGTATACAGCCCTTTTTCAGCAGGCTTCGCCGCCGGGAGGATAGCTTTCACGTGTTAGCTAGGACGCTCTGCCATTGCGCCACGGCAAGCGCGTATGTTAACTTTGCGGCGTAAAGGGATTCACAAGAAAAACCATCTGTAGACAATTTCGTGTCGCAAACCATAACCCATAAAACGCCTCACGGTCCCTCCCTGGAGTGCCTCGGTCCTGTCACTTCCGAAGAAGCCCGCCTTCTCGAGAAGCTCGACCTCGCGCGGCTGCCCCGGCACGTCGCGGTCATCATGGATGGCAACGGCCGCTGGGCGCAGAAACGCCACCTGCCTCGTATCGCTGGGCATCGTCAGGGTACGCAATCCGCTCGCACGACGATCGAAACTTGCGCGCGATTGAAGATTGAGGCGCTAACTCTGTACGCGTTCTCGGTGGAGAACTGGCGCAGGCCTAAGACTGAAATCGACTTCCTCATGCAGCTCTTGCGCGAATACCTGAAGAAAGAAATGCCGCTCCTACAGAAAAACGAAATTCGCATGCGTTTCCTTGGCCGCATCCACGAACTGCCTCCCGCAGTCCAGAAAGACGTCCACGACGCCATGGAAAAAACGGCAGGGAACAAGGGCATGGTGCTCTGCGTGGCGCTGAACTACGGCGGCCGCGCGGAAATCGTGGACGCCATGAATGCCGTCCTCAGAGAGCAAAATAGAAGCGTGGCGACGTCGCCAATCACGGAAGAACACCTGGCGCGTCACTTGTACACCGATGGCCTGCCCGACCCTGACCTCCTGATCCGAACGAGCGGCGAGATGCGCGTCAGTAATTTCCTCCTCTGGCAAATCGCTTACGCGGAGATTTTCGTCACCGAAACGCTGTGGCCCGACTTCAACCGCGCCCGCTTGCTCGAGTCCTTGGTGGAGTTTCAAAAACGCGAGCGCCGCTACGGCGGCATCCACGAAGGCCAGCCCAACACCGAAAAACCCGCCCGCGTCGCCGGCGAATAGTTTTGCTTTCCGATTGTTGATAAATGGCAAAAGGCCCCATCCGGCAGATTCTTCGTTTCTTTAACTAACAACTAAGAACTGAGAACTAGAAACTACGGCTTCGCGGCGTGATTTTTTCGTCTCATTATGATGAGATGAAGCCTGCGCATTCTCAGGGGATTCCTCTTTCATGACTTGGAAGCGTGTGGCGACAGCCGCTGTGCTGATTCCGGTCGTCGTGGGCCTTGTCTTGTGGGGCTCCACGGCGATTGTCGCGTTGGCCATCGCGTTGATAACTCTACTCGCGCTCTTCGAATACTTCGCGCTAGGCGAAGCCATCGGCCATCGCGCCTACCGCTTTTGGACGGGAACCTGCGCTCTCGTTCTGATTTACGACCAGTGGCGAGCCGTGTCCGAGCCGACCTACAAGCTGGTGGGAGGACTCATCGCGCACGGGCGCAACGCGTCTCTCGCAGGTGGAGCGCCACCCTTGGATTCGGTTTTCTTCTTATTTGTTCTTGGCATCGCTACGCTCACTTTGGCAACTCGGCGCCCCTTGGTCGAAGTGCTTCCCGCTGCCGGAATCAGTGCCAGCGGCTTCATCCTCGTTGCGTTCCCACTGTCGTTTGCCATTCCGCTCCATGGAGCAAGTGCGCAAGGTCCAACGCTGCTGCTGTTCGCAATGGTCATCGTCTGGGTGAGTGATACCGCGGCGTATTTTGTCGGCCGATCCATCGGCAAGCATCCGTTTGCGCCGAAGCTTAGCCCCAAGAAAACCTGGGAAGGGGCCGTCGCAGGGTTCCTCGCTTCCTTGGCTGCTGCCTTTGTGTTTATGCCGTGGGTGAACGTGCCTTTGATTCATTTGCTGGCCATGGCTTCTCTGGGGAACATCGCCGGTCAAGCGGGCGACCTGCTGGAATCGGGCTACAAGCGCAGCGCCGGAATCAAGGACTCCGGGACGTTGCTCCCCGGCCATGGCGGCGTGCTTGACCGAATCGACGCGCTTATCCTGGCCATTCCGGTTGTCTGGTATTATTGGATTCTGATCTATTCGCCGCGCTCCTAACCGGCAGCGGCAGACTCTCCAGGTTCTCGAAAAGGAATCAGAAACTTCGTGAAGCAGCTTTCTATTCTGGGCTCGACTGGTTCGATTGGCCGCCAGTGCCTTTCCGTGGTGGAAGCACTCCCCGGCAGGTTCGGAGTAGTCGCGTTGGCGGCTGGTTCCAACCTCCAAGAGCTGGCTGGCCAAATCGAACGCCATCAGCCGGAAGTAGTGTCCGTAGCCGACGCGCGCCGAGCCGATGAACTTTCGCAGTTGCTCCGCGACAAGAGCATTGAGCGCAAGCCAGCAATTCATCACGGCCGCGAAGGAATGCTCGCCGTCGGCACGCATACGAAAGCCGAGATCGTCGTTTCCGCGGCCGTCGGCGTGGTGGGGCTGGAAGCAACTTACGAAGCGGTCAAGCTGCGAAAGACCGTCGCACTTTCCAACAAAGAAGTCCTCGTAGCTGCCGGAGAATTGGTCATGGCCGCCGCCAAAAAAGCCGGCCGCGAACTCCTTCCCGTGGACAGCGAACACAACGCGCTGCATCAATGCCTCCGCGGCGGAGCGCACGGCGAAGTGCGCCGCCTCGTGCTCACTGCGTCCGGCGGCCCGTTTCGCAAAACCCCGCTCGCGCAACTCGCGACCGTTACCATCGAGCAAGCTCTCGCGCACCCCAACTGGCGCATGGGCAACCGCATCACCATCGATTCGGCGACAATGATGAACAAAGGTTTCGAAGTCATCGAAGCGCACTGGCTCTTCGACGTTCGAACGGACCGGATTGAAGTCGTTGTCCATCCCCAATCCACAATTCATTCCATGGTCGAATTTGTTGATGGTTCCGTCCTCGCGCAACTCGGTCCCACCGACATGCGCATGCCCATCCAATATGCGTTAACCTATCCTGAGAGGGTCGCATCCAACCAGGTAGCGCTGGACTGGAGCAAACTCAAGCGGCTGGATTTTGAGAAGGCTTCGACGCGCCGATTCCCGTGCCTGCGCTTGGCGCGCGAAGCAATGAGGAAACGCGGCGCGTTTCCTTGCGCTTTGAATGCCGCTGATGAAATTGCGGTCTCAGCATTTCTGGAGCGGCGTCTCCCGTTCCTTGGTATCCCGGAAGTGATTGAAAACGTGCTGGCGCGCACCCCGCGCGTCCGGCTCGAAAAAATGGAAGACGTGCTTACGGCGGATGCCGAAGCGCGTCGAATGGCCCAGGAAGAAGTGGCAAAGTTAGCAGGCGGAGTCGCGGCGCAAGTCCATAGCGCATAAGGTATCCTGATATAGGGGCGCGGTTTGGCGGTGGGTCAGTTTGAATTTTGGCCCCTCTGTCACGATTCATAAGATTCAAACTGACTCACTATCGGCGGTTTTGCGGGATCGTGACGCTTTTTTCGGGAACCCGTTCCCATGACACGCTGAAAAAGGAAAGCAGAGGTTCGGTCGGCAGAATGAATACGGTCATCGGTTTTGTCGTCGTTCTCGGGGTGCTGGTCCTGGTGCACGAATGGGGACATTTTGTTGTTGCGCGCCTATTCGATGTGCGCGTGGACGTTTTTTCCATCGGGTTTGGTCCGCGGCTTTTTGGATGGAAGCGCGGCGCAACGGATTATCGCGTCAGCGCAATCCCGCTCGGAGGTTACGTGCGAATGGCGGGACAGGATCCCAGCGAAATCGATTCCAGCGATCAGGCGGCGAAGCCAACCGGCGCTCCTGACGAGTTGATGAGCAAGAAGCGCTGGCAGCGCGCGTTAATTTCTTTGGCGGGACCCGTAGTCAATTTAATTTTTCCGTTATTTTTGCTCACCGGCTATTTTGTTTCTTTTGGCGAACCCTATCCGAAATATGAAGACAAGCCTGTCGTGATTGCCAGCCTCCCCAAGAATTCGGTTCTCGCAAAGGAGGGCGTCGCGCGGGGCGACCGCATCGTTTCCGTAGATACCGTCGCCAATCCCACCTGGGGAAGCGCTTTGTCTTTCCTCGAAAAAATGCAACCAGGAAAGACTCTTCACGTGGTTGTCGAGCATCAAGGCGCCACGAAAGATTTAACCGTCAGTACGGAGGCAATGCGCTCTCCGGACCTTCTTTTTGGCTTTCCGCCGGAAAGCCCCGTGGTGGTCAACGAGGTCGAACCGAGTCTTCCCGCGAAAAGCGCAGGGGTCAAGCCGGGGGATATCATCCAGGCCGTTAACGGCGAGCCCATGGATGGATGGTCTGCCTTCGTCAACGCCGTGCAAGAGACCGAAGGTAAGCCCACTTCTCTCACCGTCCTCCGCAATGGGCAACCGATCACGCTGCAGATCACTCCGCAAAAAGGGAAGAACGAACTGGGCGAAGTCGCCTGGATGGTGGGTATTCGGCGGGCGCAGACCACGCCGGAGTTGTCCATCCGCAAAGTAAGTTTCTCTGAAGCAATAGTCCGCTCCGGAAGTTTGACATGGCGCGGCACGCAGTTGGTCGTGGACGTTGTGGGCAGGCTCGTGTCCGGGAAGACCTCTCCCAGGGAATTGCAAAGCGTTGTTGGCATTGCGAACATGGCCGGAAAAGCCGTGCAGCAAGGGTCGTACGCTGTCGTTGAACTGATGGCTGTGTTGAGTGTCAATCTCGGCATCCTCAATCTGTTGCCGATTCCAATCCTTGATGGCGGAAACATTTTGCTGCTCTCGATGGAAGGCATGCGCCGGCGCGATTTCAGCATGGCTTTCAAAGAGCGGTTCGTCCAAGTCGGCCTGGTCTTTCTCTTAGTGCTGTTTGCTTACGTCATGTACAACGACGTGATGCGGTTGTTCCCATTTCATTCCTGATGCATTAGAGCGAAACTCGAAATTCGGCGCGCAGCATGGAAGAAAGGGGCGCAACTCCGGCGCGAAGTTCAAATTTCGATTTTCGAATGACGGACCAGCATCCGTTCTGCTCGGCATTCGCCACTCGTCAGTTCTGCTTCAACCTTCTGCTTTCTGCATTCTGCTTTTACGCGCCGACCTGCTAGACTGGCGCGTATGGCGTTGAGCGCATCGCATCGGGTTTCTACCGGGGAGCGCCTGAACACCGCGGAAACCACGGGGAAACTGCAGCAGGCAGCCGCCGCGCGGGGGATTCGCATGACGCGCCAGCGCCGCGTCATTCTGCAAGTGATGGACAACGCCGAGCAGCACCTCGATGTGGATCAAATTCTCGAGCACGCGCAGAAAATTGATTCGGGCGTCCACCTCGTCACCGTCTACCGCACGATTGACCTGCTGAAAAAAGAAGGGCTCATCGACGAGCTGGACTTGCTCCATCTGCGAGGCGACCGCCACTATTACGAAACGCATGGGCCGCGCGACCACATCCATGTTGCCTGCCTGCGCTGCGGCAAAGTCCGCGAATTCGAGAGCAATCTTTACGAACAACTGAAGAACCAGATTGCGCGCGACTTTCACATGAAAGTCACGGTGTCGCGTACCGAAGTCGGCGGCTACTGCGCCGAATGCCTGCAAAAGATGAAAAGTGGCGAGTGACCCTTCGACTGCGCTCAGAGTAAACGAGTGGCGAGTGGGCGAGTGCACCTCCGTCTTCATAATCAAAGGGGCTACCGTTAAGAGTCCCGCCAAGCGCGTTCAATTCGTTAGGAGCTTTGCGTGGCTCTTGTGTCGGCTTCTTTCCTCAGGGCACGGAGGGCACGAGGACGGACGGGACGCTTTCCCTGGTTCATTCCAGAGTGATCCCGGGATCTTTGATCGTCCACATCGGGCCGGGCGCGGCGCTTTTCTCGATGATTACGGTTTGACGACGGGCGTTGCGTGCGTGAAGACCTGCTGCCACTTGCCGTCATGCTTCTGCCAGACGTCGGTAAAGTGGAAGTTGTCGCGAACGGGTTTGTCTTTGTACGTACCTTCGGAGGTCACGCGCCCCCAAAGCACCACGGTATCGCCGAACTGCCTGGAATGCAGATCATCGATTGTTTCGGATTTCAGCTTGAGGTCCGGCGACTTCATGAACGCCAGGTTGTCGGCCTTGGTGTGTGTTCTGCCGGATCCACGCAGATCATCCACGAAGATGGCTTCGTCGGCGATCAGCCGTGCGCTGCCATCCACGTCACCGCGCACTCCTGCGGCACTGAGTTCGCGATCGAGTTTCTCCACTTCAGCGGTTTGATCCGAATCCGGCAGCCGCCATCCCGATGCATGGCTGAGAACAGCGGACAGACCGACAACGGCAAGAGCCCCTACCAGGAAACGCATATCGGCCTCCTTTGCGGACCATCAGAGATTTTCGGGTTAACTGCGAAAACGTGGCGGAATTATATACTTAGCCGAGGTTCGCGCCAAAATCCGCCCTCATCGGCTAACCGAGCATCCGATTATGCTTCGTGGACGGGCGAGATTTCTTTGGCCTCAATTTGATATTTGAAATTGTCGGGGTCGAGCGAGTCGAGGCGGCCTTCGGCTGTTTCCGCTTGCGGATACATCAGGAATCCAAGAGACCCGCCTTTTGAGCCGGGAAGGGAAACGTCGTGGCCGAAGTTATAGGCCATCCAGTTCATTTCCCAGGAGCCGAACAGCCGGGCGCGGGCTTTTTTCACCAGGTCGTCGTCGAGCGGGCGGTTTCCAGGCGGCTCTTCAAGCACCACCTTGCGGACGTCGGCCGGATCGACGGGAACCCATCCGAAGCCCTTCAAGTGCACCTCGGCGCGGCAGTGTTGGGATTTCGTCACGTTGGGACTCGAGGCGCCAAGACTCTTGTATCCGAGTTCCGACTTGGCGACGCGGATGCCATAAACGTCGCGAGCCGGAAGGCCCGCGGCGCGAGCGAGGCCAACGTAAAGAGCATTCAGGTCAGCGCACTTACCTCCCAGATCCTTGCTCTGTAGCATGAAGAGAATGTCGCCGGCGCCGCAGCCGCGCGTCTTCGGGTTCCGAAACGTGTTTTCAACAATCCATTCGTAAATGGCACGCGCCTTTTCCACATCTGTTTTGGCTCCAGCCGTGGCCGCATTCGCCGTGCTTTTTACAATTCCGTCTGTAGGGATGAGCTTTGTGGGCTGCAGATAATATTCCAGCTCAGCGCGATTCTCTCTCGCCGCCGCGTTGGGTTTGGAAAGGTCGATGGTATAGTCCTTGGTCTCGATGCGGCTGGTAAGCGTCACCACCGGCTTTGCGCCAGCGGGGAACTCCGCCACCACCATTCCAAGCGCATCCGCCTTGCTTACCACCAGCTTCGCCGTGCCGCCTTCCGCATGGAACTCATTCGCATGAGTCTTTTGAAATGGCGTTTCTCCCAGGAGCGCCGTTGGCAACCAGACTCGTGTTGCACCGGAGGGTTTCAGGACCTCGGCGCGAGTAGTTACTTCAAACGTGCGCCAGCCAGCCGGCGCGGGCTCCTGAGCTAATGTCAAGTCCAAGCTAGAAAGCGAAGCGCTTACGGCCGCCCCACTCGCATAACTCAGAAACTCACGACGGTTCATTGCACCCTCCTGTGGTGACTGTGGTGAGAAGTTACGTCTGCGGCGTGGCCAGCCCTACTCGCATGTACGACCGCGCATTTGCGGCGACAGCCCCGGCCCAACGCCAGATGATACCGCAAATTGGTGACTCGTGACTGGTGGAAAAGCAAGCCGGCGGTACGAAGAAAAAACCAAGATGCCATCCTAAAGGGATGGCGCTACATTCAAACCTATGTGCCGGAACGGAAAAGGCGACTTCGGTGGCCCATAACACTGATCTTGGCGGTAATCCCGTCGTCCTTCCGGGCAGCCAGGAGAATCACTGAGCCGAAGGCGCGGCGGCTTCCCCAACCGCGATCGAGCGGCCGATCCAGGCGAAGACGAATAGGGCGAGGCCGCCGATCCACGCGCCGAGGCTGAACATTCCCGAAAAATAGTGGGCGACCAGGACTCCCGCGGCGATCAGAATCCCCGCGAGGAACAGGAACATGCGCATCCCGTAGAGCGTGGCGAACGGCAAATAGTGCGCACCTAGAAGGACCAGCAAAGCCGGAAAAAACAAGTTCAAGCGGTAGAGACATACGGGAAAAAGAAGGAGCATCGAAAACGGCAGCACCATTGCGACCTGGAACCCAAGGCTATTGAGGGCGTTCCCTTTGCTCAGGGACGCGGGCCGGCCCGACAAACGCAGCAGCGTTTGCGTAAGCGGGAAGATGAAGAATCCCCCAATGACGGCGGTCAGAATCGACGCTTTTGGAGTGACCCACGTGCCTGCCGCCGCGGCCGCCAGCCATATCACGGACGAGACCAGCTGTCCCCAAAAGCCGCCAATGTACACAAACCGATTTTCGCGTTGCGCATCCTCAATGTGCATGCAAACCTCCGAAGCGGTGGCCTCGCGGCCCGCTACATTAGCATGACGCGCACCTCCACTGAACTGGTCCGTGTGTGCCGCGGCGTACCTGGAACGTTAATTAGATTTAGACAGAGGTCGACGAAAAGCGAAAGGGCTCACCCGCGCATTTGTACTATAGAAGGTATGCAAGACGGCCGTGAGCTTCCCGACGCACGCACAGTCCTGCGCCAGCCGTACAACACAATGCCTAGGCGCCGCTTCTGGAGAGCGGTGGTCAGAGGAATCTGCCTGGGCCTGCTCATTGGGATCCCGCTGGTCGCGCTGCTTGCATTTCACGAAGGGCACTGGACTGGATTCTTGTGGGATCTTCTTTCTCGACTCCCATTCGTGCTGATGTGCATCTTCCTTGTGGTTATGATTTTTAGAGCCGCTCGCGAGGGCAAAAGAAAGGAGGTTTTGAGAGGCGTTTTGGCTCTAGCGTTCTTCGGGATGCTCACGTCCCTCATGACCTTTGAATTTGCACGCCAACTTCGAGGGCTGATTCACTTCCGCCGGATGCAATCTAGCCAGGTGCTCTCAGTTGCCGTTGAGTGCCATTCCACAGCCGATTCCGCGATGGTCAGCGCGATTATTGCTGACTTGCAAAAAGCCGAATGGTACTCACCAATGTCACACGGCTGGGCCCCCTATGCCGCCATAACGTTCAGATTCACCGATGGCCACGTCGAGACCTATACCCTAACGGAAGTCTTGGCAGAAGGCCGCCTCGTAGTCCGTCCGGCTGCAGGCAATAGCGGTCTTCTAGCTATGCCCCACCTCTCAGATTCGCTACACCGAGCAAAGTTGCTAAGCGTTCTTTCGCGCCCACGTTACGACAATAAGGGTTTTTACGAGGCCATCGTCCCTGGCAGCGTGTGCAAGCCCACCGAATAACCTTAGAGAACGTGAAAAGCGAGGTAGTGCCCGATAAATTTCATATTACCGGTAGAGTGCGTACCCCGAGCGTGGGCACACTCATCCAATTCCGGCAGGAGGGCGGCCCAGCATCATGTGCGTCCAGGAGCATCTCCCT
This sequence comes from Candidatus Acidiferrum sp., assembly GCA_035280045.1. GTDB lineage: Bacteria > Acidobacteriota > Terriglobia > Acidiferrales > UBA7541 > Acidiferrum. The sequence continues at coordinate 161,478 of DATEGP010000050.1, forward strand.
TTTGTTGGTAGTTCCCATGAATTTCGAGGAGTGGAGCAAGGCGACACGGGCGTTTCCGTGTTCCTGTTTCATGGTAAGCCGGGCCCTGAAGGGAAGCCAGGTGCTGGGCCGGGTCCGCACCGGCATCCTTACGATGAGATTCAGTTCATCCGCGAGGGCCGGGGAGTGTGGACCGTCGACGGCAAGACCTTCGAAGGCGGCGCGGGGGACATCTTCATCATCAAGGCGGGCGAGATCCACAGCTTCAAGGCAATTGGCGACTCACCGCTGGTACAACTCGACATTCACATCAGCCCGCGCTTCATCCAGGAGAATCTGTAGCAGTTCGCGGCGGTTCCGGCATGAACGCCTTCAAAGTCTCGACCAATTTCGACAGCCCGTCTTGCTTGGCAATGACCGCATCGAAACCGGTTGCCGGAGATTCCAGGCTTCCTAACTCGACGGAGCTGAAGCCAACGACCTTGACATGGGGCAGCTTGCTGCGCAGGAGCGACGCCGTCTCCACGCTGTCGGAGACGGGCGCACGCAAGTGAAGGAGTATCAGATCGCAGCCAGATTCGGTCGCTTTTTGGATCGCGGACGCGCCATCATCAACCGTGCCGCACACTTTGTAGCCGGTTGTCGCTTCGATGAAATCCTGAATGGCGCCGCGCACGGCGGCACTCTCGTCCACAACGAGCAGTCAGGGCCTGCGCGCGCTGGTCATAAGCGCGAGAAACTACTATGGTTCGCTGCCAAATTCAATATGGAAATGCGTATTTGTCCGCAGCGAAGTGCGTCTTCGCAAACATGGTGTAGCCAGGCATTCAGAATCGTCCGGCCACACTCCTAACGAAGAGCCGGAAGCGGCGAAGGGTTTCTCCAGAGGGAATTCCTCTGGAGAAACTTCGCATCGTTCGCTTAGTCCCTCAAGATCGCGCTAGGACTTCGCCGGAATCTTGGCCGGTTTGGAGAGCTTAAACGTCAGCCGCGTCCTTGCGGAGAGAGTGGAATTGTCTTTCCTCTGCTCTAGATTGACGGGCTTGGGTTCTCTGTCGGAAGGACGGCGCGAGTTGGTATCCAAGTCACAGTTGATTCCGTCCACAACGACAGACGAGAGAGCCACCTTCAATTCGTGAGTCCTTACTCTGGTGATGCGGCCAGTGATCACAGTACCTCGGGGAAGCACGGTTTTCCCGTCTACCTTGACAGGCCGTACAAGGCTTGCCGAGAAAGCATCACCCCAGCGATTCTTGTCGGTGTCGAGGCTTTGCCGGACGGTCGCGGTGATCTTCGTGCCTTTCGGCAAGGTGACGAGGTGGAGTGGTTGCGTCGCGCCAGCGGGGTCGGTTGCAGAGCTGCCAGGGCTAGCGGTCGCGGGGTCGGCCGCAGGGTTGATAGCTGCGGCGCTTGTGGCACCGCTGCTGGAAGCCTTACTAGCAGCTTGCACCGACCGATGGCTGGCGACTGTGGCCGGCTGGTCCGAGCACGCCGCCGCGGTTAGAAAGCCGAGAACCGCGGCTGTAAGCGATAGTTTGCGATAGAGCTGAGAGTCGAACATTTCACACCTCCTGGTGGATGCGTATAGCTAAGGGTAATGCGAGGAGGTGGATGGGCAGACCCCTTCGCCGATCGGGGCTGGGAAGTCAATCTACACGGCCGGGTGGGATAACGAGCCCAATGAATGTAGTGATTTAAAGTTAGTAAGTCAACCTCCTTGGGTCATAAATGTCAAAGCTCTTTAGAAATGTCCCCATTCTTACCTCGTTAGAAGTGTCCCCTTTTTTGTTTTTGGTCTTGATGACTTTGTGAGTTGCTGGCCTGGCCCGCAGCGTAACCCTGCGGAGCCCGTAGGGCGGAGCGTTTAG
>DATEGP010000051.1:0-30366 GCA_035280045.1 Candidatus Acidiferrum sp.
CGCGCGGAACGCCACCTTGGGATTGTGCTTCGACAGCACCTTGGTGATCGCGGCCGTCAATGTCGTTTTGCCATGATCGATGTGCCCGATCGTCCCAATGTTCACGTGCGGCTTGCTGCGCTCGAATTTCTCCTTCGCCATTTCGTCCTCTGCTCCTCAGTCAAAGTCCTGCAAAAACCCGTTCCTTGAAACTACTTTCCGCCGCGGGCCTTCTTCACAATCTCTTCGGCGAGATTTGTGGGGAGTTCCGCGTAATGCGAAAAATGCATGGTGAAATTGCCGCGGCCCTGGGTGCGGCTGCGCAAATCGGTGGCATAGCCAAACATTTCCGCCAGCGGCACTTGCACGCGAATCACGTTGCTGCCTGCGCGGCTTTCCGAACCCTGGATTTGCGAGCGGCGCGAGTTCAGGTCACCAAACACGGCAGCCATGTATTCTTCCGGAACGACGACTTCCACTTTCATGATGGGTTCGAGCAGCACCGGCTTGGCTCTGCCGCAAGCTTCCTTGAAGCCCATGGAGCCGGCGATTTTGAACGCCATTTCCGAGCTGTCTACATCGTGATAGCTGCCGTCAATGAGCACCGCAGCGACGTCCACCATCATGAAACCGGCGAGCGTGCCGCTATCCATGGCCTCGCGGATGCCCGCTTCGATCGGAGCGATGTATTCCTTCGGAATGGCACCGCCAAAAATCTTGTCAATGAACAGAAAGCGGTGTTCTTTGTCGAATTTCCACTTGCCGCCTGCGCCAGCAACGGACTTCGCGAGTTCGTCCAACTCGTCGGTGGACATTTCGTGCATATTCTCGTGGTCGGCGCTCGGCAGCGGATGGACTTCGAGTTTGCAATGGCCGTATTGACCGCGGCCGCCGGTCTGCCGGATGTATTTGCCTTCGGCTTCGGCTTTTTTGCGAATCGTTTCGCGATAGGCCACTTGGGGACGGCCGACGTTGGCTTCCACGTTGAATTCGCGTTTCATGCGGTCGACGATAATTTCAAGATGCAACTCGCCCATACCGGAGATGAGCGTTTGGCCGGTTTCGGTATCGGTGTGGACCCGGAACGTCGGATCTTCCTGCGAGAGCCGGGAAAGCGCCTGGCCCATTTTGTCCTGGTCGGCTTTGGTCTTGGGTTCGACGGCAACGGAAATCACAGGAGCGGGGAAATCAATGGCTTCGAGGATGATTTGCTTTTCTTCATCGCAAAGCGTGTCGCCGGTGGTGACGTTCTTCAAGCCGACGCAGGCGCAAATGTCACCGGCGTACACAACGTCAATTTCTTCGCGTTTGTTGGCATGCATTTGGAGCAGGCGGCCGATGCGTTCACGCGTGCGCTTCGTCGAGTTGTAAATGTAGCTGCCGGCCTTAAGCACGCCGGAATAGACGCGAATGTAAGTCAGATGCCCGACAAATGGGTCGGACATGATTTTAAAGGCCAGCGCGGAAAAAGGTTGTTCGTCGGAAGCGCGCCTTAGTATCGATTCGTCGTTATCGGGATTGATGCCTTCTACGGGAGGAACATCCACGGGCGAGGGTAAGTAATCGACGACGGCGTCGAGCAAGGGCTGAATGCCCTTGTTCTTAAATGCGGAGCCTGCAAGCACGGGCACGATTTTCATCGCCAGCGTGGACTTGCGGATAGACTTCCGCATCTCTTCGACGGTCAGCGTTTCGCCGTTCAAGTATTTGTCCACAAGCGTGTCATCGTGCTCGGCGATGTACTCGACCACTTTGCTGCGATGGTCTTCGTAGAACTTTTTGTCGATGGCCGAACCCTTTAGCGCGGCAGCGATATCCGGACGCGAACTGACAAACGCCGCATCCCAGAGCTTCTCCACTTCAAAGACTTCAAATTTCGCGCCGAGGGTTTCTTCGAGCCAGACAATGACTTTTTGTTCGAGGAAGTCGATGCATCCGATGAAATTGTCTTCTCTGCCGAGGGGAAACTGGAGGGGAACGGGGTGAGCTCCGAGGCGCTGACGAATGGTGCGGATGACGTGGTCAAAGTCCGCGCCCATCTTGTCCATCTTGTTGACGAACGCGAGGCGCGGGACGCGATACTTGTCCGCCTGGCGCCAAACGGTTTCCGACTGCGGCTGCACACCCGCTACCGAGTCAAAAATCGCCACCGCGCCATCCAGAACGCGCAGCGAGCGCTCGACTTCCACGGTGAAGTCCACGTGGCCGGGCGTATCAATAATATTGACGCGGTACTTCTTGCCGAAGCGGTCCCAGGATGCAGTGGTGGCGGCGCTGGTGATGGTGATCCCGCGCTCACGCTCCTGCTCCATCCAGTCCATGGTGGCTGTGCCTTCGTCCACCGAACCGATCTTATAGGTCACACCCGTGTAATAAAGGATGCGCTCGGTCGACGTGGTCTTGCCGGCGTCGATGTGCGCCATGATCCCGATATTGCGGGTGTCTTCGAGTTTGAATGCTCGTCCCATAGTCCCAGTAGCCTTTTTATCTCCGGGCCGGATTGCAACTGCTTCGCTCACAATCTCACCAAATCCTTTATTCAGTTCTTACCAGCGGTAATGGGCGAAGGCCTTGTTAGCTTCCGCCATGCGGTGCACATCTTCCTTCTTCTTGATGGCTCCGCCGCGCGCATTGGCTGCGTCGATCAGTTCATCGGCCAACCTGTCCACCATGGTCTTGCCCGAGCGCTCCCGCGAATACTGCAGCAGCCAGCGAATCGCCAACGACTGCCTGCGAAACGGATTCACTTCCACCGGAACCTGATAGTTTGCGCCACCCACGCGCCGGGTCTTCACTTCGAGAACGGGCTTGACGTTTTCCACGGCCTTCTTGAAAATCTTCAGCGCGTCATCGTTGGTTTTCTTCGCCACCTGGTCCATCGCGCCGTAGAACACGCGCTGCGCCGTGCTTTTCTTCCCTTCCCACATCATCGAGCAGATGAACTTCTCCACCAGGTCGTTGCCGTAGACCGGGTCGGTCGCCTGGACTCTCCGCGAAACTAATCCTTTGCGTGGCATTGCTCTTTATCGCTCCTTCAAGTCCTCGAAACTCTTATTTCGCCTGCGCGGCCTTTGGCCGCTTGGCGCCGTACTTCGACCGGCCTTGCTTACGGTTCTCGACACCCGCGGCGTCAAGCGTTCCGCGCACGATGTGATAGCGCACGCCCGGCAAGTCCTTCACGCGGCCCCCGCGCACGAGCACGATCGAGTGCTCCTGCAAGTTGTGGCCGATCCCGGGAATGTACGTCGTCACTTCGATGGCATTCGTCAACCGCACGCGCGCCACCTTGCGCAACGCGGAGTTCGGCTTCTTCGGCGTTTGCGTGTACACGCGAATACAAACGCCGCGCTTTTCCGGGCAGCCCACCAATGCGGGCGACTTCGTCTTGCTAATGACCTCTTCACGGCCCATGCGGACCAGTTGCGAAAACGTCGGCACAGTCTTCCCTCTTTTTCGGCCACACCGCGGCCAAACTCTTGCGCGCAAAACTCCGCAAGCTCTCGCCGAGCGCGCAGACAAAAATGCGCGAGAGCGTGCGCAGATGCTGAAAGGTCTACTGCGAATCCGGAGGAACAACCAGCAAGAAACTCCGTACGCACTCCAAGAGATAGAACCAATCTCTTGGTGACAGTTCGGAGAGGCTTACTCGGCTTTGCGGGGCAGGCGCCCCATTCCGGCCGCTCTTCCGTCCCATTCCGTCTTACATGTTCCGGGACCGAAGATAATCCTTCCAACTAATGGTTCCAAAACAACCGGAACCACCCCACTCAGGTTAGTAACATCCCTGACAAACAAAAGAGTATAGGGAAGTCGACGTGCTCTGTCAAATGCGATTTTATTGGGCCTGTGGGAAAAAGCGGCTAAACCCATTGAATCCAAGGGAGTTTCCGCCTCAAGTAGGGCTCCCCAGCCGCAGACTAAGGTCTGTGAGTTTGCTCGACTCGCCGTTGTCACTTGCCCCAATCCAAGCCTATCCTGCTGATTACATGCGAGTTACGCAAGGGTAAACCAAGGTCGCCTCACTCCGGCTTTTTCGGGGCTGGGGCGACGGCATGCCTCGGAATCGCGATTTTGCCTCCCTGCACGATCGTGAACCCATTGCGGATCACCAGGTCGACTTTCGCCAAGTCGTCCAGGTTTTCATCCGGGCGGCCGTCCACCACAAGCACATCCGCCAGCTTGCCCGCCTCCAGAGTTCCCAGCCGGTCGTCCATGTCCAGAATCTCGGAATTGGTCTTCGTCGCGGTCATCAACGCCTCTGGGATGGTCCATCCTGCAGCAACGAAATTTTTCAGCTCGCGAATGTACGGCCCTGGCAGGTAGCGGTACCAATGTAGGATCAGGTCCGTTCCCACACCGCACTTGATTCCTGCTCGCTTCAACCTCCGAAGCATCTCCATATTGGCGTCGTTTGAGAAAGTGAAGCGACGCGAAGTCGAGCCGAAGTATCCGCCCCACTCTTCAAAAATAATTTGATACGGAATCAGAGTGGGGTCGGCGGCAACGCCCTTCTTGGCCATCAACTGAATCGTCTCGTCCGTTCTCGGCAAAGGATGCTCGATGGTGTCCGCTCCGGCTTCTACGGCTCGCTGAATGTAAAACGTTTCGGTATCCACCGTGACTTTCAATCCGAGTTCGTGCGCCTCTTGCACCGCCGCTTTAATCTCCTCGAACGAGAAATGACTTCCGAGCTTGATGACGTCCGCGCCTTTGTGAAATTGTTCGCGAACGGCGAGGCGCCAGTCATCGGGGCCCGTAGCGATTCGCGTCGCGCCCATCCACTTGATCCATTCATCGGGAGTGTTCTCGGTCGAATGCCCGCCCTCGGCGGTAATAAATTGTCCCGCGGGAAAAATGCGCGGACCAGCAAGCCGATTGTCGCGCACCCACTCTTTCAAACGAAATGTCACGTCACCTTGCGAGCCAACGTCGCGCACGCTCGTGATGCCGCTCTCCAGAAAGTAGCGGAGCTTTTCGATGGCGCGCAACGTTGCATCGGCTTCACTCGGCGCGTGAAGAACATCGGCTTCGGTCAACGGATACGTCAGGTGCGTGTGAAGGTCGATGAGTCCGGGAAGAATGGTTTTGCCCGAAGCGTCGACGACCTCGGCATTTTTCGGCCAGTCGGCCGACGATGCCGGCAGAATTTTGGAAATTTTGTTGCGCTCGATAACGAGTGAGCCTTCGTGCACCGCCTTCCCCGTTCCGTCAAAAATTCTTCCGCCGCGCAAAACCAAAACGCGGTCGGGGCCCTGAGGTCCGGGCTTCACCGGAATGCGCCGCGGGTCATCGCTTACGGGCGTGGAGGGATCCAGAAACTTTCTCCGGTCTTGCGCCCTCTCTTGTGCGCGAGTGCCGATGAAGGAACCGAATACCACAATCAGCGACGCTGCAATTTTTGCTTTCGTAGTGAGGTTGAGGTTCACGGTGATTCCCCTTGAGCCGCTCTTTCAAGGGCGCTTCATATCACAAGTTACAATCCTTCGTCGCTGAAAAATAATTCGGATTCGATGCGCATCATCACTATACTCATGGCAGGAGAGGCCCTCCGTTTGGATAAAGACTCGAACTCTTTTCTGGGCGCGTCTGCTCAGTTTCCGCCGGGCAACGAAACCACGAAAAACAGAGTCTCGGGACGGCCAGCCCACAAAAAGTTGTTGTATCCAGGAACGGTCTTTTAGGGTATACTCTTGTCCTGGCGTTGTCCCCCGTCAATGGTCGGTTTGAATGACCAGCCCTGATCTTGACGCCCTAGCCCGGGTCAGCTGCTTGACTGCCGCAAAGTCCTCCTTCGGCTCTCTGCGTAGCTGTCTGCCCGCGATTCTGATTTCTTCCTTTGTTCTCTTTGGCTCAGCTCAGTGCCGCGCCCAAGATCAGGCTCAAGACCAGACCCAAAATCAAAAAGATCAAAATGTTGCGGACGCTGCGCGTCAGGAACGGGCACGTAAAGAAAGTCAGCAGAAAAGACCCAAGCACGTTTACACCGCGGATGATCTGAAGCGCGAGCATATTCTTACGCCGGAAGATCGCGCGCAGTTGGAAGCGCGCAAGAATCAGCAGCCAAACGCTCCAACTAATGCACAACAACCTCAAGACGCCGTGGGGGGCTCTGCGCTGGCGCAAGAGGTAAACAACACTGCAGTCAAGCCCGACGCTGATCCCGCACTGCCTTCGACAAATTCCACAAATGTTCCTCTCGGCGACGTCGCTCGCCGCTTCCGGAAAGAAAAGCAATCGCAACAGCTTCAGCGCTCCGCGGAATTTCATCTGCCTTTCGCGGATGCCCCCGTGCTTGCTTCGCCCAAGGCGCCGGCCCAGCCCTTGGTTCCCCCTGCAGTGACCGTGGACCCTTCCACGGTGGTTCACCCTGCTCCGCGAGTGGTCGCACCGTTGCGGCCGTTCGTCAAGCGGTCCCCCTTCGAACGGCCGCGCGTTTTGCCAGCGCCCGTTGTTTCCACCCCGCGCACAATTGTCCCCGAGCCGTTTGCTCCGCGCGTAGTTCCAGAGCCACTCGCGCACCGCGTTTCCTCGTTACCGGCTATCTCTGGAAAATTGACCATCGTCACTGTCAAGCCCGGAGATACACTTTGGAAGTTTGCGGCGTCGCGGCTCGGCAACGGCCGTCGCTGGCAGGAACTGCTCGTTTTGAATCCCGGTCTCCGCAATCCCGATGTTCTGCAGGTGGGTTCAGAAATTGTTGTGCCGTCTTCACTTGTCCCGCCACGCGCTCCAACAAAGTACACCGTCCGCCACGGCGACACCCTCTGGACTATCGCGGAAGCACAATTGCACCGCGGCTCTGCATGGTCTTGCATCGCCCACACCAATCCGGAGCTTACCGACGCGAACCTCATCCGCGAAGGCCAAGTGCTTCTTCTCCCCAGCTCGTGTTTACCCTCAGGTTCGCAACCCTTGCCATGAAACTAAACGAAGGGTCTCTGTAACCGTACGTCTCGCCCAAGAAGACAATTCAAAACTGTTCCCGCTATAAAGCCAATCAATCGAGTGCCCCTTCTCCTCGAAATCTGAAGCCGCGCACCTTCTGTATTTGGGAGACACCTTCAAATTTCTGGAGCCGACTGAAAACACCTGTTCATTAAGACGAACTAAATCAAGGCGCGTCACCCCATAAGTCACTGATAGAGAGAGTCTTGGGCAGGTTTCAAGTTTAATGTCCATCTGGTACCAGGATTGCCATCGCTGATGAGGGGCCGTGTGCACTTGGGGATGGTCCCATCAAAAATCGGTTCCAGGGAAACCGTGCTCGTTCCGCGGGCTGTTCTTCCAGCAAACCACGGAATCGGTTGAGAGACTGACCACTTTTCATCTGATGAGTCTGTTTAACTCCAGGAGGAGCAGCACTATGCGAGCTGTATCAAACAGGTTTTCGCTCCGAAGTGTGGCCGTACGGATTCTGGTCTCCGCGCTTGTTCTCTGTGTTCTGGTGATTCCCGCGATGGCGCAATCCACCGCTAGCTTGAGCGGCACAATTACTGACCCGACCGGCGCGGCGGTTCCCAATGCCAAAGTCACGGCGATCAATCAGGCTACGAACGTCGCTCTGACAACGCAAACCGACAGCGATGGCGCTTATCTCTTCCCTTCCTTGCCGATTGGCAAATACCGCGTCGAGATCACGGCTTCAGGTTTCCAAAAAGCTTTTATCCCGGACCTCGAACTCCCGGTAGCCACTACCGTTACTCGAAATGTGCAACTAAAGGTTGGTGAAGCCACAGAAACCGTCGAGATAACTGCCGAAGCCGCCGTCATTGACACGACCACGAACAGCATGGGCCAGGTCATCAACGACAAGACCGTGCAGGACATCCCTCTCAATGGTCGACACTTCACAGACCTAAGCTTGCTGACTCCGGGCACAATGACGCCTCCAGCGAACGGCTTCCTCTCGGCTCCCCTCCGTGGACAGGGTTCGTTCGGCATCAACACGGCGGGCCAGCGCGAGGACACTACGAATTGGCTGGTGAACGGCATCAACCTTAATGACAACGTCCAGAACCAGATCACTTTCCAGCCGCCGATTGACACTCTCTCCGAATATAAGATCGACAATTCCGCTTTCCCTGCGGAGTACGGGCGGAATGCGGGAGCGATTGTGAACCTCGCCACTCGCTCCGGCTCGAACGACTACCATGGCGAACTTTTCGAGTTCTTCCGCAACAACGATCTCGATGCTCGCAATTTCTTCAACACCGTGACGAATTCCAAGGGTCAGTTCTCTCCTCAGGCTCCCTTCAAGCGGAATGAATTTGGAGCCGATTTTGGCGGGCATATCATCAAAAACAAGGTGTTCTTTTTCCTGGCGTACGAGTCCATTCGCCAGCATCAGGCAATCACCGTTACCAGTGTGGTTCCGAGCCAAACCGATATCGCCACCGCAAGCTCGGCGCCGGCCGTGCAGAGCCTGCTCACGTTGATTCCCGCGGCAAACACGCAGCTAACCCCAACTGCAACTCACGACCTGCCCGGCCAGCCCAACACTTGGACCGGCTTCACTGGAGCGACACTCGCTAACGTCAATCTGAACCAGGGATCGGCGGACATTGACGTCGAACTTCGGCAGCAGGATCGCCTTCACGGTTACTATGTCGTCCAGAAGGATCTCCGCCAGGAACCGACAGCAGGGGGAGCGATCAATGCAAACCTCCCTGGCTACGGCGACACCCGCGACGGCTTTCGCCATCTCGCCACTGTTAGCGAGGATCACACTTTCGGGCCGACCCTCGCCAACACCGTGCGCCTTGGCTTTAATCGCATCCATTTGACCTTTCTTCCTAATGCTCTTCTCGATCCGGCGAAGTTCAACATTACGATGCCGGCGGGCTCGCCCGTCGCGTCCGGGTTGCCGTTTATCAACATCGCTGGTGGCCTGGGTTTTGGTGGACCCACGGGTGAACCGCAAGGACGCGGCGATACAACCGCCGTCCTGAATGACACCCTGAGCTGGCTCAAGGGCCGGCATGCATTTGCTCTTGGCGGGGAAATTCGCCGCGCTTATAACAACAACATCGCGGAGAACGTCGGAAGCTTCACCTTCTCGAGTGTAGCCAATTTCCTTCAGGACAAGGCCAATTCCGTAACGGATCAAATTGGCTCCGGTAACGACAAAATCCTTCAGCCTTCCTACGATGTTTTTGTCCAGGACAGCTTCAAGTGGCGGCCAAACTTCACGCTGAACATTGGTCTAAGGTACGCGTGGAACTCCTCGCCGTCCGAGGCTCTTGGGCACTTCACAAATTTCGATCCGACCGCAGGCACGCTGGTGTCTGCCCCTCAACCCTACAAGACCAACAACAAGAACTTTCAGCCGCGGGTCGGCTTTGCCTGGGACCCCTTTCGCAATGGCAAGACTTCGGTCCGCGCCGCGTATGCCGTCATGACTCAGACTCCCACCACAAATATCGTCACGGGACTGAGCTCCAACCCGCCGTTCGCTCTCCCGGTCTCCGCCAGCTCTAACTCCAACAGCATTACGCTCGAGAATCCTGCTGCGTCCATCGGCAGCGTCAACATCGGCCCCTTCGCTGTCAACCCCAATTACCAGGATATGTACGCACAGGACTGGAATCTCACCATCGAGCGGCAACTCACGTCAACTCTAGGCCTGGAAGTTGCCTATGTCGGCTTGAAGGCTACGCACCTCCAACTTGTGCAAAATATCAATCAGCCGTTCCTGACCAACGGCTTCTATAACACCACCAGGCCCTTCCCCACGCTGCCGCTTACCAGTCCGGTGATTCCGTCGTTCTGCCAGCCTCCTTTCCCCCTCTGCACTTTGGGAAACATCAACCAGGTGAATACCGGCGGGAACTCCAACTACAATGCCCTGTGGGCCACGATTACCAAGCACTACTCTCGCGGACTTCAGTTCAACGGCTCCTATACCTATTCCAAGTCCCTGGACTACAACTCCCTGTCAACCGGGGAGACTTACATTCTTCAGAACGCCTACGATCCCCGCGCGGACTACGGTCCTTCAGAGTTTGACGCTCGGCATCGTTTCGTTCTGAGCGGTTTCTACGAACTGCCCTTCAAGGCCAACCGCCTTATCTCCGGATGGCAGGTCGGTCTCATTCAGCAAATCCAGACGGGCAACCCGTTGAACCCGGCGGCAACCATCGGTCTGCAAACCGTTCGCCCGGACGTATTGCAGCACGTCACTGGCAGTGGCGGGGCGAGCCAGTATTTCTCGAATGGCGTGGTATGCCAGCGGTTTAACGGCACTCCTTCTGGCACGGCACCCGCTATTCCGGATTGCGCGTCAACTCCAAACGCTGCCTTTGCGTTTCCCTGCATGACTAGCAGCACTCCAACAACGGCAGGCGGCAACAACTACCCGATAGTTGCCGGCAGTTGCCATCCCGGGAGCCTCGGGCGAAATGCCATCACTGGCCCAGGCTTCCTGAACACCGACTTTTCCATTACCAAGAACACCAAAATCACTGAACGATTTAATCTCCAGTTCCGGAGTGAAATGTTCGACATCTTTAACCATCCGAACCTCGGTAATCCCGTCCTGGCTTTCACCAATTTGGCATTCGGACACATTACAAGCACGCGCTTCCCTCAGGGCGACTTCGGCTCTTCGCGTCAGATCCAATTTGCTCTCAAGCTACTTTTCTAACCGACAGTTATTTCATTTTCAACGAGGGCGGGCTTCAGCCTGCCCTCTTTCTTTTGCAGAACCGCGCTGACTATTCGCAGTTAGGGTTTCGCCGTTGCAGCAGTGTACGTGGGGGCGTTGCGGGTCAGTTTGCGGATGACAAATTCTTGCAGGATATTGTTCGCGGCGTTGGCGCCAATGCCGATGAGCGTGTTTTCAAATGTCACCGCCACATCGCGATCGCTCTCGGGATAGTAGAGATTCGATATCCCACCGGCGGCCAGGCTGCCGAGAACGGCGGAGTAATTTGCCTGCCAGTGTCCATTGTCTCCTTTGCAGATCACTGCATTAGCGATCGCATAGAAAACCCGTGAGCGTCGCGTGCCGGTTCCCTTGTAAAAATATCGTGGATCCTGCTTCAGGAGCGACGGCAGGATCGCGCCGCCAATGAACGTGCCTGTCACAGAGTCGGCGTACGCCGCGCCAAGGCGCTTTCCATAACCCTGCATTCCTTGCCCGTACCCGCTGAACTGATTAGCCGCCTGTTGGATTCCGGCAATGGCCGCGGTGATGCCAAAGTTTACGGGGTCCACGGTGAGCTTCCACGCCAACTCGAACTTTTGCCTCGGATGGAGTGGAACTGCAGCGGGATTATAGGTGACATAGAAATTCGGTATGACGCCGAGGACCCGCTGCTTTTCTTCATCCTTAATTTCTGCTTCCGCCATTTCCACCGGCGTCATGGAAACTCGCACTTCGCTGGAAGACACGCCAACCGCCAGCGCGACGGGCGGCACGGTGTAGTCTTCTCCGGAGTGCAACGTTCCGGCGGCGGTTTGAGCAGTAAAACCTGGCGCGGTTATCGTGAGTTGAAAGGATCCCGGCGCAACACTTGCAAAGGAGAATTGCCCGTCGCTGTCAGATGTGGCCTCTTGAGTTAAAGATGCATCTCCTCGCCGCGACAGTTTGACGGTCGCTCCAGCAACCACAGCGCCCATTTGATCCATTATGGTTCCTCTGAGGGTCCCCGGCCGGAGCGGTTGCTCGCGGGCTGCGTCAGCTCCCTGCGAATCAGGGGATTGTTGGGATTGAGCCAAAGTGGGATACGCGAAGAGGAGGAGCAAGAAGGCGCTTAGGCGCAGTACTGTACTGTGGGCAAAGACCGGCTGCTGGGGGTTTCGGCCCGAAGGATTCTTGTAGGACCCTGGTCTTCCCGAGTTCACGACGGAACCTACCTTTAGTCTATGACGTTTCTCTTTCTTCCACTCAGGCTTTAGCTCCCAACGTTCCTTTCGGTTACTTACGAGGAAAGCCTCGCAAAGTTCCCGCGAAGCCGCCTCAAAGGTCACGCTATGCGCTGCGCCTCGGCCTTCCCTTCTTCGATGACTTCGGGCGGTTTCGGGTTGGATCAGAACCTCTCTTGCGTGGCAGCGCCCACCAATATTTCACCACTTCGGTTACAATATTCCTTTCGTCCCCGAAACCGAGGCGTAAGAGTGATTCACCCGTTCATTTTCCACAACGAGACCCTTCTCCCTGTCGAGAAAGTGCGACTCTCTCCCGGGCAAGCCGGGCTTATTTGCGGCTGGGGCATTTTCACCACTGTGCGGATCTCCCGCGGCGAAGCCTTCGCCTATGAGCGCCACTGGCGCCGGCTGGAAAAAGACGCGGCCATCATTCGCCTTCCCATGCTCCACACCGGCGCGAAAGTCCGCGTGAATCTTCATGAAGTGATTCGCGCCAACAAGATAACGGAAGGCTGCGCGCGTATTTATCTCGTCTACAATTCCGTCGGCTTCTGGCAAAGCAGCGAGCAAAGGCCACCCGTCGATCTCATTATTTACAGCGCTGGTCTGCCCGAGTATCGAGAAATCGTACGCCTCGGCCTGCGCGCGCACGGCCGCCACGCTGCTTCTCCGCTGGCCGGCGTGAAAACCATTTCTTGGCTTAACAATGTCTGGTCTATCGCCGAGGCGAATAAAGAAGGCTTCGATGAAGTGGTCATGCTCAATGAGCGCGGCGAAGTAGCGGAATGCACGTCCGCAAATATTTTTGCCGTGAAGGACGGAAGGATTTATACGCCGCCGCTCAGCTCCGGCTGTCTGGAAGGCATCACGCGCGGCATTCTTCTGGAAATCTCGCCTGAAGCCGGACTCGCTGTGGTCGAACAAACGCTGCGTCCCGAAGATCTGTACTCAGCTGAAGAAGTCTTCATTACGTCGACAAACCGGAGTTTGATCAGCGTGGGCGAAATCGCCGGCCACTCCATCCCCGCTCCAGGTCCAGTGTGCCAACGGCTGCTTGAGCTTTTCGACGCTTACGTCTCCGACTACGTGACCCGCCGCCTCGCCTCAGCTGCCAGATAAAAACTCATGTCCCGAAATCACGCAAAGGCGCTTGGAGAACTGCAGGCATAGATGGCTACAGAAGCCAATGTGGGAACGCTTCAAGAGCAAGCGCCTGTTCAGACTGCCGCAAAAGCCATTTTCCCCGTTCTCCTTACCATCAGCTTTTGCCACCTGCTGAATGACACGGTCCAGTCCCTGATTCCGGCCGTCTACCCGCTGCTGAGAGATGCTTTGCAGCTCAATCTTGGTCAGGTTGGACTGATCGCGCTCACTTCGCAGTTCACCTCTTCGATCCTCCAGCCCCTCGTCGGACACTACACCGACCGGCATCCGCAGCCGTACTCTCTCGCTGCTGGCATGGCAGTCACGATTCTGGGTCTGTTGTCCTTCTCGATTGCGCCGACCTACGGCGCAGTGCTTGGCGCGGCTGCGCTGGTGGGAATCGGTTCGGCAATTTTTCACCCGGAGTCCTCGCGTGTGGCGCGCCTGGCTTCCGGGGGACAACATGGCATGGCGCAATCGCTGTTCCAGGTCGGCGGCAATGCGGGAACGTCACTCGGCCCCCTGCTCGCCGCTTTTGTTCTCCGCAATCGGCAGCCGCGCATCGCCTGGTTTTCGGTTTTGGCCCTGCTAGCAATGATGTTGCTGGCGAGGATTGGATTGTGGGTGAAGAGGCATCATTTCGACCGGCCCAAATCCATCGCCCCCAAATCCACCGATATTGATCCTGTGCAGGTGGCAGCGCCGCCGCATACTTCCCACCACTTGTTACTGTCCTCGAAAAAAATTGTTATCAGTCTGGCCATCCTGGGGGCGCTGCTGTTTTCCAAATTCTTCTATCTCGCCAGCCTCATCAGCTACTACACGTTCTACCTGATGAACCGTTTCCATCTTTCGGTGGAGAGCGCTCAGCTTCACCTTGCGCTTTTCCTCGGCGCGGTGGCTGTCGGAACCTATTTCGGCGGCCCGATTGGCGACAAACTCGGCCGCAAACTGGTCATCTGGTGGTCCATTCTCGGCGTTCTGCCGTTCACGCTGATTTTGCCTTACGCCAATTTATTCTGGACCAGGATTCTGAGTGTCATCATCGGATTGATCCTTGCGTCCGCGTTCTCCGCGATCCTGGTCTATGGTCAAGAGCTTATGCCCGGAAGAATTGGCATGGTCTCCGGCCTGTTTTTCGGGCTAGCGTTCGGTTTGGGCGGCATCGGCTCCGCGGCGCTCGGCAAACTCGCTGATCTGACCAGCATCGATCTCGTCTACCACGTCTGTGCATACCTCCCGGCGATCGGCATCCTCACCGCCTTCCTCCCGGATTTAGGTCCAGCAAGAGTGCATCAACCAAAACCCGTCACGGCTTGAGAGCCATTACTGCGCGGGTTGATTGCCTTTCCGCGTGCTACAATGCGGGCACTGGAAAGCACTCGTGTCGGAAACTGTTCTCCCAGGGGAAGATGCCGTTCTTGAAGTCGTCTCTCCGGACGGCGCGCGCCGCTACGTCCGCGTGACGCAATCACCTTTTCTGATCGGCCGGGGGGCGGAAACAGGCAATCATCTGCAGCTTTCCGACCGCCGCATCTCGCGCAACTGCGCCGCAATCGTCATCGAAGCAAACCGCTTTTACATTGAGGATCGCGGCCAGCGCCGCGGACTTTTCATCAACGGCGAAAAAGTGGAGAGCCGTGAGCTGCAGAACGGCGACGTCATTACCTTCGGCCTCGAAGACTCCTACGAGATTTTCTTCCGCTTCTCCAGTGGCTCAGACGACGCTTCTATCCCGCACTTGCTTACGCGCATCGAGCACATCACCAGCTCCGAGCCTAGCGGCGGGTTGAGCAAGCTGAATAAGCTGTTGGAAGCCACCGCGCTGCTGCATTCCCAGCTTCCGCTCGATGAAGTGCTGGCGCGTATGCTGGATCATGCCGTGTCGATCACTGATGCGGACCGCGGCTTGCTGTTGGAAGCCGACGGCTCGGGCGCGTTGAAAGTGAAGCTGGCGCGGCGCAGCGGCGGCCTGCGTCTCCCCCCGGAAAGTCTCACGCCCAGCCAGACCGCTATTCAACTTGCGCTCAAGCAGCAATCGCCGGTCATCACCGAGGATCTGGCGCAAGCCGAGATGGATCTGCAAGCGGCCCAGAGCATCGTGGCGCAGCGTCTTCGCGCAGTGGTGGTAATTCCGCTGTGGGCTATGACGCGCGCTAACACGCAAGAATCAATGGTGAACATCAAGCGCGGCGAACTACTCGGAGTTCTCTACCTGGATTCGCGCCGCCCCACAGCGTTCTCCAAGCTCGACCGGCAAATTCTGGATGCGCTCGCCGCCGATGCCGCCAGCACCCTGGACCATGCTCGCTTGATCGAACGCGAGCGCGAACGGCAAAGGCTGGAGCAGGAAATCAACATCGCGCGCGACATTCAGCAGGCGCTCCTGCCGCGGGATTTTCCCAGCACGCCGGAGTTCTCTGTGACGGGTGTGAATTTTCCCTGCTTGTCCGTGGGAGGCGATTATTTTGACGTTTTCCCTCTGAGCGACGGCCGCACGGCGTTTGTGATTGCCGACGTTTCCGGAAAAGGGCTCGGCGCGGCCATTGTCACCACGATGCTTCAAGGCGCGCTTTCCGGCATGACGCTGGGAACAGACCCGGCGCTTGTGTTCAATCACGTTAATCGTTTCCTTTGCAACCACACGGAAGTGGGCCGGTACGCCACGGTGTTCTTCGGCTTGCTCGATGACGACGGGCACCTGGAATTCATTAATGCCGGGCATCCCTCGCCGTTTCTCATCCGCCGTGGTGCGGCGGAAGAAGCGTTCACAGAAGGTTCGTTCCCGGTGGGACTTGTGCCTGAGGCGGAATACACGGCGGCGTGCGTCAAGCTCGAACCGGGCGACACGCTGGTGCTTTTCACGGACGGCGTGACAGAAGCGATGGATCCTGACGATCAGATGTTTGGAATTCCGAGGCTGAAGAACGTTTTGACCGGGCAACTGGAGTGCCCGCTCGAACATTTGCAGAAATGCGTGCTCGAAGCCGTGGAAAACTTCACGCGAGGCGCGCGCCAAGCCGATGATTTGACGCTGCTGATTGTGCGCTACCGCGCCACCGCGGCTGCCGCCAAGTCGGATACTGAAGTGCCATCTTCCGCGTCCGACTCTTCCTCTTCCGCCGCGGCTTCCGGTTCGTCCGCTCGCGCGTAGGTCAGAAGCGCGGTTTGCTTACTCTTCCCTGAGAAGGCTCGCTGGATGAATTTGCAGGGCTCGCCGTGCGGGAAGCCACGTTGCCAGGAGACCGAGCACAGCCATGGTGATTATGACTCCAGCCAGGACCAGCGGATCGCGGGGCGTGGCCTGATAAACAATTTGTGCCAGCAATCGACTGGCAATCAGGCCCAAAAGCAGTCCTGCTGCTGAACCCGAAAGAAGAAGAATAAGAGGACGGCTCAGCGCAGAGCGCATGAGTTGGACAGGCTGCGCTCCCACCGCGACGCGGATGCCGAACTCTCGCATTCGCTTCGAGACGGAATACATCGCCATGCCGAAGACTCCGGTGACAGCGAGCATCGCGGCTAACAAACCCATCACCCCGAGGCTGGCCGTCGCAGCACGCGCGGGAAATTGAACAAACGCGAGCGCGTCTGACCAAGTGTGGAACACAAAAGGCTGGCTCGGATCGATTTGCGTGAGTGTTCGGCGAACCTCCGGTATGATTTCGCCGAGCGGTAACGGCGAACGAACCATCAACGAATTATCACTGTTGGGATTCTGCTCGAGCGGGAGAAACATCGCTGCCCAGGGAGTTTCTGTCAGCGAGTCGTACTTTCCGTTTTCGACAATGCCGACAATCTCAAAATGAGTCTTGTCACCCCACAGAAACCGGCGCCCAACGGCGTCTGCGGTTCCAAACATGGAATGAGCGAACTTTGCGTTTACGATCGCGACTCTCGGGGCCTTGGCATCGTCGTGCCAAGTGAAATCGCGCCCGCTTAGCAAACGAGTCCCCGCAGCATCCAGATAGCCGGGGGAGATGCCAAAAAATTTTGCGCCGAAAGCGCTATTGGATGGTCGAAAATCGGTTGTGCCCTCGCGGTAAACGGTAGAGCTGCTTCCGCCAGTGCCGAGTGGCGTCTCATCAATGATTCCAACCGAAGTGACACCGGGGATGCGGCCAACCTCCTCGATCATGCGCTTCCGGATTTGCATAACGGAAACACCGAAATGTCCCCCCATGTGCAAATCCGTTTCGGCCAGGACCACGTCTTGCGGTTGAAAGCCCAGCGGCGCATGGAGGGAACGCTGCATGCCGCGCAGCGCGACAAAGGAGGATGTGACCAGCAAAGTGCAGAGAGTAATCTGCCCGCCCAGCAGAAGATCACGAAGCGTGAAGCGGCGAAAGACAAGAGTACTGGCACCGCCGCTCTTCATCACCTGCGCGGAATCGGTCGCCCAGATTTGTCGCGCCGGAATCAAGCCCCATAGGATCCCGCTGCCGATGGAAAGGATCAACGCCGCCAAGTAGACCTTGGGATCCGGAGCGACGGTCACATGAATTGGAAATTCCGGAAAAGGTTGCCAACGCGTCAACGCGTTGAGCAGGACGGTAGAAAAAAGAGTTCCGAGCCCGCCGCCGAGAACCGAGACGAGCACTGCCTCAGCCAGCAGTTGGCGGAGGACATTCCATCGGCTAGACCCAATCGCTAGGCGAATCGCGAGCTCCCGGCTGCGGTCCGCAGTGCGGGCGGCGAACAGGCTCGCGAGATTCGCACAGGCCGCAAGCAAAACGAGAAAGGCCAGGAACATGATACCCGTCAGGAAAGAGCGGGCCGGCCCACCAAACATGTCGCCCATCAATCCGGGCTTCACCAGCCTCGCGTCCAAGCCGTCGTCGTCAGGATTCTGCCGCGCCAGTTCGTGCCCAATCGCGTCGAGATTATCGGTGGCTTGCTGCGCCGTGACGCCCGGCTTCAGCTTTCCCAGAATCCAAAGGTTGTGCTGTCCGCGCCAGGAAAGGAAGTCTGTTCCTTCATAGTCTGGAGTATTGACGATGGGCATCCAGAAATCCGGCCAAATGAAGAGGTCGGTTCCATGAAACTCGGCAGGCGCAACTCCGATCACCGTAAAGGGATGCTTGTTTAAGTCGACTGTTGTCCCGATGACCCGAGGGTCCGAATTAAAATGCCAGCGCCAAAAGCTGTAGCTCAAAACGATATAAGGAGCGGAATTCGGCCCATGTTCGTCGCTCGGGTGAAAGAAACGGCCTTGCGCCGGCTGTGCGCCCAGCATGTCGAAATAATTCCCGGAAACTCGGTCGTACCAGCATTTGTAAGCCGCATCTTTTGTGCTGAGGCCCGCCATTTCGATCCGGTAAGCGGCCATGTCGCTGAAAGTAGAATTCTTGCTTTGGAAATCCCGATAGTCGGGATAGGACTGATTGTCGTATCCCTGTTGTTTGTGCACGATGTTGTAAAGCCCGGCGGGCTGCGGCACATCGAGGGGGCGCAGAACCACCGCGTTCAGAACGCCGAACACGACGACGTTAGCGCCGATTCCCAAAATCAGCGTCACGAGGGCAGTCAACGTGAATGTCGGCGAGCGACGCAACTGGCGCGCGGCGTAACGCAGCTCGCGCCAGAAAGCATCGAAGGCCAGTTCCGCGTCCACTGCGGTGACTCTCTCTCTTGTGAGAGTTCGGTTTCCAAAGCGAATCAGGGCATCGCGGCGAGCTCCTTCCGGGGACATCCCGACGGCAATGTTATCGGCGATGTGCAACTCCACGTGGGATCTGAGCTCACGATCGATATCCTTCTCCAATTTCGAGCGACGGAATGCGTTTGTGATCCGGCGAAAGATGAGCATGGCCTACCTCGCTTGCCTAACTCATTAACTTAACTCACGCGTAGCGCAATACAGCGCGGATCCCTTTGACGAGCTGTTCAAAACTCTTTTCCGCTTTTTGCAGCTCTCTTTGACCGGCAGCGGTCAACCGGTAAAACTTTGCCTCCCGATTTGTCTCAGTTACTTTCCATTCCGAGCGAATCCAGTCGTTCAGCTCCATTCGATGAAGGGCGGGATAAAGCGAGCCTTCCTCTACGGAAAGGAGCGCATCGGACGCTTTCTGAATGTGCTGCACGATGCCGTAGCCGTGCAGTTCTGCTTTTTGAGCGAGGGTTTTCAAAACCAGAAGGTCGAGGCTTCCCTGGAGATCATTTCTTGCCATGCCGGCATACCCCTAGACAACTTGGCGTGGAGTTGAAGATAGCCCTAGAAGTGGAGGTATGTCAATGGGGTGAATTATTGATTTCCTATGGCCCGTAAGTCCCACCCTCTTTGGTTTGCGAGGGCCTCAAGAAAAAAGCGAGGAGCACAATGCTGCGCTCCCCGCCTTAATGCAATTCGTTGGAAAGGCTCTGTTTCTAGGCTAAGCCCTACGAGCCAAGATTGCTCAGGTCGTCCTTGGCTTGCTGCTCGGCGTTCTTTGTCGCGCCTTTGGCATCCGCTTCAGGATTCATGGCATGGATCGCTTTGTTCAAGGGCAGCGCCTTTTCTCCGTCGGCCACTTTGCATGCGGAAACGTCGGCATTAGTATGCACACCGGTCATGGCGGCGCTCAGGCAAGTGAAGTTCAACGAGAGATTGTGGCTCGCGTGAAGCGCCGAGAGACACTCATTGAGAGCCGTGAACGCGGAGCAGGCCTCCGTAGCATTGGAGTTCGCAGGCAAAAGCCCGACGGCCTGGAGCTTGGGTGTGAGTTTCTTTTCCAGTTCCTCGCGACTGCCGTTCGCGTCAGCAGACTTCTTGTCTTTCTTCACCCATTTGATGGGATTCAGAGAATGCGGGCTGACCGAAGTTGACTTCGCGGCTTCGGAAGCACCTGCGCCGGCGGGACCCTGCGCTGCAGCACGTTGCGCGCCGACGGTGACAAAAGCGGACAAGCCCAGAGCTACAAGTGAGACCTTTAGAGCATTTTCCTTCATGTTTACCTCGTCGAGGAGTTTTTGGAATGCGCGGAGAGGTAGTCGCATTCGGCCTCGCTTCCAGTAGGCCACGGGGCAGAGAAAATGGCGCGAATCCGCTGGGAAGTACTCCCCGAATCGGTCACGTTGTACGTCCGGACAGGTGGAAAGATCTGGCGGGTGACAGGCAGGACTATCGTGGATTTACGGCGAAACGAGGAAGCGTTAGGACGAATATCAGGCCCTGGCTTTTAGAATGAGTCCGTAAAGCGTAAGGCCCAAACCGCCCAGAAACAGCAACGGGCACAGATAATTCACTACGGCAGGTTGAATGGCGACAGGAATCTCCAGCGGCTTCGCATATCCAGCGGCAAAGTAATAGATCACCCCCGCGAGCAGCATATACAGCAGCCCACGGCGGATTTGGTGGCCCCCGACGCCGCTGGAGGCGCGGGGCAAACGTACCTCCGGCTGCATCTCCCGGCAAAAGGGACACTGGTTCAAGTGTCCGGCGATCCGCTTTCCGCAGAACGCACACTGCCGCATTTGCATAACATGGTGTCCAATCGCGCTCATGAGTTTCCCAAGGAATGGCCCCTATTTTCAGCCTAAACGGATGAGTGCACCGGGTCAAGGTGAGGTGATGTACATGGCAACAGCGACATCGAGTGAAGGCGGCTTTGCCGCGAAGGTGTCTGTTTGCTAACAGTCGGTCTTTGGTTCAGGTCCTTGAACGAGTCAAGCTGTGCTAAAAATGCACAAACAGAACTGAACGCATCTTTTTTGGTTTAGGGACGCCGTCTACTCATCAGCAAGGGAGAAAAGATGAAGTACACTCTTCCAAAACAGGTACGGGCATTCCTCTTTTTAGCTCTGGGACTACTACTTATTACTGCCGGCGGGGCCGCATCCGCGCAAGAGAAGAAGGTGGCGCAAAGCAATGGAGTAGATAACTCCAAGATGGGACCCTACCGCGCCCTTGCGCAGCACATATACAACGATTTCCAGAAAGGCGACATTGCAGGAGCCGCGGCCATGGGCCGGGTATTGGAAAGAGTCTGGGACAAAGCGGAAGACTACGGCGGTGATACCGCGTTGTCGAAGACCAATCGCAAGCTGTTCGATGACATTGACAAAGCCATGGACCAGTTCATTTCTCCCATCATGGACGCGAAGGGAAAACCGCCAGACGCCGTCAAGGTCAAAGCCGCCTACAACGCGTATCTCGAAAAGTTGAAGCAGGCGGATTAAACAAGTTCTACGTCGCGAGTTCTGAGTATTAAATAAGGAAAAAGGAAAGGGGCCCCTTGAAAGAGGCCCCTTTTTCTTTTGTGCTGGGATTTCCGTCTTCGTACCACTATTTAACGAAGCGATGATGCCTGGAAGGCGGTTGACTTCGCCGAGCCTCACAGCTCGCGAAGAGCGGTGGCTACAGGAAGGCGCGCGGCGCGCACCGCAGGGAAAAAGCCGCCGAGGACTCCCATCACAAGAGCAAAAAAAACTCCCCAAGCGAGCAACCCCGGAGTGATTTTGAAGGCGAATGCCAGATTGGAGAAGGTCTGAAAATTGATAGTGCTGGTAGTTAAGCCGTTTAGCCGCAGAACAGCAAGGCATCCAAGGACTCCTCCCACAAACGAAATCAGCAAGGCCTCAAGAAGGAAGGAGAAAACGACCGCGGGACCGCCAAAACCGAGAGCGCGCATGGTGGCAATTTCCTTCCCGCGGTCGGCGACCGCGGAATACATGGTGTTCAGGGCGCCGAAGACAGCTCCAATACCCATGATGAACGCTACGAAACCGCCGAGAACAGTGATCATCGTGGTCATGGTTCTGGATTGCTTCGAGTAGTAATCGATCTCGCGGGTGACATCCACGTTAAGACGAGGGTCGGTGGTAAGCGCATCCTTGAGCTGACCCAAAGCGTCCTGAGAAGTTAGGTGGACCGTAGCGGACTGAAAAAAAGTGTCGGGACGGTCGTATGCAGCAGTGAGCAGATGCGAGTCCCCCCAAACCTCCGAATCAAAAGAGCTGCCGCCGGCATCGAAGACGCCCACCACTTCCCATTCCATCTTGCCGAGCCGGATTTTGTTGCCGAGAGTCAAACCTGCATACGTCTTATTGGCATTCTTGCCCACAATTACTTCGGCGAGGCCCGGCTGAAACATGCGGCCCTGAACAATCTTTACCTGCTTGCGGATTTCGAGCACATTGGATGAAACGCCGCGAAGCTCCACATTGGCGTCCGTGCCCGTGGAGATTAGCGGGATAGGCGCCATGAGCACGGCTTCCGGAGTTACGAGAGGGCCATCGGAGCCGCGGGCAATCCCTGGAGCGTCTTGGATGATCTTCACGGCGTCGAGCGCGACGCCGCTGGTCATTTCCGACGTGGCGCCTCCGCGAAGGATCAGGGCGTTATCGGGGGAGCCTGACGAAACGAGCGTCGCGCGAAAGCCGTTGGCAAGAGAAAGCATAGCCACAAAGACTCCCACCGTTCCGGCAATTCCCACGACGGCCACGATGGCAGAAGTCCACCGTGCCCTGACGCTGCGAATGTTGTACACAATGGGAATCGCCATGTCAGACCCTCCGGAGCGCATTGACGACGCGCATGCGCATGGCGCTAATCCCGGGAAGCAGTCCGCTGGCGGCGCCCACAAAAAGTGCGAAGGCAAGGCCAAACAATAGCATGGGCTTCGACAACAACAGTGGCGGCAACATGCCAGTGAGCGCACCACTGATGCCTGGAATCATCACAAGGGCCAAGGCGAGGCCGAGCACACCGCCAAAGAAAGCGATGGCCAACGACTCCGCGAGAACCAGGAAGAGGACGGAACGGTCCGTCACACCGATGGCTTTCAAAACCCCTAGTTCAGCGGTGCGTTCGCGGACGGAAATTGCCATGGTGTTACCGGTGACCAGAAGAAGCGTAAAGAAAACAACGCTGCCGATACTCAATATAAGGAACTCAATGTTGCCGAACTGCTTGGCAAAATAGCCGGCGAAGGCGGACTCGGTTTCCGTTTTAGTTTCATGAGAGGAATTGGCGAATTTTTCGTCAATGGCCTTTGCGACGCGCGTGGCATCGTCCGGACTGTTCAGCTTGACGATGTACCATCCGGCAGTGCTCTTGATGACGCTGGGAACGTTCTCGTCAAAATATTTCCATTGAAGCCAGAATTGACCCTGGTCGCCATCCGATTTTTCTGTGTGATAGATACCGTCGAGGTTGAACTCCCAGACCGCGCCGCCGTAGAGCGTGGTCTTGATGGGAATGCGGTCTCCGACCTTCCAGTGAAAGCGTTCCGCGAGCTTGGCCCCCGCAATGCAGCCCTGCCGATCCTGGGCAAAATGATTCCACTGATCGTCAGGAACTTTAAATTCCGGGTACACCTGACGGTGATTGTTCACGTCAATCACAAACTGCGGGAAGAAATTCTTCTCATCCTGATAAACACCGCCGAACCAATGGTCGTGAGTGACAGCCTTGACTCCGGGAATCGCGGCGATTTTGTCGTCGTACGAAATGGGCATGAGGTTCATCAGACCAACTCGATCGACTACGACCAGGCGGTCCGCGCCGGCGATCTCGACGCCGCGATTGAACGCGCTCCGCACGACAGCAAGAAACGTGAAGAGGACGAGCGCAATCGCGAACGAACCTACCGTCAAAATCAAACGAACCTTTTTGCGAAACAGATTTGCGAAGATGAGTCGGCCGAATTTCATGCCGCACCTCCCGCGAGAACAGTCTGGCGAGGAGAAGCTTTGCCTTCGACGAGGACGCCCTTTTCGAGATGCAGCGTGGTGTGCGCGCGCGCCGCAACGACGGGATCGTGCGTGACCATCAAAACGGTCTTGCCGTATTTGCCTACGAGTTCCTCGATGAGGGCCATGATTTCGTCCGCGCTCTTGCGGTCGAGGTCGCCCGTTGGCTCGTCGCAAAGGAGGAAGGTTGGATCGGACACAATGGCGCGAGCGATGGTCACGCGCTGTTCCTGACCTCCGGAAAGCTGCCGCGGGTAATGATGCATGCGGTCGCCCAAGCCGACGACGGCAAGCGCGGTTTCCACGTGTTTGCGGCGATCTGAACCAGAAAGCTTCGTTAGCAGCAGAGGGAGTTCGACGTTCTGATACGCAGTCAGCACGGGAATCAGGTTGTACATCTGAAAGATGAAGCCGACGTGACGCGCGCGCCATTGCGTGAGCTTGCTGCCGGACATATTTGTGATTTCGTCCCCGTCCACGGTAATGCTTCCGGCGGAAGGCACGTCCAAGCCTCCTAGGAGGTTGAGCAGCGTGGTCTTGCCGGAGCCGCTGGGGCCCATGAACGCGACAAAGTCGCCCTTGTCCACGTCCAAGTTCAGTCCCTGCAGCACCTGGATTTTCTCGCCGCCGCGGCTGTAGGTTTTGTTCAAACCGCGCACACGAATGAGACTCTGCGAATCGCTTCGTCCATCTACTCGGATCATTCCTGGCTCCTATTGGCGGATTTCGACCTTGTCACCATCACGCAAACTCTCTGGACCTTTGACGACGATCGAGTCGCCCGGTGTTAAGCCGGCCATTACCGCTACATCCGTTCCGCGATCCATTCCAAGTCTCACCGCGCGGCGCTCGACCTTGCCATCGTGAAGCAAATAGACAAAGGAATTGCTGGAGTTGGAGTCCGACCGCACAGCACTCTTGGGAATGAGGGCGACTGCTTCCGGCTCTTTTTCCTTGCCTTTCGCTTTAGGCTTTTCCTCTTCAAGAAACGCAACCTTTACGCCCATGTCGGGGAGAATGAAATTGTACTTTTCGAGATTCGGAATCGAGATGCGAACTTTAACAGTCGCCTTTTGGCGGTCGGCAGTGGGAATAACGGTCCGAACTTTCGCAGGAATTTCTTTGTCGGGATAGGCGTCCAGAACGGCCTTCACATCCTGGCCCTCTTGCACGCGCGCGATGTAAGACTCGTTGACATCTACTTCGAATTCGTTCGAGTGCATATCAACGATCGTGGCGATGCCGGTGCGCGTGAAGCCGCCGCCAGCGGAATTGGGCGACACCATCTCGCCAACCTGGGCGTCCTTGGAAACGACGATCCCCGGAAACGGCGCGCGAATAACGCAGTTATCCACCGCTTGCTGGGCCACAGCAATGCGCGACTGAGCGGCAGCCACTTGCTCCTTAGTCAGCGCGATTTTTGCACGAAGGCTGTCGGCGGCGGTGCGAGCGTTGTCAAGATCTGCTTGCGTTTGAATGCCGGAATCCTTTAACGCCTGTGTCCGCTTTAGTTGGATTTCCGCGTTGCGCAGCTGAACCACGTAATCCTCAATCGCCGCCTGCGAGGCATCGTGGTCCGCTTTGGCAGCTTCGAGAGCGCGTTTGTAATCAGAGTCGTCCAGGGTGGCCAGAAGCTGGCCCTCCTTGACGTGAGTCCCTTCGTCAAAGTAAACGGCGGTGACGCGGCCAGTGATTTTGGCAGCGATCGTCGCTCGGCGCCGGGGCGTGACGTACCCGCTGGCGTTCAATGCCGTCTGGGGGCCTTCGCTGTCCGGCTTCGCGACCGTGGCAACTTCCACGAGCGGCTTTTGGCTGCGAAGAGCAAACGCTGTGGCCACAATGGCGCCAAAGATAAGCACTGGAATCGAGGCGTACATCACCTTTTTGCCGATGCCAGACGTGGTGCGCTGGCCATCATGGATGCGCAGGGACCCGAGATCGGGTTTTGCAGAATCGACAGGCATTGCCAAGGACTCTCCGTAATTGCTCAAGGCGGTGCTCCGTTTAGTTTTACGAATGGCGCAGGTCTAAAATTACAGATGCATTCCGCCTGTTTTGTGGCACATCCATTTTAGCGCGGAAAAGCTCTTTTTGAGCCTGCGTCAGCGCGGCGAACTGGCGAAGGAACGCAAGACCAGTGCGCCCATGAAGATGCAAACGAAGCTGCGGAGACATTGTACGCGATTGCTCTGATTTTGATGAGTGGAAGGTTCGGAGAATCGGCCCCAGGGCCTAGGCTTGGCACGACCAAGTTTCATAGCACGACGGGTTGGATACAGAATACAAACGAATCGTCCGGCGCAGCTCCCTAGAAGCGTTTGGCACGCACGACGCGGCGAACAGACTGCCCATTCTACCGGCGAAGCAACCAACAAATGTGACCCGGTGGAATGAAGACCAGTTCATAAAACCTAACTGAGCAGTGAGCAAAGAATAACGACATTTTGGGACCTCCCATGTACCAAAATGGGCCGGCTCTCCAAACTCGCATCGGTCCGTCTCCTTGGGATTCTTGATTCCCTGCTATGGAACTCCGTAAGCCGCACAAAACAAAATGCTTATAGTTTGAACATGCGCTCATTTTGGTGCCGGGAGTGGAGTTCTTATTGCACCAAGAGCGTGTATGGTGGTGTGTCCAAAACCTGTCCTTGGGGGCTCGCGCGGCCGACGCACGAGGAAAGCGAAAGCAAGGCGGAACGCGCTTCTCGCCCTTATAGTCATTCCGTTGGTTTGCGTTCTCGCCTCCCATGCGCAGAACCAAGCGCCGAATTGGCAAGCGCAAGTACGCAAATATGCGGAAGCCAAAGATTGGGATTCCGCCTTGTGGCTCGTCGAACAAGAAATTGCGCGCGCTCCGCAGGATATGGATGTGCGAGCTTGGCGGGCACGTGTCCTGGCCTGGTCCGGGAAGCTTCCGGAAGCCGAGAAGGAATATTTGGAAATCCTCAAAGTCTCGCGCACAGATCCAGACAATTGGATGGGGCTTGCGAGCGTTTACTTGCGCGAGGGAAAACTTCCTGAAGCGCAACGCGCCATCTCCACAGCGGAAGAACTGGACCCAAAACGGCCTGACATTCATGCGGCACGTGCGCGGATTTTGAGAGCTGTAGGCCAACGAAAAGAAGCGCAATCGGAGTTTCAATCGGCGCTGCACTTGGATCCGGGAAGCGCAGAAGCACGAGAAGGCATGGTTTCGGTGCGCCGCGGAGCCCAGCACGAACTACGAATTGGCCAAGACAACGACCTGCTCAGTTACTCCGACGGCTTTCACGATGAATGGTTGAGCGTCGTTTCGCAATGGAGTTCGCATTGGACCACCAGCGCCGCCGGTAATTTTTATCAACGCTCGGGAGTGGAGGCGGGAAAATTTGTCGGGAGCATCACCCGGCGCCAGTCAGGATGGGGCGCACTAACCGTGGGCGGGGCCGTCGGCCACGACAACGCTGTAATTCCCAAGAGTGAAGCATTTTTCGACCTCGACCACGGATGGAAAATTGGCGAAACCGGCTTGGTACGCGGAGTGGAATTTGACTATGCACAGCACTGGTATTGGTATCAGTCCGCACGAATTCTATCTTTGACGGGCACGACTCACGTCTACTTCCCGCAGAACTGGACCTTTACGCTTGGAACTACTGGCTCGCGAAGTGCATTTTCGGGGACAAGCGCGGAGTGGCGGCCCTCGGGAATCGCCCGCCTCGGATTCCCTCTCGCACGCTGGGGCGACAGACGGCTCTCCGGAAATACTTCCTTCGCAGCAGGCACAGAAAATTTCGCGATTGTGGATCAAATCGGCAGCTTTGCCTCGCAAACGTACGGCGGCGGTTTGCGGCTGCAAATCACGGACCGGCAAGACCTGACCGGTTTCGCCGGCTATCAAAAGCGCACGCAAAACCGCACCGACACGATTTTTGGAATGAGCTATGGGATCCATTTTTGAAAAACTTTGGAGGCTGGGCCCGGCCGCGTTCGTGTTCAAGGCCATCATTGCTGCTATCGTGGCGGATGCGCTGCTTCTCGCGTTTATCTTTATTCGGCGTACTTACCGGAAGCGGTTCTTCGCGAAACGAGACAAGCGCGTTTTCGAGTTGCGCCAGCAATGGGACGCACTTATTTCCGGAAGGATGTCGTACGACAGATGGCGCGGGAAAGCATTTGACCGCCGCATCGTCGAAGCCATGGCACTGGATGCATTTGAAGCTGCAGGGCCCGTGGAATCGGCTCGCTTGTTGAAATTCATGCGCGTCAGCGGACTCATCGAAAAACGCATTTTCGAAGCGCGGCATTTAAAAGGTTGGAGGCGCATGCGCGCACTCGTGGCGCTCGGCAGGACCCGCGCGCCGGAAGGTGTGCCAGCTCTTGCCGATGCCCTGCGGGATCGCAGCCTCGAAATACGGCTCGCCGCCCTGCGCGGGCTCGGAAGGACGGCGTGTCCCCAAGCAGCGGAAGAAATTTTGGCGTGGGTCGGCGAAGCGGGCTTAACCGTGTCCGCCTTGCCGCTGCAAAGCGCGCTCATTCAATGCTGCTCAGAACGCCCCCAGTTGCTTCTGCCATACGTGAAGCAGGCGGAAGGGCCGCTACGGGAAATCCTGGGGAGGGTTCTCGGCGAAGTTGCAACTCCGGCCCTCGGATTGGAGTTGCTCCAGTTTGTAGGCGACGAACGCGAAGAATTGCGCGCCGCAGCGGCTCGCGCAATGTCACACGCGGACGCAGGAGTAGCTTTTGATGCGCTCAGCGAACTTGCGGAGGACCACACATGGTTTGTCCGCCTGCGCGCCATCATCGGCATAGGAAACCTGGCCGACCCCCGCGCGATTCCCACATTGCTGAAAGGGCTAACCGATTCGAACCGCCTGGTGCGTCTGCGGGCAGCGGAAGCGCTCGTGCAATTCAGAGCAGTAATGGCTCCAATCTTTCAGCAAGTCGTTCACCTTCGGGATCGCTACGGTTTACATGCTTATCTGACTGCCATCGAGAATGCTGGCTTGCGTGAAAAGCTCGAGTCGCAACTGCAAAACAGCACGATCGGCATGAATGAAATCCAGTACCTCCAGGGCGTACTGCAAGCAGGTTCCCTGCCACCTGAGGAGCCGGAGCCCGCGGAAGTCGCGGCGAGTGAGCGAGACTCGCGCGTATGATTCGCGTGCTTGAAATTTCAAATCAGGCGCTCTTCTGGTACTACCTGGCCACCAATTTCGCCTACCTCGCGATGTTGATCATCGCGCTGAAAACGAGCGCCATGCACCAGCGCCGCCTCGAAAGCCATCGGCTGAGCTGGTTTAAAGACACTCCGATGACTCCGCCCATCACCATCATTGCGCCCGCGCACAATGAAGAGGCGTCCATCCGTGTGGCCATCCGCAACTTGCTCGAACTGGACTACCCCCAATTGGAAATCATCGTGGTCAACGATGGATCCAGGGACCGCACGCTGGAGGAATTGCGCGACGAGTTTCGGTTGCGTGCCGTGCGCGCGGTGTACGTTGCGGAAATCAAAAGCGCGCGGGTTCGCGGTTTGCACCGCAGCGACATTGATTCGAGGCTTCTGGTCGTAGACAAAGATGCAGGCGGCAGCAAGGCCGACGCCGTCAACGCCGGATTGAACGCCGCAACATCGCCGTACGTCTGTATTGTGGATTCCGACTCGGTCCTCGAACGGGATGCCCTCCTTCGAATCATGGTGCCTATCCTGGAGGATCCCAAGCGCGTCGTGGCCGTGGGCGGAATCATTCGTGTGCTAAACGGCTCGGAAATCGTGAACGGGCAATTGCGCCGCGTCCGCCTGCCCCGCAAGAGTATTGAGGCCATTCAAGTCATCGAGTATTTGCGCGCATTTTTGATCGGCCGCGAGGCTTGGGCACAGGGAAATATGCTTACGATCATTTCCGGCGCTTTTGGCCTGTTCCGAACTGATTTGGTTCGTGCCGTGGGCGGCTACCGGGCAAGCTCCATTGGAGAAGACATGGACGTTGTGGCACGCATGCACCGCCACCTGCGTGAAAGGACGCTGACTACGAAATCCGTTTTGTGCCCGATCCCATGTGCTGGACGGAAGTTCCCTCGGACTTTCGTTCACTCGCACGGCAGCGGGCGCGCTGGCAGAAAGGCTTGCTGGACGTTCTCTGGCCCAACCGCGACATGCTCTTTCGCCCGCGCTACGGCAGAATCGGCTGCTTCGCGCTTCCCTATCTCTGGCTCTTTGAATTATTCGCCCCGATTATGGAAGTCCTCGGCCTCGCGACAATCATTCTTGCCGCATCCCTCGGCGTTCTCAGCCGCGAATTCTTTTTGCAATTCCTGATTTTCGGTTATGCCTTCGCCACGGTGATTTCCATCGGCTCCGTCCTGCAGGAGGAAGTCACCTACAAGCGCTATAACGACTGGAAAGACGTGGTCCGTCTCGTAAGCTATTGCTTCTTCGAACATTTTCCCTACCGCCAACTGCACATGATCTGGCGCTTGCAAGGGCTTTGGCAGTATCTCCGCGGCGACCACGAATGGAAGCCTCTGAAGCGCAAGGGCCTGGCCTCCGCCAGAGCGCAATAGCCTCCACTCAAAATGAAGACTGTCAAAGCTCTTTAGAAATGTCCCCATTCTTACCTCGTTAGAAGTGTCCCCTTTTTTGTTTTTGGTCTTGATGACTTTGTGAGTTGCTGGCCTGGCCCGCAGCGTAACCCTGCGGAGCCCGTAGGGCGGAGCGTTTAG
>DATEGP010000052.1:0-97824 GCA_035280045.1 Candidatus Acidiferrum sp.
CAACTGCGCCACTGGGAACACACCTACAATTGCGTGCGCCCCCACCAGTCCCTGGCTTACCTCACCCCACTGGAATTTGTCACCCGCTGGAAGCGCAATCTAAAAAAGGCAAAGTGTCACTAATCTACTGGACGAGTACACGGAGTTGGCCGTTCAAAAATTTCAATGTATGCTGGTTCTGAGTGCATCCCAGAAGGATTAACAACAATAATCAAGAAGGGGCGTAAATCCCGAACTCTAACTACCTTGGCGGACAGATTGTTTTCATCCAAGAAAGTCGTATTCAAATTTTCGCCGTTTAACTGAACGATAGCGCCCGCTTTGAAACCCTTCCCTGAAATTTTAACCACTAAGGGTTCCTCGAAGGGAGCGGAGAAGTAATCGACGTTTGGGTTCCAGAAATGCACGCCTAGTCGAGGGGGGTCAATTTTTGTGATTGCGGGTCTTCGAAAACGGTCGGCCTGCACGACCAAAAGCACTATTAAGAGAACGTTAGTGGTGCCAAGAATCAGCCAGGGTGCCGTTACCTTCCAAAATCTACTGAATCGCGCTCCTGATGGAGGAGGTGCAGATATTTTTGGGGGATCGGATGGAAGTTCACCCAGTTCAGTAGGCTTACCGCGCCGTACATACCGTAGTCCATGCCATTCAGTCTTGCCCGCAGACGGTTGCGTGGATGCCGTCGCTCTTCCAAAGAACACATCCTTCATTTCGTTTGATGTTTTGCCAAAGTCAAATTTTCTTTCCCCTGATGATTTGGGTTCTGCCAAAAGCATATGCTCTGTTACTTCAAACGGACCCAAATCTGCATTCCGATTCGCTCCATATTCAATAGCGCTTTGCACAGCTATCTTCAACTGTGCTTGATGGATTGAAATGAGGGGCTTTGGAACACGGTCGAGAATTTCTGGGCGATTGAGGAGCCGGGCGGAGACTCGTATTTTTTCACGACGCTCTGGGCTTGTAAGGAACAATAGTTCGAACGCCGCAGTATCAACTTCGTCCAACGAATCCGTCACATAATCCTCAATCAATTCATCTTCGAGAATCGCGAGAGTATGCGACAATTCCTCGTCGCTAAAGGCATTGCGCTCAATGAACTCAGCCTGAAAAGGGTAACTCTGCCCGAGGAGATAACGGCGAAGCAGGGGTTCACTGAATACCCAGGGTGTGCGCCGGATCTCATCCATCAATGCACCTGTTTCGAGGCCGCAGTTTGTGTGCAGCGAATCACACACTCACGCAAATTCATCCGCCAACGGCACATTTGCGATCTCAACGCGTTCAAGCTCATATTCTGTTTGACAGCAAGCTCGTTCCGCCAAGCAATTTTCTTCCCTGGCTCGTATCGGTAGTAGTCGACCAGCAAGCGACGATCCAGCTCTTCATACTCGTTCAAACATGAGTCGAGACAGTTCTGCTTGGTCTCCTTGTTCTCGTCCTCCGACAGCGGAACAAGTATGACGTGCGCTCGTTCGCGGACATATTCAAGATAAATATAATTTGCGTATCTTAGGAAAATGCCAGAGCGATCAGCCGATTCCTGGAAACGTTCCTTTAGCTTTAATATATCGAAGCAAATCCGATCGAATACCCTGTCGGCTAACTCCTCAGGGCACGCGCACCCCTTAAAGCCGAAATATCGAACCAATTTCTTGTGAATCGCTTGATAACTGACAGCCCCCTCTTCCTTCGTAGGGGCAAGCCAGGCCAGCAACAGTTCAATGCTTTCTTTAGAAATGATGGGCGATTGGGGCATAAATCAACAATCGGTTACGTCTCGCGGAGAAGAATATACCCCTATATGGCAAACAGGGTAGTGCCAACAAGTCTTAACAAGGCGTATTCGTGGAATGCAATGTTTTGGGCATTTTTGACATTTAGATTAGGTAGCACCTAACGAACAAGACGCACATATCAAGTCCTCAACACCCGCGATTTTAGCAGGGTCTGGGGTCAGATTGAGCTGTTCGGTCGAATGTGTTGCCGATCGTGTCGGACTGAGGCCTGTTTAGTGTGCCGACTACGCGCACGATGTTTGCACAGCAAAATTATCGGAGAGGACAAAACATGCCCGGAGCATATGCAATACCGAGTAAGAGGTTTCTACAAATACTCACACCGATGGCGCAAGTAACGGTCTTAGGTGTCGAACCTGCGCTGCCGATCGAGAATACGGAAGTCACTATTCGTTTTTCAATTTCAAATTCCTCGTACGATGAGAAGAATTTGAGCGGATTCGTGACCTATATCGGAAACGCCAAGCTGCCTGACGCAGCTAAGTTTCGAGTGGACAATCTGAAGCCCGGCGGCACAATTATAGGAACTGTGAAGGGTACCGCGCCACGTGCAGCTGCAAATGCAATATTTCAATTGGGGTACACGGACGATAGTCAGCCATTCGTGGGTGAATTTAGGCTACCAAGCGCGTATGGCGATGGCGCTTTTGATGTGGCCGCGACATACACGCTTGCCATCACTTCCATCATTTGTTCCCGCCCGCGCAACGGGCGCAATAATCCCGACAAACTAACAGCTACATGCAAGGCTACGTGGGAAGGGAGCGATGCCTCGTTACCTATTCCGCCGCCAGCAGATGACGACCCCGTCTTCATGGTGCCACCCACAGACAGCATCATTCGTCGTCTCGGTGACATCCATTCCCAACAAACGATTTATCCGGATCTGATGTTCGGACCGTTTACCAGCGTACCTGGCAAAGGCCCCGCGATTCATTTCAGCTACGTACTTGTGAATACTTCCTCGAGCGAAAGCAGCGATGCTACCTATACCGCTGTAGCCAATGGCATCTCAAAAGCTGGACAAGTAGTTGCTTCGATCGCTGCTCCTACACTATCAGCTGCTTGGGGCGGCATTGATACAATCATAGAAGCGATAAACAATGCCATCGGTGCAAGCTGCGATGGCGTAGTCGCCACAGACGCCTTCATCACCCAGAGTTCCAATCTCGAACAATATACTTTTGCTTCTGGGTACTACAACTATGGCGTGAATTTCGACTCTGAACAGTTGGGCGTTCAGACACCAGTTGCGTGCGGGCGAGCGCCTTACTATACGGTTTGGATCTCATTTGTCCGTCTATCGCACGCCTCTTAACTAACAACACTTAACTTGGGAGCGCCGATTTTGTATTCGTGCAATGCAATGTTTTGGGCATTTTTGACATTTAGATTAGGTAGCACCTAACGAACAAGACGCACATATCAAGTCCTCAACACACCATTTTCGCAGGGTCTCGGGCCACGGAACGTATAGAAGGTATTAGTAACCAGCGCAGCATAGGAGGATGGATGAAAGCGAAGATTGCGGCAGCTTTGATTCTAGTTGTGGTTGCAGTTTCAACGGCATTGGCATACGGGAACGGGTCATCGCATCAAGATTCTACGAATGCACCCCAGGCTTCCGGGTCGTCTGGAGCAAGCCTATCTTACAGCTTCACGAGCATCGACTTCCCTGGAGGAAATCGCACTCGCACCGTTGGGATTAACGACCGTAGTGACGTCGTGGGGGACTACCTTGACTCCGCTGGAGTCAGGCACGGGTACCTGTTAAGCCAAGGCACGTTTACAACGTTCGATGCCCCGGGGGCGATAGAAACTCGCACCAATTCCATCAACAATCGCGGGGTAATCGGCGGCCACTTTCTTGACGGTAACTCACTGCGGCATGGCTTCTTGCTTGACCATGGCACCTTTACCGTTATCGACTTTCCGGGCGCTACCTCTACCTTTCTACATAATATTAACGATGTAGGCCAAGTCGTCGGCAACTATATCGACTCCGCTGGAATCCTTCACGGCTTTCTTGAAAGTGCGGGCAATTTTACTACCATCGATTTTCCTGGAGCTGTAGTTAGTGAAATAGATGTGTACGGCATCAACGATCTCGGACAAATCGTCGGCGACTATGGCGACGCCTCCGGCATTGGCCACGGCTTCCTCTTGAGTGCAGGCAAATTCACTGCTATCGACTTTCCGGGCGCGTTCTCCTTTACGTCGCCTATTGGGATCAACAATTGGGGAGAAATAGTCGGCAGTTATGATGATGACAATGGAGCAACACATGGTTTCACGCTGATCGCCGGTAGGTTCAGCACCGTGGACGTCCCGAACGCCCCAAATTTCAATAGCCCCAACCGCGTAAATGACAAGGGGCAAATTGTTGGCTCATATGCTTATTTTGGACAACACGGCTTTCTCGCTACACCCAGTCTGACAAAGCGCTAAGCGCTTTCGAGCATTCTCGCGTGTCGGTGGGTCGACCCTATTGGAAGAAACAAAAAGAAACCATTACGCTGGTAGGGGTCTTTTTGCGTGAAATGCTTTGTTATTCCAATGAGATAGAAATTTATTCCACTGCCAATGCGCTGCAAGGGCACTTACCGTCAGGAAAACCATCCGACAGCCGCGCTTTCCCAGCCTAGCGCATTGGCCGCCTGATCGTATTCGCGGTCAATCGCGACAAACATGAAATCAAATACCTCGTCGAGAGGCGCCGCGATAGGGCGCGTGCAGCTCTTTCGTCCACAGAAATCGCATTCATTTGTGTCCACATTCAATCGGATGAAAAGCCTGGATATCGCCGTCGTCGAAGCACTCGGCGCAAACTGCGTAGCCTTCCGCCGGTACGCTTGATGTAATCTCGAATTCGTTGCCGTCGCCCATCCGAATCGTGCCGCAAGTATATAGTTACGGGACCTACGAACAATCTGAGTTTCTTTCAGAGCATATTTCGGTTTTTCAACAAGAAGACCCTCAGAGAGGTTGTGGAAAAAGCAAGAAACGAGGGTTATTGCGAATACCGAATTAAAGAGCATCTAAGGAATTGGGATTTACTATCGACAGAAGAAATTAGGAATCGCGAACGCCACGAAAAGCGCTTCGCTTTTATGAATTTCCACTCATATGTATTCCCCCAAAGGGGGTGTATCACTTTTCCCCGCTCAGTAACTATACCCGTCAACGAAAAGCGGGGTTAAGTTACAGGGCGGGGAAAAGTGATACACCCTGTTGTGCGACAGGTCGGCGGTCTCGTATTGATCGCGCGCTGTCTCCCGCTCACATTTTTCGAATTAGCAACGGCCTCACGGCATGATTGCCTGCAAAGGCTGTTTTGCAGAGTGCAATATTCCCGCGGCTCCTAACATTGACATTGCTTTATCTCCGACTTAGCATCCTCCTTATCCGTGGCAGAATATGATTGCGGAATTTGTGGGCATTAGTAGAGGAGGCACTAGCTCGCGTAACTCCAATCCGAAGCAGTTATTTTTCCAGTACCATACACGTAAAGGAAGAATTAGGGATCATTGGATGCTAGAGCTCCGCGCCGATTTCGGTAGCGACTTTTCGGGGTCATTATGAGCAACAAATTCATCGACACCATCAAGCACGCCATCATCGAGGATGACGATCCCAAGCCGGACCAGAAGTCACAGCCACATCCGATGGCATCGCCGGCCGCATCTGCACCAAATGCGGATTCTGTGCAGCCGATCTTGAACGCGCAGCCGATGAGCGAAGAAGTCGAGCACGTTTACCAAAGGCTTCTTGCTAAGACCGATTTTGATGCCACTCAAGTCGCCGCCACCATCCATAAGTATCTCGATCCGCTAGTGGCCATTCCTTCGCTTGACGAACGTACGCGTTTCAAGACTGCCGTCATTCAAGCGAAAGCCCAGGAAGGACTGACCAAGGAAAAGATTCTCGCTACCTTCGACGGCCTGAAAGTAGCCCTCCAGAACGAGCAGGAATCCTTCACCACTTCGGCGCAAGCCACCAAAGAACGTGAGATCATCGATCGCCAGAAGCGCGTGCAAGAGACCACCGACGACATCGCGCGCAAGCAAAGCGAAATCGCGCAGCTCCAGCAGCGCTTAGCGCAGATGACCAACGAACTTCTCGGCGCACAGGGCAGAATTCAGCACGCTGAATCGCAATTCGCTATCGCCGTCCAGCGGCGCGCCGCCGAAATAGATCAGGAGAAGGTCAAATATGCCAGCCTTCTCCAAGGATAAGAAGCCATGAGCCTTACGCCCTCGACATCCGCCAGCTTGACGGAGAACCTCAAATCGTTCTGGTCCCGTCCTGAAGGCAAGACAGGCATGATTTTCATCGGCCTCGGCGCCGCAGCCCTCATCTATGGCTGGGGCCAGATCGTCCCCTTCATCGTCTCGATGCTGGCCGACACCCTTCACATGGTGGGTCTCGCGGCTATTCTTGGCGTGGTTCTCTTTGTCCTCTTCAGCAACCGCACGCACCTGCTCTTCCGCCTGCTTATGCGTTGGATCACTGGACTGATCATCAACATTGATCCCATTGGCATCTTGAAGGATCACCTTTCACAGATGCGCAAGCGCCGAGAAACCATGGCGCAACAAATCAGCAACGTCAGTGGCCAGATTCAATATCTGAAAAACACCATCGATAAGAACGCTGCTATGGCCAACGAAAACATGCGCCTTGCGGCCCATGCAAAGAAAATCGCCACCAGCACTGCCGACCAGAACGAACAGCTCCGCATGGCGCTGCAGATGAAAGCGAAGGCCAATCAGGCCGGCCGCTTGCAGAAGTCCAACCTTAGCTACCAACAACTTCTCACCAAGCTGCAAAACATCTACGAACTCCTCAGCAAGTGGGCCGTGCACATCGACTTTTACATCGAGGACACTGAGAACGAGGTCAAGCAAGCCGAAATCGAATACAAAACCATCAACGCCGCCTATCGCGCGTATCGCACTGCCCTTTCCGTCATCAAAGGCACCGGCGATGAAAAAGAACTCTACAACCAGACCATGGAAAAGCTCGCTGAAGAAGCCGGCCGCAAGCTCGGCGAAATGGAAGACTTCCAACGCCTCGCTCAAAACTTCATGGACACCATCGACCTGGAGAACGGCGCCGTCGAAACGGAAGCTCTCGAAAAGCTCGACGCTTACGAGCAAAAGCTGCTCACCAACGGAGCTCCCGATACGGCTTTTCTCTTGCCCGGAGCCACAGCCTCGCCCGTCCCTGTGGCCGTTAAGAAAGGCGGCGAAGCGCCGGCCCCCGCAAAGAGTGCGAGCGACTACGGTGACATGTTTAAGTAACCGCGAATTTCGAAAGTTCTGTGCTAGAGGGAGGGGCTTCACGCTATGGCACGTCTAAAAACCGGTCCAAAAATCATTCTGATCATTCTTCTGGTGGTCGGCTTTGTGTTTGGACTGCGCAAGGCCGCCGAACTCGGTTGGATTCCCACGCCCGGCGTGATGAAGGCGCTTGTGCCTGAAAAAGCTGCCTTGCCGGACGTGAGAGAAGCCCTTGTCCAGAACGTGGACCCCGCTCCGCTTCCCACTTCCTCTCTTGCGAACGTCCGCGCGACTTTGATTCGCGGCGAAGTCTGGGAATGGAACGCCCAAATGAACATGATTTACGCCAACGGTGGCGCGGGCACGACCAAAAGCTCGTTGATGGAGAAACACAGCGTAAACCTCTCGCTCGTTCGTCAGGACGACACCGGCAAAATGCAGGAGGACCTTATCGCCTGCGCACGCGAGATCTCCAGCGGTTCGTCGCAGTGCTCCAACGGCGCGAACTTCGTTGTCATTATGGGTGACGGATCCGGCCAATTTCTCGCCGCCGTTAACCCGCAGCTTGCCAAGCTTGGGCCCGAATATCAGGCCAAAGTCATTGGCGCCACCGGCTACAGCCGCGGCGAGGATTCTTTCATGGCGCCGCCGGAAGTAAAGATCAATCCGCAAGCGGCTAAAGGACTCCTCGTCGAGGGCGTCCTCCGCGACGGTGATTGGAACATCGCCCAAAAGTGGGAAGGCGACAATGGCATCAAGAACAATCCCGACGAGAAAACCTGGGATCCCGACGCCGTTAACTGGATCAACGCTTCTGACTACAACGTCGCTGCCGCTGATTACGTTGCCAAAAAATGCGATGACCGCAAGGTTGTAAAGGACGGCCATCTCACCGGCGAAACCAAACATGTTTGCGTAAACGCCGTTGTAACCTGGACTCCCGGGGACGTGACCGTCGCAACGGGCCGCGGTGGCCTCGTCAAGGTCGTCAGCTCGAAGCAGTACCGTTCGCAGATGCCCGCTGTAATTCTCGGCCCGAAGAATTTCTTCGAGCGCAACCGCGCCGAATTCGAAGGCCTGCTTGCCGCCACGTTCGAAGGAGGAGATCAGATCAAGGCCTTCGATCAAGCCTTGCACAAGGGCGCTGCCATCAGCGCCAAGGTCTACAATGACCAGGACGAAGCCTATTGGTACAAATACTACAAAGGTGTAGCGGAAACCGATGCGCAAGGCTTGAAAGTCGATCTCGGCGGCTCGACGGTCAATAATCTCGCCGACAATTTAATTCTCTTCGGTCTAGAGCCAGGGACCAACGACAATTTCCGCTCGACTTACACCGTCTTCGGCAAAATCGCCACTCAGCAGTATCCCGCGCTTTTCAAAGACTCGCCCATCCCCGATGTAAAGGACATCGAAGACAAATCCTTCATTACCGGCGCGCAAGCGCGCATGAGTAGCGGCGGCGCGGAGGCCGAAGCCCCACGGTACGCCGAAAACAAGACCGGCCCTGTCGTTTCCAAGCGCTCCTATTCCATCAATTTCGACACCGGCAAGGCCAGCTTTACTCCCGAGGGCGTCCGCACCATGCTGGAGCTGAAAGATTCCCTCGCCATCACTGGTCTTTTCATTCAGGTGGACGGCTATACCGACAACGTCGGTACCGAAGCTGTGAATCAAGCTCTCTCCGACGCCCGCGCCGGCGCCGTCAGAGACTGGTTGCAAAAACACGCGCCCCGCAACTTTCCGGACAATCGCTTCAAGATCGCCGGGCACGGTTCGCAAAATCCCGTCGCCACGAATGACACGATTGTAGGAAAAGCGGCGAACCGCCGTGTGGAAATTACGCTTCTCGGCAGCTAACGTCGCGACGCCAACGGGACGACACTTTCGTACTCCTGGACAAGGAGAAGCCGCGCCAGATGAACGAAGCCATTTCGATCCTTTCACCGAACCGGGTGATCTCTAAGCAAACTCTGCGCTGGATGATCGGATTCCAGCTTCTACTGCTCTTCTTTATCTGGGTCTTTTCACCCACCGTCTTTCTGCCCAAGCCCAGAGAAGTCTTTCAGGCGTTGAGCGAGATGTGGATGGAGGGTCTCGGCGGCGAGCTCATTACCAGCTTCTATTTGAATCTCCAGGCCATCGCCCTCTCGACCATTCTTTCGCTGCTGCTCGCTTATCTCACGGTCATCCCCTTCTTCCGCCCCATCGTCACTCTGCTTAGCAAGCTGCGTTTTCTCTCCATGGTGGGCCTGACCTTCTTCTTCACTTTGATGGCCACCACCGGCCACGAGCTTAAACTATACCTCCTGGTCTTTTCCGTCTCGGTCTTCTTTGTCACTGGCATGGCCGAAGTCGTCGCCGCCATCCCCAAAGAAAGATTCGACCTAGCGCGAACTCTACGCATGGGGGAATGGCGCGTCGTCTATGAAGTCGTCATTCTTGGCCAGACCGACAAGGCATTCGAGACATTACGCCAGAATGCCGCCATGGGCTGGATGATGCTCACCATGGTCGAAGGCATCTCCCGTTCCGAAGGCGGCGTCGGCGCCATGCTCCTTAACCAAAACAAGCACTTTCATCTCAGCGCTGTCTTCGCCATTCAGCTCACAATTTTTCTTCTCGGCCTCGGTCAGGACTACGCCATCGGCTTACTTCGCAAGGTGTTTTGCCCCTACGCAAGTCTGACTCTGGAGAGGAAGTAGGCCATGGCGTCCGTCACCTACGGCAAAACTCTTCTGAAGGTCGACGAAGTCTCTCTTCAATATGACGGGCGCCCCATCCTTAAAAACGTCAGCGCCGAAATCAAAGACATCATCCGCGCTGATTGTGTGCAGGGCCAAGTGGTCGGTTTCCTCGGCCCCAGCGGCATCGGCAAAACGCAACTCTTTCGAATCATCGCGGGGCTCAACAAACCCACTTCGGGCCGCGTCACCATCAACGGGCAGAACTGTCCGGTGCAAGCAGGCGAAGTCGGTGTCGTCGCGCAGGACTATCCGCTCTTCGAACATCGCACCGTCTTGTCAAATCTCCTTCTCGCTGCCAGCCAAAAAGAAAAAGACGAAAAAGCTGCGCACGACAAAGTTGTGCAGTATCTCAACGACTTCGAACTCCTCGACAAGGCCCGCCTTTATCCCGTGCAACTCTCTGGCGGGCAACGCCAGCGTTGCGCCATCATTCAACAAATCCTTTGCTCAGACCATTTTCTCCTCATGGACGAGCCTTTCAGCGGACTCGACCTTTTAATGCTCGAAAAAACCAGCGAGCTCATCCAAAAAGTCGCCAACATGGACGAGCTCAACACCATCATAGTCGTCACTCACGACATCACCGCGGCTGCCGCCGTCGCCGACCATCTCTGGCTGATGGGCCGGGACCACGACGCTAAAGGCGATCCTCTTCCCGGCTCCCACATCGTCGAAACCTACGATTTGATAGAACGCGACCTTTGCTGGCACCCCCAAATCATCACGCACCCTCGCTTCGTGGATTTCGTGCGCGAAGTCAAAGAGCGCTTCCGCACCCTCTAAAACCCACGATGCTAAGAATGAAGCTTCCGAACACTGAAGGCATCCCTAATATGAGGCCTCTGCCGAAAATCTCTTTCCTAGTGACTGGAGGCTGTTCGAACATTAGGAGCGGCCATATTTCCCAATCATTTCCGCGTGCGCGAGGATATGTCCCTTCATGGCGGTCTCGACCTCAGCCTTCGTTGCGCCTGCCTTCAGATTCAACTTCGCATTCAGCGCATAAAGTTTGAAGAAGTACCGGTGCGGATTGCCCGGCGGCGGACACGGCCCTCCGTAGCCGATTTTGCCGAAATCGTTGCGCCCTTGACGCGCGCCATTCGCAAGCTGCTCCTGCTTTGCCACTCCTTCCGAGAGCTCCCTCGTGTCCGCGGGCAGATCGAATAGCACCCAATGCACCCACGTGCCTGCGGGAGCATCTGGGTCGTCCATGATCAAAGCGAAGCTTTGCGTGTTTGCCGGAGGTTCGGTCCAATCGAGCTTCGGCGAAGCGTCCGGCCCATCGCAGGTGAATTTCTTAGGGATCATTTCGCCGGCGGGAAATGACGCACTGGAGATTTTCATGGTTCCCCCTTGGATTTGAACAGGTGGAGTTCCACCAAGGAAAGAGGCGAGACACAACCAGAAACAGGTCACGCGAGTGGACGCAAAGCGCATAAGAACAGCCCGTTTGCTATTTTCACACACTCACAGGTTACAGGAGGACAAAATCGTAGACAGCCTAGAGTGACCAGCTTTTTTCAGAACTTAAGACTTACAACTTAAAACTTGGAACTCAGTCCTACCGCCGGCTGCGGTCCTTCCGCACCGCTTCGTCAATCAAGGCATCCAATTCGTCTCGGGTCAGTGTCACGTGGTCTTCCGAGGACTCGCCTCCCTCATTCGTCAGCGGCAACTCCGCCCCGCCACCTGGCGGAGGTGAAACGAAGTATCGCGGACGCGCCGCCATCAGCTTCGCCACTTCACGC
The DNA here is from genome assembly GCA_035280045.1 of Candidatus Acidiferrum sp. GTDB lineage: Bacteria > Acidobacteriota > Terriglobia > Acidiferrales > UBA7541 > Acidiferrum. The sequence goes on from DATEGP010000052.1 coordinate 11,577, forward strand.
CCCGAGAGCAACACCGGCTCACCGGCAAGCTCTGCCGCCAGCGTAATCTTCGCGCAATGCTCGAGCGTTTCCATGCGGAAGAATGCTGTGAGCAAATCCGGCCCGCAGGTTACCGCGCCGTGGTTCGCGAGCAGCAGCGCGTCATAGTGCGGAACAAAAGGCTCAAGCGCTCCCCCCAGTTCCGGCGTTCCCGGGGTTGCGTATTGCACCAGCGGAACCTGCCCCAGTCCCACGATCACCTCGGGCAGCAGCGCTTTATTCAGCGCACGCCCCGCAACTGCAAACCCCGTCGCCGTCGGCGGATGCGCATGGCAAACAGCGTTCACGTCGGGCCGCATCTTGTAGAACAACAGATGCATGGCCAGTTCCGAAGAAACTTTGCGGTCCCCGGAGAGCTGCCTGCCCTCGATGTCCGTGGTCACCAGATCCTCAGGCGAAAGCATTCCCTTGTTCATGCACGTGGGCGTGGTCAGGATGCGTCCGTCGGCCAGCCGCACGGACAGATTACCTTCGCACGCGACGATATAGTCGCGCTCATACAACCAGCGGCCGGCAACACAAATGTCGCGGGCATGCTGTGCTTCAGTTTTTGCGTGGCCCGGTAAAAGCGAGTCCGGGGTCATGGGGCGCGGACTCCTTCCTGGCGCGGAAAACACCCGCGCCCTTTCCACCAATTCGATTCAGGCACACCCCGTAGGGACTTACAAAATGGCCCCGCCGGTTCCCTGGTACCAGCTAGAGTGGAAAGAAACTATTACAAAATGCCCCAGGAATCTAGTGCCACTTAGCAATTTCTCGCTGCTAGGCATAAATGCCGCGCAGCTTCAGTACCGTGGCCACGCGGTCGATCGCCAGCATGTACGCCGCGATGCGATTGTTAACCTTGTGTGCCTCGGCATAGCGCACCACTTCGTCGAACGCATTTTCCATAACGTCCTGCAGGCGCTCGTTGACCTCGCTCTCCCGCCAGAAGAATCCCTGCCGGTCTTGCACCCATTCGAAATAACTTACTGTCACGCCGCCGGCGTTGCCCAGAATGTCCGGAATGGTGAAGATTCCTTTCGAATCGATGATGGTGTCGGCCTGCCACGTGGTTGGGCCGTTCGCCCCTTCGCAAAGAATCTTGGCCTGCACCTGGTTCGCATTTTTCTCCGTGATTTGGTTTTCAATGGCTGCGGGGATGGCGATATCGCACGGTTGGAAGAGCACGTCGCGCGCGGACATTTTCGTTCCGCCTCCCGAAAAACTCTGTAGGGTCTTTTTCTGCGTATAAACCCAATCGATCACTTTAGGGACATCGAAGCCCCTCTCGTTGTACAGACCGCCGCCGATATCCGCGAGTCCTACGATCTTGTACCCTGCCTTTTGCATCAGGTCTGCCGCCATCGAGCCGACATTGCCGAACCCTTGCACGACCACGCGGCAACCCTGTCTCTTGATGCCGAGTTTCGCGAGTGCCTTGTCGCAGCAAATCATCACACCGCGCCCGGTGGCTTCTCGCCTTCCGCGCGACCCACCCAGCTCAATCGGCTTTCCCGTCACCACCGCGGTCGTAGCTTGCCCAACGTGCATCGCATACGTATCCATTACCCACGCCATGGTTTGTTCGCCAGTGCCCACGTCTGGCGCGGGAATGTCGCGCTCCGGCCCGATCCAATCCGCCAGTTCCGCGGTGTATCGCCGCGTCAGCCGCTCCAATTCTCCGCGCGACAACTTCCGCGGATCACAAATGATTCCCCCCTTTGCTCCTCCAAACGGAATGTTCACCACCGCGCATTTCCACGTCATCCACGTCGCCAGCGCCCTCACTTCATCAATCGAAACGTCCGGAGCAAACCGAATCCCGCCTTTGCCCGGCCCGCGCACGTTCGAATGCAGCACCCGGTAGCCGGTGAAAACTTCCAGTTGCCCGTTGTCCATCCCCACCGGGATGTACAGCGTAATTTCCTTGCTCGGCCATTTCAGAAAACGATAGAGACCCTGCTCCAGTCCCAGCTTACTCGCCGCTACTTCAAAGCGCGCTTCCGCGTTTTGGTAAACATTCATTTCTTCGGGCATCACGGCTTGCGACATGCAAAATTCTCCTTCGCCGACATCCGTTCTCTCAATCGATCTCTTGCGCGCAGCATTTGGCTCGTTCCGCGAGGAACTCAACAGCTGGCACGATGCTGGCGCCGCTTTTCCAGGACGGATCCTTGCACAATGCGTCCTGTGACTGTTTCACAGGCGTGAATTTGGGGCCAAAGGAAGGAGCTTCAGCGGTTTACCCCACCGCCAGGCTTGCCATTTGGCCGGGCCGCCAGTATACGAACCTGCTCTTTTTCCCGCAAGCTAGCTATGTCGTTTTCGCTCTTGGCAATCAAGCTTCTTGCGGAGCAACTGCTGTTCGCGCAAGCTGCGCTCCAACCCGAGCAGAGCCCTGGTTATTCGCCAAATACGAAGGCCTGCAATTTTATTGGATGAGAACCGAAAGGTCGGAGACTCGTTATTATTGCAGTCGGAACTGGATGGTCACCGTCACGTGCATCGGCACGGCTTTGCCGTCCAGGTTTGCTGGTTGATACTTCCACTGCTTCAAGGCATCCTTGGCTGCTTCTTGCAGCAGCGTAGGCCCAGAAATCACCTTCATTGTCGTGACGCGCCCGCTCGCGTCTATCAGCGCGTCAATTGTAACGGAACCGGAGATGTGCTGCGTCTTCGCCAGTGCCGGATATGTCGGCTGCACGGACGAAATCAATCTCGCTTGCTTGACGTCTCCGCCAACCGCCAGGGGAGCCGCAGGCGCGGCCGGCTGATTGCTCGCCACAGACAATCCGCCCAGCGAATCCGAATCTGCGCTTGTTCCTGGCTGCTCATCGCCAAGAATTCCCGCATCCGGCGCCGCTCCCGCCTGCACGCTTCGCTTCTGCGCAATCTTAGGGGCCGCCAGATGGACTTCTCCGAGTGCCGGTTTTTTCTCCACAGCTTGAACGGGTTCCGGCTCCGCGGAGTCGCCCTTGGTAACCACATTGCCGCCATTCAAAGCGGTCGAATTAACTTGCGGGCTCCGACCTGCGTTCCCCGCCACGCTTGCTGCAGCGGGGCTCGAAGCATTGCTTGCGCTATTGCTCGGCCCATTCGAATTAACGGCTGCGGCCTTGGTTTGCGAAGGGGCCGCGTCCGCATGCGCCGGAAGAACGCTTCCCAGCATCCCTTCTTTCGCTGGAACCGTCGCGCCATCCTGCGATGTCCCCGAGCTTGCCGGCGCCTGCAACGCCGCCGCTTCTGCATGACTTCCAGCCGATTGTCGATTCATATACCACCAGCCGCCGCCCGCCAATGCCAGAAGCCCTGCCGCGATCCCTCCCAGCAACATCCCATTCCCCGATTTCTTCTGTGAACTTTCGCGCCGGACTTTCGCATCTTCAAACGGCAACGCGCTTCCAAACTGGGGAACGCGCGCTTCAGCTACGCCATGCTCTTCCTTCGGTGCCGCGAGCGGCGCCACTAATTCCTGCAATTGCGGCTGCTCCGCACGGCGCTTGGTTTTTTCCCGAAGAACGAGTTCTTGTGTCGAAGAAGGCGCCGAAGAACTCCGCGCGAGCGGCTCAAGCCAGGCCGGAATCTTCATCTCCTCGTTCTCCAGCGATTCCAATGCAGGAATCGCCGCGGGAGTTTCAACCTTCACCGGCACCGGCTCGTCTAGCTTCGACAGTTCCGGTAAAACAGTTGTTTCGCTGGTCGGCTCGGGATCTTCCACCAGCCGCACCGCGTTCTCATGAACCAGCTCCGTTTTCAGGGACTCCATCGACTGCTCTGTCAGCGGAAAGGAAGGTATCTCCACATCCGGCGCCGCCGCGGGCTTCCGTGTCTGAGGTTTTTCCTCATCCGCCTTCACCGTCGGGCTGGATGGGGTTTCGGTGAACTGAATCTCCGCCAGTTCATCTTGCAACCGCGCGGTGTGCTGCTTCAACTCTTCCGTTTCAGGATCACTGCCAGCGGGAGTCTTCGTTTGCGGCAAGGACGCATCAGTCACTGCAGGTTTCACATCGAAGAAAGGCGCAACGCTTGATAGATCGACGCTGGACCAGTTCACCGGGGCTTCCGTCGGCGCAAAAAGGGACGCGGGCTTCTCCGACGGGCGCTCAGTCGCAAAACTGCGCACTGGCGTAAGGCTCGATTCCGGCCCTGCCGGTTTTGCTGGAGGCGCCGGAGGAGCCACACTCGTTGGCGCGGCGGGCGTGCGCGGAGCCGGTTCACGCTTCCTCAGCCACGGTTCCATCAGGGGCGTATCCGCTCCTAGCGATGTTGCAATCGGCGCCGGAGCCGAAGGAGCATTCTTATCCGTGTTCGCTTTCGAAGCGCCCGACATTGCCGCGGAATTAATTGCTGGCGGAACGCTGGATGAAGCCACCGTCGAAGAGGACCCGGCCGTCGCACTCGGCGCAGGCGCAGGCTTCGCAACAGGAATCGAAGGTGCCGGAGGTGCGGACGGCTTCGCCGCATTCACGCTCGCGCTCGGCGCGCTGCTCGCCGTGGGCTGTTCTACCTTTGGCGCAGCTGGACGCGCTGGAACTGGAACAGGAACAGGCGCTCCATTCCCAGCCGATGGTGTGCGAGTCTCCGCCGGCGCAGCTTGCGGGCCTGGACCAATCCGGTCGCCCGGAAAACGCATGCCCCAAAATCCCACCGCCGTCTCGGTGAACTCCAATTCCACGTAGCCGCTGACGTTGCGGTAATTCTTCGACTTCACCACCTGGCACACCACTTCCTTTTTGGTGCGCTCGTTCGTGAGAAACAGCAGTTGCCCCTGCGCCATCGCTGACGTCAGTCGAATCACCGCTCCCGACCCGTGGACCATTACCGTTTTTGTGGACTCGGAAAACGGCTCTCTTTTGTCGCTGCCCTCGATGGTGCGCACGCCGTTCACGGCAATGGGGATTTCCAGCGCAATGGGCTGCGTCTTACCTGCCGGTTCCGTGGCCGATCTGGAACGCGCCGTGGTTTCCGGAGCTGTCAGTGTGTCGGAATCCTTGAGTGTAGGGGCCATTTCGCGCACATCCGCGTAGCAGAATTTTGCGGCTCGCCCTTCCCAGGAAGCCTGCCACGGCTTTGCAGCCGACTGCCCGCGTCAGGCGGACCAGTGGGCAGGTCTTGGGCATTCGGGCTACCTTTTATATCTTCCGCTTCCGCGGAAAGCCCCAACCATAGTACGCGCGTACCGTTTTTCGCTTTTGAACACCTGTCCCCGCGTACAGGCCTGCCTTTTCGCGTTCAGGCCAATCGGAGCGCGGTTTATCCCGTGAACGGGGTCCTTGACCAGCTTGGCTTTCGAAACTCGAAATCCGAAACTCGAAACGAGAAAAAAATGCAGTCTCACTCGGATTTCGCTTTTCTCGTTCCGAATTTCTCAGTTTTCATTTCGACTTACCCACGTACCGGCGGCGTTCGAGACTCGAAAATGCAAATCGCAAACCTGCAGTCTGGCTCGAATTTCAAATTTCGCTTTTCGAATTTCCAGTCACCTGGACTTTGACTCTTCTTCTCACGACGCGGCAGCAGTCACTTCTTCTTCAGCGGCGGCTTAACCACCGCGGCAAGCGGTGCTCTGACTACCTCGGAAGAGGTGGTTTGAATCTCTCATCCACTTCCACCTGATACCCCGTCACCAGCTTGTTCGTTTCATTCGCCATCCCGATCACTGCCTGCAATTCCTTGAACATTGCATCCGTCATCCCTTTTCCAAACGCGGACGCCGTATGCGAATAAATGCAGTACGTGCAATTGTTCGTCACGCTCACCGCGATGTAGATCAGCTCCTTCGTCAACGGGTCCAGCGCTCCCGGCGCCATAATCTGCTTGATGCTTTCCCAGGTGCGCTTTAGCAGCGCGGGATCGTGCGCCATGGCTTTCCAGAAATTGTTGATCCAGTCCGTTTTGCGCGTCGCCATAATGTCGTCATAAATCGCGCGCACCTCCGCGCTCGCGTCCTTATACTCAATCAACCCAAACGTGGACATTTCCTTCCTCCGTGTAGCAGCGGCTTTACGCCGCTGTCTTTGCCTCGCCCGTGTAGCAGCGGCTTTACGCCGCTGCTCTTTGCCCAGCGCCCATGTAGCAGCGGGTTTACCCCGCTGCTCTTGTCTTTATGCCAGCCGGTATCCCCCTGCTTAGTTTTGCTGTGTCCTCTTTCCTGCAAATCCTTCCCACGCAAAAATTGCGTGCTTTACCCCAACTCATTCTTCTTGACACCGGGGTTTCCAGCGGGTTACAAATTGTCCCAATAAAAGCACATTGGCGTTGTTGTCGAGTGTAGAGATTCTTCGAGGGCGTAGGGCGAGCTGGTCCGGGGGGCTTGTCCTTAAAATGGCGGATCTCGTTTTCAATGTAGCAGCGGCTTCACGCCGCTGGCTTGGTGCAGCCATTCCGTGGCGGTTCTGGGTGGCCTTGTTTTTGTATTGAGCCGTGCCTCGGCCGTGCCGGGGCACGAGGGTGCATCAGTTCATGTTCTTGATCTCGAAGAGGGGGGAAATTGAATCTATGAAGCGCCTCGTTATCGTAATTCTCATTGCATTCTCACTCGCAGTAGCCGCCAACGCCCAGACCTTCCGCGGCGCCATCAACGGAACGGTCACTGACCCGTCCGGTGGCTCCGTTCCCAATGCCGCTGTCAAAGCCACTGAAACAGCGACGGGCATCGACCACTCCACAGTCACCACAAGTGACGGTGTATTCGCTTTCCAGGATATTCCGCTAGGATTTTACAAAGTGACCGTCACCGCGTCTGGTTTCCCGGCCTACGCCGTGGACAAGGTCGAAGTCACAGCGGGAACGATTTACACATTGAACGTCAAACTGACATTGCAGCAACAGACCACCACCGTAGAAGTCTCTGCCGCCGCGCTAACTCTCGACACGACCACGCAGACTCAAAACATGACGATTACTTCAGAAGCCGTAGCGGACGTTCCTTTGAATGGTCGCGACTTCACTCAATTGATCGCCGTCGCTCCCGGTTACGGTGGCTACTCTGTCGGCGGCTTCGGCTCCCTCAACGGCACGCGCGCCAACCAGATGAACTGGCAGATTGATGGCGTAGATAACAACGATTTCTGGCACAACATTCCGGCTGTCAATCAGGGTGGCGTCTCCGGTATCGCTGGAACCGTCATGCCCATTGATGCGATTGACGAATTCTCTGCCCAGACGCAATCCGGTGCGGAAGCCGGGCGCAACGCCGGGGGCACCGTCAACCTCGTCGTCAAGTCCGGCGGCAACGATATTCACGGCACGGTCTACTACTTCAACCGCAATGAGTTCTACGCAGCGCATTCACCCTTCTGGGTTCCGGCTCCTGGGAAGAAAGCCCCTCCTTTGCGCAACGAGAACTACGGTTTCTCTTTGGGTGGCCCGTTCATCAAGAACAAGGCCTTCTACTTTGCCAGTTTCGAAAAACAGGTGTACATCATTGGTCTGTCGGGTCTGGCTACAGAACCTTCCACCCCGTGGCAAACCGCAGCTCAAGCTGCCCTCACGAAATACAGCGTTACTCCGAGCACCGTCTCTGCCACTCTATTGTCAACACTATGGCCGTCCTCGGTTTTGACCGACCCGGCAGTTGTGGCCAAAGGTGCGAACGTCAACAATTTCTTTAGCTCCTCACCATCCACCGGCTACAGCAACAACGGCGTCGCTAAGGTGGACTACAACATCTCGGACAAACACCGCCTCTTTGTCCGCTGGTTTGGCGGCCAGGGTAGCCAGACCGCACCCACGGGCGGCAGTCCGGCGCTGGGAACCGCCAGCTCCAACCTGAAGTACTACTTTGAGGTTGCTCCATTGCATGTGGATAACGGCTCCGCCGTACTGAACTCCACCTTCACCAGCAGATTGACGAACCAGGTTCTATTCGGAGCAAACTACTTCAACCAGTTGTTTCACGACTTTAACAACAGTTTCGATACTAAGAAGCTAGGGTTGTTCCTTAGCCCCGATGCCACCAACCATGGACAGCCAATCTTTGGCTCTCCCAACATTGCGATTGCACCGCCAAGCCCGACAGGTGTGGCTGGGTTTGAACAAATCGGAATCACTCCGCCGGAAGGGCGCTCTGATTTCACGTGGCACTTGACCGACATTGCTTCCTATGTGCGGGGTAGTCATCAGTTTCGGTTTGGAGGAGAGTTCCGTCAGGGCCACGTAAATGAGTTCTATCACCGCCATGGGACCGGTTCCTTCTCATTCGATGGAACGCAAGGACCTTGGGCGAACGACCCGGCTTTTGATGCCAATACGAAGGCGCTCGCTGATTTCCTTGCAGGCGACGTCTCGTCCTCATCGATTACAGTGGGCGATATCGAGCGTTGGGTCAAAGTGAACGCCTACAGTCTCTTCTTCAATGATAGCTGGCAAATTACGAAGAAGCTGAACCTCGAGCTGGGCATGCGGTATGAGTATTTTGGACCGCTACACAGCGACAAAAAGGACCTCTCCGTGTACGTTCTTGGGCAAGGCCTTGCGATCCAGGGCGCCGGAATCAACAACATTTTCCCGCCGGACAAGAACAACTTTGCGCCGAGAATTGGCTTTGCCTATCAGCCGACAGCTAGTAAGGACCTTGTCGTTCGCGGCGGTGTTGGCGTGTTCTACGATCAGATCAACATGAACCCGTTTTTGGACTTTCGTCCGGGCGGAGCCAGGGCCGACGGCCTTGAAATCAATCCCTTTGGACCTGCTTCCGCGTCCTCTTTTGGAACGAACTGGGCCGGCCAAACCAGCTACAATTGGCAGACCACCCAGAGTGATCCTGCTAACACCGCTGGCGGAGCCATTTTCCCAGGCGTCGTAAAATGCAATGATCCAACCTGTACAAATGCAACAGGGCTGAGTGCCTATTCCGTCAGCCAGAACTTCCGTGCACCATACTTCTACAGCACGAGTCTGCAAGTCGAAAAGAGCTTTGGGAACTTGGCAGTCTGGCAGATCGGCTATGTTGGAAACGAGGGACGCAAACTCAGCATGATGTTTGACATGCCCACTGCGGGCACCAATTTCGGTTCGATCATCCAACTCCAGAGTGTCGGCACTTCCAACTACAACGCTCTGCAAACGACCTTCAAACTTCAGTCATGGCATGGACTAACTTCCCAATATTCTTTCACTTGGGGGCATGCTCTTGACACTGGGAGTGAGTACCGCGGCGTCATCTCGGACAGCTTGAACCCTAAGGTTGACTATGGCAACAGCGACTTCGACACCCGGCGCCTGCTCACCGTCAACTTCACGTATGAGGTGCCCAAGGCTCCATGGGCCACCAGCGCCTGGGTATCACGGCTCGTCAACGGCTGGCAAGTTAGCAGTTTATGGAACTTCCACACCGGTCAGCCTTCGGACGAAGTTCTTTCCGGCCTGTACTTGATCGGCAATCCATACAGCGGCGTGTCACATAAATTCTCTGCGGCAGCGGGTGGTGAGCAGTGGTGGAATCCGGCGGCTTTTGCTGCCGTCGGATCCGGTACACCTGCGCTGGCACGCAATACTCTCCATGGCCCTGGCTTCGGAGACGTCGATCTCTCCGTTTTCAAGAACATCCCTCTTACAGAGCGCGTGAAAATCCAACTTCGCATGGAAACCTTTAACCTTCTGAACCGCATTAACCTCGCTTCCGGTCCTGGGTCGGTCAGCTCGTCTGGCTTCGTGAGCGACACCATCGGCGACTTCAACGGCGCGCCCGGCATCGGTCCCGGCGAAGCTTTCAACATGCAGCTCGTGGCCAAAATCATCTTCTAACGGCCACTCCAACTTGGTTTTGTAGAGGCCGGGCTTTAGCCCGGCCCACATTAACCTCCTAGCCTCAGAGGGCCTTCCCCATCCAGCCGGGGAAGGCCCTTTGCTTTTGGCCATGTCGCGAATGTGGCGTGGGCCGCTTACTAGGACGCTTCAGCCGCATGGGGGCTGCTTTTTCCGAACTTCTGCCTTCTACCTTCTGCTTTGCTTTTACTATCCCCTTCCATATCTACCACTTCCATTTTTTTCAAATTATTTTGCATTTTTGGTGGACAGGAATTTAGTCTTGTGGTAGTATACCAATAATGAAATGGCTCCGGGGTGTCCAGGGTTCCGTCCCGTCCCCCTCGCAGCCTATTCAGGTGTTCCGTAATCCCTTTAGAATCACATCCTTAGCAGGCCCAACGCTGCTAAGTCCCATGGAATCACATCCTTACGTAAAAACCAGGGGGGCCACCCCTTTTTCCCTTCCTCGACCTTCAATTCCGCAATTCACGCCTAACGCGTAGAAAGAAAGGTTCTTCCCATGTTGAATGCATCCCCCGTAGCCGTCGAAACTCTTTCCACCGAACGTTGTAACCACATCAATGCCCGTGGGCATCGCTGTCGCATGTTAGTGGCCGACCCTGAAGAAGGTCTGTGCCCCCACCATCTCGGCCGCCTGCAGGCCGAGCGCGCCAGGAACGACGAAGCCATGGCCGAACTCCTGGGTCCCCTCGATGATTTCTCCTCCGCGGCCAATGTCAATTTCTTTCTCGGCAATCTCCTCAAGTTGATGGCCAGGAAGCGGATTGACCGCCGCGACGCCCTTGCCCAGGCCTACATTTGCCAGCTGCTTCTTAACACTTTTCCCCACATGCGCCGCGAATTGGAATCGGGAAACGGCCCGGAAGGCATCCAGCTCATGCTCGACACTATCGCCAATTCGCAAAAAGCTTCACCGGAACCGCCGGACTCCGGAGGCGGCTCCCCCGCAGACGCCGCCGCCGCATGACCAGGATGCATTGGGGCAGAACAATCGTGGAAGGTTTCCGGGTAGCGGCAGGTTTACGTTTACTCTGAGCCTCGAAGGGCCGCCGTTCTGGGCGAGAGGTTTTTGCGCAGTGGCGGGTCTTTTTTAGGCTGAGGTTTCTCGCCGAAGCCAAGCGCGGTTGCTAGTCCTGGGGAAGTTTCTTTACGTCGCTACTTCATTACTTCCTTACTTCGTTTTTGTCGGGAGGAATTCTTCCAGCAGCAACCACGACAGCCGCTGGCTGTTATGCCGCAGCACGCCGTGTTCTTCAACCACGTCATCGAGGATCACCCGGCAGCCCAGGTTTTTCAGAGCCTCCAGGTCCACCGCCACAGGCGTGGCACCTTCTGCGCGATACCGGCGCAGCACTTGAGGCGAGATGGCCTGCCGGTTGGCCACCACGCAGTCAATCACGCGCTGCGGCACATGCTTTTGAATCGCGCAAACGTGGTCCGCCAACGCGTACCCGGTTGTCTCGCCCGGTTGCGTCATCAGGTTCGCAATGTACACCCGCGGCGCTTTCGAGCGCGCGATCGCCGCGGCTATCTCCGGGATCAGGAGATTTGGCAGCACGCTGGTGTAGAGCGAGCCCGGACCCATTAGGATCAGGTCCGCCATATCAATGGCTTCGAGCGCGGCGGGCAGAGGACGCACACGGCTCGGAGAAAGGCCCAGCCGGTGAATCGGAACGCGGCTCGCGCTGATGCGCGTTTCGCCATGCACCACGCGGCCGTTCTCAAGTTTGGCCACGAGACGCACGTTCGAGAGTGTTGACGGAAAAATTCGCCCGCGAATCGCCAGCACTTTGCTCGTCACGCGAATCGCTTCAATGAAATCGCCCGTAACGTGCGTCAGCGCCGCAAGGAACAAATTTCCGAAATTGTGGCCGGTCAGGCCGCGGCCTGCATTGAAGCGGTACTGAAACAGCCGGCCCATCAGCGCTTCATCTTTCGAGAGCGCCACCATGCAATTGCGGATGTCGCCCGGCGGCAGGATGCGGTTCTCGCGCCGCAAACGGCCCGAGCTTCCGCCGTCATCCGTAACCGTGACGATCGCCGCGAGATCGGAAATCGGCCGTTCCGCGGTGGCCAGTTCGTCGGGACGCCGCACGACGTGCTCTTTCAGGCCGCGCAACAACGTGGAAAGTCCCGTGCCGCCGCCCAACGCCACAATGCGAAAGCCCGGCAAAAGAGTTTTGGTTGAAGACGCGCGTTTTTTCATCGTTAGCTGAGCCAAAACGCCGTTCTTATTCTACAGGAAAGGATTCAAACACTCAGGGAAGTCGAAAGTCACCGGGCGAACACGGAAGTCACGCGAGCGGTACTAACAAAGTGCCATTGCGGTTTGGCCACTAGTCACCAGTCACGAATCATCAGTCACTGGTTCTAGCTGCCAAATCCCTCTTTCTCGGGATAGAGCAATTCGGTGAAGCGCGGATCTTCTTGGAGGAATGCGAAGTCCTCGTCGTTGCGCGCATGGTAGCGATTTTCCGGGCGCAACTGGATGGCGACCTTGAGGTTCTCGAGCGCGGAGTCGGCTTCACCGGTCAGGCAATCAAGAGCCGCCAGCGCGTAGTGAATGTGGTCGGCTTTCGGCGCGGCCTTGCGCGCTTTGTCGAGGCTCTCGCGCGCTTCGTCCCAGCGGCCAATGTTCATCATAGCCACGCCGCGCTGGTAGTGGTCCTCGGCACTCTTCGGATTCTGTTCCGAAGAGGGCTTCATGCGCTGCTCGGCAATTTTCAGGTGCATGCGCGCGCGGTCCGCCAGCTCTTTGCTGGGGCCTTTGAGCACTTCTTCGAGTTCCTGCTTGGCGCGCGAAAATTTTTGCTGATGAAACAGCGCCAGCGCCTCGTCGTAAGTTTTCAGTTGCGCTTGCACTCGAGGATCAACGAGCTCGACGCCGCCGCGCTGCGGAGGATGGGGCGTTCCTAAGTTTTTCTTTTTCATGGACTTAGAGGAACCGTGCCCAGCGCTCTTGGAGTGGTGGGAGGACCCTCCTGAGGCTTTTCGCACTTTTGCCATGTAGCGCATGCTAGCAGAGGCAATGGCGTGCGTCAAACGGCAGCTTAGAACGTTAGAGTACATAGCAGTGTAATAAACAATCCCCGGTGAGACGCGATACAACGGTTACCGAACCGCATCATCGGGGAAAATAGGCCGTGGAGAATGCGTGAGAATCGCGGAAACTGTCAGTAAGGCATCGAAGGTTGGGACACGGGGCGGGAATGCTGGCCTGCCTGCACCGCGTATGCTAAATTTGTGGCCGCATAACTGGTCGACGACAAAGTGCCTTTCATCAATTTTCCTGCGCGCGAAATTAATTGCAAGCTGGTGTACTACGGCCCGGGTCTCGGCGGAAAAACCGCTAACCTCCAGTGGGTTTACGACCACACCGGGCAGAACCAGAAGGGCAAAATGGTGTCTCTGGCCACCGAAACGGACCGCACGCTGTTTTTCGACTTCCTTCCGCTGGACCTGGGGACGGTGCGCGGGTTCAAAACACGCTTCCATTTATATACCGTGCCCGGCCAGGTGTTCTACGAAGCCAGCCGCAAGCTGATCCTGAAAGGCGCGGACGGCGTGGTGTTCGTGGCGGATTCGCAGGAAGAGCGGCTCGACGCAAATTTCGAGACGATGGAAAACCTGCAGGAACATTTGAAAGAGCACAACCTGAATTTCACCACGATTCCCTACGTGCTCCAGTTGAACAAGCGCGACCTGCCGAACGCCATGTCGGTGCCGGAACTAACGAAGCAGCTTCGCAAAAAAGGCGAGCCGGTCCTCGAAGGCATCGCCATTCAAGGAGTTGGCGTCTTCGAAACCCTCAAAGAAGTCGCCAAGCTCGTCCTCGCCGAACTCAAAAAAGGCGGCTGACGAAGAAGCGGTAAGTTCTGAGTTTTAAGTGGTAAGTACGGCCCGCGGGACTCTCCTCCGAACTGGTCATAGGTCCGATTCGCTTTCAGAAAAGTGGCAATGGTTACTGAGCAGATCAACCTGCGAGGCAAAGTTGTTGTGGAACTTTTTCTATACTTAGACGTCTATATATGGAGAGGCTCGTCCATGACAAAGCTGGATTCTCTCCAAGGCTCGCTGGATCTGCTGGTGCTGACGATTCTTGCGCGGCGGCCGGGCCTCCACGGATACGCGATTATGTCCGCGATCCAGGAGATTGCCGGCGAAGTGCTGCGCGTCGAGGAAGGGTCGCTGTACCCGGCGCTGCACCGGATGGAAGAGGCGGGATGGGTCCGCGCAAGGTGGGTCACCAAGGATACCGGACGACGCGCGCGGCTCTATGAAGTCACCCCAGCCGGAAGAAAACAGCTTGGCATCGAAGAGTCGCGCTGGCGCGCGGTGACTTTGGCCGTAAATCGCGTTCTTCGGGAGGCCTGACATGCCGTGGTGGTCGCGGATAGCTAATGTGTTTCGCAGCGACCGGGTGAATCGCGAAATCGACGAAGAACTCGAATCGCACATCCAGGAGGCGATTGAAAACGGCCGCGACCCCGCCGAGGTACGCAGTGCATTTGGTTCCATGCTGAAGCACCGCGAAGAAAGCCGGGACGCGCGAATGATTGCGTGGCTGGAGTCTCTGCGTGCGGACGCCGTCTACGGCTGGCGGCAAATGAAGAAGCACAAGGTCACTTCCGCGGCGGCCATCCTATCGCTGGCGCTGGCCATTGGCGCGTGTACGTCCGCATTCCGGCTGATTGACGCTTTGCTCTTCCGGCCACTGCCCATCGTGCACGCGGACCGAATGCATGTCGTCGCATTTGAAAACACGGGTCCAATGGGAAGAATGACCTACGACTCTTGTTCGTATCCCATGTTTCAGGGGATGCGCTCGGCGGTGAGAGGCGATGCCGAGCTGGTCGCCGTCTCCTATGCGGACCGAATGGACTTGACCTATGGCTCGGACGAGGAGATGGAAAAGGAAAACGTCCAATACGTATCGGGCTGGATGTTCGAGGCATTCGGGCTTCAACCTGCGCTCGGCCGTCTGTTCACCGAGGCCGACGATCAGGCACCCGGCGCTCATCCGTATGCCGTGCTTTCCTATGATTATTGGACGAGGCGGTTTGGCAAGGATCCAGGAATCGTCGGACGGACTTTTCGCATAGGGACCGGCGTGTACGAGATCGTCGGAGTGGCCGACCGGCCTTTCACCGGCACTGAAACCGGTACGGTGACGGGGATCTTTCTTCCCATGGCCATGAAGAATCCGGACACGCTCGCGAGTCCCAACCATTTTTGGCTGCGAACCTTTGTTCTGCTCAAGCCCGGCGTTAGCGAAGAAGCAGTTCAAGACAAGTTGCGCGCTGCGTTTCGATCTATCCAGGAAGAGCGGGCCCAAGGCTTCGTCGGGCTCCCAAAGCCGGTTTTCGATGCGTTCGGGACAGAGAAGATGTTTCTCGATTCTGCGGCGGCAGGGCGCTCAAATTTGCAACGGGATTATAAACGGGCGCTCGCTGTGATCGGCGCGTTGGTGGCGCTTGTGCTGCTCATTGTTTGTGCGAACGTCGCGAACCTGATGACGGCGCAGGCTGCGGCGAGGGCGCGCGAGATGGCGCTGCGGGTTTCCATTGGCGCAGGACGAGCGCGGCTCATACAAATGGCGCTGGTGGAAAGCGCCATGCGAGCAGGTCTTGCAGCAGTGGTCGGCGTATTGTTTGCGTGGTGGTCCGCGCCTTTCGTAGTTTCGATGATCAATCCACACGATAATCCAGTACGGCTTGAGCTGCCCGCGGACTGGCGTGTCCTCCTATTCGGTGTTGCGCTTACGCTTGTCGCTACCTTGCTGGCAGGAATTGCGCCGGCGCTGCAAGCCTCCGGCATCAAGGTGATGAGCGCGCTCAAGGGCGGCGAGAATCCGCATTCGCGGCGCCGCTTGATGCACGGCTTGATTGCTGCGCAGGTTGCATTTTGTTTCGTCGTTCTGTTCCTCACGGGTCTGTTCGTGGCGACGTTGCAGCGATTGTCGCGCCAGCCAACCGGGTTTTCCGCGGAGCGCATTCTCAACCTCGAAACCGTCACAAGGCAGCCGCAACCACAGGTGTTTTGGGACCAAGTGGCGGAGCATCTCCGCGAGGTCCCCGGAATCGAGAGAGTAGCGATGACGGTGTGGCCGTTGATGAGCGGAGAGAGCTGGGTGAATGACATTTCTGTTCACGGAGGGCCGCCGAGCGAGGTCATGTCCGACTTTCTGAGCGTTTCGCCCGGCTGGTTCGACGAGATGAAGATACCGTTTCTTGATGGACGAGACTTCCGCCCGGCGGAAACGTTTCCGCCAGCGGCGATCGTAAATCAGACGTTTGCCAACCAATATTTCGCCGGGGAGAATCCTGTCGGAAAAGCATTCCAAACGGTGGACTCCGCGGGCCACCGCGTTGATTTTGAGATTGTGGGATTCGTGAGAGATGCCCGCTCGCGCGACAATTTGCGATTTCCCGTCCGGCCCACGGCGTACGTCCCGTTTCACACGATTGACGCGAATGGAGCTCTACAGCAACGCAATCGCGGTACGTTTGTGGCGCGCACCTTTACCGCGAATCCGGTCGCGCTGGCCCCGGTGCTTCGTCAGGAAGTGTCACGAGCGCGGCCTGAATTCCGGGTCAGCAATATCCGCACACAATTGGAGATCAACCAGGCGCGAACCGTTAGGGAGAGGCTTTTGACCACGCTGGCGGTGTTCTTCGCGGCGGTGGCTTTGTTGCTCGCGGGAGTCGGTCTGTATGGAGTGCTTCACTACTCTGTTCTGCAACGCCAGCGGGAGATCGGCATTCGCATCGCGGTGGGAGCGCGGGCAGGCGTCGTGGCGCGCCTGGTTACCGCAGATATTTTCTCGATGGTGATTGTGGGAGCGGCCGCGGGGCTCACGCTGGGAATGGCCTCGGTGCGGTACATCGAGTCGCTCTTTTACCAGGTGAAGGCGAGCGATCCAGCGATGCTGGCGATTCCGACTCTGACGATGCTCGCGGTGGCTTTGTTGGCAGCGTTGCCAGCCGTAGTTCATGCGGTGCGGATCGACCCTGCTTCGCTGCTGCGCGCCGAATAAGGATTTGATTGCGGGAATGATGGTTGAGGAGGACGAAAGAATCGGCGGCGCGAGGTGCGGCTAGAGGGTGTGTTGCACAGTGAGTCCTGGCTGGCAGCCGCTGATTTGGTCTTCGACCCTCAAAGAAGTGGCCAAGCTCGTCCTCGCCGAACTCAAAAAAAGGCGGCTGGTCGGCGGCTTGCACAGAATGATTTTATGGTCGTAGTCAATTGAGGCGGAACATCATCTCGATATTGACCTTCGCTACTACCGGCTTTCCGTTTAGGGTTGCTGGCTTGAGTTTCCAGTTTTGGACTGTTTGGAGAGCCTGCTGGTTTAAGCCGTAAGGAGCACCTCGGACAATGTTACCTTGGATGACTCTTCCTTCCTCGGATAGCACCACGTCCAAGAGAATAGAGCCATTAAACCTCGCATCTTGAGCTGCTTGGGTGTGGTGAGGACTGGTGCAGTAGATACAAGCCGGTTGGGTGACCCCGTTTACGCCTGCTCTTGGGATCGCTAAATCAGGAGAAGCTTTGTCATCGGTTGGTTTTTGCGGAAAAGCCTCGACACCAGTCAAAACGTCCTTCAGCTCCGCTTGAGGGGCAAGCATGAGTTCATCTTCCAAACGCGCCTTCTCGTTGTCACAAGAAAACATTTGAAGCTTCACGTGCATGGAAGAAGCTTTGTCCTCGATCAAGCCAGTCAGGACGGCTGTGCCGCCTAGTTGTTTGCCGAGCCAACGCATGGCCTTTTCGTTGTCGAAGAGAGCCCCGGGAATACGCTCCTGCTCCAAGTAGGATCGGAGAGCCGGACGATCAACGACTTGGATATCGCTCTGCTGGGAGGCGAATTCTCTTGAGAACTGATCTGCAAGTTGAACACCGAGCTGCGATGTCAAGCCAGATCCGAATGTAAAGTTCGCAACTAGGATCTTGCATTCGTGCGGTTTGCAATTCGCTTTGTCAGCCTTGATGAGAATACGGCTTGCTGTCGCGCGGATTTGGGCTTCCGGCAGAAAGGAATTGGTTTCTTGGGCGGACGCGCTGGACAGAAAGGTTGACGATACAATGATGAAGAGCGCAATGATGTTCAAGTGCTTTCTACAAACTATCCCGTTGTTCATCCGCCGGAGTTTAACACACTGCAGGCGTGCGGTTTCCAGAGCGAGCAATCAGAAGTTGGTGAGGGCGGCGGATTCGGTGTCGAAGGTGGGGATGGCTTCAACGAGGCGGGTGACGGTGAGGGCGTCGCGGACGCGGCCGGGTCCGCAGACCAGGCGGAGCACACCGCCTTCGCGGGCGAGCTGGATGGAGATGCGAACGAGCGTGGAGAGGCCGGAGCTGTCAATCTGCGGAGTGCTGTTGAGCGCGACGATCACTTTGCGCGTGCCTTTTTTAAGGACGGACTGCAGCGCGCCGTAAAGCTGCTCGCTCGGTTCGCCGATGGTGAGCCGGCCGTGCACTTCGAGAATGGCGACGCCGCCGGACTCGCGAACCTTAATCTCCATGGGTAGCCGTTCGATCATGGGAATGGACCTGCGCTAAATAGTTTCGGTCGAACGAAATCACGGTCTGTGCTTCCGCGAGAAGTCTCAGCTTAAAAAGACCCGCCCATGACGTCAGGCGGAAAAGACCGCACGGCATTATACGCTGGGGGCGGCAGGAAGTGGTAAGTCGTAAGTGACAAGCCGAAGAGTTGAAGGTTGAAGAGTCAAAAAGGGATCAAGAAGGGAAAGAGATTTAACGTAGAGAGCCGCAGAGTTGACAGAGAAGGAAAAAGAGAAATAGGAAAAGAGAGTTGAAGAGTTCAAGGTTCAAGAGTCAAAGAGTAAGAAAAACCGAGGAAAAGACTTAACACGGAGGACACAGAGATCGGAGCACCCCGACCAGGTCGGGGCGGACGCCGTTCACAGAGAAGAGATATTCTGAATGAGGGGACTCATTCGTAGCGCAGCGCCACGATGGGATCCACACGCATCGCGCGGCGCGCGGGAATCCAGCACGCCAAGAAACCGACGGCCAGCAACAAGATCACGACCGACACCAGCGCCACCGGGTCGTGCGGCGAAACATGCCAAAGCTGGCTGCCAAGCACGCGCGCGGCGGCGAGGCTGGCGGCCACGCCAATCACAATTCCCGGCAAAATGAACCGCGCGCCAAAGCGGAAGACCAAGCGGAGTACATCGCCAGAGTCCGCGCCAAGCGCTTTGCGCACGCCGATTTCGTGCGTTCGCTGCGCCACGGCATGAGACACGACGCCGTAAACTCCCACGACCGCCAGTGCCAGCCCGAGCGCGGCAAAAATCCCGAGAAGGACCACGCTAAACCGCGGTCCAGAGTACTCCCAATCGTTCAGCAGCGAGCTTATAGTGCGCACGTCGGTGACCGGCTGGTCCGGATCGAGGGCATACACCTGTGCGGCCACCGTTTTCGCCAGCGCGGCAGGATCGTTGTTGGTTAATACCGCGACGTAATCCGCGTTACCCGTAATGGTATAAGGCATGTAAAGTTCAGGGGCAATCTCACGAGTCAACCCGCGGTTCATCACGTCGTTCACGACGCCAACAATCTGGAACGCGTCATTCGCCAGATGGAGATCACTGCTCAAACGCGGCACGCGAACGACGCGGCCCAATGGCGCGCTGCCAGGAAAATAACGCTGGACGAAAGTATGGTTCACGATGGCCCATTGGCCTCCGCCGGCCATGTCGACATCATTGAAAAGCCGCCCCTCCATCAGGGTGATGCCGAAGACTCTCGTGTAATCGCGGCTCACTTCATGGACAACGACCGGGCGGGTATCCATTTGAGCCGCGCCAGGGATTGTGACCGGCGCTTCCATCCCGCCAAAGAAAGGATGCATCCCGATGCTTATGGAAGCGAACTCAACGCCCGGCAGGGCTTCGACGCGGCGCAACAACTCTCTGAAAAAAATGAGGCGGTGGGGCGCATCTGCATATCTCTGCGGAGAAAGCGGCACGCGAAGCGTCAGCAAATGATCGGTGCGAATGCCGAGGTTCTGGTTTTCAATAGCCATGACGGTGCGCACCATTAAAGTCGCTCCGACGACAAGCACAAGAGACAGAGCGACTTCGACGATCACCAGGCCGCCGCTGGCTGAAATCCGGCGAAAGCCCGCGCCGGCGCCGCGCGCGCTTTCTTTGAGAGCTGTTACCAATTGTGTGCGGCTGGCATGGAGAGCTGGCGCCAATCCAAAGAGTAGTGCAGTGACAAGCGACACGCCCAGCGTAAACAGAAGGACCGGCTGGTCAATCGCGACTTTCGCTTCGTCCGGGATCGACTCGGGAGGCACCATGGCGAGGATGCCGCGCAACGCTCCGAAGGCCAGCGCCGCGCCGAGAAGGCCGCCAAGAGCCGAGAGAAGCACGCTTTCTGTCAGCAATTGGCGCACGAGCCGACCTCGCGTGGCACCCAGCGAAGCGCGCAGCGCGATTTCGCGTTGCCTGGTTGCCGCGCGAGAGAGCAGGAGGTTTGAAACATTGGCGCAGGCAATCAGCAGGAGCATGCCCACCGCGCCGAAGAGAATCCACAGGATTTCGCCGAGTCCGCTGGCGAAACTCTCCTTAAAGGAAAGCAAGCCCACACGCCATTTGTCGGGAAAAGCTGCGGGTTCGCGCTGCTTCAGATCGGCAATGATGGGCCGAAGGTCGGTCTCGGCTTGCGCTTCGGTCACGCCGGGTTTCAAACGCCCTAGCAAGTGAACGTAATGAACGCCTTCCAAAAACTCGCCGCGATGGAACACGATCGGCACGTAGACATCCGCGCCGCGCCACATAAAGCGAGGCGGCATGATTCCAATTACCGTGCGCACGGTATCGTTGAGCCTCATCGAGCGCCCCAACACGCTGGGGTCGCCGCCGAATTGCTGCGTCCAGAACTTGTAGCCCAGGACGGCGACGGGGGGAGCGCCGGGAGCGGAGTCCGCTGCCGCCGGCGTTCGGCCGATGAGTGGAGGCACGCCCATCACGTCAAAGGTGTTCATGGTGCAAACGTTGCCGCGCAGGCGCTTGGGTGCTCCTTCGCTGGTCCAGACGACGTCGCTGATGGTTGAGGCAATCGTGCCCTGGAAAATCGAGTTGCGTTCGGCGATCTCCAGGAATTGGTCAACGGTGTAATTGAATCGCCATCGCGATGAGTCGGGCGACCCCACCTTCACGCTCATTAAGCTGTCGACGTCGCGGTAAGGAAACGGATCGAGGACCACGCCGTAGATGACGCTGTACATCGCGGCCGTGGCCATGATGCCGAGCGCGAGGGACAGAATCGCCACTGCGCTGAAGCCCGGGCCTTTGCGGAGACTTCGCAGACCGTAGCGGAAGTCTTGCGCGAGCTGTTCGAGCCAGGTCCAGCCCCAGGTGTCGCGCGTTTTTTCTTTGAGGTATGTGGGATTGCCAAAGGTGCGCATGGCGGCGTGGCGGGCTTCTTCGGCGGACATGCCGGCGGCGAGGTTTTCGTTGATTTGCTGGTCGATGTGGAATTGGACTTCGTCGTTTAATTGCTGCGTGCTGCGGCTACGGCGGAATAAGCCTTGCAACTTGAGCCAGAGTCGCTGATGCCACGTCATGAGGTTCACTCCATGTGTTGCTTCACAATCATTCGTACCGCAGCGCTACCATCGGATCGACGCGCATCGCGCGCCGCGCTGGAATCGCCGTCGCAGCCAGCACGATGACCAGCGCAAAGCCAGCCGCAGCAACGTACACAACGGGATCGGCAGGGCTCACGGAAACCAGCGAAGAGCGCAGCAAAGGCGCAACCGTCATCGCGGCAACCGTGCCGGCAGCCAGCCCGGTGATTCCGAGCAGCAGCCCTTGCCGGATAACCATGCCCACGACAACAGACGCCCGCGCTCCAAGCGACATGCGAATGCCGATTTCATGAGTGCGGCGCGCCACCGAGTAAGCCATAACGCTGTAGAGGCCGATAGCGGTCAGGAAAATTGCCATCCCCGCCAGAATCGTTAGCAAATCCGCGGCTATCTTAAGGGTGAACAAGGATTGCAGGATGAACTCTTCGAGCGCAGTGACGTTGAGCGGCGCCGAAGCGGCATCCACCGCGCGAGCATCGCGGCGCAGCGCCGTCATCGCGTCGCTTATCGAGCCGGAGGTACGCACAAAAAATGTGTAAGTCATCTCCGGCTGGTAGATTTGACGAATAGGAACGTAGAAGAACGGCCGCGCGCCTTCGGTCGGACGCATGATCTTGCTGTCTTGCGCAACGCCGACAATGCGGAACCACTTTCCCCAACCCCGCACTTTGACGCCGATCGGATACTGGTTGCGAAGGAAGCGCCGTACGAACTCCTGATTCACGATCATCACGGGGTCGTGGTCCCGGTCATCTTGTAAGGTGAAGTCGCGCCCTTCAAGCAGGGGAATCTTCACGGCCGCGAAGTATCCCGGCGCAACCAGACTGCGGTAAATCTTCATATTCTCGCTGGGACCGGGAACATAGCCTTCAATCTGCAAGTCCTCCCAGGAATTGCCGCCAAGGCTCAGTGGGACGTAGTCCGCATAGCTGACCGCGGTCACGCCCGGCTCCCGCTCGAGTTGCTCGCGCAGCCGCTGGCAGAAGGAGTCGGCTTGCTGCCGGTCGTAGCCCGCGGAAGACATGTGGAACTGCGCAATGGCCACGCCCTTTGCCTCGAAACCTGGATGGATCGCGCGCGCCATGCGAAAGCTTTTCACGAAAAGGCCTGCGCCGATGAGAGCGACAACCGCCAGCCCCATTTCCGCCACGACGAGAACGTTGCGCAGCCGCTGGGAGTGACGGCTGGATGTTCCCATGCGTCCGCTTTCCTTCAGAGTTTCATTCACGTTCTCTCCCGCGGCGTGGAGTGCCGGCGCGACGCCGGCCAATATCGCGATGCCGAGGGTTAACGCTAGAGTGAAGAGCAGCACGCCTGGATCCATCGGAGGGCGGCTGAGCCAGGAGCGCGCCCCGGCCGGGAAAAGGTATTGCAGCCCGCCGGTGAACTGGTATGCGAGCGCTAGTCCAAAAAGCGCAGCAATCAACGCGAACAGAAACGATTCGGTGAGCACCTGCCGAATCAGCCGAGCACGCCCCGCTCCCAGCGCCAGGCGGACACTGAACTCTTTCTGTCGCGAAGTGGCCCGCGCCAAGAGTAGATTCGCGACGTTGGCGCACACGATCAGCAAAAGCATGCCAGCGGTGGCCATCAAAATTGTGAGTGGGCCGAGCATCGCTTCCTGAATGCCGTAGTGGGACTTCCACATCGGAAGCAGATTCAGGCCCATGCCTTGGTTGGTATCCCCGTGAGCTTCGGCCATGCGGTGTCCGAACGCTTGAACTTCCGCGAGCGCTTGCTCATAAGTCACATCGGGCTTGGGACGCGCCAGCACGCGAAACATGCGCGCCTTGCGATCCTGCAACATCCAGTCGCCCGTGGCGTTGAGCTGGCCGTGCATGGTGGCCAGCGCCCACATCTGGAAGGCCAACCCGGGCATCGAGCCGCAGAAGCCGTCCGGGGCCACGCCGACGATGGTGTAGAGCTGGCGATTGATGCGAATGGTCGAGCCGATTGCGGACGGATCTTTCTGGTAGTGGCTGGCCCAGAATCCGTGACTGATAACTACCACAGGGTGCGCGTTTTGCGCATCGTTATTTTCGGCTGCGACGAAAAGGCGCCCCGCTTCGGGCCGCACGCGCAACAGGTCGAAGAACGAGCCGGAGACTAGTTCGGCGCGCAGTTGCTCGACCGCACGGTCGTTGCCCACCGCCACGGTCATCGGATAGCTCACCGAGAAGGAATCAAAAAGCTTCGTATAATCGCGCGTATCGCGATAGTCGGGATACGACGCGGGAACCCAATCGCCTGCCGGTGTCACCGACTCGAGCGCGAAGACGCGTTCAGGCTGGCGTGCGCCCGGAAGGGGATCGAGCAGCACAGAGTGAATCCAGCTGAAGACGGCCGTATTGGCAGCGATACCGAGCGACAGGGTGAGGATAGCGACGAAAGAGAGCCCCGGTGCACGGTGCATCGTACGCAGGCCGTAGCGGAAGTCCTGCGCGATTTGTTGCAGTTGAGTCCAGCCCCAAGTATCGCGGGTCTCTTCCTTGAATACCGTGGCATTGCCGAAAGTGCGCATGGCGGCGTGCCGGGCGTCTTCAAAGCTCATGCCAGCCGCGAGGTTTTCGGTGATTTGCTGGTCGAGATGGAATTGCATCTCGTCGTTGAGTCGCTGAGAGTTCTGGTTGCGAAGAAACAAACTTTGCAACCGGAGCAAGAATCGTTGGGCCCACACCATAACATCACCGCCTTATCGAGATTCCAAGCAGGAAAGAAAAGCGGCAGCCAGGCTGTCGCAGTCCAAATGGCGTTGCACACAAAAATTCTGCTGGGCTCATGGTCAAGTTGTTTCTACGACCAAATTGATTGCCGCAGAGAGGCGGCTCCAGTTGGCGGCTTCTTTTTCGAGTTGCGCGCGGCCAGCGGCGGTCAACGAATAAAACTTGGCTTGCCGGCCCGTTTCGGTTTCTTTCCATTTGGCTTTGATCCAGGCTTTCTGTTCGAGGCGGTGCAGAGCCGGGTAGAGCGAGCCTTGCTGGACTTGCAGCACGTCGCGCGAAATCTGCTGGATGCGCTTGGCAATGGCCCAACCGTGCTTGGGCTCGAGCGCAATCGTTTTGAGAATCAGGAGGTCGAGTGTTCCTTGGACGAGGTCGTTTGGCTTTCCCATACCATGACTATCTACACGAAGAATTGTAGATAGTCAAGGGGTGCGGAGCTTCCCGGATTCCGTTCAGACGAGCGCCTGGAATATTGGGGTTGACATCTTACCTGAGCAGGGGCATAGTTGGGTTAAATGTCTACCCAAGAAGACAAGGAACGGCTCGAGCTTCTGCAAGGAACACTGGACCTGCTCATCCTGCGCACGCTGATTTTTGGGCCGCAGCACGGCCAGGGCATCGCCCGCGCCATTCAGCAGACCTCGGAAGACGAATTGCTCGTAGAGCACGGCGCGCTTTATCCCGCGTTGCAGCGGCTGGAAGAGCGCGGGTGGATCTCCGCGAAGTGGGGAACTTCCTCGAACAACCGCAAAGCGCGGTTTTATTCGCTTACTGCGGCGGGCCGCAAACAACTCGGCAAAGAAACCACCAAGTGGAAGCGTCTGGCGGCCGCGATCGGAAGGATTCTGGAATCCGAGGGAGGCTAAGCCATGTTCAGACGCAGGCGCGGTTCGAGCGACTTCAACGCTGAAATCGAAGAGCACATTCGCTTGGAAACCGAACGCTTGCGGGAGCAGGGCCTAAGCGAGGAAGACGCGCGGGCCGCCGCGCGCCGCGTTTTTGGCAATGTGACCCAGGCACAGGAAAGATTTTACGAATCCGGCCGCTGGCTGTTTTGGGATCGCGTCTGGCAAGACCTGCGGTACGCGCTTCGCCTGCTGCGCAAATCTCCCGGTTTCACCTTTGTCGCTGTTGCGACGCTGGCTGTAGCCATCGGAGCCAACTCGGTCGTCTTCAGCGCGTTGAATGCTTTCCTGCTCCGGCCTCTGAACGTGCCACAGTCGGAGAGCTTGTATGGGCTGCAGTTTGGCGGAGCGCATCGGGGAGCGCTTTCGTACCCAAATTATGTGGATTTTCGCGACCGCAACCGCAGCTTCTACGACTTGGCCTGCTATCAAATGGAGCGCGTGGGGTTGGATACCGGCAAGAATCCGACGCGTGCGTGGCTCTATGAGGTGAGCGGAAACTACTTCGACGTATTGAAGATTCAGCCGTATCTTGGGCGCTTCTTTCATGCCTCCGACGAGCATGGCGCCGGCAGCGCTCCTTACGTCGTGCTCAGTTACGCTTACTGGCACGGCCATTTTCAGGGTGACGCAGGCGTTGTGGGCCGTAAGGTGGAAGTGAACAAGAATCCATACACCATCATTGGCGTGGCTCCGGCGGACTTTCGTGGAACGTTTCTGCTGCTTTCCCCGGATTTCTTCGTGCCGATCGTCAGCTTCGAGAACGAAGAAGGCCTGAGCCAGCGCGCAGGCTGGTGGATTTTCGAGACCATCGGGCATTTGAAGGCGGGAGTCACTCCGGCGGAGGCCGCCGGGGACCTCAATGCGATTGCCGACTATCTGCAAAAAACGTATCCGAAAGACAACGGAAAGGTGAATGTTACGCTGTCTCGCGCCGGCCTCTATGGCGATACGTTTGGCCGGCCAATCCGGGGATTCGTCACAGCGTTGATGCTGCTCGCTAGCTTAATTCTACTTGCAGCTTGCGCAAACCTGGGAAGCCTGTTTGCCGCGCGCGCCGCGGATCGCTCGCGGGAGATTGCCGTGCGCCTCGCGCTGGGATCGAGCCGCCTTCGCATTCTCCGGCAATTGTTCACCGAAGCCTTGGTGATTTCGCTGACCGGAGGTGCGGTTGGGATTTGGGGCGGAGCGATGCTCTTGCGCAGGTTGATGGCCTGGAATCCGTTCCCCCAATTCCCCACGAATGTACCGTTGAATCCAGATGTCAGTGTTTATGCTGTAGCGGCGTTGCTGGCTTTCGTGAGTGGCATCCTCTTTGGCGCGGTGCCGGTGAAGCAAGTGGTGCGCACGGATCCCTATGAAGTTGTTAAGTCAGGTTCCCTGACGAAGATGGGGCACCACGTCACTTTCCGCGAGGTTTTAGTGGCCGCACAGATTGCCATTTGCGCCTTGCTGGTCACGTCTTCGATGGTGGCGGTCCGGGGGTTGCTGCGCTCGCTACACGGCAGTTTCGGTTTTGAGCCGGCAGGCGTGGTGCTCGCAGATACGGATTTGGACGTGGCGGGTTACTCCGATGACGCCGCTCCTGTCATGCAAAAGCGGATGATGGAAGCGATTCAGGCGATTCCCGGTGTGACTTCTGTCGGGCTGGCGAACTGCCCGCCTCTCGCCGGTTGCGGCAGCGGGCGAACCTCGGTTTTTACAGACGAAACCGCAGACTTGAGCCCTTCTAATGTGGCCGCCTCGCCCATGATTTACCAAATATCTCCTGAATACTTCACTGCTGCGGGGACGCCTTTGCTTGCCGGAAGGGCCTTCACCTGGCATGACGACAAAAATGCACCTCGCGTCGCCATCATCAACGAGACGTTCGCGCGAAAAATCTTTGGGTCACAGACGAATGCGCTCGGCCGCTACTTCAAAATGCCCAAGGGAACGCGCACGCAGGTCGCGGGCATCGTACAAGACGGAAAATATACGAGCCTGACCGAAGAGGCGCAGGCCGCGATGTTTCAGCCGATTCTTCAGGCACCCTCTAATGAGAGCTTCCTCGTCGTTCGTTCTGCTAATGATCCAAAGCAACTCGCCGGAACCATAAGAGCCACGTTGCGTGACTTGGATGCAGGAATGCCCGTCTTCCTTCAAACCTGGCCTGACGCGATGAATCTATTCCTGTTTGCCGCGCGCATGGCCACAGCCTCCTTGGGCGTGCTGGGCGCGCTTGGGGCAATCCTATCCGTCACCGGAATTTTTGGAATATCCGCGTACTCGGTCAGCAAGAGGCTGCGGGAGCTGGGAATTCGCATGGCGCTCGGCGCACAATGGAAGGAAGTGTTGGCCGCGGCGCTAGGGCGGGCCCTCAAGCTGCTGGCATTTGGTTCCGTGGCCGGATTGCTGCTCGGAATCCTCGCGAGCCGTGTACTGGCTTCCATCGTGTATCAAGCAACTTCGCGCGATCCACTGGTCTTGACTGGCGTTGTTGTCGCGATGGCGCTGCTCGGTTTGGTAGCGACGTGGATTCCCGCACAGCGCGCAATCTCAATCGATCCCGCAATACTCCTTCGCGAGGAGTAAGGACCGATTCCGTCGGGATTTGCTTCCGCACATTTAAGCTCAAGAGCATGCCTCAGGCCTAAGCTCGAATTCATTGGAGCCACTCAATCCTGCCAGGTTATTGGCCTAAAACATTGAAAACGTAGGGACTTAAAAAGAGCTAAAAAAGTGCTTGACAGCTGTGTTTGTGTGTTATAGTCTACTATAACAGTAGAAGACGGGGCGCTCATTGAGGTGGACTGCAGGACTTGGTGCCCTGGAGCCTCCAGGAAGACCCCGGATGATTTTGAGGTTAAGGAGAATTGAACATGAAATCCTTTCGTTATGTATCGCCTGTTGCTCTGATGTTGCTTGCCACGGTGGTTTTCGCGCAGTCCGATATGCACAAGGCCACCGATAAACCGATTACGTCCGACGCGCAAAAGTCGTTTGACCAACTGAAAACGCTGGCAGGTACTTGGCGAGGTTCAGTGAAAGCCACGCCGCCGGACCCCGACATTGACGGCGCGGCGCCGGAGATCATACTGCGAGTGACTTCCCGAGGAAACGCCATCGTGCATGAAATGCAGGAAGCAGGAAAGCCCCTGGACCCCACAAAGTACGACCACCCAGTGACGATGCTTTATGTAGATGGGGACAAGTTGAATCTGATCCACTACTGTGACGCTGGCAACCGGCCGCACATGGTCGCGCGGACCTCGCCGGACGGAAAGAAGATAGAGTTCGATTTTGCAGACCTCTCGGGCGGCAATCAATATGGACACATGTATCACGCTGTGTTCACCATCATCGACGCCGACCATCACACCGAAGACTGGACTTATATGATGCCGGGAGACAAGCCCATGCAGGTGCACATGGACCTCCAGCGCAGGAAGGAAGCGAGCAGCGCCTCGGGCAAGTAAGAAGACTCTGGAAGGATCCGATGGACCGTGAGTGGAACGACAGCCAGCCGATTTACCGCCAACTGCGGGACCGCGTCGTGGCGATGATCCTCGACGGCGTCCTTAAGGAAGGTGACCCGCTGCCGTCGGTGCGCAATGTGGCGGCGGAGTATCGAGTGAATCCACTCACGGTCCTGAAGGGTTATCAAGAGCTGGTGGACGAAGGGCTGGTCGAGAGCAGGCGAGGACTTGGCATGTTCATTAACGCCGGCGCGCGCAAGCTGCTGCTCGAAGGCGAGCGGCAAAAATTCCTAAGTGAAGAATGGCCGAGGATTTCCGCAACGATTCAGCGGCTTGGGCTGAGAGCCGAAGAACTGCTGAACGGCGCGAACAACCAAAAGGCGGACTCCGCAAAACCGAAACCCAACGAATCGAAGACGCCGGACTCCGGCAAGGAGGAGCGCTGAAGCCATGGCATGCATAGAGGCACGCGGCCTGCGCAAGGCCTTCGGCACAACCATCGCATTGGACGGCGTGGACCTGCGCGTGGAAGAGGGACGCATCCTTGGGCTGATCGGACCGAACGGTGCAGGCAAGACCACCGCGCTCAACGCGATTCTCGGACTTACGCCATATCAGGGAGAACTGCGGGTGCTGGGGCGCGACCCTTGGACCGAGCGCGACCGGCTCATGCGCGATGTTTGCTTCATGGCCGATGTGGCTGTGCTGCCGCGCTGGGCGCGCGTTTCGGATCTGCTCGAATATGTAGCGGGAGTACACCCACGCTTCAATCGCGCGAAGGCCGAAGGCTTCCTGGCGAAGACCGCTATCAAGCAAACGAGCAAAGTGCGGGAATTGTCGAAAGGCATGGTGACGCAACTGCACCTCGCGCTGGTGATGGCCATCGACGCGCGGTTGCTGGTATTGGACGAGCCAACACTGGGCCTCGACATCCTTTTTCGCAAGCAGTTCTACGACTCCCTTTTGAACGACTACTTCGACGGCACGCGCACCATCGTCGTGACCACTCATCAGGTCGAAGAGATCCAAGACGTCTTGACCGATCTCATGTTCATTGATCGTGGCCGCATTGTCCTGCAATGCGGCATGGAAGAATTCGAGTCGCGCTATTTGGAAGTGATGGTCAATCCGGAGAATCTCACAACAGCGCGCGCGCTGAAGCCGATTCAAGAGCGGCAGTGGTTCGGGCGCAGCATTCTGCTCTTCGATGGAGTTGATCGCCAGAAACTCGCCTCCCTTGGCGAAGTCCGGAAGCCCGGCATCGCCGATCTGTTCGTGGCAGTAATGGGCCAACAGGGACAAGGAGCGGTTCGATGAGCACGCAAACGAACGCCATGCCGGGCTCTTCCGCCGAATCGCGAATCGTTACCCCCGCGGTGATTCCTCTGGAGCGTCAAGTTTACTGGGCTTTGCGGCGGGAATTCTGGGAGAACCGTTTCATCTACCTTGGACCTTTGGGTGTTGCTGCGCTTTTCCTGTTCGTCTTCTTGATTCATCTGCCGCTGCATGGCGCGTCAGGTCTCGACCCGGGCAAGCAGCGCGGCGCGATCATAGAGCCGTACGACATGGCCGCGGCTTTGCTGATGGGGACTTTCCTGTTTGTCGCCATGTTCTACTGCATCGAAACGCTGCAAAGAGAACGCCGCGATCGGAGCATCCTGTTCTGGAAGTCGCTGCCCGTTTCCGATGTCACGACGGTGCTGACAAAGGCCAGCATCCCGTTCTTGCTACTCCCATTGATCTGTTGCGCCATCGCCATAGTCACGCAGTTCATCATGCTGCTCGCAAGCAGCGTGGCACTAGGGGTCAGCGGCCGGAGTGTCGCGGCATACTGGGACCAGGTGTCGTTGTTCCGGGCGTCCCTGCTCCTGGTCTACCACGTGATGACTGTGCACGTTCTTTGGGGAGCTCCCATTTACGGGTGGTTGCTGTTGGTCTCCGCCTGGGCGCGAAGGGCTGCGCTGCTATGGGCAGTATTGCCGCCACTGGCGATCGGCACGCTCGAGAAACTCTTGTTCAACACTACGTACTTTGCCGCTTTCGTGGGCCGTTTTTTCACGGGCGGCGCAGAAGGTTCCTATCCGCCGGGTACGATGCCGATGGACCCGGGAACGCATCTGACGCCGTTCAGGTTCCTAGGCACGCCGGGCCTTTGGATTGGGTTGGCCGTCACTGCGGCGTTCCTGGCGGCGGCCGTCCGTTTGCGGCGCTATCGCGAGCCGGCGTAACTCGCCGCTAAGGAGGAAAGAAAATGAGCCCTGCCGAATCGAAAGAAGGATTTGCAGAAGCGTCGCCGCGGCGCCGGGCCAGGATTGCCGGCGTCTTTTATTTGCTGACCATCCTGACGGGAGCATTCGCGGCATTCGTCAGCGGAAAGCTTCTTCTGTACAGCGAGGCCGCCAACCTTACGGCCAGCGCGTGTTACGTGGCGGTCACAATTCTCTTCTATGGCTTGTTCAGGCCAGTGGACGCAAGCCTCTCGTTGATCGCGGCAGTATTCAGCTTCGCGGGATGTGTCCTTGGCATCCTTAGTGTTCTTCACCTCCTGCCTTCTTACATCAGCTCCGTCAATCCGCTGGTCTTTTTCGGGGTTTATTGCCTCCTGATCGGGTACCTCATTTTCCAGTCGACCTTCCTCCCGCGAATCCTGGGCGGGCTGATGGCTTTTGGCGGTCTGGGTTGGCTGACGTTTATTTCGCCGGATGTCGCGAACTATCTGTCACCCTACAACCTGGCGCCTGGAATTCTTGGGGAAGGAGCGCTGACTGTGTGGCTGCTCGTCTTTGGCCTGAACGCGCAACGATGGAAGGAGCAAGCTTCCGCAGGGGGAGACTTGTGATCGTGGTTCGCTACACACGCTCGATCGGCTGTTCACAGCGGAGTTGGGAGAACAAAATGAACTCCGCCAAGAAGCAAGCGCGAGTCGCAGGTCTACTGTATCTATTGGCTTCAATCCCCGGGGTTTTTTGCCTTATCTACATTCCCTCTCATTTCATCGTATCGGGAGACGCCGCCGCAACCGCCAGCAAGATAGCTGCCTCTGAATTTGTTTTTCGCCTCGGCATCTTGAGCGAACTAGCCGGGTTCATCGGTTTTATCTTCGTCGTCAGAGCGTTGTACCGCTTATTCGTTGGCGTCCACAAAGCGCATGCTTCACTGATGGCGACCTTGATGCTGGTTTCCATCCCGATCTCTCTCGTAAATGTGCTGAATGAGTTCGCTGCGCTGACGCTGATACGCGGCACCAATTTCCCGTCCGTATTCTCACAACCTCAGCGCGAGGCCTTGGCCATGCTATTCCTCAATCTGCATTTCAAGGGATTTGAAGTTGCGCAGATCTTTTGGGGTCTTTGGCTCGTTCCCTTCGGGATCCTTGTATATGAGTCGGGTTTCCTTCCTCGAATTTTGGGCGTCTTGCTGGTGATCGCGTGTTTTGGCTATTTGGCGAATAGCCTTGTCGGTTTCGGTGTGTTGCCGTACGCCTTTTCGCGGTTTGTAGGCCAATTGACGATTTGCGAGCTGCCGATCATCTTTTGGCTTTTGATCATAGGCGCAAAAGATCAGCCCTTAGCCGCCACGGCGTAAACGAGGAGGAAAGAATGGCCTATTCGCCGATGCTGCTTGTTCATATTTGTGGCGGAACCGTAGGGTTGCTCTCTGGAACCGCGGCAATGTCTTTCCGCAAGGGTTCCCCTCACCATGTGCTTGCTGGGCGAATTTTTGTTGCGTCCATGCTGGTCATGGCGGTGGGTGCGGCATACCTGGGTGTAATTAAGGATCAGCCAAATAACGTTGGCGGCGGAATCTTTACGTTCTACCTGATCCTGACGGCGTGGCTGACAGCGCGGCATGCCGACGGCGAAACAAGCAAACTGGATTATGCTGCGCTTTTAATTCCTTTGGTGCTCGGAATTCTCACTTGGAAGAATGGCGTTAGCGTAGTGCGCAGCGGCGCAAGCTCACAAGCAGGAGTCCCCGTCGGAATGATCTTCTTCATGGGTTCTGTGGAGCTGCTAGCCGCCGCGGGGGACGTCCGCATGTTGATTCGAGGCGGTGTTTTGGGAGCAAAGCGCATCGCCCGGCATCTCTGGCGTATGTGTTTTGGCCTGTTCATTGCCGCAGGGTCTTTTTTTCTGGGACCCTCTAACCGCCCCTTGAGGTTGCTTTCGAACGTAGGACTGGGTCAACGTCTGCCCCAGGCGTTGTTCAGCACAGGCTTGTATTTGCTGCTCACCATCCTTCCGCTCGTTTTGCTGATTTTCTGGTTGCTTCGAGTACGCTTCTCCAATTCGTACAGGAAAGCTATGTCGCCGTAGCGAAGTTAGGAGAAACCGAAATGATGGAGCGGACGATCGAGTCTTCCCCGCAACTCTACGCAAGAATTGGCGGAGCGTTGTACCTGATCATCATTGTCATTGGCCTCTTTGGCGAGGCATTTGTCCGCGACAGGCTCATCGTTTCGGGCGACGCAGCGGCCACAGCAAAAAACCTCATGACTTCCGAATCGCTGTGGCGCTTCCACATCGCGGCGGAACTGTTCTTGCTGATTTGCGCGATTGTTCTGCTGATGATCCTTTTTGTTTTGTTGCGGCCGGTCAGCCGGGAGCTGACTTTGCTGGCGCTGTTCTTCAATCTGGTATCGATCGGCCTGGAAGCCGCGACAGCGATGTATCTCATCCTGGCATTGTTTCCGCTGGGGAACGCGGCATATCTTAAAGCGTTTTCGGCGGAACAGCTTTACGCCATGGCCACTCTTTCGCTCAAATCGCATGGCTATGGCTTTGGCGTGAGCCTGCTCTTCTTCGGCTGCTTCTGCGTCGTTATCGGCCGCGTGATCTATAGGTCTGGCTTTCTTCCAAGAGTTATCGGCGCTCTGATGCAAATCGCGGGCTTGTGCTATCTGACGGACAGCTTTGCACTCATTCTGGCTCCGGCTTTCGCGAATCGCCTATTCCCCGCCATTCTCCTTCCTGCGTTTGTGGGGGAGGCCTCTTTTTGCCTGTGGCTCTTGCTAAAGGGCGTGGATGTCCAGCGATGGAAGGAACGGGCCAGCGTCCCGGTGAGACCTGATTACGTGTGAAGGTAGTGTGACACACGCCCGCTTTCACCGGCCCAAGTCTCCACAATATTTGCAGCCTTCCTTCGTCTACAGAAGCGGATGAGCGAGCCGTCGAGCATTGTTTGGAACATGACCGAGCAAGACCGCCGAATTTCCGAAATCGTCGCGGAACAGCGAGCCCGTCTGGGCAATTTCATTCGCCGGCGTGTGCCTGACCCGCTCGACGCCGAAGACATCCTGCAGGATGTGTTTTACAAACTCGTGGAAGCGAACCGCCTGCTGATGCCCATCGAGCACGTGACCGGCTGGCTGTTTCGCGTGGCACGCAACCGCATCACAGACCTGTTCCGCAAGAAAAAGCCAGAGAGCTTCGCGGACGCGACAGTAGAAAGCGAGAGCGGCGAACTTCTTCAGATTGAGGATTTGCTGCCGTCACCGGAAGCCGGCCCCGAAGCAGTTTACGCTCGCAACATGCTTTTGGAAGAGCTGGAGCTCGCGCTCGAGGAACTTCCCGACGAACAACGCGAAGTATTTGTCGGTCACGAACTCGAAGGGCGCAGCTTCAAGGAGATGGCCGAAGAAACTGGAGTAAGCGTAAATACGCTGCTCTCGCGGAAACGCTACGCAGTGCTGCATCTGCGCGAGCGGCTGCAAAGTACTTACGACGAATTGGCCAAAGGATGAGGAGGAACGGAACATGAGAAAGAAATGGATCTGGATGGGACCCCTGGCGATCCTTGCGATGTTTGCGTTTATCGTGATTGGCGGGGAGATCGTGATGCAGCTCTGGAATTGGCTGCTTCCGCCGCTTTTCGGATGGCGCCTCATCACGTTCTGGCAGGCGCTCGGGCTGCTGCTTCTCTGCCGGATTCTGTTTGGCGGGTGGGGAGGATCTCGCGGCGGAAAAGGACACCTGCGTCATCGCTTGAGAGAACGCATGGGCGAACGAATGGGCGAACGCATGCGCGAACGGTGGGAAAGGATGACGCCGGAGGAACGCGAGAAATTCCGCGAGGGTCTCCGCGGCTGCTGGGACACTGTGCAACCAACGCCACCTTCCGATGCGAAAACGAGCGCTTGATTGCCCGCTGTCGATTGTCCAAGTAAGAATCCGGACGGATATGCTTCCGCATCAGAAAAATCAATCGGGACTATGAAAATTTCAAAGTATGCAGCGCCAGCGAGATGCGTATAATCCTCTCCGACAAAACAGCAGGGGCCCCGGCAGTCAATCCAGACCAGCGGAGCGGACAACTTTATGAAGTGTGCAGGGTGTCGGTGTAGCTTCAGGCTTAGCCTGCTTATTGGAACCGTCCTGCTCGCTGCTCTGCCCCTCGCCGCTCAACAAACTGCTGCTCCCGCTGCAACAATTTCTTCAAACACCGCCATTCTTCTCGCTGCTTCCGTACCAGAGCCTGCATCCGCCGTGAACGACAAACTGGCGCAACTGGACAAGGATGTGAAGGCGGCACAATCGTCGGCCGACAACGCGTGGATGCTGGTGAGCGCCGCTCTCGTTCTGATGATGACTGGGCCGGGGCTGGCACTTTTCTACGGCGGGCTGGTTCGCCGGAAAAATACGCTGGCGATCATGATGCAGAGTTTCGCGCTGATGGCGCTGATTACAGTGATGTGGGCGCTCGTAGGTTACAGCCTGTGCTTTGGTGGAAATGGGCCGGTGATTGGCGGATTCGAACATGCGTTCCTGCGTGGCGTGGGTGCGGACCCGAATCCCGATTATGCAGGGACGATTCCCCAGATGACTTTCATGGTGTACCAGTTGATGTTCGCGGTGATCACTCCCGCGCTGATCACCGGCGCGACGGCCGAGCGCATGAAATTCAGTGGCACGGTGCTGTTCATGATGTTGTGGTTCCTCGTGGTGTACGCGCCACTGGCGCATATGGTGTGGGGCAAGGGTGGTTTGTTGAACGCTTCGCTTGGAGGAAAATTCCCCACGCTGGACTTTGCAGGTGGAACAGTGGTGCACATTTCTTCGGGAGTTTCAGCGCTGGTGTGCGCGCTGTACTTGGGAAAACGGTCGGGCTATCCGAGGCAGCCGATGCCTCCGCACAGCCTGGTGCTGAGCTTCATCGGCGCATGCCTGCTATGGGTGGGCTGGTTCGGGTTCAACGCCGGAAGCGCGCTGGCGGCGGGATCGCTGGCGTCGAGCGCGTTTGTCGCCACGCACTTCGGGGCAGCTGCAGCGGCGTTGAGTTGGAGCGCGGCAGAATGGCTCAAGAATGGCCGAGCCAGTGCGCTGGGCGCGATTTCGGGAGCAGTTGCTGGATTGGTCGCGATTACTCCGGCCGCTGGATTTGTCGGGCCAATGCCCGCGCTGGTCATCGGCGCAATTGCTGGCGTGGTGTGCTTCTTAATGGTGACCAAAGTAAAGGCCGTGTTCGGGTATGATGACGCTCTGGATGCGTTTGGCGTGCACGGCGCGGGTGGAACTATCGGTGCGCTGCTAACCGGAGTGTTCGCGCAACAAGTCATTAATCCGATTTTTGGCGCGGGGAAAGCTGTCGGCGGACTCGATGGCCACTGGAGCCAGGTGGGCAATCAATTTGTGGGCGTGGTGATCGCTTGGGCATTCGCGCTTGTGGGAACGATTGTGCTACTCAAGATTGTGGATTTGGTCACCGGCATCCGCGTGCCGGAAGAGCATGAGCAGGAAGGCCTGGACATTACGCAGCATGGCGAAGAGGCTTATAACCTTGAAACCTAAGGATGGCTGTTACGAGAGCGTCAAGCAGGGGGCCAAGGCGGAACATCCATGATGAAACTTGAGGCAGTCATTCAGCCCTCGCGGTTCGAATCGGTGAAGGATGCGCTACGCGAAATTGGCGTTGAAGGAATGACGGTGACGGAAGTCCGCGGGCACGGCCGCCAGAAGGGCCACACGGAAGTCTACCGCGGCCGTGAATACACTGTGGATTTGCTGCCGAAAATCAAATTGGAGATGGTTCTGCCGGATAGTCTGGTCAACCGCGTGGTGGACACCATCCTGAAGTCCGCCAAGACAGGAAAGATTGGGGACGGTAAGATATTCCTATCGAGGGTGGACGAAGCCATCCGGATCCGCAATGAGGAGCGCGGTGAAAATGCGCTCTAGGTATTCGTTCCCAGCCTCCGGGCAGAAAGAAACCTGACCGCGAGGCTACTGAACGTGACAACCGCTGCCCGCCCGGGATTGAATGCAGGCGTCCCGCCCTCTAAGAACATGCAAGAGTCACCCACGCCGTTGTCCGTGCTCGGCCCGCAGGCCGAAGCCGAGCGGCAAAAAATTCGCCAAAAGTTTGAGTCAGGCACGAGTGCGCGAGAAACGCTGTATGCCCTTTGCGAGTTGGCGGATCACCACGTCCGGCAGATTTTCGACGAAGTGCTGCGCGTGCAGGGCCGCGAGCCTGCCGGGCTTTGCCTAATTGCGCTCGGCGGCTACGGACGGCGGATGCTTTTTCCATACTCCGACCTCGACATTCTTTTTTTGTTTGGCAGCGAGAAAACGGAGCAGGAGTTCAAACCGCTGATTTCAGAATTCTCGCGCACTTTGTGGGATCTGGGATTCCGAGTCAGTTCAGCGGGACGCACGCTCGAAGAGTGCAAGCGCATTGAAGAGGACAACGCCGAATTTCACCTGGCGCTGCTGGACCGCCGGTTTCTATCAGGAGATGCGACGCTTTTCGAAAAACTGGACGAGAAGGTGTTGCCCGGCTCGGAAAAGCAGGCGCGGCCATTCCTGTTGGCACAACTGCACAAGCTTACCCGAGACCGATTAACGCGTTATGGGAACACGATTTTCCACCTTGAGCCCAACGTAAAGGAATCGCCGGGCGGAATGCGCGATTACCAGGCGACTATCTGGTTGCGCCAGCTGGCAGAAGAAAAAAAAGGAATTCGCAACATCACAGCCGCTGAAGAAGAAATGTGCTCTTCCGCTGTCGATTTTCTCAGCGCGACACGATGTTTCCTCCATTACTACAACGGCCGTAACGACAACACGCTGACCTACGAACTCCAGGAAGCAGCCGCCGAGCGCGCCCTGGGAATCGGCGACGCCGTTGCGCGCACGCCTTCCGATTGGATGCGGCAGTATTTTCGCCACGCGCGAACACTGAACCGGCAGCTCCTGCGCTACCTCGAACAAAAAGCGCCCGTCCCGCTGACGCTGCGCCAGCGGCTGATGAACGCGGCGCGCACCTCGAAAATCGAAGCCGGTGACGGAAAGTATTTCCAGGTGCGCGACGGACTGCTGGAAGTGGTGGACCTTTCGGCGCTTTCCGACCGCGCCATCACCTATTCGCTTTTCGCCGAGTGCGCACGCACCGGCACGCCGCTGAGCCGTGAAGCGGAGCGCAGCATCGGATACGTCCTCATCCACCCGGAGCTTCCACCCAAGAACGCAGAAATGCCCTGGGAAAAGCTACGCGAAATTCTCGGCTCGGATTACCCGGGCCTGGCGTTGCGCCCAATGCAGCGGCTGGGATTGCTGATGGAAATGCTTCCGGAGTTTGGCCTGATCGATTCCCTGGTAGTGCGCGATTTTTATCATCGCTACACGGTGGACGAACACACTTTGCGTACCATCGAGCATTTGCAGGATTTGGCCGATTCGCCGGACGAGCGCGGAGCGCACTTCATCCAGCTTTGGAAAACTGCGGAGCGGCGCGACCTGTTGATTCTCGCACTCCTGCTTCATGACGTGGGCAAAGGCATGCCGGTCGAGAATCACGTAACCGGGAGCCTCGCCGCGCTCGATAGCGCGGCCAAGCGCTTGAAACTCTCACCGGAAGAGAAATCGGAAATCCAGGCGCTCATCGAGCATCATCTGGATATGTCCGCCACGGTGCAGCGCCGCGACATTTTCGATCCCGCGACGGTTGCCGGATTCGCTGAGTCCGTCACGAACCAGGAACGCCTGCAACGCTTGTGCCTGCTTACCTACGCCGATATTCATGCAGTGAATCCGGAAGCCTTGACTCCGTGGAAAGCGGAAATGCTGTGGCAGTTGTTTGTGGCCACTTCGAATTACTTCAGCCGCACGCTGGACCGCGACCGGCTCCACGCGCACGACGAAGTTTCGTTGCTGGGTCGCATCAAGGCCTTTGCCGGAGGCGGCTCAAGCCAGGAGATCGAGCGGTTCCTGGAAGGATTCCCCCGGCGCTATCTCGCTGTGCACTCCCCGGAACAGATTGCGGCGCATTTCGGGCTATACCGCAAACTCAGCGAAGAGCCGGTACAGACGCAAGTAGCCGCCACGCGCCATGGCTTTGCGTTGACGCTGCTGACGGCAGACCGCCCCGCGCTGTTCTCCACGATTTCCGGCGTGCTTGCCGGCTGGGGCATGAACATCAATAAAGCGGATGCTTTCGCGAACGCTGCGGGCATTATTCTTGATACTTTTTATTTCACGGACCTGCACCGCACACTGGAACTGAATCCCGGCGAAATCTCACGCTTCCGAAAGGGCCTTGAAGATGTGTTGAACGGCAAGGCGACACTCGAAACCTTATTGAAGGGCCGCGTAAGCGCTAGTCGCGGGCGCTCGCCAAGAATCACCGTGGATACGCGCATCAACTTCGATGACTCCTCCTCGGCACACTGCACGTTATTGGAAATCATCACGCACGATCATCCCGGCTTGCTTTACGATATGAGCTCCGCTCTAGCGCGGCTGGGATGCAACATTGAAGTCGCGCTGATTGACACCGAAGGCCACAAAGCCATCGACGTGTTCTATCTCACTGCGCAAGGCAAGAAGCTCACCGCGCAAAAGCAGGAACTGCTCCGTGAAGTGCTGCAGGGCACCCTGTCCTAATTCGTTCCTTCCGAATCGATCAGCCTAGAAAGACAAGCGCGCGCTCAGCTGCATTTCCCGCCCGGGAGTCATGGCCATGGTGACTGTTCCGAATTGTGGCGTGTTCACAAAGCGATTAGGCGTGCCCAGGTTCACCTTATTCAACGCGTTAAACGCCTCGCCACGGAACTGAAAGCGCAGTTTCTCGGTCAGCGAGAAGGTCCGTTCCAGGGCGAAATCCAGAGTTTGCAGAGGCGGTCCATAAACCGAATTCCGCCCGGCATCGCCAAACGTAAACGCCGCGGGCGCCGCAAACGCTGCGGTGTTAAACCATTCGTTCGCATTACGCGTCCCCGGCCCGAGAATGGGCTGTCCCGTGTAATTTGCGCGAATGGGGTTTTCGCCAAGAGTGGTTCCGGAATTGGCGGTATCTCCGAAGACGGAAACCGTGAACGGCATCCCGGACTCAACCTGGTAGATGGTGGAAAGATGCCAGTTTGAGGTGAGCATGGTCGTCCACGCCATGCTGCGCAGCGCGGGAATGTCATACACGCTACTCAATGCAAACCGGTGCCGAACGTCGCAGCCCGGTCCTTTTTCTAAGGCGAGATTGTTGTCGTTTTGGGGGATGGCGGACTCATCCATGGGTGAACGAAAGTCGGGCGCATTGGTCAGGTTCTTCGAGAAGGTGTAGTTCGCAAGCAGGCTGAGCCCGTGCGAATAGCGCCGCCGCACGTTGATATAACCCGCGTCATACCAGCTTTGGGTGGAGTTTTCGAGCAGATTTATCGTGCTGACAGGGAAGGTATTGCTCTGATACACGAAGCTGGTGGAACCATCCGACGTGGAGATGGAGCTGCCGGGCACAAAGGTGAGCGTCTTGAACGGCCGGCGCGGCCCAAGCGGGCCCGGTCCCGGCGGCGCATTGTTAATCAGATGCGCGCGCTGCAGATGAAACGCCCGCGCGCCTACGTAGCCGACTTCCACGGAGGTGTTTTGCCCGAGACTTTTTTCCACCGACGTATTCCACTGCTGGATGTACTGGGCGGGAGCATGCGGGTCAAAGGCAGTAAAGCTCACAGTTGTAGCCGGCAGCGTTCCCTGACCCAGCACGGGCGTGCTGAAGTTCAGCCCCTTTGCGAAAAGAGAAGCGGGCGGCGTGAAATTGTCGGCCTGCTGGGTTTCGGGAAAAACGTACGGCACATTGTGTCGCTGATTGCACCAGGTGTTCCCATCCACGGGCGTGAAGAAAATTCCGTACGCCGAGTGCACCACAAGACCAAAGCGCGGGATGTGCTTGGCAATGCCGAGGCGCGGGGCAAAATTGTGCTTGTTGGAGTACAGCAATCCCTGCGGATAGCCATTCTGCCCGCCAACGAACACGGAAGGAACACCGCCTTGGAAGATGAGATTGGTGTTCGTGTAAACGGAGTCGTAAAGCGGACTCGAATATTCATAACGCACGCCGGCATTTATCGTTGTGGCTGGTGTGACTTGCCAGCCATCTTCAGCGAAGGCGCTTGCTCCCCAATTATTGAGATTCATTTGCGGGACGCCGGCTTGGCGCTGCTTCACCGTGGGAAGGCTGAGCAGCAAACTGGCGAGTGCCGAGCCTGTGCCGTCATTGAACCCTTCATCGGTCGTGTAGCCATTGGTGAACTGATAGTAGCCGCGATTCTGGAAGAATCCCCACATCGGCCACCAGTAGCGATTGATATTCCCTCCAACCTTGATGCCGTGGCGCCCCTGCTGCCACGCCAGGGTGTCGCGAAATTCAAGAATCGTGTCCCAGGCATGCATCGGCGTGGCGGCAAACGTGTCGCCGATCCCCGTGTATCCTTGAACCGCAAACCAGGGCGCGCCCCAGGCGCCCCGCCCTCCGAATCCGATTCCTTGAATGCCAAGCTGGGTTACATAGTCATTTAGATTGTCGTTTTGACTGGTGTGGTCCATCGAGAGGCGCGAAACTGCAACCGAGAATGCGTTGACCCTGACGCCGGCGAAATTGTGATTCCAAGAAATGACGGCTTGCTGAGAGAGATTGTCAAATGGCGAGCCAAACCCTGGAAGATTCTCTGTTGTGGCCGTGCTGCCGTTGCTCGGCGAGAAGCCGCGTTCAGCGCTCAGCGAATAGCGGCCAAACAGGAGGTCACTGTTAGAGAAGACGTGGTCTACACGAACCGTGCCTTGATCGTTGAAATGCGTTTCATTGCGCACGTCGAGATAGTTGTTCGAGTCCGCGCCGGACGCAGACATCGTCATATTTGGCTGGGGTATCACAGTCAGAAGGAAATTCTCCAGGTTTTGATTAATCTCGCTGGAAGGAATTTTGTTTCCGGAAAACTGGCTGCGCGTATACGGGAAGTTCGACGGACCTGTTGGCAGGCTCGGATTGTAATTAGAATTCGCTTGCGCGGTGGTTGGATCATAAATGTTGACGCCGCTCATGCTGAAGTCGCCCATGATTTCCGCCCTTGTCGGGACGGTCAAAATCTGGGCATCCGCTTGAGCCAGGCGCAGTCCTTCGTAATTCGCAAACAGGAAAGTCTTCTTGCCAACCACCGGCCCGCCGAAAGAAGCCCCAAAGTTGTTTTGCACCAGATGATTGTTGCCCATCGACCCAAACGTGCTGGCGTCCAGGGCTCCGTTTCGTAGAAATTCGTAAACCGTTCCGTGGTATTGGCTTGAGCCGCCATGGGTAACGATATTGATTTGGCCACCGCCGGCCCCGCCCATATCCGCTGTATAGCTGCTCGTCTCTACTTGGAATTCCTGCACCGCGTCGGGCGAAGGACTCAAATTCTGCGTGCTGAACGTCGGATCCGTATTGGTTACCCCATCCAGCAGAAAAAAGTTCGCGTTTGGCCTCGCACCTCCGAGGACCACCGCCGAACGTTGCCCGGGCCGCCAATACAGGGGATTTGTCATGCCGGTTTGTGCGCCAAAGCCCACATGAGCGCCGGGGACGGTCAGAACCAAGTCAATCAGCATACGGCCATTTAGAGGAAGATTACTGACCGCGGCAGGCTCGATCACGTCACCGACGCTGGCGTCCACCGTGTGCAGCACGTCGGCTGCGGTTGAATCCACCTGAACCATGTCTGAAGCGGCGGCTAGCTTCAGTGAACAATTGAGATCGAGTTGCTGGCCAACTTCGAGACGAAGCGCGTGCGTCAATTGCGCAAATCCCGAAGTCGTAACGGAGAGCTTGTACTCGCCCGGCAGAATCCCTGTGATCTGGAAGATTCCTTGCGAATTGGTGGTGACGCGCCGCTCCGCATGTGTTTCATTCGAAGTGAGCGCGACCGCAGCGCCAGCCACAGGGCTCTGCTGCGGATCCGTAACCGTTCCGCTCACTACCGCATAATTGCTCTGGCCAAATGCGCCAGGCGCAAGAATTACCAAAAACAGCGAGAAGAGAACGATAGCTCTCCGCATGGTTTCTCCCCATCGAGACACTTCGCCTGTAAACGTACTTCACACACCTCGACGCTTGCACCGTTAACGCAGGTTCCCCGAATGGGGAGCGTAAAGAATCCGCAGATTAGACAGGACGCGGGCATTTAGTGGCAATACTGCAAAAACACTACGGGCGAGGTGAGCAAGATCACATCCGCCACCTTGCGGCGCTTAACTCGAAATGAGAAAAATGAGCCAGTCGTCGCACAAGCTATTTTCTTCCAATGGGTTACGGACTCACTTAGAGTAAAACTTTAAACTTTGCGGCGCAAAGTAGCTTGCGTCTGGTTGACGAACCTATTTCTTAGCCTTGGCTTCCACGCCCGTCCAGCGTTTCACCAGCCCGGCATCGATTCCGAACAGGTCGAGCACGCGCCCAACCGTGGTATTCACCAGGTCATCGATAGTTCGCGGACGTCCGTAGAAAGCTGGCATGGGCGGGAAAATGATGATGCCCAGCTGCGATGCCTCGTAAAGCAGTTTGCAGTGGCCGGTGTGCAGCGGCGCTTCGCGCGGCATCACTAGCAGCCGCCGGCGTTCTTTCAGAGTAACGTCGGCCGCGCGCACCAGCAAATTGTCGGCGAGAGAATGAGTAATGGCGGATAGAGTACGAATCGAGCACGGCGCTACGATCATTCCTTCCGTACGAAAGGAGCCGCTCGCGACGCTCGCGGAAATGTTCATCACGTTGTGAACCACATCCGAAAGCGCCTCGACGTCCTTCACGCGCCAATCTGTCTCGACAGAAATGTTCAGTTTGGCCGCATCGGTCAGAATCACATGGACTTCGTGGCTCCCCAGTTTGTGCAAAACCTCGAGTAAACGAATCCCATAAGGCAAACCGCTCGACCCCGAAAGGCCGATAATGAGCCGTGGTTTTTGGCTGGCGCTCATAAATGAGCTATTAATTCCGTGCCTTCCATCAAGGGGGCTTACTTAGGAATCTCGGGAGTCATAAGAATGAGTAATCGTATCACTGTCACCGTCGGCGGTAGACGACGACATCATCGCCATAAGCCCCGCTGGGCGTAAATGTCGTGGTACGTCGTCCGAGATACTCGAGGTCGTTCGTGTGCTGTGCCGGCAGAACGTTATTCGCCAGAAAGATACCGCCACGATTCAACATCCGAGAGACATTGGCCATGGCCAGCGCCTGTTGAAAGCGGTCGTAATACACCAGGATATTCGTGGCGATTATTAGGTCGAAACCTTTTCCAGCCGGGAAGTCCAGAGTCTGAGCGACAATATTTGCGTCATAAGCTTGCATTTGCGCCGCGAATTGCGGGCGGATGGCAACGGCACGCGCCACAACTCCACCCAACGCGGCAGGAACGAACAAAGCCTTCGTGGGAGACCCGAGAATCTCACCAAAGTGCTTCCAGTAGGAAAGCGCTTCCGGGCTCCATTCCGCTTTAGGGTCACGTGGAAGCTGCAACCCATAGATTTGACCGGCGCGTCCGCGCTCAGCCAGTTTTTGAACGTGCGCGATCACCGCGGAATTCAGGTCCAGGCAAACGACTTGGAGATCTGTTGCCTTTCCAAGATCCAACCGCGCCACCGCTTCGAGCACGGCGAAAGGCTGCAAGGTTTGCAGTGGATAGAAATCGTAGCCATCGCGTTTATCGGTGAAATCGAGGCCAGGTCCGATAACGGCAATTCGGCGCATGCTGCCTGAGGCCAAGACGCCTTTGCGAATCATCGCGCGCAGGGTCTCCTCGAGCGCAAAATTGGGCAACAAGGAAGTGTCGACGGAAAGGCCGCGGGTTT
This sequence comes from Candidatus Acidiferrum sp., assembly GCA_035280045.1. GTDB lineage: Bacteria > Acidobacteriota > Terriglobia > Acidiferrales > UBA7541 > Acidiferrum. The sequence continues at coordinate 56,163 of DATEGP010000052.1, forward strand.
CGAAGAGCGTTCCGCGGGCAAGATAAACCGCGGAAGGATTGGCGTCCGTGGCTGCATCTTGTAGTTTCTCTTGATACGCAGCCTGCTCGGCGATAAAGCGTCGCAGATTCTCTGTGAAGTATTGCTCCTCGGAATTCTTCTCAATTTTCCGCTGCGCGAGGAGATCCTTCACAAAGCGGATTCGCTCATTCTTGCCAGCCGAAGGAAGCGCCATAGCCAGGGCATGAATCCGCGCGACGGCAGAGGGAGCGAGTTCGCCGGATTCAGACGCAGCGCGTTCCGCACTTTCCACTCGCGGAAGAGAGGTGAACGATGTTCCGTACAGGATCAAGTTGCTGATGGAATCCTCGATGCCGCGATCGATGCGCCCGCGCACCTCTATGTCACGCGCCCGGATCCAGGCGTCCCAGGCTGTGCTTTCCGTGATTTCGCTGCCGGGTATTCCGGAATCTACGTTGAGCCGGAGTGTCTCCTGGACTTCATCAAAACGAAGATAGCGGACGCGGACTCTCTCGTCATTTCCCGCCAAAACGAGAGACGCAAAGCACACCAATAGAGCGCCGCAAAGCGCAGGGGAACAAAATGACCTGGAGCGGACCACCACAGTGAGCGCATCTTACCGCGTAACTCGTCTTTGCGTAACTCGGTTTTCGTTAGGAAGAGAATAGGGCCGTTCAGCGCTGCGCGGAAACTCCCTCTTGAATGCGCCGAAGTTCCGGCAAGTCCTTGTCCGCTTTGCTCCAGAATTTTTCGGCGGCCGCGAACTGTTCGCGCGCTTGCGCGGAGTGTCCCGCGTGTTCGGCGGCGAGGCCCAGAGCAAAGTAGCCACCGGCGTAGGTTGAATCGTGCTGAATCATGGCTTTCGCAATTGATTCGGAGAGACTCCAATCCGCGTTCTGCCGAGCCTCGCCCGCAAGGGATTCCAGCTCAAAGCGAGCCGCGCTCCAGGCATCCGGTCCGGGCCGAGCGAGAATCATCTTCACGATATCTTGCAACAGGGCTTCCGCTTCTTCTGTTTTCTTGTCGCGGTAGAGGAACTCGGCTCGCAGCGTGTTCGGGAATGGCGAAGTCGCCACGAGATTTACGGGAAGCTGCTCCGTTTCCCGCTCAGCGAGACTCAATTCTTCCTGCGCTTCGTTGGCGCGGTCCAACAGCAGAAGAGCTTCGCCCGCTAGCGTGTGTCCGGCAAGCCGCGGCAACGGCCACTCACTCTTTGTCAATTCCTGCGAAGCGCGAAGAGCCTCTTCATAGCGGCCGCGCGCCAGCAAAAATTCCGGCCAGGCTTTCCGATTGAACTCCAGAAAATCCGTGTACGCGGGAACGGCAAAGGCGTCGCGGAAAGCAGCTTCAGCGGCTTTCATTTGTCCCAACGATTGATAGCTCATGGCCAGCAACTGCAGGTTGTGGGCATGGTGCCAGTCGTAGCGGGACGGGATGTTCTCCGTGCGGTAGTATTCCTCCTCGAGCGATTTGGTCTTGAGGAATTCCGCGATCGCTTCTTCCGTGCGCCCCAGGCGCATCAACTCGTGGCCGTGCATGTGGTGCGCATGCGGAATCGCCGGAACCATGCGCAAGTAGATCGCGGACTCGTCGAGCGCCTCCTTGGCCCTGCCTAGATTTTCCAGCGTGTGCGCGTAGTAATGATGCGCGGCAAAATTGTCAGGAGCCAGCGCAAGAGCGGTCCGATAAAATGCAATCGTATCTACGCCCCCGACCTGGCCGTGCGTCACCGGCGAACCTTCATCCGCCAGGCCGCGCTGAATCCACAACCAGGGATCATTCGGATTGGCCTTCAGTGCGCCGCTGATGGATTGACGATACGCGACGTACTTGTCCGAATCTCCGTTGTTTTCCAGATAATCCAGTTCGCGGCCGCGAATCTCCACCCAAATTTGTTCGCTTCTGCTGAGCTTCGGCGCCAATTCCTGAGCTCTTTGAAAAGCGGCGCGCGCCGTGGCCGGGTCGTGCATCCCGATGTACGCGTCGGTCAATCCGAGGTACGCCATGGCCAAGTTGGGGTCCAGGCGCAAAGCCTGATGAAAGGAGCGCACCGCCTCAATCCAAACGTAGGAATGAACGTAAGCTAGTCCTTGGTCGTAAAAGGCTTGCGCTTCCTGCGAAGAGGTGGCCACTTTTTGGTGCAAGGTACCGATGCCGGTTCGCAGTGCGACGGGACGTTCCAAAATCTCGCGCGGGACGGGATTGCCTCCTTGGTGTCCCTCATGGCCTGCCTGCGGTGCCGCTGCCGATGCAACGGCAACCCCCCAAAACAGCAAAGCTGATACGCAAATAGATTTGCCCAATAGCCGCACCGTTTTCTCCCGACCCACGATTTCGGCCGTTACATTTGGCATTACGGATGGCGTTTCACGCTTCTGTGATTTCGACGCTACGAACATAGTATCCCGAATCCAACCGGCGTGCCTGAACGGCCGGCTCCTTCACGGACAAGCGAATCGAGTAAGTTCCCGGTGCCTTGGGAGACCAGTTGTGAGTCCACAAAGTCCAAGGATCGTTTCTGTCTTGATGGAAGTTGTCTACAGGCACGTAATCCTCTTCCGGATTGAAACGAATTTGCAGCACCTTTATCGGTTGCATCCCGCCCCAAGCGATTCCCACGACACGATATTGAATTTTGCCCGCCGCGCTCCATTTTTCGATTCGAACGGGCATGGCCGCTTGCTCGATGACCGCGGGCAGAAAATCTTTCGCGAGTTCAGGAACGCCCTTCTGCGCCGTTCTCCCCGCATATTCACGCATTTGCGAAGTAGATTCCGCTCCTTCACCGACGAATGTAATTTCGTTGACCCACTTGATGCACGTGCAACCATACCAGCCCGGCATAACGAGCCGCACTGGTGCACCATGGTCTCGTGTGAGCGGTTGGCCGTTGAGTTCGGTTGCCAAAAAAGCTCCGGCTCTTTCGAGTTGCTCACGCGTGAAAATCCAACTGGCGCCGGGCACAGAAGTTCGCGATTCGTGAGCATAGTTATCGAACCCTGAGATCAGAACGCGCGCCCCAGCCGATTTTGGTGTTATGTGGTCTAGGACTTCCGCAACAGGCGTTCCCGCCCAGCTTCCCACACTCAGGAGGCCAAAACGGGCCTGCCTCACGTTCCCCGCGCACTCCATCAAATGCGCTCCTGTGGGTTTGGCCGTTTTCTTCAAGCTCTCGAGCGCCAAGCTCAACGGCCGCTCGACAAGCCCGCCCAGCTTCACTTGCCAGGTTGCGGAATCGGGAAGAACGTCCGAAGAGCGCGTGCGAATGTAGAATTTTTCGGCGGGAGTGATTGCTTCTGGGCCTTTGAGCGCGGACAGGTTCGTGTACAGCCGTCCATCCAGTTCGGAACCCTGCGCAACCTCGGGGGGCATCGGCGGCTCGTTAACGAAATTTACCGTTCCAAGCAATTTGCCGCCGGCGAGAGGATCTTTCTGCCAAGGCTGAAGCAAGGTCGGCCGGGCAAGACTCGAAAGGTCCAACGCCAAACCACTCGCGGAAAGCAAAGTCGCTTTCAAGAGCGCGCGCCGCGTGAGAATGTTTTTGGATAGAGTCGCCATTTTGGTGGCAGAAGGTTGTTTTGCCCTGGGCCCTCTCCGAGAATTTAGTGTAGCGCCGTCGCTTTAGCGCGGCATCTTTGCGTTTTCCCTGCAGGGCGTTTTTCTCGCAAATAAGCCATTGTACACGTGCCCTTCCGAGGTTTAAATGTAGCGCCGCGGCCTTCAGCGCGGCATCTTGGGTTTCTTGCGGTGTGGTAGGCCCCGCCTTTATCCCGAGCTGAGAGGCGGACATCTTTCTGGAGTTGCCCCGCAGATTCCTTGCATCTCCCCTGCTCGTCACATCGCTCCAAAATAGACATCACAAGAAGGCGATCAGCCGTCACGGGTTATGTAGGTTTTAGAACTAGTCTGCCGCTTCATTTAGAGCTCATCCATTGTTAATGTAAATTTCTTCCAGCCCAAAACTCAAGTTTGGCCTTGACTTTCCTCTCAATAAGTAATTGAATTGCGCACAACCACGGTGTTTGCCCAGTATTTTTGGTGCTTCAGGGTGGGAAGTTGATTTGGGGCCAATTAGAAAAACTAAAATCTAATTTTTTTGTCTCTGAGGCTTTGGCCGAGAAGGCTTTGGACAGGGGAGAGAGTATGAGACTGCGTATTTTCGCAATTTTGGCCGTTGCTCTGCTGATTCTCGCGAGTGGCGGAGCGGTTTGGTCACAAACCGTGCAGGGCGTCATCACCGGCACGGTGACGGATCCCACAGGCGCCGTAGTGCCCAACGCCACGGTCACCATCACGAACGTCGGCACGAATATTTCTCAGAACACCACGACCGGAAGCGACGGCTCGTACCGCTTCTCGCTCGTTCCGCCGGGAACCTACACGCTTGAGGTGAAGGCTGCGAATTTCGCCACCGTAAGAACCAGCGGACTCGTGGTCGAAGCCAGCCAAACCGTGCCGTTTAGCGTGAAGCTGGAATTGGCCAAGGCCCAACAGGTCATCGAAGTCACCGAGCAAGCCCCACTCGTCCAGACCGCCACCTCTGATCTTGGATTTCAGGTGAGCAGCGCCACGATTCAGAATGCCGGCCTGGTTGACCGTGATGTTTTCGACGTATTGCCGTTTATGGCCCCTCAAGTGAGCCCTGGTCTCGACATGGTGGCGACATCCGGCGGGGCTCGCGAGGCTGGCACGTCCTACATGCTCAACGGCGCGGAAGACAACAACAACTTTAGCGCGGGCGCGATGAACATAAACCCTCCGCTCGAGTCCGTCGAAGATTTTTCGATTATTACGAATAGCATGGGCGCTCAATACGGGCGCGGCATGGGGGCCGTCGTCAGCGCCAACCAGAAATCTGGAACGAACAAATTTCATGGCGTGCTCTACGAGCAGAATCGTAACGCTTCGTTGAACGCCAACGACTTTTTCTATAATCGTGAAGGTAACGCCCCCGGTTCCAGGCCAAAGTATATTAAGAACCAGTTTGGGGGTACGGTCGGTGGCCCCATAAAGAAAGACAAAACATTCTTTTTCTTTGCTTATGATCGGCTCAAACTCGATCAGGGTGTGACCTCTGCTGACACTTTGGTGCCTACCACGGCGGGTTTGGCATACCTGACAGCGCATCTCAGCGGTAACGGTTCTGGAAGCGCTTCCGTCTCGCAGACGGTTCTTTCAAAATATCCTCCCGCCACGTCCGACGCGCCTTGCGCAGGGCAAGGAGACTACATGACAGGCCCGAACAGCGACATAGATACGGGCATCCCCACGACGGGGGCTGCCACTGATTTCTTTACAGGGCTTCCCAACACGGTCGGATGTCTGACGTTTGCTGACCCTCAAATCACCACGAACGATGCGTACTACGCCCGCGTGGACCATAACTTTAGTAGTTCCGACCGGCTCAGTTTTGGCGCCAACGTGAACCGCGACAATTTCACGGACCAATTTGGAGGAGGTGGGCTGCTGGGGAATGGCTCGGGAGGGTTCGTCGGCATTCCTAACATCACCCTCCTGAATAATCACAACTTGGCGCTCACGGAAACGCATACCTTCAACGCCCGAGTTGCTAACGAATTGACTATTTCCCAGATCCGGTTCTTCAACCCCGGCTTGGAGGGCGACCCTGCGAAGCAAAAAGCTCCGAATATCTTCGTTGACAATCAAAATGAGGGCAACCTTAGCTATCAGTTTGGCCCGGGGGAGGGCGGCCAAGTTGTCGGGTTCACCCAGGACCGCTGGGAGTTGAAGGACAACCTGATTTGGACCGTGGGACGCCACGCTTTCAAGTTTGGCGGTAGCGCCAACTACGGCATCCTCTATCGGAATTGGGACCTCGGGCTTCCCGGACAATACGAGTTTGGAGAACTCTACAGTGTGGACGCTCCGCCAGACGCCAATAACAATCCGGCGCCTTGCGCAGCAACCGCGAGTTGCCCGGCGATTACTCCGGCGAACGACATTGGCAGTAATGGACAGCCCGTGCTCCAGTCGAACGGGACCATCGCTAACGTAATCAACGAGCCGAACTCCAATTTGGCAGCGGATTACCCATACTTTATGGAAACCTCCATCGATCCGCGCACCGGGGCCAAGGCCAACGCTTATCGCCACTACACTACTCACGATTACGCGGTATTCGCGCAAGACGATTGGAAGATCACGTCGCGTCTCACTCTCAATCTCGGGCTTCGCTGGGAACGCTTTGGCGCACCAAGCGAGGATCACGGAAATATCGCGCAATTCACTAACTTCGCCGGTTGCGATTGGGCGCATGATGTTGCCTGTGTTACAGCGGCGCAAACAGGCCCAGTTAGCCGCATGTGGAAAACGAATAATCACGACTTTGGTCCGCGCATCGGTTTTGCCTTCGACCCGTTTGGAAAGGGCACGACTGCAATTCGAGGCGGTTACGGAATCTTCTATGACCGCATCTTCGACAATATCTGGTCCAACGGTGCTTGGAATCCTCCCTTCTATGCCTTGGCCGACCTGGAGGCCGACATAGGCAACACCATCTTCTACAACAACCCTGCTTCCGTGGGCGCGGCGTATATTCCGAACACTTTGCCGGGGGCCCTGGGGCCGGTTTCCGTCCGCACCATGGACGTCAACATGCGCGACTCCTCAGGCCAGAATTTTTACTTCGGAGTCGAGCATCAATATTTCGGTGGCTTGCTCTTGCGTGCCAGTTACCAGGGGTCGCTGGGCAGTCATCTGCCCATGCTTGAAAACGTTAACCGTTTTGATGGCATTGGGTACAACTCGACGTTGAAGCAAGTGCGGCCGAACCCGCTCTATACTGGCTTCAACTACCGCTCCAACAGCGTAAGTTCCAACTACAATGCGCTGATTCTGGAAGCCACCAAACGAATGGGCCACGGTTTGCAGTTCAATGCAAGCTATACCCGGTCGAAAGAGTTAGATGTGAACTCCGAACTCTTCGCGGGTTGCTCCGCTATCGGTTCCCTCACTGCGCCCTATTACTACATCTCAAACGCCGACCCGAGGCGGAACTATGGCCCTGGCGCGGAAAACCACCCCAACGCATTCAAGTTTAATCTGACTTACGAGCTCCCCTTCCTGAAGTCGGAAAAGGGCTTCGTAGGTCATGCTTTGGGTGGCTGGTCGCTTGGCACCTTCTTCCAGTTTTATTCCGGTCATCCAGTTGATGTGTACAACGGAATGAACCGCAAGGCTGCCAGACAACTGATTCCCCTTGGTGGTACCTTGAACAATGGAACCACTTGCGCGAATGCGGCAGGTTGCGCCCAGAATTTCCTGGATCCGAATGGAATTCCCTACAACGTTGGTGGCGATTACAACCTCGACGGCGTTCTGAACGATCATCCGGTCTTTATCGGAAGCAACATCAACGCCGTCTACAGTGGCAAAAGCCCCGCCGACGGCATCTTCATTGACAACAACAGGATGGGATGCGGATTTATTGGCATGCCTGCAGGGATAACCAACTTGACCGGCGGAGTCTGCGGGTCAGGAAACTCTCTCTTTACCAACCCCGCTTATCCTGGTTCAGGTCTGCTCTTTGAGCGCTTTGGTCCTCTAGGGCGCGACGTTTTCCACGGCCCGCAGTTTGTCGACATGGATCTCGGAGTGCACAAGACCTTTAAGATCACGGAAACCATGAATCTGCGCTTCAGCGCGGAAGCTCAAAACCTTGCGAACCATCCAAACTTTGATGGTGTGCAAGCCAACATAAACAGCAGCCGGTTTGGTCAGGCAGAGTTCGTTGACGGCGGCGCCGGCAACCCCACGCAGAAATCGCGCGTGATGTCGCTCAGTTTGCGCTTGTCGTTCTAACTTCCCGCGCCCGGCGGCGTGTCTCGCCTGCCCCGACCAAATCGAGGAGACGGTCGGGACTCCGGGCTTGCAAATTTGGGGTAACTAGAAAGGGCGGAGAGCAATCTCCGCCCTTTCTGTTCTGCTAGTATTTTTGCATCCCAGCGAGCTGAAAGTATTGGCATTCGAAGAAAGAAGCCGTGAGAACCTGGGCCCTATTTCTGGCTTCGTTCGCTATACCATCTTGCTTGCTCGCGCAAGAGGTCCAGGTGCGCGTCTACTCCGCGCATCCTCTCAACTCCCTTACCGTCGAGGCCATCGAAGGTCACTTGCACTGGAGAACTTGCCCCACATGCCAGGAGCAAACGGGCCAGCGCTTATCCGTCGAGTCGCAGGTGAGTCCTTCCGTCGGGCCCAGGGCTACGCAGCGAGAGTTCCTGATTACCGGAACCTACAGGCTGCATCCCGCAAATGGACCAACGTTTTCATCTCCCTATCCGTTGCGCATCGAATCTCCACCCGGCGGGCTGATTATCGTCGTAACTGTTCCCCTCGAGCAGTACGTGCAACACGTCATGATGGCGGAGAGCGGCAACTTTCAGAATCCCGAGGCTCTAAAAGCCATGGCCGTCACCGCCAGGAGCTACGCCAACAAGTTTATCGGAGAGCACGCAAAGGAAGGATTCGATTTCTGCGATACCACGCACTGCCAGGTGTTTTACTGGAGGGACGTCACGCCAGCGGTTCGGGCTGCCACTGAAGCAACGCGGGGCGAATCTCTTCTCTACCAAGGCAAACCTGTCGCTGCGTTCTACAACCAGGATTGTGGAGGCACCACGGCGGCCGCCAGCGAAACCTGGGCGGAAGTGTCAGAGCCTTACCTCTCCACCCATCAAGATCCTTTTTGCCTGACAACGGGCGGCCTCAAATGGCAAACCACTCTCACGCACGCGCAAATCAACAAAGCCTTGCGCACGTCAAGCTTGCAGCCTCCTGAGAACTGGCGGGCGCTCGAAATCAGTTCACGCAACAACAGCGGGCGCGTCCGCACACTGAATCTTTCCGGAGGAAAGCCCGGCTCGTTTTCGCTTGCAGGTTCCTCCTTTCGCTTCTCCCTAAATCGCGTTTTCGGCTGGAACCAGATTCGAAGCGACATGTACGATGTGCGCAATGTCGGCGGCAGGGTCCTGTTTTCGGGTCACGGTGCCGGGCACGGCGTTGGACTCTGCCAGGCCGGCGCCGAAGAAATGGCGCGTCAAGGGAAGACTTATAAGGAAATCTTGAGCTTCTACTATCCCGGAACGCAAGTCACTGCGTCCGAGAAAGAAACGTGGCAGAAACGCTCGGACGAACGGTTTGATCTGATCAGCACGGATCCCGAAGGAGATTCCAGTATTTTTCCCGTGGCGGAACGCCTTTTGCGCGAAGCGGAGGACAACGTTGGATGGCGCGTACCCTTTCGAATCAGGCTCCAAATGTTTTCCACACTGGATGACTATCGAAATACAACGGGACAGCCGGCATGGATTGCCGCTTCAACACGCGGCCAAACCATTCGTTTGCAGCCGTTGGCGGACTTGCGCAGGCGCTCGATTCTCGATTCCACGCTTCGGCGCGAGGTCTATCACCTGCTTGTGGAAACGCAGGCGGCGCGCAACGTGCCTATGTGGTTTCGCGAAGGATTGACGCTCTCTCTATCCAATTCGACGGTTCCCGATGCTGCTCCCTCTTCGATGACCATCGATCAGATCGAGCAAATTTTGAAGCAAGAAGACACCCACGAAAATAAGCAGAAGGCTTACACCGCGGCGCAAAAAAACGTCGCAGGATTAATACAGAAGCATGGAGAGCAGGCGGTACTCGCGTGGCTAAGCAGCGGCTTGCCAATGGATGTCCTCCGGAGCCTCGGTGGCCTTCCCACCTCCGCGCCCCGCAGCGGAGCAAACCAACAGCTACGCGAAAAGCCCGAGTAGAAAGCGAGCCTGGCTGCAATAGATCAGGCTCAGCGTCGTTGTCGTCTCATGCGAAACTCGCTTTCACAGAAGACGGCGTCGCTAAGGCAAATCGCCCGCGCGAATAAGAACCGACCCATCCAATTCGGTGTCTCCAGCGAGAAATCTCCGCCGTACCTCCTGCTCGATGGGCTGGCGATTGGCTCGGAATACTTCGAGTTTATCTTTACCCGTTCCCTGAAAATGATTGTCCAGAGCTTCGCCGGCGATGAGGCATCGCACGACTGCTTCGCCGTCTTGCCCGTAGAAAAGGACCAGGTCGCGACCGAGGACAACGCTTTCCATGGGTGCGGGGAATGTCAAGTCATGGCGCTCCAGGCGCCATTCCACGCGTCGAACGAGAAAAGTTGTGAACGGATGAATGTCCATCTCGATGCTGGCGCGGTCCAGGGCGCTTAGATAAGCCTTGCGATCCACGACGCGAATCACCGTCCAGGGATATCCGCCCGAAGCCAGCATCAGGTTCATCAGGAAACGCGCCATGCGCCCGTTGCCGTCCGGGTACGGGTGAATGTAGCCAAAAAGCCAGTGTCCCAACACCGCGCGCACCGCAGGCTCGGGCTCTTTTTCCAGAACATCGAAGAACGCAGGCATGGCGTCGCGCACGGCTTCCCACCGCGGCGGAACATAGCGCGAGCCACGCAAGAACACCGGCACGTTTCTATATCCAGCCAATGCCCCCGGTTCGAGCAGGCCGGCAGAAACGCACGGTTGAAACAACTCGCGATACCAGGCATTGTGCGTAGCTCGGGCGAGCGCGGCGGGGTTCTCGCCCGTAACCACTTTCTCCACTTCTTTTTTCACCAGCTGAAACGCTTGCCAGTATCCTCGAGCGGCCAGCGCGTCGCGATTTTTGCGATCACCGGCGTCGTGCTCGGGGTCCCAGCCGCCCTGCCGCACTCGCTCCACCAAACCCGGGGTGACCGAATAGCCTTCAATGGACAATGAGTGGTAAGCATCCGTCCGGTAGATTTCGTCAACGTAGCGAAGAAACGCTTCCTTGTCCGCGGGAAGGCCGGGCGATTTCGGAAACGACGCCAGGACTTTGCCGCGCATCGATTCCCAAAGCATTTCGACGCGGCCCACAATCGCAGCCCCAGGACGGCTCGGCTTGCGAAGTATCTGTCCCGCTTCAAAGGGACTGCTTTCCCGCACGTCATATCCCGCGCCCTTCATCGTGCTAAGAATCTCTTCCGCCAGGTCGGGGCGCCCCGTTTGGCGGAAAGCCTTTGCAAGATAACCGGCTTTCGCGGAATGACCGCCGTTCAAGAGAAGCCGAAGCAGGTCGGACGTATCGGCCAGGCTTGCCATCACCACTTGCGCCTCGAGCGGATACATCTGAAAAAAGGATTCCGGCACACGCACCAACGCAGCCGCGGGTGTAAACAGGCGCAACCCGTCCCTCGCCATGAGGGCCGCAGGCGGAGGCATCGCCGCGGTTTTCAAATCGTAAAGAGTTGTGCCGAACAAAAGCTCGACGTCGTTATTCGTCGCTTTCGGACTGTGCACCACCAGTTGATCCGGGATCACCGTCCTTTCGCCGTGCAAGAAGAGCGACTGCTCCGGCGAAAGATGCCATAGTTCGCCAAAACGCTCGTCGCAATAGCGCGCGCAGAATTCCCAGAACGAAGCGTGCCAGGGCGTGCTTTCGCCTGCCTGCGTATCGGGGCTTGAGGAAATTAGCCACCCCTTCATGACTTCCTGTAGGAAGCCGTTTTCTACCAGGCGCTCGCGATGAACCCGGCTTAAGTCGTCAGAACGGAACACACGCCGGTTGCCGTGCTGCAGCTCCTTGAGTACGTCCAGGGATTCGGCCAGTTTCTCGTTTGGTGAGGGCATGGAGAACTCCCAGCCCAGATAGGGCATTACAAGTTTATTCTGATGATTTTGTACAAGTATATTATGCTGCATAGCTACAAGTCAATTTCGACGACCTAATACAAGTGCATTACGTTGTATAAGTACAAGTGTATCTTGCCGAGCAAGTGCAAGTAAGTGGCGTGCCATTCTTCGTAACAACCTGCAATATCTATAGGTTATGGCCTTGGAATGGGTCTACTTTGATCGAACCAATTGGTCGCAGCTGGCTGGGGGAATTGCGAACAAGTGCGAGAATAGGATAACCTGGGAAACCAAATCTATCAAAGCCAAACGAATTTAAGTTGAGGCCTTCGTGAAATCCCAGCCATAAGGATCTGCGTATCTACAGTAGGTGATGTTAATGCTGGAAAGGACGAGGTACGACGCCCTTCGGATCGCAAGACGAATTCAGGCCCGGGAGGCGCTGCCAAAGTCCAGAAAGGCCGCCGAAAGGAACCCTCTTCTTGCAAGCCCTTGCAAACAGTAAGGTTTGCTCGTTCAGGTGTGGGGAGAAATCTCTTGCCCATTCTGTATTTGTGAGCCTAAAGTAGAAAGCCGGAATCGTTTACGGTGCAAACAGTCGCATTTGGACACGCTACGCTCGGCCGGCTCGGCAGTCTCTCGACGAGGGTACCGCACACCTTAAGACAGGATTCTTCAGCGGAAAAATGAGTACCAGCCGACGCGTTACACTTTTTGACATCGCCGACGCCCTCGGAATATCCACGGGCACGGTGCACCGGGCGCTGCACGACCACCCAGGCGTGAACCCCATGACGCGGATGCGTGTTCTCCAAGTGTCGAAAAACATGGGTTATCGCCCCAATGTGGCTGCTCGCCTCCTTTCCCAAAAAAAGCAGTTCCGCATTTCGGTAAACACGCTGAAAGGTACCACATCGTTTTGGGACGAGGTTCGCGGAGGGATTCAGGAAGAAGCGGAAGCCCTTGGCACGGACATTGAATTCCGCACGTTTCCAAGTTTGGGCGAAGGTGAAGAAGAGGCTTTTGAGGCGGCCATAGCGGATAAGTCGGACGGCATTATCCTATTTCCAAGTCATCCGGGCAGCATGCGCACCTGGATGCGCCGGGCCTCACGCTCAAAAACACCAATCGTCTGCGTTTCCACAGACGCGCCCCACTCCAACAGGCTTGCCGTTGTTTCCGTGGACACCATGGCGAGCGGCTCCTTGGCCGCTGACCTGATGGGAAGGTTCTTGAGTCACAAGGGCAAAGTCGCCGTCACTCTTAGCGCATTGGAGATTACCGAACACGCAGAAAAGCTCGCTGCTTTCGAGAAGACTCTCCGGGCTTTGCACCCGGAGATATCTGTGCTTGATGCCATCGAAGATCACGACGTCGAATCCGAAGCTTACGACAAGTGCAGAAAGCTGTTTGCTTCAAATCCTGATTTGGCCGGAATCTATGTGACCACCGAAGCCTCGATGCCCGTCATTCAGGCAGCCAGGGACGCTCAATTGCTGGAGCGTCTTACCATCATCGCTACGGACTTGTTCCCCGCCCTCATTGAACAGATTCGCGCGGGCAAAGTAAGCGCTACGATTCACCAGCGGCCCCGCGTGCAAGGCAGGCTGGCGCTTCGTATTCTGCAAGAATACCTGGTCCATGGCAGATATCCCGCTTCTCCCGTCACACTGGCTCCGCACCTGGTGATGGCCGGTAACCTGGATTTTTTTCTTGAGAAACAGGCCTCAGACGGCTCAAGCGTCGGAGCCGCGGCAAACGATCTGTCATCGGACTTTACGTACAATAATTACGATTAGCCCTTCGTCGCGCTGTAAATCTCCAGGTAACATCAGCAAGTCCAAAGAAAATTCTTGCTGGTCAATGTTGGGGGCTCGTGACATCGCTTTGGCGGGATTACGGCTCCACAATACGATGGGTTTGATCGGCCGGTAGATCCTTCAGCACTTGGCGCACTCCGCTGGGCCAGCGTATTTCGAGTTGTTTCACAGTTTTGAATGAGCCGAGCCCGAAGTGCGCCCGCGGATCTCGTGAAGCTGCGTAGCCTGCGCTGGTCGAGACGATGTCGTACTGGCTGGCGCCATCTTCGGTTGTGACTTTGAGCTGCGCTCCAATTGCCATGCGGTTGCTCTTGCTACCCACCAATTGAAAGGTTACCCAGTGATTGGCATTCGAGGTCACGTTGCGAAGAATCCGCGCTTTTCCATTCAGGGCAGTCACAACAATGTCCATATGGCCGTCATTGAACAGGTCGCCGATAACCGCACCTCGATATGCCTCGGCGACTTGCATGTCGGGACCCGTTTGTCCGGTCACATCTTCAAACTTCATTTTGCCCAAGTTGCGGAAAATCGAGTTTGGCTCAGAGTACGTCCGGTTCGTGAACTCCGCGACATTGTCGAGAACATTTCCCCGAGCCACGAACAAATCCTTCAAGCCATCGTTGTCGAAGTCAGCGACTCCATTGGACCACCCAGACATCTCCAGAGTAGGGCGCGCCAGCCCGCTGCGACCTGTGACATCAACAAAGATACCGTTACCGCGGTTCTGGAACAGGGGAAACGTCTCCAGCTCAGTGGCGGTGTGCCAGATGTCAGGTAGGCCGTCATTGTCGAGATCGCGAAACTCCGCCCCCATCCCTGAAACGGCTTTGCCGTTTTCGGAGTAAGCCACGCCCGCGTCCATGGCCACTTCCTCAAAAGCTTTGCCCTTGAGGTTGTGGAAGAGCGAATTCGGCATGTTGTCGTTGGCAACGAAAATATCAATGAAACCGTCTCCGTCGTAATCGTTGAAGCCCACTCCCATTCCTTTTCCCAGTTTTTTGGAGATGCCGGTCTGGTCGGAAACGTCAGTGAAAGTGCCATCGCCGTTGTTGCGATACAGAGTGGACGGGAGAGGTTCATAAAACTTAGGGTGGCAGTAGGACCGCAACCGCCCTCCGCCCAGGCAGACGGGATCCTTGTTGACTTCCCACTTGCAGTAATTCGAAACGAACAGATCCAGCTTGCCGTCGTTGTTGTAGTCGACCCAGCCGGCCGCCGCGCTCCACATTTTCCTCCCCTTGTACATCGGCGCGCCCACGCCAGCCTTGTCCGTAATATCGGTGAATGTGCCGTCGCCATTGTTTCGATACAGATGATTTTTCGTCACGCTGGCGACATAGATGTCCTGCCAGCCGTCGCTGTCAAAATCGCCGATGGCCACTCCCATATCGTAGCCGTCGCCTGTCATACCGGCTTTCTCGGTGACGTCGGTGAAGGTGCCGTCATGATTGTTATGGAACAGTCGGTTGTAGTATTTGGGGGACTCTTTCTTGAGAGAGGGAATCGCCGCGCCATTAATAAAGAAAATATCCGGATATCCGTCGTTGTCGTAATCGATCAAACCAACACCTGAGATCATGGTCTCCGGTTGGTTCTTATTCGCGGTTGGACTGCTGTCGGTTGCGAAATCCAGACCGGATTTGGCGGTGATGTCCTCAAAGCGAATGCCGCCGCTGCGGTCTTGCATCGCAAACCCAATCGTAACTGCGAAGGCGACACTCGCACCAATAGCAAGAATGAAGCGAAGCATGGCGAAAAGCCAGTTTAGCACAGCGAGACTGCCGTCGAATCCGGGTGCCGTGGCTATTGATTATCCGCTGCGTCGGACAGCGCCTTCAGGCGCTCGTACTCAGCCTGTTCATGGGCGGCCTCGGTTTTCTGCCCGGCTTTATACAAAGCGCGGGAAAGCGCAAGGTGGGCGTGAGGGCTTCCAGGGGCCAGCTCAACTGCCGTTCGCAGCTCCTGCAGCGCGCTTTCGTTCTTTCCGAGCGCCAGCCATAGCCTGCCGTAGGCCACGTGCGCGGCAAAGTTCCGCGGCGCCAGCTCGACTGCCTCCCTTGCATATTTCTGGCTCTGCTCGTAGTCGGCGGTGCGGAGAAACTCCAGAGCGAGTTGGATTCGCGCCACGGCGTGGTTGGGAGAGATTTCAATTTCGCGGCGGAACTCGTCAATGGCCTGCGAGGGATGCTCTTTTAACAAGAACACGCCATACATGTAGTGCACGCCGGGTTCAGACGGATAGAGGGCCAACATTTGTTTGAATTCCGGCTCGGCCGCTACGTAATCCTGTAACGCGATTAACGCTTGAGCGCGGCCTGCCTGGCGGACCAAGGGGACTTGTGCTTCGCTGAGATCAGAAGGCAGCTTCGGAATACGGAGCGCGGCGACTCCAAAGGCGTCCAGCAGTTTGAGATCCGCGAAAACCGCATCCTTGGGAGCCTCCGGGTGCGCCGCAGCGATCTCGTTGGCGGCCAGGGTCAAGCGCTGGAGGGCAATTTCGGGTTCGCCTTGCAGATTCTGTAGGATGCCATCGTAAAACAGCACCGAGTTGATGAAAGCCTGGTCCGTTCCTAGACCCAGCTTTTTGCCGTGCTCCAAAGCCGCTAACGCCTTGGGGTAATCCTTTAGTTGAAATTCCACTAGACCGAGCATGGCAAACCCGGGGCCTGGTTGTTTCCGCTCAACCGAAACAAAGTGCGTGAAAGCTTCACGAGCTTCATTGAAGCGTCCGGCATCGAAGAAGAGCGTCCCGAGATGCCACCAGCCTTCCGACCAAGTGGGCTTGAGGGTGGTGGCACGCTTGTAGAGTCGGATCGCGTCCGGAATCTGGTCGGCGTCCATCGCCGCCTGAGCCTGCTTCGCCAGCTTCTCAAACGACCTGGAATTCCCATTTCCCTGAATTCGTTTACTGTTCGCAGGGACGCTGGGGTTGGCCTCTTGTAGGAAGAGGGAGGTGGCACGCACCGAGCTTGCGCCAAGTGTAAAAACCAGAACAAGCATAATGCTTTGAATCACGGCCCCAATTATGTCAGAAGTTGGCCGGGCCGAGTGCGGGGCAACTTCAAAACAAACGCCCACAACCCGGCCAGCGACGCCAAAAAAAGACGCGGCAAAGCCATATCAACTATCATCTTGCGCAACAAGAGAAGCCAGGTTCGGATTAGCTAAGCCGCAGACTGCCGGGCGCGATCCAGAAACTGGTTCGGGAGGCTGCAAAAAATCGTTCTTGCTGGTATTGCAAGTCGCGCTACACTTGCACCGTAAACGTTTCCGCTGGAGGTCTGAACCATGAACCGGCTGTCTATTCTTGTCGGGGTATTTCTGCTGAGCGCATTCAGCTTGGCCGCTCAACAGCAATCCCAGCAAAACACTTCGAATCAAACCCCCTCTCCAACCGTGCGTTCGACGGCAAATGAAGTGGTGCTCGACATGGTCTTCCGCGACAAGAAGGGCAGAGCGATCCATGATCTACGCCCAGAGGAAATCCACGTTCTTGAAGACGGCGTCGAGCAGAAGGTGACGTCGTTCCACCTCGTGGAGGGCAAGCCCGCTGACTTACCCAGCGTGCCCAAGACTGCCGTCGAAAACGGGTCGCCCGTATTAGACCCTATGCGTGAAGTCCGGCTGGTTACACTGGTCTTTGAGGGACTAGACCAGGAAGGAAAGCGGTTCTTCCGCCAGTCGTTAAAAGATATTCTCGACATGGCGCCGGAGCAGAACTTGTATTTCTCTATCGTCACTGTAGACCACGGGTTGCAGATGCTCCAGCCTCTGACCTCCGATCATGCAATGCTTTTGAAAAGTATGGACCGGTCGATGACATGGTCGTTTGTTCAATATGAAAACCAGTCCACCGAAGTGAAACAGGAGCTTCAGCAGACTCTGTCCGGGGGCGAGCCTCAGATACAGGCCAGCGGAGGCGGCGGCCCAAGTCAAGCTCAGATGCAGAGCGCTGTGAACTATCAGATGGCAAAGATGCAGTACGACATGCTCACACAAGCCGAGGCTGCTGACCGCGCCTACAACGCGCGCGCGACTGTGGACGCGTTGATGGCGTTGGTGCGGGCGCAGTCCCAACTGCCGGGCCGCAAAGTGGTTCTGTATTTCAATCCGTGGTTGTTCATTCCGGAAGCCGTCAAGGAGCAATACAACAACCTGATCGGCGTAGCCAACCGCGCTAATGTCAGTTTCTATACGGTCGATCCCAAGGGGTTAGTCACCTGGAGTCAAAACGATAACGGCCGCAATTGGTTGAACGGAGCTGCCGGGGAAACCCGATCGCAGCAGATGAGAGGAGGGGTCGGCGAGGTGTCTACGTCGCAGGCGCGCGCCGGCGAAACGGCGGAAAGCGCATTGCGCGCCAATCCGTTGATGTGGTTGCGCGACCTGGCGCAGCAAACCGGCGGAGTAACCATTGCCGAAACCAACGACTATAAAGCGCCGCTCAGAACTGCGCTTGAAGAAGTGCGAACTTACTATGAGGCTTCTTACGCTCCCCATATTACGGTGTTCGACGGCAAGTTCCGCAAAATCTCCATCCGTGTGGACCGTCCGGATATTGTTGTTCACTCGCGGAGCGGTTATTTTGCCGTGCCACAGATTAAGGGCGGACAACAGTTATACGCGTACGAGATGCCATTGCTGAACGCCTTGAATGCACCGGCGGCTCCCCACGATGTGGATTTTCAGGTTGGGGCAGAGCGCTTCAACGATCGTGGACCAAAAGTCGAGTACATGGTGACGTTGGAAGCTCCCCTCAAGGGATTGACCTTCACGCCGCAGCCCGATCAAAAGAGCAGCGCGGTCGACGCCGCTCTGCTCGCCATCTTGAAGAATTCCAGCGGTGAAATCGTTGAGAAATTTAGCAAGGACTTCGCCGTGCAGGTCGCTACCGACAAGGTGGGTGCATACAAGGAAGGCAACCTGGTTCAAACCTTTCGTACCGAGTTAACTCCGGGCGCGTACACTTTGGAAGCGGTGGTCATGGATCGCTTCGACAACAAGACCTGCGTCAAGAAAACCTCGGTCACAGTTCCGGATCCGTCCAGCAAGTTGTCTATGAGCAATGTGGTCGTTGTGCGTCGCACCGAAACGCTAAAAGACAACCAAATCCTGGATGCTTTTTATTTTCCTGGCGGCAAGGTCGTGCCGACCCTCACGAACACCCTCAAGGGCGGCCCCGGCAATTTCCTTTCTTTCTATTTTGCTGTGTACCCGGATCGCGCCGTCAAAGATGCTCCTAAGCTCACCATGTCCTTCTACAAAGATGGGCAGTATCTCGGTGCGGCCGAGGCGCCGCTGCCGGAGGCGCAAAAAGACGGACGAATCCCCTACATCGCAAACTTGCCTGCGGACAAATTCACGCCAGGCGCCTATCAGATCGGGATTGGCGTTAGCCAGGGTAGCTTGAAGGCGGAGGAGAAGGTGGCGTTTCAAGTGGATTGAGCCACGCTAATGAGCCGCACGGTTCTTTAAGCAAAGAAATCAAAATGATCGTGTGAGAGGTCCAGCAAAAGTAGCACAGAGGAAACTGCTGGCGAATGAATGAGTTTTAGGAGATCGTGTGCAGAATGATCATCACACGCCGCAGATTTACACAGTTGGGGATGGGCGCCGCGTGGTTCCTCAGCCCCGACTCGCTTCTGGCACAAGGCCTGTCCACACACAGCGCTAAGCCATTACCACGATCGGCTCCTTCCGGCCGGCCTTTTCATGCTCATTTCGTGGATGTCGCAAAGGATGCCGGTCTGCGAGCTCCTGTCATTTACGGCACCGGCGAGGAAACGAAATACATTGTCGAGACAACCGGCTGCGGCTGCGCCTTCATTGACTACGACAACGACGGGTGGATGGACATATTCGTTTTGTCCGGCACGCGCCTGGAAGGCGCGCCCGAGGGCACAACCAATCGCCTTTACAAAAATAATCGTGACGGCACTTTTACAGATGTCACGGAAAAGGCGGGCTTACACTCGCTGGGTTGGGCCTGCGGCGTTTGCATCGGTGACTACAACAACGACGGCTTTGATGACATTTTCATCGCCCGCTTCGGCCGGAACATTCTCTATCGCAATAATGGCGATGGCACCTTCACGGATGTGACCAAGGCTGCGGGACTATGGAGCGAGGATCAGCATTGGGGCGCTGGCTGCAGCTTTGTGGACTACGATCGCGACGGCCATCTCGACCTCTTCGTCTCCAATTACGTGCGGTTTTCTTTTGAAGAAGCTCCCGCTCCTGGCCAAAACAGCAGCTGCATCTGGCTGGGGATTCCCGTGGCGTGCGGGCCGCGCGGCTTGCCGACGGGCAGGCACTGGCTTTATCGAAACAATGGCGACGGGACCTTCACCGATGTAAGCGAATCCGCAGGCATCGCGAAAGCGACCTCAAGCTACGGCTTGACGGTTGTAACAGCCGATTTCGATGAAGATGGCTGGCCGGACATTTATGTCGCTTGCGACGCCACCCCAAGCCTTCTTTTCATGAACAACCACGATGGTACGTTTCGGGAAGAGGGCGTCTTGCGCGGCGTCGCACTGAACGACGACGGCATGGCGCAGGCGGGCATGGGCGCCGGAGTGGGTGACTATAGTCCGGACGGGCACCTTGATATCTTCAAGACCCACTTTGCCGATGACAGGAACATCCTTTATCACAACGATGGCAAGGGATACTTTGTTGACGCGACAGCATCCTCGCGGCTGGGAGTCGAGACTCGCTACATATGCTGGGGAGCCGGAATTGTGGATCTGGACAACGACGGCTATCCGGACCTGTTTATGACCACCGGTCATGTGGACCCAAAGGTGGAAAAGAGGCTCCCGCAGTACCCGAACAAGACGCCGCGCGCCGTTTTCCGAAACCTGGGGCAAGGCGCATTCGAAGAGCTGATCGCGGAAGCTGGTCCCGGCGTTGCAGCTTTGCATTGCAGCCGAGGTTGCGCCTTCGGAGATTTTGACAATGACGGCGACGTGGACATCGTTATCATCAACCTTAACGAACCACCGTCGCTGTTGCGAAACGACGTCACCGGAAAGGCCAACTGGATTAAAATCAAGCTGGAGGGCGCAAAATCCAATCGCAGTGCGATCGGATCTCGCGTTTTGTTGCACTACGGCGGAAAGACACAAGCTCAGGCATTGCTCAGTCAGTCCAGTTTTTTCTCTTGCAACGATCCTCGATTGCACTTCGGATTGGGTCCGTCGCTCTCAGCTGACCTCGAGATATTTTGGCCGAGTGGCCTGCACGAAAGCCACAAAGGGATTGCGGCTAACCGGCTCGTCACAATTCGAGAAGGCGCAGGCATGGTGTCGAATCGCGGTTGGTCCCGCTGACATCCCGAACGAGGGTTCCGCGCATCCCTGTATCCAGAAACCGGAGCCCTAACTGTTGCGCAAGAGGGGAGCTCGTATGTTGAAATGTAAAGCCTCCATATTGTTCTTGTTCGTTTTCGCGCTGGCGGCCAAAGCTGAAGATAAAAACCCAATACCGGCTGTCATTAAAAGCGCTACGTATGTATATGTCACGACGTATTACGGCGACGTCTTTAGCCCTGAGGTGATGCCTGACGACCGGCACGCCGTGCAAAACGTCCAGAGCGCGATTGAAAAATGGGGCCGCTACAAGCTTGTCTACAACCGCGGAGAGGCTGATCTTCTCCTGGTGGTGCGCGCGGGCCGGTTGGCGGAAGTGAAGGGCGGAGTCCAGGTGAGCACGACGACACAGCGGGTCGGTGATACCACATCCAGGGTGCACGGTTCTGCGGAGTCGATCGGCGGAGAGGTCGGTGATCCCCATGACACGCTTGAAGTCTATATGGCTTCGCAAGGAATCAACGGGCCGCCGATGTGGAGAGGCCGCGCGCTGGACGGGCTGAAAGCTCCAGAGATGCGGCTGGTGCAGGAACTTCGTTCGAAGGTTGAGGCTCCTGAAAAAAAGAGGAAGAAGCCTTAACTCACTGGGTCGGCTCCACAAAATGCCGCAATTCTCTGGAACAATTCCCGCGGAAATAGTTTGGAAGATTTTGCGGAATGATTAAGGTCGTATCGAGCGGTTCCCGCCGGGGTTATACTGGCACAGTGACTGCAAGAAAAATCTATTTCTCAGTCTTTGCCTGCCTTCTTTTGGTGTGTCTTGCGCAGGCGCAGGATCCCTCCGCGCAGCAGGCGCTCAAGCACGCTGTCGAACTGCACCAGTCTGGTCACTACGCCGAAGCCATCACGGAGTATCAAGCCTTCCTGAAAGCCCATCCGGAAGCGGTGGCGGTTCGTTCGAACCTGGGAGCGGCTTTGGCTCACGAGGGCCGCTACACCGACGCGATTCAGGAGTACAAGCAGGCTCTGGAGAAAGAGCCAACCAACTACGGAGTTCGCTTCAACCTGGCTCTTGCCTATTACAAGATGAGCGAAGCTGAACAAGCCCTAAAGGAATTCGAAGCGGTCTACGCGATTCAGCCGGCAAGCGATCCTGAGCATCGGCGGCTCTTACTGCTGCTTTCTGAGTGCTACCTTCGCCGTGGCGAAGATACGAAAGTGATCGCCCTGCTTGATCCGCTGGCCGACGCCGATCCGAACGACCTCGCTCTCGCTTACCTGCTCGGGACCGCCCTGCTGCACCAGGGCCAGGATCAACGCGGGGCCCTTATGATCGAGCGTATTCTGCGAAATGGCGACACCGCCGAAGCGCACATGCTGATGGCTTTCACGCGAATGAAAGCGGACGACAAAAAGGGCGCCACCGAAGAGGTGGACCGCGCGATCGCCCTGAATCCTAATTTGCCGGAGGCCTACAGCCTGCGCGGGAGATTGGCTTATCTCGCGGCCGACTTGGACGGCGCTGAAGCGGCATTCCGCAAAGCTTTGGCAGTAGATCCGACTGCCTTTGATCCGCTTCTTTGGCTGGGAACGCTTCTCCGCGAGGAGAGCAAGCTTCCGGAAGCGCGCTCGCGCCTCGAGCAGGCTAATCAGTTGCGGCCGAAAGAAATCCGCGTCCGCTATCAGTTCGCGCTCTTATGTTCGGACGAGGGAGACGACAAGCGCGCTGCGGAGCTGTTGAAGGCGCTAATCAAGGATGCTCCCGAATACACCGAGGCGCATCGCAGCCTTTCGACGATTGACTTTCGCCTGGGGCGCCTGGCAGAAGGCCGGCAAGAAAGAAAAATTGCGGAAGAGATGGACGCCGCGATTCAGGCGCGTGAGCAGGAGCGTGGAAGGAAGCTGCGGAAATGCGATCAATAAGCCTTCTCTCGCTAATCTTATCTGCAGCCGTAGCCGCGGCGCAGAGTCCGCCTGAAACCTTTGAAGATCTTTCTGCCAAGGCGCAACAAGCCTACGAGGCCAATCACCCCGAAGAGGCCGCCGACCTCTACAGCCGCGCCGTCAAGCTCCGTCCCGACTGGGCTCAGGGCTGGTGGGCCATCGGAATGATCGAATACGAGCGCGACCGCTATCCGGAATGCCGCGACGCCTTGACTCGCATGGTGCAATTCGACGCCTCGGCAGCACCAGGCTGGGCTCTGCTGGGATTATGCGAGTTTCGCACCAAACAATACGACGCCTCATTCCAGCATTTGAAAAAAGCCCACATGTTAGTTCCCGTTACGCAACCGGGCGGGCAGTTGATGGAAATGGCCGACTTCCACTTGTCCATGTTGCTGACTCAGCAGGGCGCCTTCGAGCTGGCGCAGGAAATGCTGATGCGTGTTGCCCGGAAAGTTCACGCGAACTCGGAGATGATGTTTGCCGGCGGCTTGCCATCGCTTCGCATGGCAATCCTCCCTTCGGATGTGCCTGCGAACCAGCGCGACGTCGTGACCATGGCGGGAAAGGCTTTTTGGGACTTGGCCACGCAGGAACCTGAAGTAGCGGAGGCGGACTTTACCGCACTTGTTTCCAAGTATCCGAAGTTTCCTAACGTCCACTATTTTTATGGCACCTACCTCGCGGCCCGCCACCCCGAACAATGCGCGCAAGAATTCCTGAAAGAGTTAAGCATCACTCCCGATAGCGTGCCGGCAAGAGTGGAACTGGCTCTGCAATACATACTTGACGGCAAGCTGGACGACGCTCTGAAATTTGCTCGCCAAGCCGTTGCTCTCAGTCCCGATTCTGTAGGGGCACAGTTGGCGCTTGCAAAAGCGCTCCAGAATAAAGGCGACCGGGAGAGTGCACTGGCCGCTTACTTGGCGGCGGAAAAGCTTGATCCGGTCAGCCCGGTGATCCGCCTCTATATCGTTAACACCTATCGCGCCCTAGGCCGGATTGAAGAGATGAAGAAAGAAAAAGCCGAGTACGACCGGCTCAAAGCCGAGCAGGCGAACTGGCCCTGATCTCCTCGTAACCATCAGCTTGGATTGCTTTTAGCCATCCACCCGTCTAAGTCCCCAGATCAGGAAAGTCGCGATGTCCGCAGGCCCATCGGTTCCCACACCCTCCATAGGAACTGGAAAAACCACAAAATCGATATGCTACATAAAAATTTCAAAAAAAGACTTGACAGCCCAAGTCTGCCGAAGTAAAACCTCACACAACGTAAACGATTACGGTGGCGCTTTTCCTGTCCCGCGGGAGAGTGTCATTCGTCGTTTTAGCGTTTGGGGCACTGTGGTGGTTCTAAGATTCAGCTAAAGATGGGGTGAGGCGATGACTCGCAACGCAACATTTTCCATTTCCAATATCGATTTTCTACGCAGGAACCCGATTGTGGCCGTGAGTGTCTTGGCCGCCATGCTCTTTGTGTTTGCTCTTCTCGGTCAGCCGCCAGCGTTGGCGCAGACCACCAGCGCGACCTTGACGGGTACTGTGTTCGACGCATCAGGCGCCGTCGTGCCCGATGCGACGGTGACCCTGAAGAATGAAGCGAGCGGCGACACGAGAAGCACCAAGAGTAACGGGGAAGGTTACTTTACCTTCGCTTCCGTGCCGCCTGCCACTTACTCCGTTACGGTCGAGAAAGAGAACTTTAAGACGTGGACGGCGAAGTCCATCGCCCTTACCTCCGACGACAAGCGCAATCTGACGGGGATCAAGCTGGAGCCCGGCTTGGCAAAGGAAACCGTGGTCGTCGAATCGTCGAGCGTCCAGATTACCCCGACCGACTCCGGCGAGAAATCCACGCTCATCAACGAACACATCTTGCAAAACGTAGCTATCGTAGGCCAGAACGCCGCGGAGTTTGTGAAAATCATGCCGGGAATGGCTTTCGCGGGCGGCGCTGTCAACACAGTTTACGGCGAGCAGTCGCAGGACGAACGCACCGGCACCGGTCCGGTTGGAAATGGCTTCTCGGCGAACGGAACCCGGCAGGCTGCGTTGGACATAACTTCGGATGGCGCCCACATCATTGACCCGGGATGTAACTGCGGCCAAGCCATGAACACCAATGCGGACATGACCGCAGAGTTGAAAGTCATGACCTCAAACTTTGGCGCGGACGAGGCAAAAGGGCCGGTCACGATTAACGTGGTTGGGAAGTCGGGTGGCCAACAGTTCCACGGCGAGGCTTACGTCTATGCCCGCAGTTGGCATCTTAACGCCAACGATCCGCAGGATAAGAACTCCAATATCGCGCGTCCTGAGACAAAATATTTTTATCCTGGCGGCCAAATCGGCGGCCCAGTTTTAATTCCGGGGACGAACTTCAACCACAACCGCGACAAGCTGTTCTTTTTCTATGGCATGGAATATTACAAGCAGAATGTGGACAACGGCGTCTATCACGCCGTTGTTCCTACGGGAAGCGCCCCTGCCCCAGGCACTACCATGAACATGCGCGCGGGCGATTTCAGTGACCACAACTATCTCAGTCACCTTAACGGTTATGCCGTTACAGGAACGCCGGGCGGCAGCATGTTCACGAACGGAAAGCTCAATACCGCTGCGGACCCGAACGGGCAGATTCTGATGAACCTCTATCCGCTGCCAAACCAAGACCCAACAAGGGTCGGATCGGGCGGTTGGAATTACGCCAATGGTGAAACGCGCTACTCCAACATGTTGCAGGAACGCGCCAAGGTGGATTACAACCTTAATCAATCCACAAAACTTTACGTTAGCTATAATCACCAGCATGATAATGCCCTGAATAGTTTGGACGTGCTCTGGAGCTCTGGCGGAAACAGTTGGGCGGCTCCTACAACTCCTTATCCTTCCTCTCTTGCAGAGAAAAGCACCTCGGATGTCGTGACCGCCAATCTGACCAAGATTTTTAGTCCAACTCTTACCAACGAGGTAGTTTTCAGCTACACGTATTTGAATCTGCCCAACAGCTTTAGCGACCGAAGCAAAGTGGACCGCGGCGCCCTTGGTATCAACTATCAGTTCCTCTTTAACCATGGGGATCCAAACAAGTTAATCTTCCCGCAAATGACGGGTTGGGGCGACGGTATCTCCAACATGCTCAACACCGGGTTCGAGCTAAACGGTACCGTTTATGCCAAGAAGACTCTGCCGTCTGTAGCTGACAACCTGGTTAAAGTCTGGAAAACGCACACTACCAAGTTCGGTTTCTACTGGGAGCGCACCTGGAACGAACAGCCCGGCAACGGCTCCGTCAACGGCTCGATGGTCTTTAGCAATTGGGGCGGCGGTAGCTCGGGCAACGCTTATGCCGATATGCTCATTGGCCAGATGACCCAGTATTCGGAATTGAATTACGACGTGCTTCCCGCCTTCCGCTACATGACGGCGGATTTTTATGCAACCGATTCCTGGAAGATTTCGCGCCGTTTGACCTTGGACTATGGCATGCGCTTCTCTCATTTAGGGCCTTGGGTTGATACCACCGGCTACGGTTTTTCGGCGTGGTATCCAAGCCTCTATGCTCAAGACAAGGGCGCTGCAGTTCCTGGCGGGAGTGGAATTTTCCCCGGCATCGAGTGGAATAAGGCCAACTCCTCGACCGCGCTTTCCGGTTCGGGTAGCCGGTTGCTTTTCTACAATCCGCGCGTTGGCTTTGCTTGGGATGTCTTTGGCACAGGCCGGACGGTACTGCGCGGCGGTTATGGCATGTACCACTTCCATGACGAGCAAAACGTCCAGAACGGAGCCTACGGCGTGGTCCGGGGATCTTTCTCTTCTCCAACGCTGAACGGTGTGAGCATCTCTTCGCTTGCGCCTCTTACCGGGAGTCTAAACATCCCGAATGGACTCACGGCCTTGGATCCCAAAGACGACCAGGAGCCGCGAACCCAGAGCTATAGCTTCACGGTAGCCGAGAGAATGCCCTGGAAGAGTTTGTTGGAAGTTGCCTACGTGGGCAGCAAGTCCGATTACCTGAGCAATTACAACAACAACTTCGACCAGATCAATGACATCACGGTCGGAAAGCTATTTGGCTTGGCGACCAACAGCTACGGGGACAACTATGGTTGGCTGCCTGATTGCAACTCCTCTATGGCCCCCAAAGATGCCCTCGGCAACACGAACCACGACTCCCAGGGACGAGTCAGTTGCGCTCTCGGAGGCGCCGATACTGGTTATACGAGTAATGCAGTGTCTCATGCTCGCCCTCTCTGGGCTGGTCCTTGCACCATTGGTACTGGCACGGCCGCGAATCCAAAGCCCGATTGCCTCGGCACGCTCAAGATCATTGACCACAAAATGTATTCCAACTATAACGCGTTGCAAGTAACCTGGAACAAACAGGCTGGCCATATGACCTTCCTGACGAACTACACATTCGGCAAGGCCCTGGGCATTCGTGGGGAAAACGGCGCTGCAGCCGGTGATCCCACTGTTCTCAGAAGCAACTACGGAACTCTGCCGAACAATCGCGCTCAAATCTTCAATTTCGCCTACGTCTTTGAGTTCCCGACGCTGCACAATGGCAACCGTTTTGTGAAAGGGGCTGCCAACGGATGGCAAATTTCGGGCATTACGCAGTACCAAACCGGGGCCGACTTGCAGGCAGCCGTCAGCTCAAATTTTGGCTACACCGGGTTCATCCCTGCCGGTACTACTTTCATGGGCCAGACTCTTACCTATACCGACCCGATCACAGGGCAGCCCGTTAATTACAGCCTGCAGGCAAACAGCACCAACGCTCTGGGTGCCCCAGATCTTACTTTGATGCCTACGCTTACCTGCGATCCAAGATCAGGGCTGAAAGCCAATCAATACATTAACGGCAACTGCTTCTCTCCGTGGGTCACGCCGGGCAAGCAGGGCAATTATGTCTGGCCAGTCTTGACTGGTCCGGGCTTCTTCAACACGGACATGTCCCTGTTTAAGAACTTCACATGGGGCAACTCTGAGAGCAAGAAGCTTCAGTTCCGCTTCTCTGGCTATAACTTCATCAATCACCCGAATCGGACGTTCCTCAACAGCGATCAAAACTTGAATCTTACGTTTAACAGTAGCGGGGCCCTTACGAATTCGAATTACGGCTTCGCCACGAACACGATCGGCCACCGCATTGTCCAGGGTGAGATCAAATTAATGTTTTGATCGACTCCAGCAACTGAAATGACGGAAAGGGCGGCTTCCGAAGCCGCCCTTTCTTTTTGTTGGGTTGAAGCCAAGGCAAGAGGCAGGAATCTCAACTGACCAGACCGCACAACCTACGATATAGGGCCTGAAGAAGTGACTAGGCGTGGTTGTTTATTGTTTTTTCTGAGCGGCTCGCAGCTTTTCAAGGACGGCCGTGGTCTGGGCATCGGCTGGATTCAGCCGATGAGCGTGCTCCAGCGCGGGCAACGCCGCAACGTCGTCCCCTAACATATAAAGCGTCGCACCCAACAACACGACGGAGCCGTAGAATTCCGGGCGCAGCGCCACCGCCTTCTCCAGCGGCGCGCGTGCTTCTTTGTATTGATTCAAGCGGAAGTAAGTAACTCCCAGGTTGTGCCACGCCTCGAACGAATTCGGATCGAGCTGCACCGCTCGCTTCAACGGTTCGAGCGCTTCTGCGAACGCGCCCGAGTCGCCGTACAATTGCCCCAGCAAGGTCAGCTTGTCAGGGTCGTTGGGATCGTAGATGTGATGGCAGACCTCTCGCGCAGCGGCCGGCGATCCGCTACGCAGCGCGCTCGCGCAGTCCCGCACGTCTTTTTCCGTGTTCTTGTGTTCGTCCCTAAGCTGCGAGTAAAGCTCGTATTCGTGAGCCGCTTCCTGCTCATGCCCGCCGCTCGAATACGCCCGAGCCAGCCGGTAATGCACGCGGTAGTCTCGTGGCAAGAGCTTGGCGGCCCGCTCCAGCCACTTCGTTCCGTCCGCAACGTCGCCTGAAGAAATGTACGCCACTCCCAAATGGAAAGCTGTGTCCGGAAAGGGCGGATCCTCGGCCACCGCGCCCAGCCGTTTTATAGCCGACGCATAGTCATTCGCAAGCAGGTCGAGCCGCCCGAGGTAGTAAGTCACGTAGCGTGATTCGCCGGCCAGTTTCTGCACCTGCTCGAACTGCCGTCGCGCCTCCTCGTTGCGGCCCAATGAAAGCAGGCAGACTGCGAACTCAAGGTGTGCCTTCGGATCCGTCGGATTGAGCGCCACAGCTTGTTCGAATTCGCTTGCCGCCGCCTCGAACAATTGCTCCTGCATCAGCTGCACGCCACGGCTGAGGTGCGCCTCGGCGCCGGCCCCCGCACCTTGGCCTGGACCCTGAGCCGATGGACTCTGCGCCGAAGGAGGTTGCCCTGTGGGATTCTGCGCCTGCGACTGTTCGGACGGAGCGGCGAAGCCGAGCGCGATGGTAAACAACAAGGCTGCCCCAGTCCGAGTCACGACCCAAATCGCTCCCGCCCGATTACTCCCGAGCCTTCCTTCACCGTTACAAGCTGGTCCACGCGCAAATCCTTAACCGACTCGCGCACGCCGCTAGGCCAAGCGATCTCCAAGTCCGCCGTCATCGCCGCTCCCAGCCCAAAGTGCAACCGCCGGTCGCCGCAGGAGAGATAGCTGGACGCCGCCAGCAATGCTTGCACTTGCTTCCGGTCGCCGTATATCGCCGTGACCACCGCGCCGATCGCGCTCCTGTTCGACCGCGTTCCCACGAGCTTAACCTTCAACCAGTGCCCTCCGGCGCTCAAATCGTTCCGCAACAGCGACGGCGGCTCATTCATGTTCATTATCAAGATATCGAGGTCGCCGTCGTTGTCGAAGTCTCCAAACGCCACGCCCCGGCTGCAATGCGCCTCCGCGATGGCCGGACCGGCGCCGTCCATAAGCTCCTCGAATTTTCCGCCACCCAGGTTCCTGAATAGCACCCGCGGCGTCTTGTGAGCAAACTCTGGATGCTTCTTCTCAACCTCCGGAAACGTGCTTCCCGTCACCCAAAAAATGTCCGGCAACCCATCGTTATCCAGGTCCGCGATTCCATCTCCCCAGCCGACGTACCGCGTCTCGACACCCAGCCCGGAGCGCAGCGTAACGTCCTCAAAAACCATGCGTCCCGCATTCCGGTACAGCGCCACCGTGTCTTCCGCAAAATGTGTCTTCAATGCGTCCAGCCGCCCGTCCGTATCAAAATCGCCGATGGCAATGCCCATCCCCGCCTGTTCGTTGCCGTCCTCGTTCACGGCCAGCCCCGATAACAGCCCCTGCTCCGCGAAGGTGCCGTCTCCCCGGTTGCGGAACAGCAGGCTGGGCGTGGAATCGCACGCCACATAGATATCCTGCCAGCCATCGCCGTCTAGATCCGCCGCTACCGCGGTCAGGCCGAACCCTGGCTTCACGGCACCTACACCTGAGCGCTCCGTGACGTCCGTGAACGTCCCGTCCCCATTATTGTGATAAAGCATCGGCCGTTCGGGACCCAGTCCGCGCGGGCCGCAATTTACGGGAACTCCTTTGAAGTCGCAGTTGGGGTCTTTCCCTGTGGGCGAAATTTTATCGAAGTCGAAAACCAGATAGTTCGAGATGAACAGGTCCAGGCGGCCGTCGCGGTCATAGTCCACCCACGTGCATCCGCTCCCCCAACGTTTGCCAGCATGCGCGAGGCCCGCCGCCTCCGTCACATCCGTGAAAGTACCGTCGCCGTTGTTACGGTAAAGAATGTTCTGCGGCCAACCGGTGATAAACAGGTCCTCGAACCCGTCATTGTTGTAATCCCCGACCGTCACGCCGCACGCCCAGCCTTGGCGCACCAGCCCGGCTCTCGCCGTCATGTCGATGAAAGTTCCGTCGCGATTGTTTTTGTAAAGCCGGTTGCTCGCCCCCTCGACCGGCCCTTCCCGCCGCGTCCCCGATAGCAGGAAAATGTCCAGCCAGCCATCGTTGTCAAAGTCGAGGAAAGCGACCCCGCAGCCCATGGATTCAAGGATGTAATCCATGCGATCTGGGGGCCCATAGATAATCGGAGCGCGCAAACCCGCATGCGCGGCCACGTCGGTGAAATGCGCGTGAAACGGGAGCCCCGAAGGCTTTCCGCGCGGTTGCGGCTTCACTCCGCGCGTTGCCATGCCTCCCTGCTCTTGGGCCCCCGACTTCCATGGCCATGTCGCGCCCGCTCCCGTGGTTCCAGCAGTGAGCATGGCAAGGAATTCCCGCCGATTCATACCACGCAGTGTATCGCGGCGCCGCTCAGGATTGCCTGCAAAATTGGAATTAAAAAACAGAACTGCGCAGAGGTCGCAAAATTTTTGGTGGACGTGAGGGGATTCGAACCCCCGACCCTCGCGTTGCAAACGCGATGCTCTCCCAGCTGAGCTACACGCCCATTCGCGGCTACTTTCTTATTTTAGAAGGTTTTCGTTCTCTCGTCACGCGGGCTGTTCCTAATTTTCACTTTCCATTTTATTTTCTTGCAGTTTTCGTCACTTCGCCGCTTCTTCCTTCACATACGCCGCGCTCAGCGTATTCTTTTTCTTCGCAGTCTCCAGCAGCGTCGGATAAAACTGCACGAACGTCGTATCCACGGCGCCGTGCTGTTCGTGGCACGAATAGCAATTCATTTCGCGCGGCAGCAGTTTCCCGGTCACGCCGTCTTCAGCGTTAAAAAACGCCCAACCTGCCGTACCCGAGAAACGCGCCGGGTCTTTCACATGTACTTCGCGCCCCATCACGTCACCGGTTTGAAAGTGTCCATTTTTGTTGATTGATCCTTTGTTCCCGGCCACGCGCGCTTCCAGTACCAGGATCGTTTTGTCCGGCCACGTGCCCGTCTGTTGAAACGCCTTGTACGCCTCCGGATTCACGAACACGTTGTCAAACATTGAGTGGCCCATATCCATATTCGGGCTGTAGCTCATGTCCACACCCGACGTTAAGTACACCCACTCCCGGTAGTTCGCGGGGAATTTCAAGCTCCCGTCCGCCGTATAAACAGGCACGTTCGCGCTGCTTTCGTTGTTGGAACTCGCTCGCGGCGCAAGTGCCGCCAGCGCCACCGCAATTGCACAAAGGCCAATCAATATCCATAAACGTTTCATCACCATGCCTCCCGAACTTGTCCTGCAATCTCGGCAGAACTTCTCCTGCCCGCTCCAGTAACGAACGGCCCTTGGCGCCATCTAGAATAAATCCAACTTCCCTCCGGAGGTCCCCTTATGCCTAAACGCTGCGAACAACAAAAATGTTTCCGGCGGCGACTGCTCCTCGCCCCAAGCACCGCCACGGCAAATCCAAACTCGATTAGTCCTCAACGGAGGGCTTTGCTGCGTACCTTTCCCGCAGTAGAATGTCTCGACGAGCACCACTCCAGCAGACCGGAGTTTCTTCCTTTCTGGAGGCCGCATGCGTTATCTCACGCGCTCTATCTTGATCTTGTTGGCGCTATATGGTTTGGTTTTCGCCATTGGGGCCGCCTACATCGCTCATGTCGGCGCTCCGTTGTGGGTCGCCCTGGCGTTTCCCGTTGTCATGGTCGGTATCCAGTATCTGATCGGCCCGCACTTGATCGAATGGCTGATGGATATCACCTGGTACGACGAGGGGGGAGGGCTTCCCCCCATCAACCGCGATTTCGTCGAACGTCTCTGCGCCTCGCGCGGCCTCAAGGTTCCGCGCATCGGCATCATTCACAGTGGCACCCCCAATGCCTTCTCGTTTGGGCGGCTGCGCAGTGATGCTCGCGTCGTAGTTACGTCGGGGCTTCTCGAAGTCTTGACGCCCGAAGAAAGCAACGCGGTTTTGGCCCACGAGATTGGCCACATCGAGCACTACGATTTCGCCGTAATGACACTGGCCGCGCTCGCGCCGCTGTTGCTCTATCAGTTTTACGTTTACACCGAAAGAATCAACAACGTCCGGGTTATCGCTTACACCGCTTACCTCTGCTACTTGCTGAGCCAGTTTGTTGTGCTCCTGCTGAATCGAACTCGCGAATACTTCGCCGATCACTACTCCGCCGAAGTTACGCGAACTCCTGGCACACTCTCCTCCGCTCTCGTCAAGATCGCTTATGGCATGGTCCGTGCCGAAGGCGAATATAAGAAAGCAATGGCGGAAGGAGATAAGGAAGAGAAATCCTTTTGGCGTCGCGAACGCCGTTTGGGTGGCGCGCTTGGTCTCATGGGCATTTCAAATCTACGTTCAGGGACGGCTCTGGCCCTCGGGAAAGCAAATCCCGCGGAAGCGGCAGCCGTCATGCGCTGGGATCTGGTGAACCCCTGGGCCAAGCTTTACGAACTGAACTCCACTCATCCCCTGACTGCTTTGCGCGTTCGTGAACTGAACGAACAAGCTCGCAACATGAATCAAGCTGTGCAATATCCTCTTCCAGCGGATGAGCGGCGCGCTGCGCCTTGGTTCGCGCTTGAGGTTTTGGTTTGGGCTGCCCCCGCACTAGCCGTCGCGGCTCTGTGGATCATCTTTCTGGTTCCAGACTGGCTCACCTTCTTTGGAATAACCTTGCCGCCCAATGCCAAACCTCTCTTGCTGATTGTTGCCGGTATCGCGTGGATGCTCCGGGTTGCTTTCCGCTACCGCGGTGAATTTCAGGATGCCAACATCGGCTCGCTTCTTGAAGATGTCGAAGTTTCGCAGATGCGCCCTCGCGCCGTTCGCCTGAAGGGGGAGATTCTCGGACGCGGCGAGCCCGGAGCCTTTTGGAGTCCGGATCTGGTGCTCCGCGATTCAACGGGCATTATTTTCCTGCTCTACCGCCAGTCCATTCCGTTTTTGCGCTTCCTTTTCGCCTTGTCCGCTGCGGAAAGCTGCATCGGCCAGGAGGTTGTTGTGGAAGGCTGGTTCCGGCGCGGCCTTGCACCTTACCTGGAAATGTCCAAGCTGACGAGCCAGGACCACAAAACTCATCGCGCCTATTCTCGTTGGGTACAGCTCATTCTTGCCGCCATCGCCGTCGCCATCGGCTGGCTCTGGATGAATCCCAGCTAGCCTAGTGAATTTCCTGGGGGGCCTGCAGATGTTCTTCCAGGCTCTGAAACAACTTCGGCAGCCACTCGTCCCACTGCTTCCAGTTGTGGTCCCCTGGCGTTGTGTGGAACTCATATCGAAAATGACGCCCCTCCAGTAACGACGCAAATCGCCGGTTCGGTCCCAACAGTCCTTCCTGCTCTCCGCACGTAAGAAAGAAATAAGGAGCGTTCTGAGTGTCAGCCGACCTCACAAGAAGAAAAGGATCGTTGCCCTTCTGCACCGGCCCATCCCAAGGCCCAAAGATCGTCCGAAATCGCCGCCACTGCTCTAATCTTTTGATCGAGAACGGTCTCGTTGGAACATCGAGCGCAGCGCTGATCCCTCCGGCGAATGCAAACAACTCCGGATGGTGCAGCGCAAGGTTGACGGCCCCGAATCCCCCCATGGACACACCTACAATCGCGCGGCCCTCCCGGCTCCCCATCGCTGGAGACTTGCTTTCTACATCCTCGATGAGATCCTTAACGACATAGTCTTCGTACCGGTCCTGCGGACGCCCCGCCGCATTCACGTAGTAGGACGAATTACCCTCCGGCATCACCAGAATAAAACCATGCTCTGCATATTTCGACACGTCCGAATAATTCGTCCAGTCGCGAAAGTTCCCGCCTCCGCCATGCAGCATATACACTGTTTTTAGTTTGCGCCCCGAGGTGTCGCCCGAAGGCATCACGACCCGATACGGCATCTCCCGTTGAAGCGCCTTGCTGTAAAAAGTGACGTCTTTCATTGTCACTTTCTGCGTAAGCTGCGGGGAATCTGGGGCTTGCCAGCTATCCTTGTGGCACGCAACCAGGCCCAAAGCCATTGCGCACAGGAGACTCGCCCTAACCTTATGATTCTGTTTGGTTTTCAAGAGAACCAGCCCATTGCAAATTTTACACTTTCGAAACGTCTTCTAACCCGTAGAATCCACGCGAGTTACATTTTATCTTGACTTAATTTTATTTTGTGGTATACTGTGTTTGCCGCGATGGCACGATTTTCCCCTGTGCCCTGGCCCCTTGTGATGCTCGCACGACCCGCCCTTCTGACCCCAGCGTCACCGCCTTATCCTCGCGACGCGTTTTCCTTGCAACCACCATTGCAAATTTGCACCTTTATTTTCAATAACTTGCAGGATGCTCCTCCCGCAAATCCCTTCCTTTCATGCATTTGCATCGTTGCCCGGGGATGGCCATACCCCCTCTGTTCCCGAAACCCGCGAAAACCTGCCTCCTACAAAGTTCCGTATATTCTTCCAAGTTCCGTATGCTCTAACTCCTTTGTTTGCCACTCTTACGAAAGCTGCCGGGGTGTACCTAAGTTCTTCCCATTTCGGTACTCCCCAATGGTCGTAGGCCCTTGCTTTTTCGTTCCGGAAACTAAAGACTTACCACTGAAAACTGAGACCTCTTCATGGACAAACGCATCGCTTCCGCGGACGCCGCCATCGCCAAGCTCGCTGACGGCGCCACCATTCTCATGGGCGGCTTCGGCCTTTGCGGCATCCCGGAGCACCTCATCGCCGCCGTCCGCCGCAAAGGCACGAAGAATCTCACCATCGTCAGCAACAACGCCGGCGTGGATGACTTCGGCATCGGCCTGCTTCTTCAGCAGCGCCAGGTGAAGAAAATGATCTCCACCTACGTCGGCGAGAACAAACTTTTCGAGCAGCTTGTCTTGAGCGGCGAGTTGCAAGTCGAGCTGAACCCGCAGGGCACGCTCAGCGAGCGCCTGCGCGCGGGCGGCGCGGGCATTCCCGCGTTCTACACGCCCACGGGCTACGGCACCATGGTCGCCGAAGGCAAAGAGACCCGCGAGTTCAACGGCCGCATGTACGTGATGGAGCGCGGATTGCGCGGCGACTTCGCGTTCATCAAAGCGTGGAAGGGCGACCGCTGGGGCAATCTCATCTACCGCAAGACCGCGCGCAACTTTAATCCCATGATGGCCACCGCCGCCGATTACGTCGTCGCCGAAGTCGAAGAACTGCTCGACATCGGCCAGCTCCCCCCGGACCAGGTCCACACGCCCGGCATTTTCGTCGACGCCATCTTCCAGGGCCCCAAATATGAAAAACGCATCGAGCGCCGCACGATAAGGAAAGCATGATGTGCGCCCGCACGATCGAGGAATTGATAGCAGTAGACGAGCCCGTCTGGCCCGAGGTTCAGCAGTGGATCCAGGCCGCCCATAATTCTGTTGAGGTCTTGCCGGCAAATGACTCACGGCGAGACGAAGCTCTTCTGAAAACACAAGTATCACTGGGCAGTTCCATGGGAGCCGTCGTGTACCACACTGGTGGAATTCTGGTTGATCATGGCTGGCTTCGGCTTCTCGGCTCGGGACATCCCAAACTGCCGCGGTCTATGCCTGATTGGAATCATGGGCGTTCTACGAACGAGGCTGGAAAATCGCTGGGCTTCTGGCTCATCGCAGACGATATTGTGGGCGGATTCTTCGCACTCAATGGAGGCGCTTTCGATGGGGCAACTGGCGAAGTTTTCTATTTCGCTCCCGATACCCTGCGCTGGGAGCCGCTGAACGATATCGGTTATAGCGACTTCGTCGCGTGGTCTCTGAGCCCAAAGCTCGGCAAATTCTACGAGTCGCTGCGCTGGCCGGGCTGGAAATCTGAAGTGGGTGCGTTGTCAGGAGACCAGGCTTTGTCTTTCTATCCGTTTTTGTGGACGAAGGAAGGCAAGGATGTCCCGAGGTGCTCGCGGAAGCCTTGTCCTGTGGATGAGATATTTTCTCTCAATGTTGTCGAGTTCTCTCGCCAACTTGAATGTGGTCCAGAAACGTGAAAGACGCTCTAGTGGGAACATGGACGTTGGTCTCCGCCACGGAAAGAATCGACCAGGGCGGGCACAGCGACCTATTCGGCCAGCTTCCGCCCGACCAGGTGCACACGCCCGGCATTTTCGTCGACGCCATCTTCCAGGGCCCCAAGTACGAAAAGCGCATCGAGCGCCGCACGACGAGGAAGTCGTAGTGGCCGGTCGTTGGTTTTAAAATGACAAAGCTTCGGGCTGATATCTCAATAGGAGGCCGATGAAAGGAAGGTAGACATGAAAATCCGTTTCGGAATCATCGTCGCTATTGTCTTGGTGGGAATGAGCCTCTCCGCCCAGGAAAAGAGCAAGCCCGTGGGCGCCGAGTTCATGCGCCAGGCTTTTGCCGCGTGGAGCTTACACGATCCCGACAAGGTCGTAGGCTTTTACACCGAAGATGTTGTGTATGAGGACGTTGCATACGGAGTGGTGAACCACGGCAGGCCTGAACTCCGTAAATTTGCCGCGGGCTTTTTTGAAGCGGTTCCCGATCTCAAGCTCG
This sequence comes from Candidatus Acidiferrum sp., assembly GCA_035280045.1. Taxonomy (GTDB): domain Bacteria; phylum Acidobacteriota; class Terriglobia; order Acidiferrales; family UBA7541; genus Acidiferrum. The sequence continues at coordinate 93,267 of DATEGP010000052.1, forward strand.
AAGTGGTCAGCGCCTCCGTTTACAGAGGGCATGGCGCAGTGGAGTGGATTCTCAGCGGCACCGACAAGGGCCTTTACAAGACCGGCAAGAAGTTTTCTGTGAGGGGCGCGAGCGTGTTTGAAATGCGTGGCGGAAAATGTTCCGCCAACAAGGATTTCTACGACCTTGCGACGATCATGCGGCAGCTTGGCGTGCTGCCGGAGAAACCCGCTTAGAGCTTTTTATGCCTTTGACTGAAGAGCAAAAGAGAGAACGCATCGCCCGCCGGATTGCGTTGGAGTTGCGCGATGGCTACTACGTGAATCTCGGCATCGGCATGCCCACGCTGGTCGCCAACTACGTCCCCAAAGGCATGGACGTGATTCTGCAATCGGTGCACACGCCTGGCATTTTCGTCGACGCCATCTTCCAGGGCTCCAAATACGAAAAGCGCATCGAGAAACGCACCACACGCAGATTATAGAGAGGCCCAGTTGGAACAACCCGGAATACAGCCGCGCAGCCTGAAAGGTGAGATCTTAGCTTGGGCTCTGTCCATATTTGTGTCAGTGATCTGTCTCTTTGTTGGCTTCGCATTTCTCCGAGCCACGCCCAGTTTCCGGGAGTTGTTCAAAGGCCTTGGGGTCGAGCTGCCACTCCCAACAAAGATCTTGATCATGAATTATTCGTGGTTGTGTCCTCTCCTTTTTGGCGGAGTTGCGGTCGCGCTTATTGTCAAAGAGTTTATTATGCGCGGCACAACGCGCCGTTTGGTTGCTACCGGAATCCTATTCTTGGTTGCGATCTCACTATCGGAAGCGTTGCACTATGTTTTGTATTTGCCGCTTCTCGATTTGATCCAGAAACTTAATCAAGCAAAGTAGGGAAAGCCAGAAATGACTCTAACCGAAGAACAAAAACGGGAACGGATTGCGCGGCGCATTGTGTTGGAGTTGCGCGACGGCTACTACGTCAATCTGGGCATCGGCATGCCCACGCTGGTGGCCAACTACGTGCCCAAAGGCATGGACGTGATTTTGCAATCGGAGAACGGCATGCTCGGCGTCGGCCCGTATCCGCTGGATTCCGAAGTCGATCCCGACCTCATCAACGCGGGCAAAGAAACAGTCACGGAGCTTCCCGGCACTTGCTATTTTTCGTCCGCCGATTCTTTCGGAATGATTCGCGGCGGCCATGTGGACCTTACGGTCCTGGGCGCGCTGCAAGTGGACGAAAAGGGCACGCTCGCCAACTGGGCCATTCCCGGCAAAATGCTGAAAGGCATGGGCGGCGCCATGGACCTGGTCGCCGGAGCGAAGCGCGTCTTCATCGCCATGGAGCACGCCACCCGCGACAGCAAACCGAAAATCCTGAAAAAATGCACGCTGCCGCTCACCGGCGTGGAAGTCGTGGACCACATCGTCACTGAACTGGCCGTCATTGACGTCACGCCGCAAGGCCTGCTCCTCCGTGAACTCGCGCCCGACGCGACACTCGAGCAAGTGCAATCCCTAACCGAGCCTAAACTTCTTCTCCCCTCCGGCGGACCCAAGCCCATGCCGGTGTGAGCAAGAGCGCGACGCGGGGATTTCTCCCGGAAGGACTTCAACGGTGAAAACGCGGTTCACGGAAGCATTTGGAATTCGCCACCCGATCCTGTGCGCGCCGATGGCGCTGATCGCGGGTGGCCGCTTGACTGCCGCCGTTTCCGATGCGGGCGGACTCGGAATCCTGGGCGCCGGTTACGCTGGTGCGCTCGGAGGCGAGCCCGACCTGGAGAAAGAACTCGCACTCGCGAAAGGCCGCAAGTTTGGCGTGGGCTTCATCAGCTGGGCCCTCGACCGCGCGCCGCAAGCGCTCGACCAGACTTTGACACATTCTCCGTTCTGCGTATTTCTGTCTTTTGGGGAGCCGAAACCGCACGCGAAGAAGATTCATGCCGCCAAGGCCAGACTCATTTGCCAGGCGCAAACGTTGCGGCATGTCGAGCAGGCGCTGGACGCCGGGGCCGACACCATCGTCGCGCAAGGTACCGAAGCCGGAGGGCATGGCGCAAGCCGCTCGACGCTTCCGCTTGTTCCCGAAGTCGCGGACCACTTGGCGAAGCGCTCACCAAAGACGCTGCTGCTCGCGGCCGGAGGAATCGCCGATGGCCGCGGCCTCGCTGCAGCACTGATGCTGGGAGCGGACGGCGCGCTGGTTGGAACACGCTTCTGGGCTGCGGCGGAAGCGCTCACGCCCGAAGCGATGATTGAACGCGCCGTGCGCGCTTCCGGCGACGACACGGTGCGCACGAAAGCGATTGATGCGTTGCGAGGCGTCCCGTGGCCTCAGGAGTTTTCGTTTCGCGTTCTGAAAAATAAATTTACCGACGAGTGGGCGCACCGCGAAACCGAAGCCGCCGCGGCGGGTGGCAGCCTTGCGGAAGCCTACGCCAAAGCGCGCAAGCAGCAGGATTTGGAGATGTATTTGACCGTCGTCGGCGAGGCCGCCGGACTGCTGCACGACCGCCCCAGCGCGGCCAGCATCATCGAAAGTATGGTCACGCAAGCCGAGTCGTTGCTGAAGAGCGGCGCATCGCTCGATTTTCGGACCGCTTCATGAACGGGGGCAGCAAAAACCGCGAAAGTCGGCGGCTACGCCAAGAAGGAACTCATCGATGAGCGCGAAGACAGCAAAACGGAAGTCGCCGGCCAAAGTACAACCTCGAGCCATGCGCGACCGCCCAAAGATGCCGCCGATCTCGGAAGAAATGAAGCAGTGGTCGGCGATGCTGAAAACCGAAGTCAGCGGCTGGCCGCAAATTTCAACCAAGCCTATGTTTGGAATGATGGGCCTTTACCGAGACAAAAAAATCTTCGGCGGGCTGCCGGTCACGCGCGGATTCGATACTCCCAACTCCGTCATTTTCCGCTTTGATCCGATTCCGCCAGAACTAGAAGGGCGCGCCTCGAATGACAAACGCATCTCGCCGGGAAAACGCTGGTTTTCGTTCGACGTTGGTTCCGCCGCAGACTTGCGCGACGCGCTCTGGTGGCTCAACCAGGCCTACGAGAAAACAAAGTGAGAGAGTTGGCTCTTCTCTACGGATTCTCTGTGCGCTCTGCGCCTCTGCGTTGTCTTTCCTCTTTCCGCACGGCGCCGCCAAGGCCGGGGAGAAATGCGTTAGTCTAAATACAGGAACCTTTAAAACCATGGACCCGCATTCCATCGTGATCGTGAGCCTGCACACACCCAAGGAAAAAGTGTGGGGCGAATTGCTGGCTATCAATCCCTCGGGCGTCACGCTGCGCGGGATTGACCTGAATTCGTTCGACCATTTTATTCGCCAGATGAATGAACCTGACGGCGAGCGCGTGGGGTTCCCAACTGTGTTTTTTCCCATGCATCGCGTGGAGCGTGTCGCGCTCGACGAGCCTTCCGGTTCCATTCCTTCCATGAACGAGCTGTTCGCCCGCAAACTGGGCCGCTCGCTGCAGGAATATCTCGCGCAATTCGCGTGAAACGGACCGGCGTGGAATTTAGTAGCCCTGCCGAACGTTGTGAGCGACGATGGAAGAAAAGCGGGAGCAAGCTCCGCACTCCAAAGGTTGGACGCGGAATCCGCAGGCAAGGATAGCGTGCCAGTTTCGAGAGCGGTTGATTTGCCTGAAAAAAGCCATGAATTACGCTATTCTTAATCACAATGAAGGGCCGCATCTGGACCGTACCCAACCAAATTACGTTTCTCCGGCTCGGCTTCCTGCCGTTCTTCCTGATTTTCATTTCTTACGAAAAATACAAGTGGGCCCTGCTGATTCTGGTGATTGCGGGACTTTCCGACGGCATTGACGGGCTGATCGCGCGGAAATTCAACCAGCATTCTTCGCTGGGCGCGTATCTCGATCCCATTGCGGACAAACTTCTGCTCTCGTCCTCGTTTATCGTTCTCGCGTTCAAAAAGCAATTCGCGTGGTGGCTTACAATTCTGGTCTTGAGCCGCGACCTGCTCATCCTGACGGTGGCGGTGGTGATTATTCTAGCTTCCGGGTATCGTCCTTTTCCGCCTAGCATCTACGGAAAGCTCACCACGTTTTTACAGATCGTGCTGGTTTTTGCCGTGGTGCTGGGCGCGGCGTACCCCGCGCTTCATCTCACGTTGCTGATTCGTTTCCTCATTTACCTTGTGTCGGCACTGTGCGTCTTTACAGGAGTGCACTACTCGTTCACGGTCGCGCGGCGGCTCAATGCTCCCACACCTCCCGAAGGAACAAGCTGAAGGCAGAAAGCAGAAAGCAGAAAGCAGAAAGCAGAAAGCAGAAAGCAGAAAGCAGAAGAAGAGACTTGATGGAGCTTCCTGCTTTTGTGGAAATCGTTAAGTTGTAGCCGGCAACCTGGTTGTGATTATCCGCGCCCGGGCAAAGGATCGCGGAAGTGCATGAACATCAAAACGAAGCTGGCGATGACCACAATTCCCGCGAGCCAGCCGAGCACATGGGCAATGCGGATTTCTTTTACATTCATGGGCTTCCGGTCCACATAGATTTTTCCAAGTACAAATCCCAGGACAAACCCTCCACCGTGAGCGTAGTTATCGATC
>DATEGP010000053.1:0-4357 GCA_035280045.1 Candidatus Acidiferrum sp.
TACCCACCCACCCCACTGTTGCAACGTAATCAAAACAAGGGAGTTGCAAATTGCTACTGTTGTATGTTGTTGAAAACAAAGAAAGCCGAGGTGGGGTGAAAGCGGTGAGCAGTTCGTAAGTCGTTGAAGACCAATATGCAAAGAAGAAAGGGGAGCAAACACGGAGTTTGCGGAGGGGGAGGCACAGAGAACACGGAGGTGTGAAGAAAGCCGCGGATTTTCGCGGATGCGCGCGGATAAGAGGGACCCTTTGATGAGGCGGGGATGCTGGTAACTGGTGGAGATCGAAGAAAACAAAGTAGATAGACGAGGAACGTTGTCTTTGTGGAAGAACGACGAGCGGCGGGGGCGCATGGGCAGTTGGGGCGCGGTCTGGGTACTGAGAAGAACCCGGCCGGAATGAAATACTAGTCTAGCACAGATTATTATTTTGTCAAGTCGCTGATGCATATTTTTTGATTTTTTCTATGGGATAGGGGACTAGGAGCCAAGGAAGAGGGTTGGCCGTTTGCCGCTCACCGTTGGCCGTAGGAACAAGCAGAAGATTTCCCGCACGCCCGTGCGAGTCGGGGATGCGGGGCGCTTAAGGCTAGAAGCGCAATGGCCTAAGCGCATCAGGAACGCTCATTTGATGCTATAGATTTTTGTTGGACATCAATTGTGCCTAGATGATACGCTTGGGGCATGAGAACTACACTATCGCTCGATGATGATGTTCTGCAGGAGGCTAAGGCATACGCGCAAAGCCGTGAGATCGCCCTTGGTAAGGCAGTGAGCGAGTTGGTGCGCCGAGGCTTGTGCGCGCCTTTGCAGACGCGGGTCATCAACGACTTTCACGTTGTGGAACTTCCTCCCGGTTCGCCGCGCGTCACCAGCGAGCATGTTCGCAAGATCCAGGAAGAGACCGAGTGAGCGGCGTTTTCCTGCTGGACGTGAATGTGTTGATTGCCATGAGCTGGCCTACGCACGTGGCCCACGAGAGAGTCCAGCAATGGTTTAGCAGACATGGGCAGGCCGCGTGGGCAACTTGTCCATTTACGCAAGCGGCGTTCGTGCGAATCCTGTCGAATCCGGCTTTCTCACCGAACGCCCTTACAACCGCAGACGCTTTCCAGTTGCTCGGGGCCAACCTGAAGCATCCCGGGCACAAGTTCTGGCCAGACAGCATTGGGCTTCTGGAGGCGACCAGGAGCTTTCAATCGCAGATTGCAGGGCATCAGCAAGTTTCCGATGCGTATCTGCTGGGTTTGGCGCTGCACCACAAGGCAAGGTTGGCAACGCTGGACACTGCGATACCAGCGCTCGTTGGAAAAGGCGCGGAACGAGATGTTGTGACTGTGATCTAGGGAGAAAGGGCACCCATCGTCCCAATCTTCAGACTGTGTCACCCGCCGCAGCGCGGTTTCATTTTGCTGACATCAGGCTGATTTGCGTGTGCGGCAACAGCAACTCGATTTGCCTGTCGGTATCCTCGACGTACTTCTGCAAAGAGGTGCGTGTGGCCATGCGATCAAGGTCGGAGACCGCTTGCCGCAAAGTCATCTCCTCGTAGTCCTCTATATCTTCGGGCGTGTGATGTTTGTCCGCTCCGGCCAGAACGAGCTGCCTCAATTCTGTCCTCGCCGCCTCATTCGGATTTGTGACCGTGGGGTCGGCCAAGGCTCTCTTGACGACCTCGCTGACTTTTTGCATGGCAAGCAGCGGGCCTTTCCTGATAGCCATCAACTGCTTGAAGGCCCGCTCTCCTCCCGGCAGGACTTCGGCTGTGCAATCGGAATAGATCACCACGTTAAAGACCGCCTGAACATCCGCCACGTCCTTCATCGACGGGAAGCTGTCATATCGCGTGCTTCCAGCAGCAAAACCATGAGCGTATTGCTGTAGTGCAGGATCCGAGTTCATCTGCGCCCGTATGACAGGGCCTAATGCGTTTTCCATACGCTCCGACGGCGCAACACCTCCGGGAAGAGCATCCGTGGTGCCGTCGGCATACGTCAAAATGATGGCCATGTTGTAGGAGGTTATGTCCTTGCCCGATGTGTTCACGAGCTTGAGCGAAATCATCTTGGTTTCTGGATTGTATTTCCAGCTTTGCACCTCTGCGCCAGTGGAAGCACGCAGGGCGGTGGACAGCCCGAACGTCAGTGCAAAGATTGCGATTGCTTTTCTCATCTTGCACCTCACCTCACGCGGACTGCCTGATTACGGGATTTACCTCGGCGGGCGCGTGATTCATTCGGCCATCGGTCCTTGCGAAGATAGCGCGATCGTAAACCCATTGCGACCCCTTGCGTGAGACCGAATCGACGGGCGGCCACCCGCCAATGAACTGAACTTGGGCGCGCATGCTGGTTCAAGATTCTTTCTACGGCGCACGTTTTACACGTCGTCGGGAAACCGCTTCCATTTTCCTTTAGAACGTAGGACGCTACGGCTAATCTGCACGAATTGGGTGTCTTCAATGGAGAGTCGGGCGTTCGGATCACTTGATTTGACGGCATTCCGGACGCGACTTAGATGTTCGATGATGTCTTTATCTTTCTCGCTGTCGAGAGGTTCGGGTTTTGTCGCTTGCTCTCGCCAACTTCTCCCTCGCTTGTCCCACAATCGGGTCACCAGAAAGGATTCGTCCAAAGGAGGGTATTGAGCGAATTTGTAAAATCCGGAGCTCTTGACGTCATCGGGCAGTGCTGAATAATGGGCGTCAAGTTTTTGCAGGTCTGTTTTGAGGTCGGCAGCGTCCACGAACGTTTGGTCATTGCGCAGAAAGAGCGGTACGACGCGTTTGTGCAGATTGTCCCTCGACACGAAGACATGGCAGAACGGTAGGTAATAAAGGTAGGCGATATCGACTTTGTTGTCCGCCTTGCCTTTGGGGCGGTGACGGGAGATGAGATCCGCGGCGATGGCAAGATTGAAGAATAGATCGACGCCATAGAGGTGCCGAAAATACGGTGCGAACTGGCGGACAGACGGCGAACCGCCCCCTTTCCACCGCGCCACGATCTCGGCGTGAGCTCCGCTCGGCACGCCAACAAGCTGCAACCCAAATTTTAGAGCGCCGTCCTGCGGTGAGGCGTCAATGTATGCATCCGCAAGCGTTTTGACTTCAGGAAGCGTCTTGGGCTTTCCCATGAGGAACCACTTCTGAAAGAAGGCATATTCCGAGTCGTGATCGAGATTGGTCAATTGTCTCCGCCAGGCTTTGGCGAATTGCCGTTCAACATCGAGAAACTCGCCCTTATACCATCGGTCGAGCGCTTCTTCCTCGTGGGACTTTGAATAGAAGATGCCTTTCTGCCCGTCGAGCTCGACGACGTGGCCCTGGTCGCGGGGGATTCGACCATCTAGCGGGAGATCGTTGCCGTATAGAACCCCACTTAGGAGCTTTTGATGGTGAGGGCAGGCGGTTGATTGCAAATCGGGGGTTCTGATGGCGAGCGTGCCGACTACATGCTCAGGGGTCCTGCCTTTGCCGACTTCCTTTTCGAGGTCCGCTAGCGTTTCAGCGTAGAAGAGGGGCGTTATCACGGTGTAGAAGAAATTGTCGAGCCAGTTGGTCTCATCCAAACTGAAGGATTCAAGCGCGGATTTGTCAAAAATCAGATGGGGCCCGCCGGACATGAGCCCATAATACGCCGATGGCAAAACTGCCTCCATGTGGAGCGCATGAGGGGAAGGGGTGCTTGGCAAGGTAGGAAATGAAGTGTGCGGCGGAGCATCGCCAGGGAGCTGGGAGGGCGATGTCGACGGAGAGCGGGACGTGGTCGCTGAGGTGGGACCAGTCGGAGTGGTGGCCGACTTGGACGGATTGGATGCGGGAGGCCCGGGAGGGAAGATAGAAAATCGAAAATGGAAGATGGGAAAGAAAGGCGCACAGCCAGGAATGGCTGTGCCACGAGGAGACCCGCTGGGCTGAAGCCCGGCCTCTACAAAAAGCTGGCGACGTAAAGTCGCCGCTACATTGGGAGCGCGTGGACGGTTTGTTGTGTCGCGCCTCCGGCACTCACGACCTTTTTTGCTATTTAGCCCAGCGCTGACGCGCTGGGCTAAAGTGTGGCACGCCTCCGGCGTTGAAGAGGGAATGCGCCGGCCCTTCGTGCCTCAGGGTAAACGAGACGCCAGCGGAACAAAAAACCTTCAGAGAGATTCCTCGACTGCGCAGGCCGACGCGTTCGCAGGAAGCGAACGCGGAAGAAAGAGTCGGCCTGCTCCACTCGGAATGAAAATATGAAAGCGCGACTCCCGCCGCCGGCGTAGGCTGGCGGTTGGAAAACTCTTTAAGAAAGAGAGGAGCCGCGCATGCAAGAGTATATCGCCATGGACAGTCACAAGCGTTACAGTTGGGTCGAGAGGG
>DATEGP010000054.1:0-3615 GCA_035280045.1 Candidatus Acidiferrum sp.
GCGATCTACGCCCCTATTGCTTTACGGTGGCCGCAGCGCTCAAACGCTCGGGCTTCTGCAATTCGCGAAGGATCGGGTGGTCCGCGTCGGCATAAATCAGCATTTTGCGAAGTTCGTCCTCGACCTTTTCTGCTTCAGGCACACGGCCCATTTTGCGGTAGAGATCGGCAAGCTGTAATTCGTTTCGCAGCCACCAATGTCCGGTGGTTAGGGCGACGCAAGGGCAGTCTTTTGCTTCGGGGTCGGCTGCCCTCTGTAGGACACGCAATGCTGCTTCGAAGTTGCCCTGTTTTTCGTAGGCTTGCGCTAACGCTTCGGAGCCGAGGTAGAAAGCACCGACGCGAAGTGTGTGCATTTCTTCGAGTCCCTTCTCTAGCAGAGCAATGCCTTTTCTTGTTTGCCCACTCGCGATGGCGAGCTCCCCCCGCACGACTTCAATACTGGGATTGCGTTGGGTTTTCCGTATAGCAGCCTCAACCCTGTCCCTCAGACCGAACCTGCTCATAAGAACCATCGGTGTAGAGACACCGGAGGGTTTGAATTTAGTGTTCTGGAAGAGCTTCCTAGCCGCCGCCCAGTCTCCCTTTATGTAGGAACCCATCCCCAAGAGAATGTCCCGCTCTTCAATGTCCGTATCCGCCTTGAGACGTTTCCCGGCTTCTGTAAGCTCGCCGAGGGACCACAGAAAAGCCGGATAGTAGAAATCCTTGTTGGACTTTTCCAGTTGCATGAATTGGGAGCGAGCCCTAGTCACATCGCCCTGAGACCAACTGTCAATGACCGGAAGCATCTCGACAGCCGTGTCGGTGAAAGGACCTTTTGGGTCCGCTGCGGCGAGGGCTCTAACGCGCTGTATGTAAGGCATTGCCGCCTCAAGGTTTTTTGTTACATACGCTGCACACGCTGCGCCCCTCATGGCATCCTCGTCGTCGGGGCGTAGATCCGCAAAGCGAACGGAAAGTTTCAAACGGTCATCCCAGCGACCTGTTTCTTCATAGAGAGCGTTCAGGTTGTTAGCGGCCCAAAAATGATCGGGATAGAGTCGAAGCAGCGCCTCATAAGTCTCAATCGCTCTTTGCGTTTCCTTTTGAAGGTGAAAGTAGCTGGCCTGGATGAACAGGCGCTCGCGATCGGGCGTGGTGCCGGTCAGTTCAAGCGCACGTTGGAACTCCGGCCGCGCCTTTCCCTCCGATCCCCCGTTAGCGTACGTGAACCCTAGCAAGAGATGCGCGGAGGCGAAATTCGGATCATCATCGAGGGCTAGCCTGAGCAACTCTGCCGCCGGGGCTTGCTTGTCCTCGCGCATTAGTGCATCGGCCTGCGAATATAGTTGGAGCGCGTGCAGAGAGGGCGTGGTCACCTTCTCCAGCTGCTTGTCACTCTGCTGAACGAGCGCACGCGTTTCGCCGAGAGTTTCGCGAACCCGGTTTGATAAGCGGCGAACGGCGGCAGCAACCTGACTGTCGGCGGGATCCTCTTCACTCATGCTTGCCACGGAGACCCCGCGAACCGGGTCGACCAGCTCTGCGCTGAGCACGTACGTTGTTCCTAGCTTTTCGACCCGCCCCGTCAATAGCGCGCGAATGCCGCCATCCCGCAAGCAGATCTCCCTACCCAAAGCAGCATCAATTCTCGTATCGAGCGACTTCCTCATCAGCCGCAGCGCATCACCAGCGCGCTCACGGGGCACTATATTCACGAACTGCGAGTTGCTCAGCTCACGTTCCAGGGCATACTCCAGCGTTCCATCCAAGACCGGATTCCCTGTGCGATTCTCGAAACTCGAAATGAGTACCCAATCCTGCCCGCTGAAATTCAACGTCTTCTTTGGAGGATGCGAAAGGCGCCAGCCGCCGAAAGCGGCCGCGAGAAGCACGGCAGCCGCAGCAGCACCTGCAAACCAGCGCCACCCCTTCGATCCAGGCACGTGCAGTTCCGACCTTGCCTGAGTAACAGCCGCCGTCCTTCCATCTAATCTCTCAACGAGAGCAATAAACCGATACCCACGGCGCGGGACCGTCTCGATGAACTTCGGCTCATCAGCCGAATCCCCTAGCGCGGCCCGCAGGCGGTTGACCGCGCGGTTCATTCCGTTCTCGAAATCCACGAAGGTGCCGGAAGGCCATAGCTTTTGCTGAATCTCTTCACGAGTAACCATCTCGCCGGGGCGGGCAACCAGCATGGCGAGAATCTGGAAGGGTTGTTCGTGGAGCTTTATGCGGATGCCGTGTTTGCGCAGTTCACCGGATGTGACATTCGCTTCGAAGACGCCGAAGCGAACGCCTCCGTTCGGCTGGGTAAGCTCTGGAATGGAACATGCCTCTTTGCCAGGAATCCTACTCCTTCCCAACCCAAATGACAAGAATGGGAGGCAAGGGATGTGCAGGCCGTGGCATAGCAACTCGCTGTCTTTCAGCGACTTGGACCGGGATGTTCATCCAAGAATCGTTCAATTTGCCTTCTATGTGAATAGGCTCAGTATCCCATTCGAAACTGCCCGATTCATGGGTTTTCCCAACCTAATAGCCCATGAGAGGAGACGCCCATTTTGAGCTCGGTTCAGCCCATGAGCAGGTAGAAGAAGGTTCAACCGTGAAAGTGTCCTTCATTTTGATTGTCGGCGTCGGTTGCTCAGTCGTACCGGGATTTGCGACACAGCAGGCCCGCCAAACATCGTCGCTTCAAGTCACAGATACGTTCCAAGAATCCCTGCTCACAGATTCTCAGGAAGCGCGCTCTCAGACGCTGCCATTCGTTGAAACCAAAGCCCGGAACATGATCGTGATCCCGGTGGAAGTGAGGGGGCACGAAGTTCTAATGCAGCTAGATACCGGGGCCGCGTCAACCTACCTGGATTTGAAGGCCCTCAGGATAAAACCTCAGACTCGACGCATCATGACCGTCACGGGTGTGTTCGGCGACAAGCGACTCTTCGTTTTCCCCGGCGAAGTGACGGTGGCCGGGCTGACGTTGCAAAGCAACATGGTGGATGCGGACTTCAAAGTCCTGCGCGAAGTCTGCGGTTGTGCCGTGGTGGGTGTCCTCGGCGTGGACAGCATGAAACAATTCGAGTCCGTAAGCTTCGATCTCGCTAAACACACAGTCACGCTCGTCAGGAAGCGGGATGGCAGGTTAGTGCCGTAGCTGCCGAGCTTCATAGAGCCGCGGCGATTCGTCCCGATACTCAAGGTTGTTTTTTACAGCAATAGAAGTTGTTGTGTCCTGCTGTCCTGCCGGGCGTGCTAGCCAGAAAAACAAAGCAAAGCAGGTTTTAGCGGTCCCACACTTCATACGGCACAAGTTCTGTGCGGGAAAATAACCCACATTTGGCTGCGATTATCCAGCGTGTTTTGGGACCTCACGCGTTACAGCAGGGACGAGTGTGCTTGGCTCCATTGCCGCTGTCACGCGATCGCATTCGATTCTTGTCCTCCGCAAAAATTCGGTCGAGGCATAGAATCGCCCCATTTTGAATAACCACCTTGGCGAAGTCTGGATCGGGAGATCGGTGGACTTCATCGTGCCGTTGCTACCTTACTCGTCCGGGCCGCGGTGTGAAGTCGTCTCCTCGTCAATCCAGTCCTCTTCCGTGTAGGTCATGCCGCGACGGCCAGG
>DATEGP010000055.1:0-17495 GCA_035280045.1 Candidatus Acidiferrum sp.
AGGGGCGGCGCGCGTGGGCATCGAAGCCACTGGTCCAATTCACTGGTTCGAGCGGTTGCTCGCGGAACTCGGCCACGAACTTTGGATCGGGGACTCCGCGAAAATTCGCGCCAGCGAAGTGCGCAAGCAGAAGACCGATGAACGCGACGCTGCGCTCATCTTGGAACTCCTGCTCACGAATCGTTTCCCGCGCATCTGGGTTCCCACAGCAGTCGAACGGGATCTTCGGCAGTTGCCCGAGCTGTACTCCCGCGGAATCAGCCCCAGGTAACTGGCCACTTGTTTCCCGCGCTGGAATCGATGAACATCTCCCATCGTCAGCACGAAAGCCATCGAGGTAATCGGCCCCACGCCCGGCTGGGTCATCAACAGTCGTGCTCTTTCATTCTTCCCCGCAGCTTCTGCCACAGCTTGATCGAGCGGGGCAATCTGGGCGTCTAACATCTCTCTTATCCTGAACAGGTCTTCTCGCCGCCGGCTGCCCCACGGCCGCAACGGCAACTCGCGGAGCACCTTCTCTCCCGCTTTGCTCCACAGCTTGCGCTTCTTCGTCACCCCCTGGTTCATCGCCAGATGCTGCAGCTCGTTCTTTACCTGCGCGCGCAACCGCACCAGCTTGTAGCGGTGCATCAAAAGCTGCCGCAGATCCTTCTCTTCCCCGGAAGGAATCCAGATCCGCGGAAACCGCCCTTCCAACAGCAGCTTCAAGATCAGCGCCGCATCGCGCCGGTCGTGCTTCTGCTGCCGCGGATCACACGCCCGAATCTTCGCTGCGTCGCCAACCAACAGCTCATGACCCAAGCCCGCCAGCAGCTCCACAAACCACTGACAGTTCCCCGTCGACTCCATGCCGATCAAGGCGGGCCCAGGCAGTTGCCGATAAAAACGCTCCGCCTCTCCCGACGCTAACTGCAGTTCTCCCGTCTCTCCTGTGGTGCTCTCCAGCCAACAAACTTGTTGCCAACTGGGGTGGTAATCGCATCCTATAATCCTCATCGAAGGCTCCTTCCTACCGATAGCTTCGGTCCTCTAAACAGAAGCATACCGGCTACGCGAACGGAGCCTTCGCTCTTATCCAATCAACCCTTGCGCTTTTTGCAAGGGTGGGAGGCTCTTGACTTTGCTTTGTTCAAGTCTCGCCACGTATCCGACAGATTCCCCACGACTTAAGATTCTTAAAATTTCTTCAATTTTCGTTGGACAAAGTATTTACTTGATGATACAGTAGCTCTTGCCAAATCAGACAGGTCCGCCACCGTGTGCGCCTTTTGCATCCCGGCCTTGCCGGGACCCCCGCGCTTTACCTTGTTTACCCCGAGCTTCGAGGGGAGCCTCGAAGGACATCCTCCCTCTACACTCACTGACTCCATTCCTGTCCGCGAAAATCCACAGCCTACAAAGTTCCGTATATTCTTCCAAGCGACTATCCCACGAAGGATAGTCGTCCTGAGCGAAGCAAAGGATCTCTCCACGCGTACCCCTACAATTTTACGTACATTCTTCCAAGTTCCGTATACTCTAAACTCTTTCTTTTCACACTCTTCCAAAAACTGCCGGGGTGTACCTACTTTCTTCCCATTCTGGAACTCTGCCCGCGCGAATTTCGAGTTTCGCACTTCGTGTTTCGGTTCCGCCGAGCCCCAGTCACCAGTCACGGATCACCAGTCACTAAGTCTTTTACAATCCGTACTTACAAGCAAAGACCGCGTTTTGCCCGGCTTTGGCCGAAGTTATCCTCCCGCAACTCCTTTAGAATCTGCACTTACAAAAATCTCGTCTGTAACCCCTTTAGAATGCGCACTTACAAAAAAGGGGAGGGGGGTGCCGGTTACGGTTAACTACAATTTGAGAATCCATTCCGTCGCGCTTGCTGGTGGATTGGTCGATTTAGCTTAATGCTCTTTTCATGGGTGCGTTAACAAGCTGTAACCATCTCCACGTCAAACTGGCGTGGAGAGCGGGAGTGCAGGTACAGCAGCTCCCCTCCAAAAGGAGAGCGATGGCCTCAACTCCCCGACTCACCGACACTGTCATGCTCGACACGCTCATGAACTATCTCGTCTCCATGGCGCGCACCGTCGAGAGTGCCATGAACCGTGCGCTCGATGCCATCGTGAGCCTCGACAATCCTCGCACTGCCGCTCTCCCGGGCGAAGTTTTTCTGCTCGAGCCGCGCATCAACGAAATGGAAATCGTCATTGACGAACACGCCATCCGGCTGCTTCGCCAGGGTTCGTTTCCCGAAGATGAATTGCGCCTGATCGTCGCCGCGCTGAAGCTGAACAATGATCTGGAGCGCATTGGAGACCTCGCGGTAAACCTGGCCGAGCGCGTGGTCTCTCTTCGCGAAATGCCCGGGGTGCAAGTTCCGGAAGAACTTGCGCCGATGGTTTCCGCGGTGCGCAGCATGGTCAGCCAGAGCCTCGGCGCGCTCATCTTCCGCAATGTGGAGATGGCCACCACGGTCCTGGAAAGCGACGACGTCGTGGACCAATACCGCGACCGCATCTTCGAGCGCCAGCTTCTGCGCATGACCGGCGAACCGGGCTCGGTCAGCCCGGGCTTGCAGTTCGTGCTCGCAACACGTCACCTAGAGCGCATCGCCGATCACGCCACCAATATTGCCGAAGACATCATTTTCTGGGTCCGCGGGCTCGACGTCCGTCACGGACGAGGAATTGGCGGCCTCCGGGAGCCGAACATCACGAAGAATTCACAAACGCTTCATTCCGATGTGACTCCCGGCGGCGATACTGACCAAGTCATCTTCACGTAAGTGTCCTACCTCGGGGACCGGTTGCACCCCTGGCTCCGGTCCCTTCTCCTCCCTCAGCATCGCAGAAACTGAATGATGGCAACCCCTTGACCCGCCATTGGAGTCCTACTATCGTTCTAAAGAGTCCAGGATGAACAGTTCTTCTCACTGCCGCGGCACACTTGTCGATTTAAGACAATACCGATGGATCTGTCTTATCCTTGCAACTCTCCTGCTTTACAACCCCTTCTTTGCAGTGCCGCATTCAGGAAGCAGCTTGGAAATTGGCCATCGGGCGAGCCACCGTGCGACTGTGGGCGCGTCCGAATTGCAGCATTTCTCTCCGATAGACGGCTGGGGCGCTCTACCTGCAATTGATGCCGGAGCGGTAGTAGTCGTTTTGCCCCTGACCGAACTGTCGCCCCAGTTTTTCCTCCCGTTGCTTCCCATCCCGCGCTTCTCGCCGCAGTTTTTTGGTCCCGGCCTGTGGTTCAGGCCGCCGCCCGTTCGCTAACTGTTTTACTGCGCAGACCTGTTTGGATTCTTTTGGACCGGATTGGACCGACTCTGCCCGATCTTTAGGCCTTTCGGAAATTCTACGGGTGTCCAACAATCGGTTGCTTTGGTTGGCGCCCGACGCGGATGTGGATATGAAAGAAAAAAAGCCCTGGATTGTTGTCATATTTCTCGCAATAAGCGCGTTGTTGGCATGGCGCTGGATCAGTCGCGCCCCCGCTAAGGCGGACGATCAAGATCCCGCTGCCGCGTCCGGTGATCCACCGGCCGCCGTGGCACGCGTCGAGCGGCGCACGATCTCCAACACCCTGAAAATTTCCGGTGAGTTTAAGCCTTTTCAGGATGTGGATGTCCATGCCAAGGTGGCTGGCTATATCAAGGCGATTTATGTAGATGTGGGCACACATGTGAGGCAAGGGCAGACCCTGGCGGTCCTGGAAGTTCCTGAATTGGCGGCTCAGCTGGCCGGCGCCGATGCCGCCGTTCGCCGCGCGAATGAAGAAATTGGGCGCGCACAGGCCGACCTTGAACGAGCAAAGTCTTCGCACGCCGCGGCGCACTTGGCGTTTAAGCGCCTCAGCGACGCCGCCAAAACGCGCGAAGGGTTAGTCGCGCAGCAGGAATTAGACGACTCGCAGGCCAAAGACCTGGAATCCGAAGCGCAGGTCTCCAGCGGGAAGTCATCGTTCTCCGCGGCTCAGCAGGAACTGGAAGTCGCGCAGGCCAATCAAAAGCAGGTTGCCGCGCTCTCCAGCTATACGCAAATTATCGCGCCTTTCGCCGGGGTTGTTACCAACCGCTACGCGGACACCGGCGCTCTCGTTGCCGCCGGAACTTCTTCCAGCACGCAAGCCATGCCTGTGGTTCGATTGGCGCAGATTTCTACTCTGCGGCTCGTGTTGCCCGTTCCGGAGTCGGTCGCCGCTCAAATCCATCTCAAAGATCCGGTAAAAGTTCACGTGCAAGCCTTGAACGCGGACATTGAAGGTCACATTTCCCGCTTTGCTGATTCTCTCGACGAGCAAACCCGCACCATGGAAACCGAAATCGATTGCGAAAATCGCGACGGCCGCCTGATACCCGGAATGTACACAGAGTCGGAAATCTCCCTGCATCAGGAATCCAACGCGCTCACGCTTCCTCTGGAAGCCGTCGTTAGAAGCGGTGACGACGCCACGGTCTTTGCCGTTAATTCGCAGAACATTCTGGACGAGCGCCACGTCAAGCTCGGGCTCGAAGACAACTCGCGTGTAGAAGTTCTCTCTGGGTTGTCGGAAGGCGACCGCGTAGTGATCGGAAATCGAAGCCAGTTTCATGCCGGCCAGAAAGTCCAGCCCAAGATGATCACCGCTCCCGAAAACAAGCCAGCGGGAGGAGACTGATGTCCGGGTTCTCCATCAGAAACCCTTTTTTCATTATTGTCGCTTGCCTGATCGTCGCGATTGTCGGCACCGTCACCCTCGTACGGATGCCCGTCGATCTCTTTCCGCCCATCCGGATCCCCGTGGTTGTTGTTGCTACGTTTTATTCCGGAATGGCCCCTGAACAGATTGAAACCGACATCACTGGCAGATTCGAGAGGTTTTTTACCCTGGCCAGTGGTATTGACCATATCGAATCGCGCTCCCTTCCCGGCGTCAGCCTGATCAAAATCTTTTTTCAACCCGGCATGGATGCGGATGCCGCGGTCAGCACGATTTCAAACCTCGCCATGGCCGATCTCCGCCGCCTCCCTCCCGGCACTCTGCCTCCGGTGGTCCTGAAGTTCGACGCATCCAGCCTGCCGGTGTGCCTCATCTCGCTGAAGGGCCAGGGACTGAACGAGACCCAGTTACGCGATCTCGGGCAATACGATGTGCGGAACCAGGTTGCAAACGTCCCCGGCGCCAGTGTTCCGCAACCGTTTGGCGGGCGCTATCGCCAGATCATGGTTTACGTGGACCCCCTCAAACTCGAGGCCCACCAACTCAGCGTCATGGACGTGGTCCGCACCGTGAATGACAGCAATTTGATTCTGCCGGCCGGCGACGTGCGCATTGGGAGCACCGATTACAATTTGTATACCAACAGTCAGCTTTCCACCACCAGCGAGATCAATGCCCTTCCGCTGAAGACAGTGAACGGCGCGTCCGTGCTCGTCGCCGACGTGGGCCGTGCCGAAGACGCCCAGCAGATTCAGGTGAATATGGTCCGTGTTGACGGCCAGAAGTCCATATATCTTCCGGTCATGAAGCAGGGGGGGGACACCAACACCATTGCAGTTGTGGATGGAGTCAAGGAGGCAATTTCCCACCTCAGCGACGTACCGAAACAATTGTCCGCCAAAGTAGTTTTTGACCAATCCATTTTCGTTAAGACCGCCATCGGAACGCTCCTGCACGAAGGAGCGATCGGCCTGATCCTAACTGCCGCAATGGTTCTGTTGTTTCTTGGAAGCGTCAGAGCGACGACTGCGGTGTTTCTGTCGATCCCGCTGTCCGCTTTGGCCGCTTTTCTTGCCATTGGCGCGGGAGGTGGCACCGTCAACGCCATGGTGCTCGGCGGTCTCGCCCTGGCATTTTCGCGTCTCATCGACAATTCCGTCATCGTTCTTGAAAACATCTTCCGCCACCTCGAAATGGGGGAGCCGCCGGAAGTGGCCGCCGAAAATGGCGGCAAAGAAGTGGGGCTGGCGGTCCTCGCTGCCACCCTGACTACGGCCATCGTTTTCTTTCCTGTCGTTTTCCTCTACGGCGTAAGCCGCTTCCTGTTCGTTGCTTTGGCATCCGCCGTGGTTCTTTCTCTGTTCGCCTCGTACTTCGTGGCCATGACCGTTGTCCCTCTTTTTTGCGCCAAGTTGGTCAAAAAGCACGAAGCCGATGAAGAACTTCATGGCGAGGGGAGTTCCTTGCTCGGCCGCGTGGTGCAAAAATTCAATCATTATTTCTATGCGATGGTGTTGCAATATGATCGGACCCTGCAAAGGTCATTGCTTCGGCCCGTGGCAACGGTCGTGGGACTGGCGGGCGTGTCGCTATTGTCTTTATCCCTGTACCCCGCCCTGGGAGTTTCGTTTTTCCCCCGAACGGATCCGGGGCAGTTCGTCATTAACTTGAAAGCCCCGATCGGCTCTCGCTTGGAAGTTACCAGTCAATATGTCGCGCGCGTCGAAGACGAAATCCGTCGCGTTGTGCCTCCCGACGACCTCAAAATCATCGTCTCCAATATCGGCGTCACCCCGGGCTTTTCGTCCATCTACACCAGCAATTCCGGACAGCACACGGCGTTCATTCAAGTCGGGCTGACGGAAGGACATAAGGTCGGGAGCTACGAGTACATTGACCGGGTCCGCGCTCGTTTGCGTGAGGACTTTCCTGAACTCAGCGCCTACTTTCAATCCGGAGGGCTCGTCGACGCCATCCTGAACCTAGGACTTCCTGCCCCTATTGACGTGCAAGTCAGCGGCATGAATCTGGAAAAGACCTCCCGCGCCGCGGTTGATCTAGCCGCCAAGCTTCGCCAAGTTCCAGGCGTGAGCGACCTGCTGATCCCGCAGGATATGGATTATCCCGCCTTGCGATTGAAGGTGGACCGCCAGCGCGCCAGCCTGGTTGGTCTCCACCAGAAGGAAGTCGTGGACAACGTGATCACCGCTCTTGTTTCCAACGGCATGATTGCTCCCAGTTATTGGGTTGATCCCCGCAGCGGCAACGATTACTTGCTGACCGTGCAATATCCTGAAAACGCCGTCAAATCGATGAATGATTTGAAGCAAATCCCATTGCGAGCCTCGAACAGTCTTCATCCGACGCCGCTGGACTCGGTTGTGGACATCAAACCTATGGTGGCTCCCACAGAAGTTGATCATTATCAACTCCGCCGTATTTTTGATCTCTACATTTCCACGGCGGGCGAGGACCTTGGAACAGTTTCCAATCAAATTCAAAGGATCGTGAAAGGCACTCCTCTGCCCGAGGGCGTTCGCGTTGACCTTCGCGGCTCGGTTCAGGGTATGCGCGCTTCTTTCAAGAGCTTCGGTCTAGGTTTGATCCTCTCCGTCGCTCTGGTTTACTTGGTCTTGGTCGCTCAATTTGCTTCCTGGGAGGATCCCTTCATTATCTTGCTGGCTGTTCCCCCTGGCCTCGCAGGCGTTCTCCTGTTCCTTCTCGCTACCGGGACCACCCTGAATGTCATGTCGCTCATGGGCGTTGTCATGATGGTTGGCATTGTGGTCTCCAACAGCATCCTCATCGTAGAATTTGCTCGCCACCTGCACCGCGACGGCAAACCCATTCGCGAAGCCGTATCCGTGGCCTCGCGGTTGCGTCTCCGCCCGGTGCTGATGACTTCTCTTGCTACCATCCTCGGTTTGATTCCTATGGCGCTCAAACTCGGCACAGGCTCGGAAGCCTATGCTCCCCTTGCGCGCGCCATCATCGGCGGCCTGTTGGTTTCCGTTGTCGTGACCGTCTATCTTGTCCCCGCTGCTTATCTCGTCGTGCATGGCAGACGAGAAGAGCTGGCGCAGGGGGCTCAGTCGTGACGCGCCCAGTCTGTTGTATCTCGGTCCTTCTCATCCTTGCTTGCAGCTGCAGCTTAACCAAGGCGCAAGCTCCCGCGCCCGCGAACGCTCAAGCCGCTCCGCAAACCTCAACACCAGCCACGTCTCTGACGTTGGCCCAAGCTGAAGAGATCGCCATTAAGAACAACCCGCAGATTACCGTGGGAAAATTGCGCGCCCTCGTCGCCCAGCAATACGTTCGCGAGTCTCGCTCTGCGCTAATGCCCAACGCGAATCTTAGTCTCACCGCCGTGGACGCCAATCCCGGCAGCCGCCTCACTGCCGGCTTTCTGAACAACCCCATCCTATTCCCCCGCGCGGCTGAGGGCGCATCTGTCAATCAACTCGTCACCGACTTCGGACGCTCAACCAACCTGCTTTCCAGCTCCGAGTTCACTGCCAAGGCCGAAGATCAAAACGCGGCGGCCACCCGCGCGGACATTTTGCTCGCCGTCGATCAAGCCTTTTACAATTCACTGGACACCCAAGCGCTGGTCCGCGTCGCGGACGAGACCGTCCAAGCACGCCAGACTCTTGTGGATAAGGTGCAGGCCCTGGCACAGGCGAAATTGAAATCGGACTTGGATCTCAGTTTCGCGAACGTCGAGCTGGCCCGCGCCAAACTTCTCTTGCTCGCATCACGAAACAATTTTCAAGCTTCTGTCGCTACACTTTCGGCGATGCTCGGCTACGCGAGCGAGCAGAATTTTCAACTCGTGGAAGAGACCACTCCCATCGCTCCTCCGGCTCCGGACGTCCAGCCACTCATTCAACAGGCGCTGCAGCAGCGCCCGGAAATCCAAGCCATGCAATTTCAAGTCGAATCCGCGCAGAAATTCGGCAGCGCGGAGCACGATCTCTGGCGCCCGACTGTGAATGCTTTCGGCGTGGTCGGCAACACGCCTGTGCGCGACGATCACATCACGCCTAACTGGTATGGCGCGGTCGGCGTCAACATCAACATCCCCGTCTTCAACGGCTTCCTGTACAACGCCCGCGCCAAAGCCGCTGACCTGCAAACCGAGGTTAATCGGCAGAAACTCGCGGACCTCCGCAACTCTGTTACTCGCGACGTGCGCATCTCGTGGCAGGACACCAATCGCGCCTATGAGCGCCTTTCCGTCACGCAGCAGCTTCGCCAGCAGGCCAGCCTCGCTCTAGACCTTGCCCAGGCACGCTACAACCTCGGCCTTGGCTCCATCGTTGAATTCACACAAGCCGAGCTGCAAAAAACCGAGGCGGACATCGCCGATACCGACGCCACCTACCAATACCGCCTCGCGCAGATA
Organism: Candidatus Acidiferrum sp.; assembly: GCA_035280045.1. GTDB lineage: Bacteria > Acidobacteriota > Terriglobia > Acidiferrales > UBA7541 > Acidiferrum. The sequence goes on from DATEGP010000055.1 coordinate 9,101, forward strand.
GCTCTTTCTTTTGCCACTGCCGCCCCGAAATAACCCTTACTCTTCATGGAGCCGCTTGGAGGCTCTTAAATAAAGCTGTGGGTAAGTCACTTCGGAAAATCAAATCGCTTGCATTCAAATCTGCGGCTTGACGCAATTAGTCGTTCCTCTTACGATTGCCCCACCGAAGTTTGGTCTTACACCCCGCGGAACAGAGGAAAGTTGTCTTTGGGAGGTGCGGATGGCTCGGTTCTTTTTACAACTGACGCATGGCCGAAACTCTTCCCGGACTGCATTTGCTTCCACCTGTTTTGGCCTCGCCGGTTGTTCTTGAATCCTCTAGCAATTCGCAACTCCTTGTGTGTCAACGGTTTGCTGTGAACTGCTCCTCTCTGTTACAGGATATTCACAATGAGTTGACGCAATTGTAAAAAGGCCTCATTACCTTGTCCCGCGGGGTGGAAGACCACTTTTTCGGTATCACTTTCGAATTCTTGCTCTAGAAGAGAGAGGAAATGAAAAAATTAGCTGCACTCACTCTGTCGCTGTTCCTCACCACGGGAATGGCTCTCGCTGATACTCCTAAGGACGCTGACGCGCAACCCGCCAAGGCTCCTGCTCCAGCTAAGCCCAAGGCGGCCAAGAAAGCGGAGAAATCGGAGAAGTCCGATTCGGCCATTGCCGCCGAGATCGAAGAACTTCGGCAAGCCATCCAGTCCCAGCAAGAACAGCTTCAATTGCTGAAAGAAGAGCTTGCCAAGCGCGACCGCCAGATTGACGAAGCGCGCGAAGCCGCTGCCGCGGCCAACGCCCGCGCCACCGAAGCCAGCACCAAAGCGGTTGAGGCGGTCAATTCTTCCGCGGAATTGAAAACCACTGCGGCGAGTCTCAACACTACGGTCAGCGACCTGAAGGCCAGCAACGAAGTGCTGAAGACCACCGTAGCGAAAGAGCAGGCCGAACAAAAGAAGGCGGAAGAGACCGGTCCCAGCTCTCTCAGGTTCAAGGGCGTCACGCTGACGCCAGGTGGTTTCTTCGCGGCTGAATCTGTCTTCCGCACGCACGCCGTCAGCGGAGACATCAATACGCCATTCACGGGCATTCCGTTTCCAGGAAACTCGCTGAGCAAGGTGACGGAGTTCAATGCCACCGCCAGACAGTCGCGCATCGCGATGCTCGCTGAAGGCAAGCTCGACCGCGCCAAACTTTCCGGCTACTACGAAATGGACTTCCTGTCCGCCGCCGTCACCTCCAATAACCGCCAGAGCAACAGCTATTCGCTCCGCCAGCGCCAGTTTTGGGCGCAGGTAGCAACCGATGGCGGTTGGAGCCTCACCGGCGGGCAAATGTGGAGCCTCGCCACCGAAACGAAGCAAGGTCTGCAGGTCCGTACGGAATTGCCCCCGATGACGATCGACCCACAGTATAACGTTGGCTTTACCTGGGCGCGTCAGTATGGCGTCCGCCTAGTCAAAGACTTCAACGGCAAGTTCGCCGTGGGCGTTTCGGTCGAAGGTCCCCAAGCCACCATCGGCGGACGCGGCTTCTCCACTGCCACCTCAGCCACAGGCGCGACTACCCAAAATTTCTTTATCGACGCCCCCGGCTCTGCGGGCGGCTTGTTTAACGCCTTCGATCCCACGGGCTACACCGTCAACAAAGCTCCCGACCTCATCTTCAAGGTCGCCGCTGATCCAGGCTTTGGCCACTATGAACTATTCGGCATCCTCAGCACCTTCCGCAATCGCGTTTACCCCTGTGCCGTGGTTAGTTCACAGGCGGCCGGTGTGGTGACCAATGCCGACGGGTCAACAACGACGTTTACCGGGAACCCGATCACTTGCTCGGCTTCAACGACAGCTGGCTCCGCAGGGGCGTTCAATGACACGCGCACCGGCGGTGGTGTCGGTGCCAGCGCGCGCGTCCCCTTGTTTAACAAGAAGCTCGACTTTGGCGTGAAGGGCGTTGCCGGAGACGGCATCGGCCGCTACGGATCAGCTCAGCTTGCTGACGTCACTTTCCGGCCCGACGGCACCGAAGCCTTGATCCGCACAGCCCACGGGTTGGCTACTTTCGAGTTTCACGCAACCCCCAAGCTGGACATCTTTGCCAATTTCGGCGGTGAATACGCATGGCGGGCGGGATACACCGGCTATGCCACAGTCAAGACATCGACGACCCTTATCAGCAATCCCAATGGAACCCCCGGCGCTCCAGTCCTGACCGATACGACGGTGGCCCGCTCAACCTCCGGAATCGGCGGGTACGGCAACGTCGCGGCCAACAACTCCGGTTGCAGCACCGAAGGCGTTCCTGCCGGCACTTCCGCTCCATCCGGCGGCGGAACCTGCGCCGGCGATACCCGCTTCATCTATGAAGGTACTCTCGGCTTCTGGCACAAGATCTACCAGGGCCCCCACGGCGGGCTGCGCTGGGCCATTCAATACTCTTACTTCAGCAAGAACGCCTGGTCCGGCGCCGCCAGCAATCAGCCCAAGGCCGTCAACAACATGGTCTGGAGCTCTTTCCGCTATTACCTGCCTTAGTCCCCTGGAGACGGAAGCAAGGGCGGCTCCTCACCGAGCCGCCCTTTTCGTTTAAGCCTCACGCGATTGCCAAATCTTTGTGCCTCAATTGAAGAAGACTCTAATGTGCCGAGGTGCGGGCTTGCACTGCTTTGCGAGTGGCGACCAATGTGGCGCTCAGGGTTTCTTTTGGGACGCTGGTGACAAACGGCTCGATCATCCATTTCAAAAGCACAGGGATGTCGCGCGTTAGGGAAACCACTTCGCTCTGCACGTATACGCCGCCGTCGCGCTCTTCCATACGCCACCAGGTTTCCATGCCCCACAGGAATCCGCCGTCTTCGCCAGGCGGCTTTTCGCGCTCGTCTTTCCCGCCGGCGTTTTCCACTTCCGCGATACGCACGGCGGAACTCCGGCTGTGGGCGCGCTCGGGCCCGTCACGGAAATACTGAATGTCGTGTTCCGTGTTCAGCACCACGGTAATCACTTTGTGCCGCCGGAACCGCAGGAACACGTGGAAGTGGTCGCCATTGCGCGATTCGATTTTTGACCGTTCCACGTCGGGGCCAAAATAGATGTAGTGATTGTTGTAGTCTTCGAGCATCCCGAGCACGTCGTCGAGTCTTGCTCTCGGGACGAACACCACGCCCACCCAATGGTGGATGATTCCCGCCGGGCATGCGATTTCTTTTCCGCCGTCGCGCGTCTCGAGCTTTTTCATTTCCACTTCGCCGCGCTTCAGCGCTGCGTAGGCTTCGGCGCGCTCCGCTGCAGGTAGTTCGTCAATCCAAAGCAGATTTGTGCCGCGCTTCAGCTCGTCCGCGTTTCGTGTCTCAGTAAGATTCACGTAGCGGTGGAAGGCCTCCAGCGTATTTGCATGCAGCTTGGCGGGTTCCGGCTCGGCGCCCTGCGCGAAGTCTGTGACCGCCGGGTACAGCGCCGCTGCCGCAAGCAGGATCACTGGCATGGCGCCCCAATTGTCACGCACAGGCTTCATCTGTCGCACTATCCTGTCAGTACAAGTTCGCAACGAAACTCCCAATACGCTGATTTGATGGAGTTTCCATTATTTCGGGGGCTGCCGCAACGCTTGGGAATGCAAGTCGCGCCCCACAAGCCTGTTCACAAATTCTGATTGGCCCTTTCGCCCGAATCCTCGCGGGTGTCAGTGGGTTTTTCGCGCAGAACGCTGGCTAAGTCCCCGTCGGTCAATAAGTTGCAAAAACACTTAAAGTATTACTTTAAGTTTTGTCTTACAAAAGTAGCATGCGGTTCGCGCACAAGCTCGGAGCCGCCGCAAGTTGCAGAAAGGAAGGCAGGCCAAGGAGGAGAGGGGGAAGAGAAGAAATTTGAGATTGGCGGGTTGGGTAGCTCGCACACGGTCCCTTTCGGGGCCGCTGTCCCCGCGCGGCCCCCAACCCGTTCTTGGCAAGTTACGCGGGGGATTTGCGAGCAACAATGGTTCGGCGGAGCCATCGTACAGGGTACGCGGGTCGTAGTACGAAATCCCATTTCTGCGAACCGCTGTCATTAAAGGGGGTATGGTGTAACGTGTCCAGAATCAAGCAGATACGGGTGGCGCAGATTCTTGCTGAACCCGGTTCGGTGGCGATAGTACTACCCTAGGCGCTCTTCTCGACTTGCTGAATTCAGCGAAAGAGTTGCGGGACATGCCAGCGGGCATAAGTCGCGAACCCCAGGAAAAGCACGAGCCACCAGAGCAAAAGGACGCTTCGCATCCAAAGCTTGTACCGCGAAAGTCTCAGCTTCTCCGGCAACAGGCGTGTGCCTGCCGCGACTAGTATGTACAAAGCAGCGAGTTCCGCGATGCTTCCGAGCGCGGCGTGGGTGGTTGCCAGAGCAAAGTAGGACTTTGAGAGTTTGGCCGGGATCGTGGAAGCACCTGCGTGCGAAAGGAAGGAGCCATGGTAACGGCAATCGCCGCCAAATTCAGGATCACGACGGACGACTGACACCAGCCGTGTTGCCGATAGCGCTTCGTACGCGCGAGCCAGGCGCCCACAAGAAGGGCCGCCCCCATGGTGACTTCCAATAACAGAACGATGTCAGCTGTGAGAGGGGCCTGCGTTCCGAAAAGACTGTCGCTCACTGATTCACTCCCTTGCGAAACGAAGACGAACCTTTTACCCTGGGCTACCCTGGGCCGTTGACGCCGCTGAGGAATCCGCCGAGATGGCCCGTAATTGCGAGCAGCAAGGCCGTCAGCGCTTCCAGGGGCAGACAAAAGAGTCGTAGCCTCTCGTTCTGGGCACGTCTTGCTGTCCAGTGAATCAGCCAGACGACGCAAACCAATGCTCCTGAAGCAACGCCGAAGATGAGGTGAAGGAGCAGCGTGCCCTTGAGCCGCTGCCCCTCGAGTTGCCACTGCCAGGCGAGGAGCCCGGTAATCATTGTGGGGACGCTGGCCACGGCAGCGACTAGAAAATTGAAATAAGCTGCCACGGCCAGGCTTTGCCGTTTAGTCCACTGCGCCAGGAAATCAAAAGCCGCGCCGACAATGAACAATGCGATCGGAAAATGGATCAGCACCACATGCTGAGCGTGTTTCGCGGTCAGCGCGGCTTTAAGATCGAAAGGATTTAACATCCGTTTGCGCTCGCGGCACGAATTACGTTGCCCTTCATTGGACGATGACCTTGCCGGTCATTTTTGGGTGAATCGAACAGAAGTAGGCGTAAGTGCCGGCTTTGGTGAAAGTGAAGGAGAATTTTTCATCCGTGTCGAGCACTTTGGATTTGAACGCCTTTGGATCATCGGAGCTGACCACAGTGTGGGGAATGTCGTCGCGATTGGTCCAAGTTATGGTGCTACCGACCGGAATGGTTATCGCGGCTGGACCGAAGCTGAAATTATCAATTTGTACTTCGGCGCTTTGCGGTTTTTGCCGCGCCGCCACCGCGGAGTCCCGCGCTCCTGAAATGGCGACGCCCAGAACAGCGACTATAACGAACACTGCTACAGACACACTTCTCCTCATGATTTTTCCTTCTCCTTTTTGTTTAGTTTCGAAGAGTTTGAACTACCCTGATCTTGATCGAAGCCTACTCCAACGTGGAGTCCACAACACCCAACGCTTGCTTGCCGCGCACAAAGTTGACGTCCGTAATTCCGAGGACACTTTTCAACTGTTCGGCGGGAACTTTCATCGGGCCGGGCGAATCCGCCTTGCCCGGCGCGGGCTGCGGAAACGCGGTCGAGGCTGCGGTGTGAAAGGTCACATTTCCTTCGACCTTCTGCATGGTCTGATGAATATGCCCGTTTAACACGGTGACCGAGCCGAATTTTTTCAAGTAGGACAGAGCCTGCGCGCTGTCCTCCGTGCCCCAGCCCCACTCGGGATAAACCGACCACAGCGGAATGTGCGCGAAAAGCACGATCGGCGTGCTGTGCTTCAAATGCTTCACATCGTCTTCCAGCCACTCGAGCTGGTCGTGGCCCAGCGATCCCAGGCCGCCCGCCTTAAGGTTCATCACATTTACCAGCCCGATGAAATGCACGCCCTTCTTGTCGAAGCTGTACCAACCCCCTCCTTTGCTGCCTTTCCCAAAGCGGTCGCGGAATTGCTGCCCGTCGTCATTCAAAACGTCGTGCTCGCCGGGCACATAGAAAACTTCTCTTGGTTTCGCACTCTTGAGGATTTGCTCGACGGTATCGAATTCTTCCGGTTTCGAGAGATGGCTGATATCCCCGGTGTGTAGCAGAAACTCGGGTGCAACCGCCAAGCCGTTGATTTTGTCGACGGCCGCCTTGAGAGTTCCGGCAACGTCCGGATTCGCGGCTTTGTTAAAGCCCATGTGGCTGTCGCTGATTTGCACGAAGCTCAGTTCGCCGGCCATTTCCTTAGGATCCAACTCTGCCAAACGGCTCATGCTATAGGAACGGAGCACGCCTCCTTGAATCACGCAGAAGGCCCCGGTTCCGGCCCAGGCCATGCACTTCAGGAACCCGCGCCGGTCGACACCGTCATGGTTGTGGTCGTGCAACAACTGGTCTTTTCCTTTACCCGCCATTCGTTTTCCCCCGTTTTAAAGACACCAGTACGCTGTTCAAAGACACCCGTAGCAATGCTGTTCTTTCGTCGCCGATCCCCAATTTTCTTGGAGGGCGGCGCGGGTGAGAGAGTCCAGGGAGCCCGCGCCGCGTATGGGACGTGTTTCGTTTGTGCAGACCGCCAAGGGCAGCAAGTTATTCCCAGCGCCAACCTCTGTCGCCGCAGCCACATTGGCCGCTTACCAACCCATTGCCAGATTCGTCACTCTAAAGGGACAATGGGGAATAAAATCGTTCTACAGGCGGTTTGTGCCCAATGAGTGGGATAACCCATGGGAGTGGGTCGGACGTGTTGGATGTGCATGAGCGGGCGCGCTTCGAGCAGCTCGTTTTGCCCCACCTCGATGCCGCCTTTAACCTTGCGCGTTGGCTGCTGAGGAGCCGCGAGGATTCAGAAGATGTTGCGCAAGAAGCGATGCTGCGCGCTTATCGCTTCTTCCGCGGGTTCCATGGAGGAGACGCGCGCGCCTGGCTGTTACAAATTGTGCGAAATACCTGCTATACATGGTTGGAGAAGAACCGCCCTGTGGAATTGATGACCGAATTTGACGAGGAGCTGCATCCGCAGCCTAGTGTTTCTCCGGAATCCTTGGCCATCGCGGGAGACAATAAAAAGCGTCTGGGCCGTGCGCTGGAAACGCTGCCGCCCCGGTTCCGGGAAGTGCTGGTTTTGCGCGAATTGGAAGGATGCTCTTATAAGGAGATTGCTGCGATTACCGCGATTCCCATCGGCACGGTGATGTCCGCGCTGGCCCGCGCGCGCCAAAGGCTCCAGCGCGCGCTTACGCAACCCCCGGTGCAGGAGGCTTCCCGTGAGCTGTGATTTTACGCGCACGGCGCTGCACGGGTATCTGGATGGCGAGCTGGACGCTTCTCGTTCGGCCGAATTCGAACGCCATCTCGAGGGGTGCCGCGATTGCGCAAAGGCTTTGCAAGTGGAAGAATCGCTGCGCTCGCTTCTTCAGCGCAGCAGTCTTTGTGAAAGCGCTCCGGTTTCGCTCCGCAAGAAAATCCGCGCGGATTTGGACGCGGCCACTGCCGTCCCCGTGATGCAAAACATTCCTGCCTGGCGTTGGCTGGCGGTGGCGGCTTCGATTCTCATCGTTGCTGCGATCTCCTGGTACGCCTGGCCGCGGTCGGAATCGGGGATCGCCAGGAACCCTGACGCTCCTCCTTTCACATCTGCCGAGTTGATTGACGCGCATATTCGCTCGCTGCAACCGGGCCATCTGACCGACGTGGCCTCCACCGACCAGCACACCGTAAAACCGTGGTTCAACGGGAAACTCGACTTTGCGCCCCCGGTAAGAGACTTCAGCGATGATGGCTTTCCTCTCGTTGGCGGACGGCTGGACGTTCTTGGCGGTCAAAATGTCGCAGTGCTTGTTTATGCGCGCCGAAAACACTTCATCAATGTCTTCGTCTTACCCACGAAAGATCCGGACACACCCATTCACCCTCCAGGTTTGCGGCAAGGGTATCAGTGGCTGCACTGGCGTCATCAGGGGATGGAATATTGCGCCGTCTCAGACGTCTCCGTTGCGGATCTGCATGAACTCGCCCAGCTGATTTATCAGTAGAGAAAGCTTCGGGTCGTCAGCGCGGCTCGAGGTCCGTTTGAAGCAAACATCTAGAAGTAGATTACTCGTCCCTACGCTCGCCTGGAGCGAGCTTCGCTCCTCGGAATGAAAATATGAAAGCGCGACTCCCGCCGCCGGCGTAGGCTGGCGGTTGGAAAACTCTTTAAGAAAGAGAGGAGCCGCGCATGCAAGAGTATATCGCCATGGACAGTCACAAGCGTTACAGTTGGGTCGAGAGGG
>DATEGP010000056.1:0-5031 GCA_035280045.1 Candidatus Acidiferrum sp.
CGTGCGAGTTCTGTCGGATCCTGCAGGAGTTGATAGGCGCGTTCCGGTGCAACCGGCAGCGTGTAGGAGCCGGAAATCTTCACGCGATTCTCGAAAGTGCCTTTCGCAGCGCCCTTTCGGCGTGGACCGCGGCCAGGCGCCGCCGATAGCCTGCGGATGCATGCAGGTCCGAGTTGGCATCCACGCCCTGAGCAAGAAGCGCCGCGGCAGCTTGGATCTCCCCCAGCCCACCTGCCTTTCCTTCCAGCGCTTTCTCCGCTGCGGACGCGCGATACGCGCGATTCGCAAGCCCCGTGACACCAATCCGAACAAAATTTAATTTTCCTGCGTTTTGCCGCACCCGCGCTGCAATCCCAACAATCGCGAATCCACTCGCGGGCTGCGCCACTTTCTCATAGCTGGTACCCGTGCGCGCGTCATCTATCGGAACGATCACCTCGCGGATGATTTCTCCGGGTTCAAGTGAGGTTGTGAATGCATCCACAAAAAAGTCGGCTGCGCTTACCGTGTGTTCTCCTTTCGCCCCCTTGAGCACAAACTTGGCCTCGAGTGCCTGAAGCGCGGCGGGGTAGTCCGCAGCCGGATCGGCATGCGCAACGCTGCCGCCAATTGTCCCCGTGTTACGCACTTGCACATCGCCAATCGCGGCAGCCGTTTCCGCTAACAACGGACACTTCTGACGAACTAACGGAGAGCTTTCCAAGTCGTAATGTGTTGTTGTTGCGCCGATGTGTAGTTCGTCAGAAACTTCGCGGACATAGTTCAGATCCTTGAGCCGGCCCAAATCCACCAAGTGCTCGGGAGCCGCCAGCCGCAGTTTCATCATCGGGATTAGACTCATGCCTCCCGCAAGCGGCTTGGCTCCGTTAGCCAGCAAGTGCAGGGCTTCGTCCAGCGACTTTGGCGCGGTGTACTCGAATTTTTGCGCGATCATTTTAGTTACTCCTGTTGAGCAGCTTCCATATTTTTTCTGGCGTCAGCGGCATGTCAATGTGCCGCACCCCCAATGGAGAAAGTGCGTCAACGACGGAATTCACGACCGCCGGCGAACATCCGATCGTTCCCGCTTCGCCGACTCCTTTGACGCCCAGCGGATTCACAGGCGAGGGCGTAACGGTATTGAGGTTTTCGATCCACGGCATCAGATGGGCTCGAGGCATTGCGTAATCCATCAGTTCGCCGGTAAGGAGTTGTCCGTTGTCGTCGTAGACGGCCTGCTCCCACAACGCTTGGCCGAGTCCTTGCGCCACCCCGCCATGCACCTGGCCGTCCACGAGCAAGGGGTTTAGAATGTTTCCACAATCATCAACTGCCAGGTAACGTCGAATGTTGATTTGCCCGGTATCGCCATCGATGTCGGTCACCACGATGTGCGCACCGAATGGGAAAGTAAAGTTAGGCGGCTCCCAAAAGCGCGTGGCAACAAGTCCAGGTTCAGTGTTGGGAGGTAGCTTTAGTGCCCTATAGCTGGCTGCGGCAGCTTCCTTCATCGAAACGGACTTCCCCGACCTATTGCAAACAATTTGCCCGCCAGACATGCTGACGTCCTCAGATTCCAGCAACATAGCACCGAATTTCTTGATCTTGGCTTTCAGATCCTGGAGTGCATAGTAGAGCGCCGATCCTCCTACCGCCGTTGCGCGGCTTCCGAACGTTCCAATTCCGTACTGCACGATGGCCGTATCGCCCCGAATCACGAGCACATCGTCTAGTCCGACTCCCAGCTCATCCGCAGCAATCTGCGCAAAGGTCGTTTCTTCTCCTTGGCCGTGCGGACAGGTGCCGGTCATGATCGTCACCTTGCCGGTGGGCTCGACCTTCACCGTCGCGCTCTCCCACCCGCCGGCGGGCGTGGCAGGCGATGGTCCAATGGCACAAATCTCACCGTAAGTCGAGATTCCGATGCCCATCCACTTTCCCTGCTTGCGCGCTTCCCCCTGCTCTTCTCGCAGCTTGTGGTAGCCGACGATATCGAGGGCCTTCTTGAGCGGCAAGGCGTAGTCGCCAGAGTCGTAAGTCAGTCCCGTTGCGGTGGCATATGGAAATTCACCTTTGCCAACGAAGTTCTTAAGTCGAATTTCCGCCGGGTCCATCTTCAGTTCGGCGGCCAGCATATCTACCATTCGCTCGATCCCGTGGGTCGCTTCCGGACGTCCCGCACCGCGGTAGGCATCCGTCGGTGTGCAATTCGTGAATACGCCAACGATATCCGCGCGTATGTTTTGGGTTTTGTAGAGGCCTGGCATCATTAGCACGCTCAGCGTTGGAATCGCCGGCGTCAGCAGCTGGTGATACGCGCCAAGGTCCTGGATTAGCTTCAGCTTGATGCCCAAAATTGTTCCGTCTTGTTTGGCCGCGATTTCGTAGTAATCCACGTGGCCGCGCCCGTGAATCGTGCAGAGGAAATTCTCCCGGCGTGACTCAATCCACTTGACAGGCTTCTGAATCCTCATGGACACGAAGCCCATCAATGCTTCCTCGGCATACACATTTAGCTTGCTGCCGAATCCTCCGCCAACCTCCGGGGCGATCACCCGCAAGCGGTTTTCCTCGAGCCCCAACATTCCGGCCACGAGCGTCCGCACCAAATGCGGAATTTGCGTCGAAGTGTATAGATTGAGCTGACGATCTGCTCCGCGCCATTCCGCGACCACTCCGCGCGTTTCCATAGCCATGGGGATCAGCCGCTGACTGATGATCCGCTGCTTGACCACAACATCGGCTGCGGCAAACACCTTGTCTACCTCGCCGCCCTCCTGATGAAAAGTAAACGCAATATTGTCCGGCCACTCCGGATGAACGGCAGGAGCCCCTGGACCGAGCGCCTTCTCTGGGTCGGCCACTGCCGGCAATACCTCGTAGTCCACTTCGATCAGGTCCGCAGCATCTCGCGCCAGATAGCGGTCCCGCGCCACAACGACGGCAACGGGATGCCCGACAAAATACACGCGCTCCGTCGCAAGAACGTGGTGATGCGGCACTCGCAATCCAGGCAACGACGCTCCGCAGGGCACGGGTCCAACATTCTTTGTATCCTTGCCCGTGAAGACGCACACAACTCCAGGAGCAGCTTCAGCTTGCTTCGTATTGATTACTCGGATTCGGGCTGCTGCATGAGGACTGCGTACGATCACGGCGAAGTGCATGCCCGGCATCTGGATGTCTTCGACGTACGTGGCCGTGCCGGTGATCAGCCGCGGGTCTTCGCGCCGGCGAACGCGCTTGCCAACGAAAGTCTCGGTTTTAGTGGTAGTCGTCGCCATGGTTGCCTCCTACTTTCCCGCGCCCGCTGCCGCTGTCTTTACCGCTTTAACGATGTGCTGATACCCGGTGCAGCGGCAGAGGTTGCCTTCCAATCCGTGACGGATCTCCTCGTCCGTCGGCGCCGGATTACGGTCCAGAATCTGTTTCGAGGCCAAGATCATTCCCGGCGTGCAGAACCCACACTGAAGCCCGTGCTCGTTCCAGAAAGCCTCTTGCATGCGATCCAATTTGCCATCCGTCGCCAAGCCTTCCACCGTAACGATTCTCGCGCCATCCGCCTGCACCGCAAACATCGTGCAGCTCTTGATGGCTTTGCCATTTAGCTCGACGGTGCACGCCCCGCAGAGCGAAGTTTCGCAGCCCACGTGCGTACCGGTCAGGCCAACCACTTCGCGCAAATAGTGCACCAGCAAAAGTCGCGGCTCTACGTCGTGGGAATAGCTTTTCCCGTTGATCGTCAGTGTGATGTCCATGAGCATCTCCGGAGGGAACAAACCCAGCGTCGCACACGATAGCAAAATTTCCTGTGAGACGCATCACTTTGGCTCGCTTTACATGCCAAGTAGGTCTCTGCCCCATCCGTGCCTTGAGACCTGCTAGACTATGGCGTCAGTTTCCGTTTAAGAAGGCAGGTGTGCGTTCATGCCGATAACACGACGAAATTTTGTTCGAAATGTCGCCATCGGCAGTGCCCTCGGTTCAGCACTGCCAATGGTCGCCGATCTTACTCTCAGCGACCTCATTCCCAATTCTCGCGCCAGCGAGCCTGGTGGCCCGATTATCCTAAGCCGCAACGAGAACGCCTACGGCCCCTCGCAAAAAGTCGTTGCATCCATGCAGCGCGCTCTTGGCTATGCGAACCGCTACCCGGATGATCTTGCAGCCTTGCTCCACGAACGGATCGCCACATCGCATTCCATCAAACCGGAGCAATTGGTCCTAGGTTGTGGTTCTGGCGAAATTCTGAGCATCTGCGCAACGGCGTTTCTCGGCCCCGGAAAGAAACTCATCACCGCTCTCCCTACGTTCGAAGCCATCGGAAAATGTGCTAGGACAATGGGCGCCCAGGTCGCTGAAGTACCGCTTACGAAAAACTACTCTCACGATCTTGAGGCAATGTCCGCCCAGGCCAATGCCTCAACCGGTCTGGTCTACATCTGCAACCCGAACAATCCCACCGGCAGCCTGACTCCACCGAAGGAGCTCGAAGCGTTCATTCGCAAGCTGCCCAGCTCGACAACCGTTCTTATAGACGAGGCTTATCATCACTTCGTGCCACGAACCGCCGACTACACTTCCTTCATTGACAGGCCCATAGGCGACGATCGCGTGATCGTCGCCCGGACGTTCTCCAAAGTCTATGGACTTGCCGGAATCCGCGTCGGCTACGCGGTAGGCGCACCGGAGAGGATCAAGCTCCTCGCCTCCCGCCGTCTCCCGGAAGGACTGAACGCGGTCGGCGCCTGCTGCGGTCTTGTAGCTTACGATGACCTCGACTACGTGCAGTTCAGCGAAAAACGAAACGCCGATGACCGCGAGGAATTTCTCCGCCAGGCGAAAATCCGCAACATCGAAGTTATTCCCTCGTATACGAACTTCGCGATGCTGCAAACCAACCGGCAGGCCACCGATGTCATCGCGTATTTCCGGAAAAACAACGTTGAAATCGCACGCCTCTTCCCGTCCATGAACACCTTTGTCCGTGTTTCCTTCGGAAAGCCCAACGAAATGAAGGAGTTCTGGCGCGTTTGGGATCTTCTCCCCGCG
>DATEGP010000057.1:0-31506 GCA_035280045.1 Candidatus Acidiferrum sp.
TCACTGCATTTACTCGTTTCTGTCAGCCGGGTTACGGCTGAGCACTACTCTAAGCTATCTGATGCCCCAAGTCCCGAGCCCCTCAATAGAGCCACGGCCGTCTTCAAGCTTTGCCCGGCTGGCTGCAAAGCGGTCAACCGGCGCAAAAAAAAGGCCGCAAGTATTGTGACCTTGCGACCGCTTTCTTACCCAAAGGCGATACAAGAGCAACAAACGCAACAATAAGATAGCACAACGTGCGTCGTTTCGCTATAACTTTTTCGGTTTTTTCCGTAGGGCAACACGGAGACCCGCAGCTGTCAGGTACGGCGACAAGAGCGCGGTGATTTCGCGCCGCACCCAGTTGGCGACGGAACCTTCGCGGTAAACGGCCCAGGAGAGCATGGCGCCACCGTTGACATGTTGGATCAAGCGGGCAAGTTCTGCGGTGTCGCAGTGACGAAGCTCGCGGTCGGCGACCGCGGCGTCGAGGACCCTTTGCGTTTCATCTCTCAGAACGCGGAATTGCGCCAGCGTGATAGCGTGAAAGTCGGGGTCGGTGAGATCAACCTGGAGATAGGCGAGGCCGTTAGCCACTGCTTCGGGAGTGGGAGCAAAGGCAGTGCACTCAGCATACAACTCGATCAGCGTCTTGATGGGTGAGCCGTATTTGGTGCTGGCCGCCGCGAATTGCTGCGGCACCGCCTCGGGTGCAGTTCGGCACATGGCCAGCAGCAGGCCACGTTTGGTGCCGAAACGCTGAATCAGCGTGGCGGGTACGACCCCGGCTTCCTTGGCTACATGGGCGAGAGTGAGTTGCGTTGGGCTGTAGCGCTGCATGGTGCGCGCGGTGGCAGCCAAGATTTCTTCATCCGAGGTTTCGCGAGGACGGGGTGACATTTTCTAGAAGCTCTGGCTGAGGACACGCTCCTCACGCAAAAGCAGCCGCAACAAGAATAACTGAATGGCGGTTCACTTTCCACTTGACATTAATGAATGGCTGTTTATTATTGCCTGTGCCGCATGACCCGACAGGGGTCGCAGAGAGGAGGCGCCATGCAAACGTCCGTGTTTATCGGGACCAGCGTCGATGGCTTTATCGCGCGGCGCAACGGCGCGCTGGACTTTCTGCCAAAGGATGGGGGCGAACCGCACGGCTATGACGAGTTCATGGCCAGCGTGGACGCGCTGGTGATAGGACGCAAAACTTTCGAGACGGTCCTGGGCTTTCCGCAGTGGCCCTATGGCAAAAAACGCATCGTGGTGTTGAGCAGCCGGCCATTAGATTTCTCCGCCGTGCGGGGAGGTGTAGTAGAGCAGATGGCTGGATCTCCCGCCGAGATTGTCTCGCGACTTGAGGCCAGCGGCACTAAGCATGCCTACGTCGACGGAGGCGTCACAATTCAACGATTCCTCAGCTCGGGGCTTATTCAGCGGCTGATTATCACGCGAGTCCCCGTGCTGATTGGAGAAGGCATCCCGCTCTTTGCTGCATTGCCCCAGGACATACACCTCCGTCACGTCGCAACGCAGCATTATGCAAGCGGCCTGGTCAAGACCGAGTACAAAGTTGTCGGCTAGCGCTTCCTCTTTTCGAGGTGCACATGAATTCAAACTTCTCTTATCAGCCGCCGGACCTAAAAGGCCGCGTAGCGCTCGTTGCCGGAGCCACGCGAGGCGTGGGCCGCGGCACGGCGCTTGCGCTCGGCGAAGCCGGAGCAACGGTGTATTGCACTGGCCGCAGCACGCGGACAAAGCCCACGAAAAAGAGCCCCGTGCGGCGCTTGCCTTCCGAATACTATCTGGGGCGCCCGGAGACTATCGAGGAAACCGCTGAACTGGTGAAGGCGCGGGGCGGCAATGGAATAGCGGTAGTTGTGGATCATCTGGAGGCCGGACAAGTTGACGCGCTCATTGCGCGAATTCGCAAGGAACATGGCGCGCTCCACATCCTGGTTAACGACATATCGGAAAGCTCTGAACAAGAATTCGGGAAAACGTTCTGGCAGGTAGACATGGAAAAGGGCTTCGCCATGTTCCGCAATGCCATTCATACGCACATCATCACCAGCCACTTCGCGGCGCCGCTGCTTGTCGAAACCGCCAAAGCGGGAAGCGCGCCGCGCCCGCCGGGATTGATCGTAGAGATCGGCGACGGCGATTCCTACTCTTATCGGGGAAACATCTTTTTCGACATGATCAAAACGACGGTGATCCGGCTGGCGTTCGCCATGGCGCGCGAACTGCGGAAGAAAAACATAGCGGCGATTGCGCTTACGCCCGGCTTTTTGCGCTCTGAGGTGATGCTGGAGAAATTTGGCGTCACGGAGGCGAATTGGCGCGATGCAGTAAATAAGGTCCCGGACTACGCGGAGTCGGAGACACCTTTGTACGCTGGACGCGCCATTGCCGGCCTGGCCGCCGATCCTCATCTTATGAAGAAATCGGGGCGCGTCTTCAGCTCATGGACGCTCTCCGAACAGTATCCTTTCTGTGACGCGGATGGGCGCCGGCCGCACTGGGGGCGGCACTTCATAAAGGTGTATGGCGAAATCCTGAAACCCTGCGATGACGGCTTCTATCAATATTGGTTTGACGATCTCATCGAGAAAGTCTTCGGAGACTGGCCGCCGGACTAACCCAAGTTCGGTGCGCTCGTCTGCAAGGACTCGCCGTCAGTGTAGCCTAACTGCAGTGCCGTGCGATTCGGCTGCCGCCAGGGCTATGGGGCGCTATCGGGCACACCAAGAGCGATGCGCAGGATTTGCATGGCAAGTTGATCCACATCCACGTCGTCCATGTTACAGAGGACCACGACCCCTGCGTTGCGGCTGGGGACGACGGCGAATGCCGTGCTGGTTCCCTGCTGGCCGCCGGTGTGCGCCAAAATATGCAAGCCAAACTTGTCCGTGATGCCCCAACCTAGACCGTAGCCGGTTTCTTTTCCGTCTGTCGTCTTTAGTGAAGTCCACATAAGGTCTCTTGTGCTTCGCTTGATGAGCTTATTGGTGAGGATGGCGGCTTCGAAGTCGGCCATATCGTCGGCCGAAGAGATGATCCCGCCGCCGGGAATCTTGTAACTGGAGTCCAACACGCCGGCGTTGCGGACGATGCCGGACTTGTCCTTGTGATACCAGCGCGTGCGGTGAGGAATGACGGTAAAGAAGTCATCGTCGCGGGTCTGCCCCATCCCTGCAGGCTCGAAAATGTTCTTTCGCAAGTAGTCTGCAAATTTCTCCGAAACTGCCCCCTCGAAGACACAACCGATCAGGGTGTAGCCATACGTGGAGTAATTGAATCTAGTTCCAGGCTTGGCGACAAGCGGGTCGTTGGCAAAAAGCTGTAACGATTCTTTCATGCTCGAGAAATGCCGGGCGCTATCTTCCGGCACGTCTCCCTTTCCGTCGGGGCTGTAGTGACGGATGCCGCCGAGGTGGCCGAGCAATTCTCTCGTTGTGATGGGCCATTCTTTCTGCGGAAACTCGGAGCAATATTTTTGCACCGGGGCATCCAAGTCGAGCTTCCCGCGTTCCCAGAGCTGAAGAACCGCGGAGGCGGAAATAGATTTAGAAACGGATCCGAGGCGAAAAAGCGTCGAGGAAGTGGCAGGAGAGGAATTCTCAAGATCCGTCATGCCGAAACCCTGAGACCAGCGAGGTTCGCCATCGAGAACGACCGACGCCGAGAGCCCCGGAACGCTGTTTTCGGCCATGAAACTGGCAACCGCCTTTTCGATGGCCCGCCGTTTTTCCGGCGGGAAGTCCTTTTGCTGAGCAGGAAGTCCTGAGGCAAAAAACAGGATTAACAGAGAAAATAAGAAACCGTGGTTCCGGCAACTGCTCCTTCCGTACTGTGAAAGACGGATGCTCACAAACCACCTCGCACTGGGAGTCTAGCGCAACATCGGAAGGGTCGAAACCGTCAACACCTTTGCGGATAAGAAGCGTTGACCGGGGCGCAACCCGGTCTTTACCATATTAAGGATGAAGAGACGGATGCTCCTGGCAGTAGGCACAATTGTGATGACGGCCATCGGCCTGGGTTGCGAAGACGCAGCCAAAAAGCCGGTGCAAGCGCACGTTCCTGGGACGCCCGTTGCGGCATCCCAGACGGCCCAAAGTGCGAAACCAGCGTCCAACCCTTCCAAAGCAACACAGCAAGCTCCTCCCGTTCTCGCGGCCCTGCCGCTGACGGATCCCAAGCGGTCGCAACCGAAATCCTTGTTGCCCCCGGTTCCAGAAGGAAAAGCTTACCTGGTTCAGAAAGTTCAAGAGAAGTTCGCTTCCGGCGAGGAGAATTTCAAGGCCGGCCATCTGGAAGCAGCTCGCCACGACTTTGACGACGCGGTGGACTGGCTGCTCGAAAGCGGGTATGACCCCGAAAGCGACCCAGCCCTCAGCTCGTTGTTTCACCACGTGGTGGACAGCGTGTATGCCTACGAACTGCAGGCGTTTCGCGGGGGAGAAGGGGCCACGGAAGCGACGGCGGTTCCTGCTCCCATCGACGAAGTAGCGGCCGTGGCGGCTCCGGCGGATCCACGGGTGAAAGAGCGCGCCGAGGAGGCTGCAAAAAGCGTATCCCACGATCTTCCGCTGACAGTGAACGACGAAGTGCTCATGTTCCTCAATTTCTTTCAGACCCCGAAGGGCCGCGATATCGTGGAAAACGGCCTGCGCCGCAGCGGAAAGTATCGAGACATGATTTCGCGCGTGTTGCGCGAGGAGGGCTTACCCCAGGATTTGATTTACCTGGCACAAGCGGAAAGTGCCTTCCAACCCCTGGCGCTTTCGCGCGCTGGGGCCCGGGGAATCTGGCAGTTCGTGGCGTATCGCGGACAGCAGTATGGGCTGCACCATACCTGGTGGATTGACGAGCGGCAGGATCCGGAGAAAGCCACTCGCGCGGCTGCACAGCATTTGCGCGACCTCTATGGGCTCTTTGGCGACTGGTATCTGGCCATGGCGGCGTACAACTGCGGGCCCGGAAACGTGCAGAAAGGCATCGAGCGCACGGGGTACGCCGACTTCTGGGAGTTGTACAAGCGCAACGTCCTTCCGCGGGAAACGAAAAATTACGTGCCCATTATTATTGCGCTGACACTGATCGCCAAAGACGCCGCGCACTACAGTATCCAGGCTGACCCCGAAGCGCCCGTTCCTACAGACGTCGTGAAACCGGGCCGCCCCATCGATCTGCGTCTCGTCGCGGAAACCATTGACGTGGACGTGGAGACGCTGCGCTCGTTGAATCCCTCGCTGCTTCGCATGGCCACTCCGGACGATCCTTCGTTCGAATTGCGCCTGCCGCAAGGCACGGGAGAAAAATTCACCGCTGAAATTGCTGCGATTCCACCCGACAAATGGATTAGCTGGCGGCGGCACCGCGTGGAACCCGGCGAGTCGCTCGCTTCCATTGCAAAAAAATACCGCGTGACGCCTGCGTCCATCGCGGAGGCCAACAATCTCGAACGCCCCGCGGCTCTGGAACCAGGCACGAAGCTGACGATTCCCGCAACACAATCGGCTATGGAAACCAAGCGGCTCCTTGTGAGCTATCGCGTGCGCCGGGGAGACACTCTCCCAGGAATTGCAGACCGCTTCAGCGTGAATTCGGAAGACGTGCGCAAGTGGAACCGCCTGCGTTCGAATCACGTGAGCCGCGGCATGGTGCTGCGCATCTACACCATCGGCGGGGCGCCCGAGAGCTCCCGCAGGAGCGCGCGGCCACGCTCTAAAAGAAAGACAGCTGGGTCTCCTCCCGCCAAGGCTGCTAGCGCACCGGCGGGCGGCAATTCGCACTAACTGCATTATTTTCAACTAGATAGAAGGCTAGCCAATAGAACTTGCAGATTGCTGTTAAGCCGTGTCCTGCCCGCTCCCACTCAGTTTAATGCAGTTCTTCTGTTGAACTACGCAGACCACTTGACAACTTGCAACGAGTACGATAACAAACAACGTCGCGAGAACGGGGTGTTCTTTTAGCACGTAGGACAAAAACGGCAAAATAGCCTACCCGTGATACCACGACGCGAAGAGATTCCCCCAGGGGAGGACGGAATGGATTTCGAGAAAGAAAACTTCGAAGACGACAACGAGCTGTCACGGCTGGAGGACGACGAGGAGCTGGGCGGCGAAACTCAGGAGATTGTGGAGACCGAGGAAGAGGAGCTGGCGATCGTAGGCGAGGAGCCCGAAGAGGAAGCTCCGGCAGCGAGACCCACGCCCGCGGCCAGGCCAGCTCCCAGGAAAGCGGCGAAAAAGAAGGCCGCGCCGAAAAAGAAAGCCAAGGCGAAACCCAAAAAGAAGGCCGTCAAGAAGCCGGCAAAAAAAGCCGCCAAAAAGAAGAAGAGGCGCTAAGCGCTTCTGACAAGAGAATTGTGTTTTAGAAAGAGCCGGGGATTGGTCCCGGCTCTTTCTCTTATGAAAAGCGGCCTTTTCAAATTGAGCACAGGGCTGGGGAGCTAAGCCTTCCCGTCCTGAACATGAACTTTCCCATTTAAGAACCCCTACTAAGAATCGAAAATGCTCCTCTTGCCTGAAACGGTAAGTACCGCTAGCATAAACCTGCATGTTGCGGGCTTTAGAGCAGATACGGCGAATGCAGGGTGGCGCGCAGTCCCACCTGATGCGCTGCGACGACGGCAACTACTATGTGGTGAAGTTCCAAAACAATCCGCAGCACCGGCGCGTTCTGGTCAATGAACTGCTTGGAACCAGACTGGCAGGGCGATTGGGGCTACCAACGGTTCCGGCAGAGATTGTAGAGGTATCGGAGGAATTGATCCGTTTGACGCCGGAGCTGGCTATGGAACTGCCGCGTTCGCGAATTCCTTGCCAGCCGGGGCTGCAATTTGGCTCGCGCTATCCGGTGGACCCGCGCCGCATCACATTGCATGATTTTCTTCCCGAAGAGCATCTTCGGGAAGTTGAGAATTTGCATGACTTTGCCGGCATGCTGGTTTTCGACAAATGGACTTGCAACACCAATGGCCGCCAAACGGTCTTTTTCTATGAAGGCCGGGGTGAACCAGCGCCGGCGGAGTGGCACTACAAGGCGCGGATGATTGACCAGGGCTTTTGCTTCAACGTCGGCGAATGGAATTTCCCGGATGCGCCGTTGCGCGGTCTGTACTCGCGCAGTTGCGTGTACCGGGGCATCATCGGGATGGAATCTTTCGGTCCCTGGCTCGAGCGCCTGGAAAAGCAAATGACCGAGCGCGTGCTGGACGGCGTTTTGCGGGAGATTCCGCCGGAATGGTACGCGGACGACTACGACGCGCTCTCGCGGCTTGCCGAGCAGCTCCATCGCAGGCGAACTCGCGTGCCGGAATTGATTCTGGAGGCTAAGCAGTCAAGCCGCCAGCCTTTTCCGAATTGGATTTGAAACGGGGAGTAAGCCCATGAACGAACACGAGATCGAAACGCAAATGAGCAATGTTCCTGCAGGCGAGCGCGCCTTTGCCTATCGCATCCTGCGCTACACGCCAAACCTGGTGCGCGACGAATGGGTGAATATCGGCGTTCTGCTTTTTGCTCCTGAGACGGGAGAACGCCGGCTGAAGCTGATTGAAGAGCAGGACGAGCTGAATCGGGTCCGCCGGCTGCATCCGCAAGCTGACGAATCCTTGCTGCTGCGGCTGCGCGACGATCTGGAAGACCGATTTGAGTCGGCAAATGGCAAGAGTGCATATGGCGGCGACTGGCAGGCGCTGCTGGCCAAGTGGGACGATACGCTCTCCAATGCCCTGCAACTCTCGCCGCAGAAGGGCACACTGGCGGGAGATCTCGACGCCGAACTGGAGCGCTTGTACAGCGACCACGTGGCACCGCAGCGCGCTCCCAGCCGCGTCGGCGCTCCAGGTAGCCGGGCTCAGATGCGTTCTTACTGCCAGCAGGTCTTCCGGCATGCCGGCTTGTGGGAGCGCATTGCGAAGAGAGCCCCTGTTTCACAATTCACGTTTCCCGGCGATCCCTTGCGTATCGATTATTCCTATCGCCGCAACGGCACGCGTGGCTTCGTACA
Source organism: Candidatus Acidiferrum sp. (assembly GCA_035280045.1). Lineage (GTDB taxonomy): Bacteria > Acidobacteriota > Terriglobia > Acidiferrales > UBA7541 > Acidiferrum. Next base: position 8,002 of record DATEGP010000057.1, read on the forward strand.
TACACTGCCGGTCAGGCGCGCCCCAGGAGAGACGAAGAACCTGGCCTACACCGCGGGGCGCATTAGCTCTAAAGCGCCTTGGAAATCGGAATTCGCGGCGATCACCGACGTGGAATTAAGCGATCGAATCCCCGTTCACCGTTTCGTACGGGACACACTGCGCGACGCTGGCATTGAACCGGTGCCCTTGGATCACTTCGCCGTCTGGGTGGCCAGGCTCAAGCCGATGATTCAGTGAGTGTGGAGGGAAGCTCCGGCTAAATCTCAAAGCAGCGCCCTAGGCCCCGACGGCAACAACCAGGAGCGTCGCGTCATCCGTCAGATGCCCGCCGCTAAACTCGCTAATCGCGCGCGCAATTCTCTCCTTCAACTCCGCGGCAGGCAGCGCGCGGTGGTTTTTCAGCAGGCGGAGCAGCCGCTCCTCTCCAAATTCCTCGCCCCCGGTGTTGTTAGCTTCCGTCACTCCGTCGGTAAAAAGGACCAAGCGATCTCCCGGCGTGAGCTTGGCCGTCCCCAGCCCAAAATCTTGCTCCTCGAACACCCCAAGGACCCCGCCGCCTTCCTCCAGCCGCTCGTGCGAGCCGTCCGTGTGTACCACAATGGGCGCGTTGTGGCCCGCATTCGAGTACCGCAAGAGCCGGGCAGGGCCATCCAGCCGTGCGTAGAAAAGGGTGATGAAGCGGTCGGTATGGGTGTTCTTCCAGACCAACGTATTCAAGCCATTGCAAAGGACGTCTGGCGACAAGGAAGGGGAGGAAAGTCCGTGAACCGCAGCCTGCAAGTTGGACATCAGCAGCGCCGCCGGGATCCCTTTTCCAGCCACGTCCGCGATGCAAAGTCCCAATGTATCTTTCCCCAGGGTAAGAACGTCAAAATAATCTCCGCTCACGGTCCTGGCCGACTGCCAGGAACTCGCGATCTCGTAGCCTGCCATTTGAGGAAGCTCGCGTGGAACCAGCCTTTCTTGAATCGCCTTGGCCTCGGCGATCTCGCGTTCGGCCTCTTGAAGATGATGGATAACCTCTTCCTGAGCTTTCTTCTCTTCCTTGGCCCGCTGGCGCGCTACACGGCGCTCCCGGCCCAATTCGATCTGTTTTTCCAGGATTTCCAGCAGCCGCGAATTGTCCCACGGTTTTTCCACGAAATCGCTGACGCCGTGCTGCATGGCAGAGACGGCCAAACCCACGGTGGCCCAACCGGTCATGGCCACGACCGGCGGCGCATCGGCCATCTCCTTCAAGCGTCCGAGTACATCCAGTCCCTCGCGTCCGGACGTAGTATCCCGCGCATAATTCAAGTCCATCAGAAGAAGGTCGAATTCCCGTTGCGCCAGCGCCGCAAGCAAGTCGGCGGGGTTGCTCACGGTCTCGAGGAGGTAGCCTTGGCCTTTGAGGAGCAGCTGCAGGGCGTCAAGCACATCCTTCTGATCATCTGCAATGAGAATTCGCTGCTGCATCGTCTCACAATACGTAGCAGTCTCGGCCATCGCCGCAGTCATGGCTTCTACCCCGCCCTTGTCTCGAGTACGCAGGCCGATGACCAGCAAAGGATTGCTCTAAGCTATTTAATTCTTAGCGATTTGCCAAGGGATTTGCTTGATTGAAGAAGCCGGGACTGGCCGTTTGTGGGAACGCCAATCCCATTTCCGAAACACCGCGCGCCTCCGGACACTCCGAAAAAGCGCGACAGCTATGCTGGCTATCGCCAAGATCACGGTTCTCTCGACCTGGCTACAGCAACGGCTCCGACCAGTTTTCGAGGGTTTCTTTCACCTTGTGCAGGAACTGGTGCGCAATGGCGCCATCCACGACGCGGTGGTCGTAGCTTAGCGTGACGTAACACATCGACCGAATGGCAATGGCGTCGTCCACCACCACGGGGCGCTTCTCGATGGCGCCAAGGCCGAGAATGCCCACGTTAGGCTGGCTGATCACCGGCAAGCCAAAAAGCCCGCCGAAAACACCTGGGTTGGTAATGGAAAAAGTGCCCTCCTGGACTTCTTCGGGCTTCAGCTTTTTCGAGCGCGCGCGCTCCGCGAGGTCGTTCATGTTGCGCTGGATGCCGAGTAGATTCTTTTCGTCGGCGTTCTTCACCACCGGAACGATCAAGCCCCAGTCCAGCGCCACGGCAATGCCGATGTTGATGTCCTTGTGAATGACAACGTTGGTGCCGTCGAGCGAGGCATTCATGGTCGGAAACGCGCGCAATCCGGCGACCGCCGCTTTCACAAAAAACGGCATGAAGGTCAGCTTGGTCTCGTAGCGTTTCTCGAATTCCCCTTTCGCTTTGGCGCGCAGAACCGCCACTTTGCTCATGTCAATTTCATCGACCGAATACACGTGCGGCGAGACATGCTTGGAGGCCACCATGTGCTCGGCGATTCTCTGCCGCATGGTGCTCATGGGCTGCACTTCGTAGTTGCCGAAATAAATCTTTTCGCGCGGCACCGCGGTTTCGAGCGCCACGTGCGCCTGCGCTCCAGAGGCTCCTGGCGCCGCCGACGGAACTGGGGCCGGAGCCGACGGCACAAGGACGGGCCGTGCCGCTGGAATCGAAACGACGGAAGGAGCGGCAACGGCCCCGCCGCCGGATGCCGCGATCACAGCTTCGATGTCTTGCTTGCTGATGCGCCCGCCGGCGCCCGAACCCGCAACCGTGGAAAGGTCGATGCCGTGTTCCTTGGCCATGCGGCGCACCAGCGGCGAACTGTGAATGCGCTCGCCGGAAGCACTCGGAGCGGAAACCGCGCTAGCCGATGCCACCGCCACTGGAGACGGAGCTGCAGGTCGGGGGACCGGCGCTGGCGCGGGAGCGGCAGCCGCCGGAGCTTTCGCCGGAGCCGGCACCGGGGCTGATGTAGCTGCGGCCGAGCCTGCGGCGTCAATCACGCCAACAACCGTCTGAATTGGAACCGTCTGGCCTTCGCTGACCTTAATCTCTTTAAGCACGCCGGCCGACGGTGACGGAATTTCCGCGTCCACTTTGTCGGTCGAAATTTCGAACAGCGGCTCGTCCCGCTCGACCTTGTCGCCGGGCTTTTTGAGCCACTTGGTGATGGTTCCCTCGAAAATGCTCTCGCCCATCTGGGGCATTACGATGTCCACAGCCATGATCGTTCTCCTCTTCTCCTTATCATGCTAATACCGCGGCTAATACCGCGCCAATTCCTTCGCGGCAGAAAAAACCTTTTTTGCATCCGGCAGAAAATATTCCTCCAGCGTCGGCGCGTAGGGCACCGGAGTGTCCAGCGACGTCATCCGCAGCACCGGCCCGTCCAGATCGCTGAAGGCTTTCTCGCACAACAGAGCTGCAATTTCTCCGGCGATTCCGCCGGTCTTGGTGTCTTCATGCACCACCAGGCATTTATTGGTCTTCTTGACGGAATTCAGAATCGTTTCTTCGTCCAGCGGCAACAGCGTCCGCAAATCAATCACTTCCGCTTCAATTCCTTCTTTCGCGAGAACATCCGCAGCTTCGAGCGAAGTGTGCATCATCGCCGCGTAAGAAAGAATCGTCAGGTGGCAGCCTTCGCGGCGAACCACAGCCTTCCCGATCGGAACTGTATAGTCCTCCGCCGGAACTTCTCCCTTGATTCGTCGGTAAAGAAATTTATGTTCGAAAAACAACACCGGATTATTATCGCGCACCGCCGCTTTCAACAGCCCCTTGGCATCGTACGGCGTCGACGGATAAATCACTTTCAGCCCCGGCGTGTGCACAAAATACATCTCCGGATTTGCGGAATGGAAAGGCCCGCCGTGAACCCCGCCACCGGATGGTCCACGAATCACGATAGGGGCGGGTGCATTCCACAAATAATGCCCCTTGGCCACGAAATTCGTAATCTGGTTGAACGCGCACACAATGAAATCGATGAACTGCATTTCACAAATCGGCCGCAGGCCGACGTAGCTCATCCCGCAGGCTGCGCCGATAATGGCGCTCTCACTGATCGGCGTGTCGATCACGCGCTCCCAGCCAAATCGTTCCAGCAAGCCTTCGCTCGTCTTGAACGCGCCGCCATATACGCCAACGTCTTCGCCCATCAGCAGAACGGTTGGGTCGCGCTCCATCTCCTCAAACATAGCTTGGCGGATGGCTTGAAGGAAAGTGATTTCCCGTCCGCCCGTCGCGGAACCATTCGTTTGAGCGCCGTTCGCGCCGGCCATGATTACTTCCGCCCCTTTCGCAAAGCAGCCGCTGTTGTGACCTTCGCCTTTTTTGGTGCGCTCTTAACCGCCGCCTTGGCTGACGATTTGGCCGGACGGCCGTTATCTGATGGCTTTTCCGTGAGTGCGGAAGTATCGCCAAAATGAATAGGCGCATTCGCCCCGCCCGAACCTTTTCCGGAGCCAAATCCCGGAACCGTCCACACGGCCCTCGCGCTGGACCGCGGCGGAGTCACCTCGGCGATGGGCCGTTCCCACTTGGCGCGAATCTCGTGGCAATCGTCGCCCGTGCAGTAGACGCCCCCTTCGGCGAACTCGGGAGGAGGCATGGGCGAATTCTCAGCAAATTCGCGTTCCGCGGTTAGCAGGGTGTCCAGCTTGTCGTCAATTTCTTTCTTACCCGCCGCGTCGAGGAGCTTTTCCGCTGTCAGGAATTTCTCATACCATGCAATCGGGTCCCGCGTTTCCCAGTGCGCACGCATTTCTTTCGGGACATATTCCGCGGGATCGTGCTGGGCGTGGCCCAGCCGCCGAAACGTCTTGGCTTCGATGAGAATCGGCCCCTCGCCCGCGCGTGCCCGCTCGACGGCCTCCCGCGCCGTGTTGTAAACCGCTACGACGTTGTTGCCGTCCACAATGTAGCTGTCAATTCCGTAAGCCTTGGCGCGGTCGGCCAGATTCTCGAGTGGGACCTGCCGCCGCACCGGCGTCGAATAAGCCCACAGATTATTTTCGAGAATCAGCACGAAGGGCGCCTTTTGCGAGGCGGCGAAATTCAAACCTTCATGGAACACGCCGGTCGAGCTGCCGCCGTCTCCAATCCAGGTCAAGGTCACAACCTTTTGGCCCAGATACCGCGCGCCGATAGCCACGCCGGTCATCACTGGAATCAAATCTCCAAGCATGGAAATCGGGGAAACGATGTGCAGGTTGTCGAGATCTCCGAAATGGCTTGTGCCGTCTCTCCCTTTGGTCGGTGAATCGTATTTCGCCATGTGCTGCATGAAAATGTCGCGCGGCGGCACGCCCTTCACCAGAAGCGCCCCAATGTTTCTAATCATCGGAGCGATCCAGTCTTTCTTTTCGAGCGCGTAACACGTACCGACGGAAATCGCTTCCTGGCCCAGGCTCGAGTAAAGCCCGCCGACAATCTTGTTTTGCCGGAAGAGCTTCACCATGGTCTCTTCGACAGCGCGGTTCAGCCGCATGTAGTAATACAGGTCCAGGTACTGCTGCCGGGTCAATTCCCTGGGCATCTGTTTGGTCATTGCTGTTCCCATTTTCTGTTCCTAGGCGGAAACCTCAACTGACTGTTCGGCGAACTCGAGTTTCTTCAGCAATTCTTCTTTTGAAGTTTCTTTCAACTCACAGCCGACCAATTCTGCGAGATGTTGCGCGATGCGCGGCGCGACTTCTGCTTGCTCCACAGGGCGCCCCAGTAGTTTCTCAAGAGACGTCGCCTTCCGGTCCACAATGCCGCATGGCACAATCAAGTCGAAGAACCGCAAATCCGTTGAAACGTTGTACGCAAATCCGTGCGACGTGACCCAACGGCTGATGTGCACGCCAATCGCGCCCAACTTCTCTTCTGTCTTGCCTACGTCTACCCAGATTCCCGTTTTCCCGGCTACACGTTTGGCAGGGATTCCAAGCTCGGAGGTCGCGCGAATCATGGACTCTTCCAGCATGCGTACATACCAAACCACGTCGCGCCGGATTTCGCTTAGGTTCACGATGGGATAGCCGACAATCTGCCCCGGCCCGTGATAGGTGATGTCGCCCCCGCGGCTGGTTTCGTAAAACTCCACGCCTTTCTGCCGCAGGACGGGTTCACCTGCCAGCAAATGTTCCCGCTTCCCATTGCGACCCTGTGTAATCACATGCGGATGCTCGCAGAGCAGTAAAACATCCTCAATGGCGTCGGATTTTCGCGCGGCGACAATGCGCTTCTGCAGCGCATACGCTTCCGCGTAACCAATCAATCCAAGGTCGACAATCTGGCAGTTTTTCACCAGCCACCAATCACAAAAAACTCGCTATACATTGATCTGCAATCCGCGCACAGACGCAAACGCGTCTCCCATTCCCTCCCAAACTGTGGGATGCGCGTGAACCATGTTCATCATGTCGTCGATGGTGCCTTCGAGGTTCAGGACCGCTGCAGCTTCTGCCAATATTTCCGTCGCCAGCGGACCGATAATGTGAATCCCAAGCACTTCGCCGTAAGCCTCTTCGGAAACCACTTTGATAAATCCGTTGTGATTCCCGAGGATCGTCGCCTTGCTGTTCCCCACAAACGGAAACTTCCCTGTCTTCACTCTGTATCCCGCGTCGCGCGCCTGTTTTTCCGTCAATCCAATCGAGCCAATCTGCGGCTCACAGTAAGTCGCGTTGGGAATGCGAGTCCTCACGATCTGCTGCGCCGGCTTTCCCGCGATGTGCGTTACCGCGATGATCCCTTCCATCATGGCCGCGTGCGCCAGTTGCGGCAGGCCAGCGACAATGTCGCCTATCGCATACAGCCCTTTTTCAGCGGTCTCCATGTAATCGCCCACATGCACGAATCCGCGCTCCACCTTGGCCTTGGACTTCTCCAGCCCGCAGCCTTCGGTCATCGCTTTTCGGCCGACGGCCAACAGCAGTTTTTCTGCTTGCAGCGTTTGCGATTTCCCATCCTTATCTTTGAATGTCACTGTCACGCCCTTGGCGTCTTTCTTCGCAGACTCCACGCTGCAGCCCGTGAAAATCTGGATGCCTTTCTTCTGGAAGGCCTTCGTCAACTCCGCCGACACCTCCTCATCTTCGAGAGGGACCGCGCGGGGCAAGGCTTCCAGAATCGTGACTTGCGTCCCAAAAGAATTGTAGACGGATGCAAACTCCACGCCCACGGCCCCGGCGCCAACGACAATCAGCGATTTCGGGATTTCCGGAAGCTCCAGAATCGAGCGGTTGGTCAGAATCGTCTTGTGGTCTGGTTCGATTCCCGGAAGCGCTTTTGCTTCCGAGCCACTTACCATCAGGATGTTCGAAGCTTCGATGGTGGTCTTTTTGCCATCCTTCTCGACGCTGACCTTGCCCGGCCCCTCGTAGCGCCCCCAGCCTTGCACCCATTCCACCTTGTTCTTTTTGAACAAAAACTCGATGCCTTTGGCGTGTTTCTTAACAATCTTGTCTTTGCGCGCCAGCACGTTGGCCCAATTAATTTTGATCCCGCTGATTTCAAAGCCCAGCTCGGCGCCATTTTTGATGTGGTCGTAAACATCGGCGTGATGCAGCAGCACTTTCGTGGGAATGCAGCCGACGTGCAGGCACGTGCCGCCGAGGAACGGGTCCTTCTCCACAACAATGGTCTTCAGGCCGAGCTCGCCGGCGCGAATCGCTGCCACGTAGCCGCCTGGACCGCTCCCGATAATCGCCACATCGTACTTTGCCACTCGTAGTCTCCCTTCCGTGGGGCCAAAATTCGGTGAGGGGAGTGCGCTCTCACCGCAGTCACGCTCGAAAAATCTCGAGGGAATCAGGCCGAAAAGACCAGGCGCTAGACGGACAAAAGCCGCCCGCGCCTCCAGCGCAGACGGCCGCGTTCCAGCGAATTCTAAATTTTAGCAGCCACTCTACGCCCTCGCAACCGCACGCCCGGCAATGTTCCATACAAGAGCATTTCCGCCCACACTCAGAGAAAGTGTGCCGCTACACCTGCGCGTGTCCTGGCGCCACAAAATTCTCTTGCTTTTATATTTACTCTTGTATACCGTCTCTTACACATACCCAGGCCGATGGGCCAAGTTTCTTGCAAATGCTCCCTCTAAACAAGGAGGTGCCTGAACCATGATGATGAATAACGGCGAGCGCTGGCATTGCACGAATCCGGCATGCCGATGCTCCATTCTCGTGGAAACCTCCAGCAAAGCTGGAGGGCAGAATCCGCTATGCGCGTGCGGCAGCGCGATGAAGAAAACCTACGCGCCTCCCGCTTTTCAATACCTCGACTTTCTCCGCTTTCCTGAGCCTGAGGCCGCTCTCCATCAAACGGAGGATTAGGCCATGCGTGCACCCATGCCATTGATTGTGCGGGGAGGACTCAGCCGTACTTTTGGCAGCCTCGCAGGCTTCACGGCGCTGGGCCTTCTTTCCTTGGGAATCTATTTACTCGCCGACGCCTTCGCGCACCCGGTTGATGCCGACGCTGTAGGCATCATTGTCGCGGCCTTTGCCATGGCCATTGCGATGCTGCTGTTGATTTTCATTTTCAGATCGAGGAGATTCCTCGGGGCATTCCGCCACAAACAACCTGAGCGCTCGGCGCATCCAAGAGCCAACGCCTTTGCCGTACTCCCCTTTGCCGCTCGCCCCGAACGTTCCCGCAGCGATTTGCCGTATCAGCGCATCTTCGTGGACCGTTCCCGGATCCAGCCACGAACTCCCTCCACGGCTCAGGCGCGCGGAATCGCCGGGAAATAACTCTCTTCCAGGATCATCCGATGGTGAATCTGATGTCCCGCGGTGATAAAGCCCAGCGCCCGCACGGTCACTTCTTTCTGGCTGGCCACGCCACGCCGCCCCCAGGCCGCGTCATCCAAAGAACGAAATAGGGAGATGCTAGCGCCGCGCACGGCATCAAACTCTGCGGCAAGGTCGGCCAGCGTGCGCCCGGCAAATCCACCGTTCTTTACGTAGTCATCCTGCTCGAAGCTCGAGAGCGGTGTTTCGTCGCCCCTGCCTATTCGCAACGCGCGATAGGTGAAAATGCGCTCAGCATCCGTCACGTGCCCCAATGTCTCTTTGATGGTCCATTTGTCCGGAGCGTAACGGAAATTTCCGTCGCGCTCGCTGCGCCCGCCAAACAACCGTGACATTTGCAGACGCTCGGACTCAAGGATTCCGGTCACGTCAGTTCCTGGAACCTTAGCAATGTATTTCCCGTAATATTCAGCGAATTCTCCGGCTTCCGGCCTTTTCACGAAAACACCTCACCTTGAATCGAGAAATTATAACCCGAGACCGGATTCCTACGCCTCCGGACTCATCACAAAAACCTCAAAAGAACTTCCAAATTGGAGTGGAGGCAGCGGGCTAAGACGAGACCGTCTACGGTCTTTTTTTCGGTCTTCGCGGCAGTGCCCATAGCGGCTTTGAGTTTCTCGAAGCTTATTGCAAGATAGCGCATGACTGTGACCATGACCATCACCGATCGCAAGACGATGCGCGTCGCTTTTCAGGGAGAACCGGGTGCTTTCAGCGAAGCCGCTGCAATTCAGCTTTTAGGTCAGTCCGTAACCACCGTGCCCCGCCCAACCTTTGAAGGGATGTTTCGCGCCATGAACGACGGAGCCGCTGACGCCGTCCTCGCACCCGTGGAAAACTCACTTGCAGGTTCAGTCGTGCGCGTGTTCGATTTGCTCCTGGAAAGCCGGCTCGCGATTGTCGCGGAGACGATTCTGCCTATCGAGATGCAGCTCATCGCTCTCCCCGGAGCTTCCCTTGAGGACATCCGCTCCGTGGCCTCCCATCCAATGGCGCTGGCGCAGTGCGAGCGGTTTTTTGCCGCGCACCCGGATTGGAAGCGTGTACCAGCAGAGGACACTGCCGGCAGCGTGCGCGAAGCCATTTCCGCCGGAGACAAATCCCGCGCGGCCATTGCTGGACGCCGCGCCGCCGAACATTATCGCGCGCTGATTCTTGCCGAGCGCATTCAGGACAACGCCGAAAACTTCACGCGTTTCGTCCTTCTCGTGCCGGAGAAAGAAGCTGCGTCGTGGCTCACCAATGAAGCTCGCAAGACTTCTCTTGCCATGCGCCTCGCGCATCGTCCAGGCGCGTTGCTTGCTTCTCTTGAGCCTTTCGCAAAATATGGCGTAAACCTGCTGAAGATCGAAAGCCGCCCCATCCACGGCCGTCCATGGGAGTATCAATTCTTTATTGACGTGGAAGCGGAAGATGCGGCCAATCTGGATCATGCCCTCGCCGAAGTCCGCAAGGCCACCAGCGAACTCCGCATCCTCGGCCGCTACAAAGCCGCCTCTCGTTAGAAACAAACAATCGAAACGAGTCTCTCTAAGAAAAAACTAGAAGGCCGACGATTGGGCTTGCCGGCCTTCTTTTACTTCCTTAACTTCCTTTACTTCCTTTACTTCATTTCTTCAGCAATAGCTGCACTCGGCGTCGCCCATTCCACCACCGGTGATGCCGTCGCGCATTCGCCGCAGGCGCCGTCCCAGACGCTCGGCAAGCTGATGCCGCGCGCGCCACAAACGCGCCTTCAGCGTATTTTCGGTGACGCCTAGTTTCTTCGCAGCTTCGCCCGTCGAATAGCCCTGCACTTCGCGAAGCACGAACGCAGTGCGCAAGAGCGGTGAAAGCTGGTCGAGATTTTCGCTGAGCATCTCGCGGATTTCCGTGTTCGCGAAAACCTGCTCAGGAGTCAGCCCATCGTCCGCAAATCGCTCCGCTGCCGGCAATTCATCTTCGCGCGGAGGCTCGTCCAGCGAAACCGCCGGGCGCGCCTTGGCGCTCCGACGCCGCATCAGCGCCGCGTTGATTACGATGCGCGTCAGCCACGTCGAGAATTGCGAGCGGCCTTCGAAGCGCTTCAAGTTGCGATACGCCGAAAGCAGCCCGTCTTGCAACGCGTCTTCCGCGTCCTCTGTGTTGCCCAGCACGCGCAACGCAGTCTGGAATAGCGGCCTCTGGTAACGGCGGAAGAGCGTTTCCACCGCTTGATGATCGCCGCGCTGCCCCGCCCGAATCAGTTTCTCCTCACTTCCCTGTATCCCCACTGCTGCTTGTGTCGCCATTGTCGTTTTCCCCCAATTCCCGAAAATCACTTTGACGTTTCACCTTGAAAAAACTCTTCTGTCAGTGCACCGGCACACTGCCTCCGCGCATTTTTGGCTTCCGCATCAGCACCAGGATCGGAATCACCGCGAGAAACGTGAGTCCGAGCATTTTGAAGTTATCGAGAAAGGCCAGCATCGCGGCCTGCCGCTCGATGTTTCCGTAAACAAACGCGTGAGCCTGCGCGGCTGCGTGCGCAGCCGTCGACCCCGCGGAAATCAGTCTGAACTGGATGCCTTGCAGCGTGTTGTGATACGCCGCGCTCAATTCGTTGGCGCGTTCCGTCAACCTGGCCATATGGAACTGCGACCGCCGGTCTAGCAGTGTCGTCACCGTCGCAATGCCCACGCTTGCCCCAATGTTCCGCGCCAGGTTAATGATCCCCGTGCCCATGTTGGTCTTTTCTTTCGGCACGTACGCGAAGGCCGCCACGTTAATCGGAATGAACAGAAATGCCAGCCCCAGGCCCTGCAGCATGCGCGCCTCGGCCGCGTGCCGGAAGTCCAACCCAAGATTCCAGCCAGCCATGACGAACAAAGACCAAGAACAAACGATGCAGCCAAACGCAATAAGCAGCCGCGTGTCCACCTTGGACACCAGAATTCCCACCACCGGCATCATGAGCATGATCACTAATCCGCCCGGAGTTAATGCCATTCCTGCCAGTTGCGCGGTGTAACCCATCAACTGCTGAAGAAGCTGGGGGATCAATACCGTCGTCGCGTACAGCACGAAGCCCAGGAAGAACATGGTGATGGTTGCAACCGCGAAGTTGCGATCCTTTAGCATTCTCAAATCCACAACCGGTTCTTTCTCGCGCCACTCCCAAACGATTCCGGCGATAATTCCCACCAGCATCAACGCGAAAAACCCGATAATGAACTTCGACGCAAACCAGTCGTCGCGCTGCCCCTTATCCAGGATGATTTGCATGCTGCCCAGCCCGAGGCTGATCAGCCCAATTCCGATGTAATCGATCCGGAAGCCCGCTTTCAGATTCGCCTTCTTCATGTAAGGCGGATCGCTGACCAAAAAGCTGGTCAGTAGCAGCGAAAGGATTCCCACAGGCACATTGATGTAAAAGACCCATCTCCACGAAAAATTGTCCGTAATCCAGCCGCCGAGCCACGGACCAATCGTGGGAGCCACCACCACCGCCACTCCATAGACCGCAAATGCCATGCCGCGTTTCTCCAGCGGAAATGTGTCGTTCAAGATGGCCTGCTCGCTCGGCTGCAGCCCGCCGCCGCCCGCCCCTTGCATAATCCGGAACACCACCAGCATTCCCAGGCTCGGAGCCAATCCGCAGAGAAACGAACTCAGCGTGAACAACGCTACGCACAGCATGTAGAAGCGCTTCCGGCCGATAAGTCCCGAGAACCAGCCCGACAGCGGAAGGATGATGGCGTTGGAAACCAGGTACGAAGTCAGCACCCAGGTCGATTCATCTTCGGCAACTGACAAATTCCCGGCAATGTGCGGCAGCGCCACGTTCGCAATCGAGGTGTCCAGCACCTCCATAAACGTCGCGAGCGTCACGGTTACGGCGATTACCCAGGGGTTGATCGTCCCGTCCGGCATCCTCAGCTTGGCTAGAATCTTGTTCCCCATCGCCTTTGCATCCCTTGGTCTGCTTCTCGCGCTTTACAGTTCTTACGTACGACCGCTTTGCTCCCCTTCTTTATTCCCGACCCTTAGTTCGTGACCACCGTGGCGTCCACGTTCATTCCCGGCCGCAGCACGGCTTTCTCCGAAGGAATGGGATCCAGCACAATCTTTACCGGAACGCGCTGCACCACTTTCACGAAATTCCCCGTGGCATTTTCCGGTGGTAGCAGGCTCAGTACTGACCCGGTTGCGCCTGCAATCGAATCCACGTGTCCGCTGAAAGTCTTCCCGTACGTATCCACTTTCACTTCGGCCTTTTGCCCCGGCTTGATGTTTTTCAATTGTGTTTCACGGAAATTCGCAGTCACCCAAACGTCTTGCAGTGGAACCACGACCAGCAAGCCTTGCCCCGCTTGCACAATCTGACCGTTCTCAACCTGTTTGTGCGTCGCCACGCCGTCCACCGGCGCGGTAATTTCCGTGTAGCTCAAATTTAGTTGCGCGGCTTCCAGCGCGGCGCGCGCCTGCTCCACCTTCGCGATTTTTGCCTGTGCGTCCGCAGCTTTCATGCTTACCTGCTTCACGTCCGCGCGTGCTGAGTTAACTCCGGCCTTCGCCTGCTCCACCCGCGCCTTGGCCGCTTCCAATTGCGCTTTCGCCACGTCCACGTTGCGCTTGGCCTGCGCTTGTCTCTCTTGGTCTGCTTTCAGCGCGCTGGCTGTCGCATCAGCGTTGGCCTTCGCCGCGTCATACTGCTGCCTCGAAATCTCGCCTTTCTCCATTAGGGGCAGGTAACGCGCCAGGTCTGCCTTCCCCAGCTCCGCATTCGCCAGGCTCTTCTCCACGTTCGCTTGCGCCCACGCCAAGTCGGCGGTCTGCGCTTGTTCGTAAGTCGTTTCCGCGCGCGCCTCGTCTGCCTGGGCCCCCAGCAATTGCGCATCCGCACTGCTCGTTCCGCTCAACACGTTTTCGCGCGTTCTCGGCACGTCCACTCCGGCTGACTTTGCCTCGCTCTCTGCAAGCAGCAAGGCGGCCTTAGCTTGGTCCACCGCCGCCTGATAATCGCGCGGATCAATCTTCACCATCACTTGCCCAGACTTTACTTGCTCGTTGTCGTCAATGAGCACCTGCTCTACGCGCCCATAAACCTTCGAAGCTATTGGAGTGATGTGCCCGTCCACCTGCGCGTCATCGGTTGACTCGCGATTCTGGTAGTAAAGAAGCAGCCCAACTATGCCGGCCAAGAGCACCGCTCCTCCGCCCAGAAGCAGCCGCTTGACCTTGGGATTGGCCACTCCCTTTGGCGCTTCCTCTAGGGGCAACTCTTCCGTGACTTTCGGCACCCGCGCTGCATTTTCCAGTCCGACTTCTATTTCAATGCTCATGGTCCCCCACTTTTACTTGGCGTAAACCTTTTCCATCTGCCCGATGGACCGTGCGAAATCCGCCCGCGCTTGATTGAACCGGTAAAGCGCCGCTATCTGGTTGTCATTCGCGCGCGACAGCGAATCCTGCGCCTGGATCACTTCGATGTTGTTCGCAACGCCCGCTTTGAACCGGTCGCGCGCCTGATCCACTTCTTCCTTCGAAAGTTGCACGCCCAGATTCGCCACTTGCACTTCGTTGCGCGCTGAATCCAGATTCAGAAGCGCCGTCTTCACGTCCAGCGCGATCTGGTTCCGCAAATCAGCCTGCTGCTCTTCCAGCTTACGAATTTCCAGGTCCGCCCGAACAACCTCCGCGTGGATCCTTCCACCTGTGAAGAGCGGCATATTCACGCTTCCTTCATACGTGTACGTTGGCAGTGTCGTATTCCCGGAAGTCCCCACATACGAGAACGTCCCGTCAAAGCGCACGGAAGGAAGCCGCTCGGAACGCGCTGCCTTCTTTTCGCCCTCCGCCGCCTTGATCTGTAAATTCAGCGCCTTCCACTCTTGCCGTTCCCCGAGACCCGCCTCAATGCTGGCCCCGACCTCCGGTTGTGGCGTGTCCGAAAAACTCAGCGCATCGGCCAGCTCGAGTCTCTGCCGCGGATCAAGATTCAGCAGCCGGCTCAATCCATACAGCAGAGTTTCTCTGTCGTTCTGCGCTTCAAGCAGCCTCTGTTTCTCGTTCTGCAATTCCACGTTGGCGCGCAGCGTGTCGATGCCCGTGCCCACGCCTTCTTTCTGTAAGTCCGCTGCCTGGTCATAGAGCGCCTGCGCCAAATCCACGCGCGACTGTGAAGCCTGCACGTTCGCCACGGCGCGAAGCGTCCCGATGTACTGCGAAACCGTCAGAAGAATCACCTGCTCGCGAGTTGATAGGCTGTTCGCCCTGCTGGCGTCTGCTGTGTTCCGCGCCGCCTGGTATCTTTGCCACAGAGTCAAATCAAAAACTGGAGCGCTCACGCTTGGACCGGCTGAAAACAATTGGAACGGTCCTAGTGTATTCGGAAGTCCAGGAAAAGCTGGCACGCCGCCAAACTGCGCCCGTATGTTTATTTTCTGCGCTTCATCCGAAATCCGCGCATTCGCTTGCGGCAGCAATTCTGCTCGTGCGATGTTTTTGTCCTGCTCGCTCTCCGCCGCCGTCAAAATCGCAATCTGTGCCGCGGGGTTCTCTTTCAGCGCGAGCGCCACGGCCTGGTCTAGCGATAAGCGCAGAACTTCATTGGGCGAAGCCGTGGGCAGCGTTTGAACCTTCGTATTGGACTGCGCATGTGCCGTCCCCGCACCCATCAAGAGACTGAACATCACAACGTAAAAAACGATGTGCGACCCCTTCGCGCGCTCTTTCCGACTGTGGGCCTTGGTGTCTCTCTCGCTCTTGACGATTTCCTCTACGATCGCTTGGTTCAGGCATCCTTCCGCCACCAACTCCCCGCCCTGGCGATGGATCTCCTTGAGCAACATTCGCCCCGCTCCGTCAATAAAGCTCACCCCGCAAAGGTTCAGGTGCAGCTTTTCATCGGGAGACGCGGCGCGGAGCTCCCTCCAGCACTGCTCCAGTGTGCCAACCAGAGGACCTGCCAACCTGCCTTCTATACTCAGGACCGTCTTTCCACGCTTCTTTTGTGTCGTAATTCTCAGCATTGATTGTTCCTGCCTGTCCGCGCATAGATGCACCTGCGCCACCATTCGATATAAATCTTCTGAGTCTCCATAAGGCATTCTAAAATAAATACTTAGACGGGGTAGTGCAGGTTAGAGGCAAATCCGTTAGTGACCTTATATGGTCTTATGTTGAATTATGGACACATGCAAAGTGCCATTATAAGGTCATTCTTGGATTGCGGCAAGAGCATGCGGAGGGAAAAGGTCGACATTCCCTTTAGACGCACTTCGGGCAGGTAAGTGTTGATTTTACCGCTTTACTGCGATCGCTTGCAGCTCGAAGTGGCCGCCGATCAAAAGGGAACCCGCACCAATAAACTCCCGCGCCGGGTAATCCTTTGTGGTGAAGTAGCTCGCATAAATCGGATTGAATTTCTGGAATAGCGACAAGTCCGAACATGCAATCTGCACGTACACTAGGTCATCCATGGTCATCCCAGCTTGCGCCAACACTTCCTTTTCCCCATCCAGTAGAAACTTAATCTCATCCTCAATCTTTTCCGGCACTTTTCCCGTCTTCGGATCAACCCCAATCCGCCCCGCCAGGTAAAGCGTATTCCCCGACAAAATCCCATCGCTAAACGGCGCCGACACAGGCCCGCCCGCCAGCTTGATCACCTTCCTCGTCGGCTGTATCGTCGTCTGCGAAAACACCCCGCTCCCCGTCAGAATCGCTCCCGCCACCAGTGCCACAGCTACCAGCCCTATCCGCCGATTCATAGCTCCTCCCTTTAACTTGCGCCATCGCGCAGAGTCTTTCTCAGCTTCGCCGCGTGAGTCTATTACCGGTAACACTTCCCGGCAAGTGCGTTGTTGACCCCGCCAGCCCCGGCGCCGCGACAATCTCGTACGACACCAATCTTGTCACCGAGCCAGGTTCATTTTCCTTTCAGCTCCGAAGCCCAGTTGATGACAACGCTGACTTGCATGGCCCTCCATTCACTTTCCGGCTGCTTTATGCACACGAAATGCTGTCCATCGGCTGTGGGCGCGTAGTCGTGACCACCCGAAATGCAAGGAAACGGGAACAGCGGGCGCGGTGTGCTGGGTGCAAAGTCGTTCCCCGGGGAAACGGTCACGCTGGATATTCTGTTGTCGGAGCCCCGATAGAAGAGCTCACGACTGTCAGCGGACCACGACGGCTGATATGCGCCTTCAGTGGAAGCCTGCCATTTTCCGGCACTTGCCCCAAATCGCCGAACGTAAACCTCCTGTGTTCCCGATTCGGCCGATGCATAGGCAATCCATCTCCCGTCGGGTGATATGGCGGCGACCGCGGTCCCTGAAGAAGGCTCGGTGAAAAGCAACTCCGACTTCTTTTCGCCTTGCAAACCCAGTAGATAATATCCTTCTGACTCTCTCGCTCCCAGAATGTTATAAGCCAGGTAGCGGCCATCTTTCGAAACAGAATCTGGGAAGGGCTGCGACGCAACCGACACTAGTTCCTCTTCGCCGCCGGGTCCGTTCACAGGTTTCCAGAACAAACTCTTCCGGCCGTTGCGGGAAGACGCGTAAATCACCCGCTTCCCATCAGCACTCCAAAGGGGATCGCGATTGTCGCCTTCAAACGTGAGGCGGTTCAAGGTTTTCTGCCGCAAGTCGAAAATCCAGACGCTCCATTGCTGCTCTCCTATGATCGTCATCGCCAGTAGTTTGCCGTCCGGCGAAAGCGCCAAATCTTCGTATGCTTGCGGGGGTGCCGCAAGAACACTTTCCTTCCCGGTTCGATCAACGCTCACAATGGTGTTGCGATTACCGATCGGTGCTCCCGGTACGTAAGCAAGCGTTCCGTTCCGTGCCACGGCGAATTGCGCGAACTCTCGGCCTGATGTCTGAACTCCTTGCAAGACTGGCAGAGGAGTTCCAGTTACCTTCAGCTGTTTCTCGTCAAAGGGAACGGCGAGGATGTCACCGTGTGAAACGTACAAAATGTGCCCGCTAGGCGAATAATGAGCGTCCGTGGCTTTTTCCAACAATGTCGTCCACTTTCTGGTTTTCATGGAGAGCACAGCGACACTGCCTTCTTCGGCGCCCTCCCCGGTCTTGCGCGTGAACAGAATGTCGCCACTGGGAAGGGCTTCCGGCCACCACTGCCAGTCTTGTTCTTTTCCCTGTTCCGGGGACGTGAGCAATTCCGGCTTCCCCCCGGAGGCCGGGATGCGATACATCCCCTCTCTAAAATCAGGCGTGAAGACAATAGTGCCGTCCGCAAGCCATGTGCCTCCAGTGAAACTCTGCACGTTGGCGAGAACAATTGCCGTGCCTCCCGACACCAGAATCTTCTTCAACTTTCCGTCGGCCCGAAACCCGAGCCATTCACCATCCGGCGAAAAGAACGGCGCGGAGGCGCCTTCTGTTCCCGGAATGAGTTTGACCTCTAAGGAGGAAAGATCCCGAAGAGCAACCTGGCTCCTGCCGCTTTGAAGAACCACTAAAGCCATCCGGCGCCCATCGGGAGACATGGCCAGCGCTGAATCTGAGGTGACCGCAGGCTGATTCGCTGGCAGCGCCACAGTAAACCGGACCACCCTCTTCTCGCTGGATGCCCCCAGCCGCCACAGCGCCCATCCCGCCAACCCCAATGCCCCGACCGCCGCTACTGCCAAGCCCACGGCTATCCAGGACGTCGGGCGTTTTGCGTCAAGAGCAGATGCAATCCCGCTCTCAACCCCTGCCTCGGCGACCCATTTCAATTCCAGCGCAAGGTCGCGCGCCGTTTGCCAGCGCTCTTCAGGATCCTTGGACAGGCACCGGCGAATCGCATGGCCTAAGGTAGATGGGGTCATCGGTTTGACCGTGCTAATGGGTACCGGCTCTTTTTCCAAGATTGCCGATGCTACGCTAAGGTGGCTCTTGCCTTGGAAGGCCCGCTGTCCTGTCAGTGCCTCGTACAGCACTGCTCCCAGCGAAAAGATGTCGCTCCTGCCGTCGACCTCTTTGCCTTCCACCTGCTCCGGCGACATGTACTGAAACGTGCCAACGACTGTGCCTTCCTGCGTCACCGGTGTTGTCGGGACGGCCGCTGTCAGCGTCGCTCCACTAACCAACGGCGCGGCTGGCTTCGCCAACCCAAAATCCAAAAGCTTCGCGCCGGTCGCCGTCAGCATGATGTTCCCGGGCTTCAAATCCCGATGCACAAT
The DNA here is from genome assembly GCA_035280045.1 of Candidatus Acidiferrum sp. Lineage (GTDB taxonomy): Bacteria > Acidobacteriota > Terriglobia > Acidiferrales > UBA7541 > Acidiferrum. The sequence continues at coordinate 26,848 of DATEGP010000057.1, forward strand.
TCCCGCGCGATGCGCTTTGTCTAGCGCATCCGCGATCTGCCCTCCGTATTTCAAGACTTGCTCCAGCGGCAGCGCGCCTTTTTCCAGCCGCTTCGCCAGCGTCTCCCCCTCCACGCATTCCATCACCAGATAGTCCACGCCATCCTGGGAGCCGATATCGTGCAGCGTGCAAATGTTCGGATGATTCAAACTGGAAATCGTCTTCGCTTCGCGTTCGAACCTCTGTTTGCGAATTGGATCCTTGGAGAGCTGCTCCGGAAGAATCTTGACCGCAACGGTTCTCTCGAGCCGCGTATCCCGCGCTCGGTACACTTCTCCCATCCCGCCGGCGCCCAGCGGCGAGACAATTTCATAAGGTCCTAGTTTTGTGCCTGGAACGAGCGGCATAAATTTGGCCGCGATTATACCCTCGCCTTCATCTTTTCGTAATGCATCAAGCTATTTTCTTGAATTGGCAAAACTAGAAGGAGATCAGGCCCGCGTGAATGCAGTACAGCGACGTCAAGCCAACCGCAAGCCACAAGAGCACGCCTTGCAGCATCGGCCGCCATCCTACTTCCTTGAGCGTCGCTCGGGAAATGCCGCTGCCGATCAGGAAAAGTGTCGCCGTCAATCCAAGGCGCCCGATGGTGAAAAGTTGCGCGCTCATATGCGTTACCGCCCGAACGTACGTGTTCAGCACCGCGGCCAAGATAAAAAATAATATGAACCAGGGAAAAGGGATGCGCGAACGGTGATGCTTGATCGCCGCCGTTGCCAGCGCCAGCGGCACGATCCACAGCGCGCGAGCCAGTTTTACCGTCGTCCCGATCACTAGCGCCTGCGCGCCATACTTGGAAGCCGCCCCTACGACCGAACTCGTGTCGTGAATCGCCAGCGCCGCCCATAACCCGAACTGCGACTGCGAAAGATGCAGCGCGCTCCCAATCGGCGGAAAAATCAGCAATGCCACGGAGTTCAGTATGAACACCGTGCCAAGCGACACCGCCATTTCGTGTTCATCGGCTTCCACAATCGGCGCAATAGCCGCAATCGCGCTGCCTCCGCAAATCGCGGTGCCGCTGGTGATCAGAAAGGAGCATTTACCCTTCACCTGCAAAGCCCTGCCCAGCGCCAAACCAACAAGCAGCGCGAACGAAATTCCAAGCGCCGTGTACACAAATCCGCTGCGCCCCGCGTTCAACACTTCGTGCAAATTCATCCCGAATCCCAGCGCCACCACGGAACTTTGCAGCAGAATTCGTGCAATGCCACGGCTTTCGCTGATGTAAGGATGCTTGAAGCTAAGCCCGAACAGAATCCCTGCTGTGAGTGCGACGGGAGGAGATACGTATCCGGATAAGGAAAGAAGCACACCAAAAGCAAAGAGAATTTTCGCCAGCGTGGGCATCGACCGGCAGAAAGAGTATCAAGAGAGCGCCGGAAGGGCCAGTGAAGCCGCCAGCTTAGGCGGCGAAAGAAAACCCGCGGCTGCAGTTAACGATGCGGCTTTGCGGCGGCGGCTTTCTCGGCAGCAGAGGCCGATGCGGGCTTGGCCGCCGCTGACGAAGGTTTAGTTGGTGCCGACCCGGACGCGTCTGCAGGTTCGTGAGGCTTGCCCAGGAGCGCATCGACAATTTTCGCTATAGCTTCCTTGCTCACGCCGCAGTTGCGATCCCAGATCCGGCACTGCGCCAGCGTGTACTCGCATCCGCAACTGCAACTCTCCGCGTTGAATTTATGAAGCGCCAACGTTCTCTGCTCCGGCGTCAACTTGGAAAGATCCACGCCGGGAAGCTGCGTGGCGCGGTCGGCGTGCTTCAAAAAAATCTGCCCCGTGTCCTCGAACGTTTCCACTTTCACATTGCCTATCGGCATTCCGAGCAGCGAGCGAATCTCCACTTCGTACAAAACGGGATCGCGGAGCCCCTCATGCTTTTGCACCACGCGCCCTTCCCCGTCCAGCACAAACGACGTCGGCAGCGCGGGAATTCCGCCGTACTCCGTCCGCATTTCATCCGTGGCTATCGCAATCGGATAATTGATGCCGAGTTTCTCGGCGAATTTCTTAATGGCGTCTTCATCGTCGTCATCAACCACCAGGCCAATGATCTGCAGTTGGTCCTTATACTTCTTCTGCAGTTCGACCAGGTCCGGGATTTCCGCGCGGCACGGCCCGCACCAAGTCGCCCAAAAGTTCAGCAGAATGACCTTGCTCTTATAATCCGCCAGGCTCAGCGGCTTACCGTCGAGCGTGTCCACTTTGAATGCCGGCGCCGGATCCGGATTCCGCACAAACCGTATCGTCGGCTGCTGCGCCAACACCGGTCCCGCCAAACCGCAAAGAACCAACGAGGCGACGAAATGGGCTTTTCGCAAGCGGATGCTCACTTCTCTAGGAAAACACAACGGGCTGAGGAAACCAAGTATGATGGCGCGATTTCTGCTTCCCGCTTTCCCCCATTCTCCATTTTCACTTTCCAATTTCCAATTTCCGCCCTCTGCTTACACATTCGCGCCGAAGGCCAGCAGGCGGCCATCGCAATCTTTCACCACGAACTCGCGGCAATGCCACGGCATGTTCCCAAGTCCGCGGACGAATTCCACGCCTCGGGCGGCGTACTCGGCGTAAAGGGCGTCGGCATCTTCGACGAACAAGTACGCGTCGAGCAATTCATCCGCGTATTTATCCGGATTGGGTGTGGGCGGCTCGGCGCAGCGGAAATGAATCACCTGCTTGTCGCGCGCCACGATGGCGTACACCGGCGGATCCATCCACGTCCCCAGACACTCGAAGCCCAGTTTGCCCGTGTAGTAAGCGAGCGTAGCTGGAATGTCCCTGGTGAAGAACACCGGCGCGATCTGACGAAGCATAGGCCAACTCTACTGCAAATCCCCGGCGCTCTAGAAGTGCGGTCGCCGACGGGGCGTTCTCTTCTTGCGCGCTTTGGTGTTACGCGCGCGAGACGATGCTCTCCACTGCCGCGCAAAACTGGTCAACTTCTTCCGGCGAAGTGTACACATTGGCGCTGACGCGAATGCCGTCGAACCCGGGCCCTTTGATGGGCACAACGAAAATATTGTATTTGGTCAGCAGCGCGTCAGTCAGCTTGCCTGGGTCCATGCCGTCGAAATGAATCGTGCCGAACGCGCCGGACTGGGTCGGGCCCAGCTCGACGAGCACTTTTGCGCCGGGAACCTTGCTCAGGCGCTCCGCCCAGCGATTCTTCAAGTAGCGCAGCCGCGCATATTTCCGCTCCGCGCCAATCTGCTGGTGGAACTCGAGCGCTTGCAGCGTGGCGTTGTGCATGGCCGCCGGGTGCGTGCCGATTTCTTCGAACTTGCGGATATTTTTGTCCATCGAAGGCGGCGCGGCCATCAGCGCCCAGTGTTTTTCGATGCGGTCCTTACGCACGTACAACATGCCGGTGCCGATCGGCGCGGAAAGCCACTTGTGGAGGCTCGCGCCGTAGAAATCACAGTCCAAATCGGTGAATTGGAACGGCACATGCGCAAACGCGTGCGCTCCATCCACGATGCTGGTGATGCCCCGGGCTCGAGCCAGCGCGCAAATCTCCTTAACGGGAAAAATTTGTCCGGTCATGAACACCACTTGGGACACATGAATCACGCGTGTGCGCGGCGTGATGCCTTGCTCAAACATGCGCGCCAAATCCGCGGAGTTGAGCACGGGCACGGCGAAGTCCATTTGCTTCAGGACGATTTTTTCGCGGCGCTCGCGCTGCTGCCAGGTGGTGATCATGCGCGGATAGTCCTGGCTGGTGGTGAGGACCTCGTCGCCGGGTTGCAGGTCCAGCCCAAACTGCGCGATTTGCAGCGATTCGCTGGCGTTGCGCGTGATGGCAATGCACTCGGGATCGGCGCTCCACATTTGCGCGAGCTTCTTGCGAACGTCTTCGATTCCCGGCTCGAGGTCGTGCCACATGCGGTACGCCGGTAGCTGATTGCTGTAGCGGATCGCTTCAATCTCGGCTTCGAGGACGCTGTTCGGCGAAGGCGCCACTCCGCCATTGTTTAGATTGATGAGCTTGGGATCGCGGGCGTACGCACTGCGAATTTTTTTCCAATACTCTTCGTCGCCCGCCAAGTCTTCAGGGGTGACATGCGCATACGCCTTGTTCAGCATCGCGGCCAACACTACAGCTTCCGCGCCATAAAGAAAATCACGCCGGCTCACTTCTGCGCTCATGTTCGTAAACCTCCACCACGGGTTGTGCCGCCAAGCATAGCGCAAATCCGCCCGGCCGCAGACAGATTCCGACATTTGACGAACCCTTCATTTGGATTTGTCCATTTCGGAGGTGTAGCCGTCATAGCCGTCGGGCACGGCGGATGGATCGCCATGCGGCAGCGGCGACCGCTGGGAGTGCGAGCCGAGCAGTGCGACAGGACGAGTTGGGTTTCCGTGAGGACGGCAGTTTCTTCAGTCATGAGAGTTTCCTTTCGGGTGACCGGGAGCGTTCCATTTTGGGAATTGTTTGGGTACACCCCGGTAGTTTTTAGAAGAGTGTGAAAACGCAGGGGTTAGAGGATACGGAACTTGGAAGAATGTACGGAAAATGGAAGGAGAGGTGGAAATGAGAAAGCAGAAGGCAGAAAGCCGAAAAGAAGGAGAAGGCACAGGGGATAGAGAGGTGGCAGGAGAGTGCCACAGGCGGG
>DATEGP010000058.1:0-4530 GCA_035280045.1 Candidatus Acidiferrum sp.
CCAGCTTCTTGGCACATGGTGTCGTGAGTTGCTCTCTGTGGCACAGTCCCGGCACACCTCAACACCGCTCCTTCCCACCATTGAATTTGCATAGGGCCCCCGTCCACCGCAATCGCAGCGGCCACGTGCTAACGGCTTTACCGGACGCGCACAGAACTCTCCGCCTGCGTTCACCCCTCAGGGACAACGCGCATCCGGTAAAGCCCTAACGTTAATCAGGACTTGGAGACGGCTGTGTTGATTCGAATATATAATTCATTCCAGCGTATGCGTGAACGGCTCCTGGTCCTGTCCGCGGTAGCGTTGTTCTGGGCCTACTCGCTTGTTCATGCTGCTGAATCTGTACGGTATAGCCCGGTTTCGCGAGAAGTTGTGGAAGCCCGCCTCAAGAAATACGCTGGTAGCGACAAGCAACGTGAAGAGACACTGAAGCAAATGTTCGCTGAAGCGGGTTGCGACGAACACCATCTTACTGAACAGGTGGTCAAGGGATCGAAGTTACCTAACGTCATTTGTGTTCTGCCCGGAAGTTCCGAAAAGGCAATTATTGTCGGGGCACACTACGATCATGTGAGTGCGGGGGATGGAGTTGTCGACAACTGGAGCGGCGCGTCGCTACTGCCGTCCTTATATCAGGCTGTAAAAGTCGACCCGCGCAAACATACCTACATCTTTATCGGGTTCACCGATGAGGAGAAGGGCGAGATCGGTTCACATTTCTATGCTCGGCAAATGCCGGAGGAGCAAGTCGCCTCAACCGATGCCATGGTGAATATGGACACGCTCGGCTTGGCATCGACCGAGGTTTGGGCTAGCCACTCGGACAAAAGGTTGACAGGCGCACTCGCTTCTGTTGCCCGTGAATTGAAATTGCCGGTCACGGGCGTCGATGTGGAGCAAGTGGGGTCTTCCGATGCGGAGCAGTTTTCTGCTCGTAAAATCCCTAGAATCACGATCCACTCGCTAACACAGGAAACGTGGAACGCCCAGATTCTACACACGTCGAAAGACCGGCTTTCGGCCATCCGGATCGACGATTATTACCATACGTATCAGCTATTGGCAGCTTATATTGCCTACTTAGATCGATTTTCTGGCCACACCTCCCGATAAGTGCGGTTACCGGTCAAGTGAAGTCCTGGTCCGCCAAGTTTCCGGTTTCCCGGTTTACCAGGACCTGGCTCATCAGCGGCCACATGAGACTGTTCAAATCGAATACAATCGAGACCTACAATCCAGAGGTCTAACGGATACAGTTCAAAGCCTTGCGAGAGGTTGAGCTTGAGAAGCGCGAGTGAACTCGTAGAGATAACCGTTGTTCTTCTTGCGCCAGCAGGGTTTATTTATAGCTGGCACTTCTACTTCACTCAAATGAGGAGAGAGCCGACTGGCTGGCGGAATCGCGTCACAATATTGTCGCTGGCACTCGCTTCACTGGCAGTTTTGCTCTGGCCGGTCATGGTGATGCTCATGCCGCGAGCAGACTGGGGAAGCGGTGTTGGAGTAGACCGCCAGTTTCAATGGGTAGAATCGTGGCACAGACCTATTTTGCGCAGTCTGCTGGTTGCGTTGCTTTTTTGCTTATTCGGCCGACCTCGCCTGATAGCGCCCATCGCAATCGCGTGTGTCGGTACAGCGGTGTTTTGGCTATTGAGCACGGCGCCTTAGATATGACCGTGGCGACCATCATTGAATCAGCCAACCGGAAAAGTGGCGGCGAGTGGCCACATGGACGGTTTGCGCGTTTACCAGGGGTTGTTCGCTTTTCTCGTTCTATAATCCCCCTGGTACCGACGGATTCGGTTTCGCTTACTCCGCTCGCGATTTGAGGAGGGTACTCGATGCAGACGCTTTGGGAGGATTTACGCTATGCCCTGCGGATGCTAAGCAAAAGCCGTATGGTGACGTTGGTGATCGTAGTGTCCCTGGGGATAGGAATCGGGGCCAATTCCGCCATCTTCAGCGTGGTGGATGCGTTGTTGTTACGGCCACTCCCCTACCCGCATTCCGACCGGCTAGCGGCAGTGTGGCTGCATTCGCCCGCGATTGGAATCCTGCGCGATTGGCTGTCTCCGGGTGAATACCTGGATGTCCAGAGGAAGAACCATTCGTTTGAAGAAATGGCGTTGGCAGGGAGCGAGATTTTCGTATTAACGGGCCGCGCGCAGCCGGAACGCCTGTTTGGAGTGCGCACGCAGTCCAGCCTCCTACGGATGCTCGGCGCGAAACCGCTGCTCGGGCGTTTGCTCCTGCCGGAGGAGGACAAACCGGGCCGGCCGGACGTGGCGATCCTCACAGAGCGCGCGTGGAAGAGGCTGTTTAATGCGGATGCAACGATTGTAGGGAGGACCATCGTACTCGACGGCGACCCCTTCATCGTCGCGGGAGTGTTGCAGGGCAGCTTCATTCTCGACGCCGAAGTGATGCCTCCGGAAACGCCGATGGACAAGATGGACATTTTCGCACCCCTGCCTCTAGGCGCCGATGCCGAAAAATACCGGGGCGACGAAAATTACAACATTATGGTGCGGCTGAAACCAGGCGTTTCCATGCAGCAGGCGCAGGCAGATCTGGATGTCATCGCCAGCCGCATTCGAGAAAAAGACAGGCGCGATGCCAGTTTTGGCATGCATGTGATCGGGTTGCAGGAACAGGTTGTCGGAGGTGTACGGCGGGCGTTGCTGATCCTGCTCGGGTCCGTGGGGCTCGTGCTGCTGATTGCGTGCGCGAACGTGGCGAGCTTGCTGCTCACACGGGCGGCCGGACGCGAAAAAGAAGTAGCGATTCGGACAGCGTTGGGCGCCAACTGGCGGCGGCTGGCGCGGCAACTCCTCACGGAGAGCGTGCTGTTGGGAGTTTTCGGCGGAGCGATGGGGCTGCTCGTCGCGAAATTGAGTTTGTATGTCGTGCGTACGATGAATCCGGGAAATATTCCAAGGCTGGATGACATCGCCATCAATGGAACAGTCCTGGTGTTCACGTTTAGCGTTGCGCTGATTACCGGAGTCCTGTTCGGCGTGGCGCCGGTGTGGCGAGCAATCAAGGTGGACCTGAACACTTCGCTGAAAGCCGGCGGGCACGGTGGACAGAGCAACGGCGGGTTACATGTGGGGCGACACAGTTTGCGCGGGCTGCTGGTGGTGTCCGAGCTGACGCTTTCGTTGATGCTGCTGATTGGGGCCGGGCTACTGCTGCGCAGCTTCGTGAGGTTGCAGAACGTGCCGCCCGGATTCACGACGGATCGTGTGCTGACGATGGAGGTGGCTGCAATTGGGCCGAAATACAGGGAGGCCAAGCCGGCAATTAATCTGTATCGGGAAATCGAGGCGCGCGTGGCTCGCCTTCCCGGCGTCGTTGCAGAGGGCGTCGTTTCGACGTTGCCGCTTACGGGCGAAGTCGGCTGGGGTCCCATCAATGTGGAAGGCTACACACCTGCTCCAGGGCAGGCGTTGCTGGCGGATATTCGAATCGCAAGCACGGATTATTTTCGGACCATGGAAATTCCGCTGAAGAGCGGGAGGTTTTTCAGCGGGGACGATACGGCGGACAAGCCGCCGGTAGCGATCATTGACGAGACATTTGCGCGGCGCTTTTGGCCGAACGGCGACGCCATCGGAAAACACGTGTGGTGGTTCGATTTCAAAAAGCCTAGGACGATTGTGGGCGTGGTAGCGTTGGTCAAACAATATGGGCTGGACACGGATGGAAAAATCGCGATGTATATTCCTCAACAGCAGTTTCCCGATCCCAGAATGTTTCTGGCGGTGCGCACGGCAACGGAAGGAGCGGGCCTCTCTTCCGCGGTAGCGAGGCAAATCCACGCGGTCGATCCCGACGCGGTGGTTTACGAAATTCGGAGTATGCAGGAGCGTTTGCACGATTCGCTGGCTCGGCAGCGCTTTTCGAGCACCATGCTCGGAGCGTTCGCCGTATTCGCGCTGCTTTTGGCGGCGGTAGGGTTGTACGGCGTGATGTCGCATCTGGTGACACAAGGCACACACGACATCGGAGTGCTGGTGACCCTGGGAGCGCGACCGGAGAACATCATCGGACTGGTCATTCGTCAAGGGATAACGCTTGTGGGGATTGGGATCATTCTGGGACTTGCGGGCGCAGCAGCACTAACGCGAGTGATGGCGAGCCTCCTGTTTGAGGTGAGCGCGCGGGACCTGGCGACGTTTGCCGTGGTGCCGGCGCTGCTGCTGGTCGTAACGTTCGCAGCCACTTCGATTCCCGCATGGCGTGCAACGCGCGTGGATCCCATGGTCGCCCTTAGATACGAGTGATTCGAAGTCGGCAAAATCATGTTGCGCCTAGTACTGCACTTCGGCGGTAACCGCGTTAATCATGGCCTAGGCTACAGAGGTGAGCCACTTCACTCGGCCCCTGGCTTGGCGCGAGCGCTTGCGGGCGGCAGACATATATGGTAAACGTTTACCGCACCAAAGGAATAGTATCTAGCCGACAATGTTGGCAACGCTGGGCCCCTTAGGTTGGCGCCGTGACCTTATGTTGCTCCCTCCAAGGAGC
>DATEGP010000059.1:0-12477 GCA_035280045.1 Candidatus Acidiferrum sp.
CAGCCATACTCGTACGCGGGCTCTACAGCGCCAGAGTAGTTCGGCCTCTGTTACCTGCGCGGCGGCACAAAAGCTACGCCATCTCGGGCTGATTTTCATCCTTCGTTGTGGTCCCTCTGGGGACCATGAGTTACTCGTACCGCAGCGTTTCTATTGGATCGACGCGCGTCGCTCGCCGCGCGGGAAGGTAACAAGCCGCGAGCGCAACGAGCGCCAGCAGAACGGCGACGGCCCCAAACGTCAGAGGATCCGTTGGACTAATCCCGTAAAGCAATGCGGCAAGAAACCTACCCAGCATTAGAGCTAAAACCACACCCAGACCGATGCCAAGCAGAACCAGACGTGTTCCTTGCCCCAGAACAAGACGCAGGACGTCGCTCCCTTCGGCGCCTAGGGCGATGCGAATACCGAATTCCTGGGTGCGCTGCGTTACGCCGTAAGCAATTACGCCATAGATTCCCACCGCGGCGAGCGCAAGGGCCAGCGCCGCGAAAATGCCGAGAAGCAGCATCGTGAAGCGCGAGCGGGCAAGCGAGTCTCCCAGAAGCTGTTCCATCGTCGCGACCGCGGCCATGGGTTGTTCCGGATCCACTTGTTGAAGTTCGTTGCGCACAGCCGAAACCAGCGCCAAAGGATCGTTCGACGTGCGTACCAAGATCGTCATTCCGGAATAGACCAGTTCCGGATGCGGCCAATAAACCGTCGGTTCACTTGGCGTGTCGAGTCCCATTTGGCGGACGTCGCCGGCAACGCCTATGATTTCCGATGGCGTATTCCCGCTCTCCTCGAGGCTTTTCATGAAAATGACGGCTTTCTGCCCAAGTGGATTGACGTCAGACAAATACTTGTCCGCAAAAGCCTGATTGATAATGACCACGTGACGCGCTTGGGCTAATTCGTCTTCACTAAACGTCCGGCCCGCGCGAAGCGGAATCCCCATCGTGGAGAAATAGTTGGGTCCAACAACTCGGACCTCTGCGTCCGGAAGATCTTTAAGCGACCGTGGCGGCTGGCTGAGAAGGCGAACTCCGGTGGCAGCTCCTAGCCCTGTAAAAGGAGGAAAGCTGTTCATCGTAACCGAACGCACGCCGGGTAGATGGGACAGTCGAGGCAATAACTCCTGGAAGAAAGCCTGACATTTCGCGTCGGTGCCGTATTTCAAACCAGGAAGCGTTACCTTGAATGTAAGCAAGTGACTCGCATCGAACCCCGGGTCCACACCAACCAAACGGATGAAGCTGCGAATCAGCAACCCGGAACCTGCTAACAGGACGAGCGCGAGGCACATTTGCAGGACTACGAACGCACTGCGAGCCCTGCCCCGGCCCTTTCCGGCCGAGGAACTGCGGCCTCCTTCTTTCAGCGTCTCGGTGACACTCGAATGCGCCGAAATGAACGACGGAAGGAATCCAAAGATCAACCCAGCGAGCAAAGTGGACCCAACAGCAAAAGCCAGTATGCGCGTGTCGACAGAAACGGAGCGGAGATCAAGAAGATTTCGAGGAGTCGCGGCAAGCAGAGCGTTCGTGCCCCAAACCGCCAGGGCCACTCCAATGCCGCCGCCAATAACGGCTAGCAGGACGCTCTCTGTCAAGAGTTGGAACGCGATGCGCCAGCGGCTCGCTCCTATGGCTGTCCGAATGGCCATTTCTCTTTCGCGCGCCGCGGCTCGAGCCAAGAGGAGGCTCGAAACGTTGGCGCAAGCAATCAACAAAACAAATCCCACCGCGCCGAACAAAATCCACAACGCGGGACGCAAATCGCCGGAGATCTGTTCGCGTACTGGAACAGCATTGGCGCCCCAGTTGCCATTAAAATCGGGATATTCTTGCGCGATTTGTGCGGCAATTGTGTTCATCTGGACCCGCGCCTGTTGAACCGTGGCGCTGGGTTTCAAGCGCGCAACCACAGTCATGAAACGGCCAACGTTCTTTCGGTCATGAAAGCTAGTCGGGATGATCCACGGCGTCCACATTTGCGGCTTGGCACCCGTCAGAGAGCTGTCTTTAATGAACCAGTCGAAGCCTTCCGGTGCAACGCCCGCGACAATCAACGGATGCCCGTTCAGTGTGATGGTCTTGCCGATGATGGAGGACTCGCCGCCGTAGCGCTCTTTCCAGAAGCCATAGCTCAGGATCAGCACGTTATCGTGGCCGGGCTGGTCGTTTTCCGCGGTGAAACCTCTGCCAAGGATGGGATTCACTCCAAGAATCGAGAAGAAGTTCGCCGTGACATCCTGCAGCACAACCTCCTGCGGTTGCCCATTTCCCGTGAGGTTCGCGCGTTGATCGAAGAGCCCCGCAATTCCCGAGAAAACGGCGTTCCGCTGTCCCCAATCCAGAAAGTCAGGCGGCGATACCGTGTTGTGAGGATTCCGGCTCGGCGAGTTTTCCCACAACATTACAAGTTTGTCTGGGTCGCCGTAGGGCAATGGCCGAAGCAATACGGAATCGATCACGGAGAATATCGCGGTGTTCGCGCCAATCCCAAGCGCCAGCGTGAGAATTGCAACGATCGAGAAGCCGGGATTGCTCCGCAGCGCGCGAAGGCCATAACGAATGTCCCGTGTCGCCGTTTCGATGGGGCTCACTCCCCGCGCGTCGCGGTATTCTTCCTTAACCTGTTCGTAGCCGCCAAACTCCACACGCGCCCGCCGCTGCGCTTCTTCACGGCTCAGTCCGCTTAGTACATACTTCTCAACCTGCCGCTCGAGGTGAAACCGCAGTTCGTCGTCCAGTTCAGTTTCCACCGACTTACGCCGAAATAGAGCGCGCGCTCGAATCCACAAATCACTAAACATCACGCACCTCTGCTCCTACGCCGTCCCCAGCACCTGAGCCACCGCCTCCGTCAGCTTGTCCCAAGCGTCTTTTTCCACTTCAAGCTGACGCCGCCCCGCCTTCGTCAGTTCGTAATATTTCGCCCGCCGGTTGTTCTCCGACGTGCCCCAGCGCGCCTTGATCCACCCGCGCCGCTCCAGCCGGTGCAGCGCCGGATATAACGACCCCTGCTGCACGCGCAGCACGTCGCTCGAAATCTGCTGGATGCGCTCGGAAATCGCCCAGCCATGCTGTGGTTCCAGCGCCAGCGTGCGCAAAATCAGCAAATCCAAAGTTCCCTGCGGAAGTTCAATCCGTGGCAAGTCGGGCCTCCCCTTTCACTTCTACAGGGGCAAGCTACCACTCCTCTTGTAGAAGCGCAAGGGGTAAAACCATCGCCCCTCCAACCCCTCACGAACGGCAACGTCGGCCTGCGCTTAGGGAAGGAAGACTTCTCTCTTGCGATTCTGTTCCTTTTTCCTACGGCAAGCGGCTAACGGTAAACGGCCAACCTCGCTGTGTACCCGCATGCTCTGATGCTCAGAAACCTCCTTGACATCCATCACTCATTAGCCGTACCTAAGAGAAAGCCCTGCTCGTCATCAAAATTTAGCCAGGAGGCTACATGCCCGACGAAAAGAACTTCTTTGCGGGTCTCGTTGACTTCTCGTTCCAGCAGCAGCTCATGCGCCGCCTCGTGAAGGTTCTTTACATCATTGGTATCCTCGGCGGAGGCATCTGCGTCGTCACATACGTGGTCATGGGCTTTCAGAATTCCCCCGCTGAAGGACTCATCGCTCTTGTAGCGGGAATCGTGTCGCTCTTCGTAGGCATTCTCATTTGGCGCGGCCTGCTCGAACTGGCTCTCCTCGTTCAGCGCATTGCGGAAAGCATTGACCGCGCCACGCACTCCTGAAAATTCACTGGCAAGATGAAATGAGATCCGGCGACTCCTCTTCCCCAGCCCTCGCCCCTGCGCGCGCGGCGTCGCCCTTTCGGTTGCCGCGGGATATTTCTCCCGCTGAACGCAAATCCCTCATCGCCGGCGGCCTCGGCTGGATGCTCGACGCCATGGACGTCATGCTGTACTCGCTCGTCCTCGCGTATCTCATCCACGAGTTTGGTATGAGCACGCGGACCGCCGGGTTGCTCAATTCCCTCACGCTTGGCGCCTCTGCCATTGGCGGATTCTTCTTCGGCATTCTCGCCGACCGCATCGGCCGCACTCGGGCGCTGATGGCCGCGATTCTCGTTTATTCGATTTCCAGCGCGGCTTGCGGTCTTTCTCATTCCATACCGCAGCTCGCTATTTTCCGTTTTCTTCTCGGTCTGGGTATGGGCGGCGAATGGAGCTGCGGCGCGGCGCTGGTTGCCGAAACCTGGCGCGCCCAGCACCGCGGCCGAGCGCTCGGGTTGATGCAATCCGCCTACGCAATCGGTGAAGCCATCGCCGCGATTGTCGTCCTCCTGGTGTTCCCGCATTTTGGCTGGCGCGCGGTCTTCTTTGTGGGCGTGCTTCCCGCCCTCCTGGTTTTCTGGATTTACCGCGGCGTCCCGGAGCCAGAGCTATGGCTGAATCGCCCGAAGGAAAAGCACGGTGTACTGGAACAATTGCTCAAAGTGATTAGGCGACTGCTCCAAGGAGATGTCTTTCGAAACGGCCTTTTGGCCACTACGATGAATGCGTTCGGCATGTTTGGCTACTGGGGTCTGTTTACTTGGATTCCCGCATACTTGTCGCTGCCTATTTCGAAGGGTGGCCGTGGCCTCAGTCTGGTCGTTGGTACTACTTTTTACTTGGCGCTCTCGCCGGGAAAATGGCTGGGCTATGCGTCCTTCGGATTTTTTGCTGACGCATTTGGCAGGAAGAAGCCATATTTCTTTTACCTGCTGATTGCGGCGATCCTCGTTCCTCTCTACGCCGTCATTCGCAGCCCGCTCGTTCTTCTGCTTCTCGGGCCCGCCGTCGCCTTCTTCGGCACAGGCTTCTTCTCCGGCTACGCCGCCATCGCCACCGAAATATTCCCCGGAGAAATTCGCGCCGCCGCCATGGGCCTCAGCTACAACGTGGGCCGCGGCCTCTCCGCGTTCGCGCCTTTTGCGGTTGGAGCCATTGCAACTCGCTTCGGATTTCTTCCTGGATTTTTTCTTCTGGCAGGAGCGTTTCTCACCGCAGCGCTTCTCGCTCTCCTTCTTCCCGAAACCCGCGGCCGCGAACTAACTTAACGCCAACTTGATCCTACGGTTCGGTCGCCAGCCTTTTTTGGAGCCGTCGACCCCAACATTGTCATCCGGTGAGGAGTTCTGCTTTCTGCTTTCTGCTTTCTGCTTTCTGCTTTCTGCTTTCTGCTTTCAGACTCCCGCCCCATGCGCCCGCATGTGCGCGCCGCCGGCCCGCAGCGTGAACTTCATCGCAAAGTACTGCGCCTGTCCCAGCGTCTTCTGCAAATCTGCGTCATCCGAATACCGCCGGCGCGGAATGCGCCGCGCCAGAATGCTGATTTCGAGCGGATCCCGCCGGAACGGATACGGCTCGAGCGTCACCGCATTGCTCCCCTCAGGCTGCAAAATCCAGTCGACTTCCTTGCCGTGATAATCCCCAGGAACCGCGTCAATCGTCGCGCCCTCCAGCGGCCCCATGCAAAAATACAACGACAGCCGGTCCAGCGCCTCCAGCCGCAGCAAATTCGCCTGCAGCCATTTCTCGTCCGTGAAATCCTTCGTCCGCGAATCCGCGCGCAAATCCACCTTCAAACGCAATTGTTGCAGCCGCAGCGTTTGCAAAAAATCATTCACCACTGGCGATTCATGCGACTTGATGTATTTCGCGGAAAATCCCGGCATCGTCGCGCGCGTCCGGTCGTACAGCCCCAAACAGTGCAAACTCACCAGCAACCCGGCGTAGTGGTCCGCCTTGACGACGCGCTCAATCCCTCGCTGATACAGTTCGATGTGATCCCGCGTCGGAATGGACATGAAGCTGAACGGCAAAAACGTCACCGGATCGATTTCCGGCAAAAGTTCCCACTCGTTCCAGCCGTTATCGTGCTCGGTGGCCGCCAGGATAAACGAATCCTGCGGCTGCGGCTGCACAAACGCCTCGCTTCCCAGCTCCCGGGCAAAGTGCCCCGCCAGGACCGCATGGTCCGTCTGTCGAATCAGGACGAGATGCTCGCCCTGCTCTTGAATGATCATTCCGCTGGCCTCGCGCGCAGCAACGCTTCACTTACCTGTGGACAGGGATCCGTCTTGGCCAGGGACACACCAAGATTACTTCTGAGATTAGCCCAGTTATTATGCTCCCGCGCTTTTCCCGAATCCAGAATTATCCTTGCGTCTCCCTTTAGTCTTCTTAGGAGGTCGGAGCTCTTGCTCCGACGTTAAGATCATGAAAAAAACTGAGCCCTGAGCCGCACATGTTCTCTCCCTCGGCAGCCTGTCCGAAACGCATTTCTGCTTTCCTGAGTTCCGAGGCCCCTACGCCAAAATCCAGGTGGTACGGCTCTTCAGCAACCGCTAGAATAGTATCCATGCGGGAGTGGCGGAACTGGCAGACGCGCAAGACTTAGGAACAAAATCTAGCGTGTTGCAAACAAACCAATTGCAAGAAAGTAAAGCCAGTTAGCTCACCGAACCTCACCGGACTACATCGGCCTATAAGGCCCGGTCACTCACAGTTAATTCACAGCGCAGCGGGGGCGAATCGCCATGTTTCGCCGCTTACTTGTAGTGCTACTCGCAGCAGTTTCGTTGCATGTCTATCCTGCTTAGGATTTAGCCCATCCGCTGATTACAAACTGGATTTAGCATTGCAATCAATTGATTCTGCCGTTCAATCCTTTGGTCCTGTTCAGCAAAAAGTTCAAACTGGAAAGCAGTCGGGCCTGTTCCGAATAATGCAATGGTTATATCCATTCAAGTGTTTTAGCAATGTAGCCCGAATGTCGCCAGATTCTCCGACGTATATCCAGGTTTGTCGGAGATGCAGGTTTCCTTCTCCCCCCGCTAGGACGGACTTGCAGCGGCGGCATCGTCTTTCGCAAGTACACGCAATTCGGTTTCAGGGACGGCAAATTCCGCGCTCCCACAATTCAAACAGACCAATAGCTCCGGACACACCAAGACATGGGGCCTGTTGATATTTTTGAGTCCGGGAAGATGGATGGCAATTTCCGCTGGGAACTTGCGCTGCTTGTCTGACCCACACGACTTGCATGCCATCGTTCGTCTTCTTTCTAGTAATACTAAGAGTTAGCAATTAAGAAACATCCGACGGCACCGAAATGGTAAAGGCGATTGGCCATGCAACGCAATTCATAATTCTTGAATCGAAGGACACATACGTCCGCGGAGAATTTGCGGCTGCGATAATATCGAGATTTCCACAGGCTGCCCAGTTGACATGACGTGCGGTTTAGGTAAAAACGAGTACAGTAGGCCAGCCAAGGGCTCTTTCCTGTTGATAAAGACCGCCGCAGGTCTCATTAAGGAGCGAGTTTTGTGGTCATCCGTATCTTAGTGGCGGACGATTTCGTGCCTTGGCGGCGTTTGGTTTCTTCGATTGTGCAGAAAGAGCCTGAATGGCGTGTCGTCTGTGAAACGTCAGATGGCCTGGAAGCGGTTCAGAAAGCCGAAGAGCTCAAGCCAGACGTAATTCTGCTGGATATCGGCCTTCCAAAGCTGAATGGTATCGAAGCCGCTCGACAAATCCGCAAGCTTGTCCCGAGTTCGAAAATCCTGTTCTTGAGTGCAATCGTTTCTCCGGACATTGCCAGGGAAGCCTTAAACACTGGAACGAGCGGTTACGTCGTCAAGTCAGATGCTGGAAGCGAACTGGTGAGCGCCGTGGAAGCCGTCTTCCAGGGCAAGCGGTTTGTCAGTAGCAAATTGAGGGGACGCATTTCAGGCAGCGCCGAGGATACACCGGCCACCGGCAACCGCGGGCGAAATGAGGTTCTTGCATCGCCATCGGCCATTCCGCGAAATACGGACACCACTCGCTGTCACGAGGTTCAGTTCTATTCCAATGATGCCGGTTTCTTGGATAACTTTACACATTTTATTGGGGCCGCTCTGAGGGCCGGGAATGCGGTTATTGTTGCCGCGACCGAATCACACCGGCATAGTCTTCATACGAGGTTGCAGGCACGGGGCCTGGACTTGGCTGCCGCTATTGAGCAGGGAAGCTATATTTCATTGGATGCAGATGAGACGCTCTCGACGTTTATGGTTAACGATCTGCCTGATCCGGTTCGATTTTCGAAAGTCGTGGGTGATCTCATTGTGTCAGCGGCCAAGGCCGCGAAGGGAGAGCATCCCCGCGTCGCAGTTTGCGGAGAATGTGCGGCTCGCCTGTGGGCGCAAGGTAAGGGAGAGGCCGCGATTTGGGAAGAACAGCTCTGGGACGAGATAGCTAAGATATTCGATGTAGATATTCTGTGCGGGTATCCACCGGGAAGCTTTCACCGCCAGGAAGGTAGTCACATCTTCCAAAGAATCTGTGCGGAACACTCAGCCGTTTATTCGGTGTGAAAACGCGACCAACGCGGATTTTGCTGGACCTACAGAGTCATCGGTACTCTGGATGGAAAAGAGGCGACCAATCCCTTCCTTACTGGCCGCCTCCAAAGTGCCATAGAATGCGGCAAGCTTAATTACCTCGGTACGTTGGTTGGAACTGTCGAAACTGACAGGTGAACAGCTCCGCGCTCAAGGGCCGTAGTAGAATGCTTCTCTAAAAAGAGAACAAAGCGTGAAGGGTCATGGAAAAGCGAGTGCATCACGTAAAGATACCGCTCGGGACCGATTCAACATCTGCACCGAGTGGCGAAGTCGCTAGGCACACGTGCTCCCTTTGCTCTTGGAGCGTGGATTCTGAAATCCGAAACATACGCAAGGCTGGGAAACTGTTCGCCAAACACAAATGCGCCGATCATACCCCACGGAAAGAACGCAATTCTCGCCTAGAGTCACAACGAGAGGCTATAATCAGATTCCCTTTCTCTACCCGCACCTAAATTCAAATCGCGGGGTTCCTACATGACAGAAGAATGGAAACAGACGGGCTTGGCAGCCTTAGCCTTGCTATAGAGCAACGACAGCTAAGAACGTGATGCCTTATAAGGCTTATCAAGGAAGAACCACTCAACGGGCGGTTTGAGTGTAAAAGCGCGGGACTGCCGCCGTTAAACGACCCTTAGCCTCGCGGATTTCATTTCGTATGGGAGGGGAGGCGACCAACCCTTTCCTTTTTGGGGAGGATCGAGCCCTAGCCGCCTCCCGTGTTTTCAGGGTGCGGCAAGCTTAATTTTCCCGGCACGTTTGCTGGAACTGTCAGAACAAACAGGCGCCTGCTCAGCTCTCAAGGCGTTATTACCATTTCCTGACTCAATTGGCGGTTTGAGTCGCAGCAATTCGCGAGGTACTGCCAGCAATCTCACCCCCATGAGAGCGTGACCTCTTTCACAACCTCGCGTATAAAATCCCTCAGATGGGGGTATCCTGTAACCCCGCTTACGCCGCAACCCAGTCCAGAGCTTCTTCGAGCGTCTGAAAAGCACGGATGCCTGTTTGCCCCGCCAAGTCTCGCAGAGTCTCGTACATACGCGCGAGACCATAATCTGCCAGATTGGGAACGATGATGGCACGCCTAGCCTCAGGCGAAAAAATGCTTCCTTCTGCGAACTGGCGCACTTCCTCGGGGGAAATCTTGGCCAACGTCGCGTATGTGAAATCGGCAATGTGGGTGAAAGTAGGATCAAAATCCCGGTCCGCCGATATGTCTCGTTGGTGAGCAAGCATCTCGGCACAAGTGATCTCTCCGGAAATCGTGCTCCAGCACAAATCGCCGTCCCTTGTCGATTTTGTAGAAAGCTAGCATTACACTCTCTTGCGCCACTTGTTGTACCACAATTTCCCCCGCCCTTATCCCTCCTACAGAGCAACGACAGCTAAGAACGTGATGCCATATAAGGCTTATCAAGGAAGAACCACTCAACGGGCGGTTTGAGTGTAAAAGCGCGAGGCTGCCGCCGTTAAACGACCCTTAGCCTCGCGGATTTCACTCTGTATGGGAGGGAGGCGACCACCCCTAGCCTTGCTGGCCGCCTCCAGGTTGCCTCACGTAAGCCAGCTTAATTATCCCGGCGCACTTGCCACACCTGTCAGGTTTGACAGGTGATAGCTCCGCTCACAAGGCGTAGTTACCATCCACCGACACCTACTCAATGGCGGTTTGAGTCGCAACAATTCGCGAGGCACCGCCAGCCAACTCGAACCCCTCGAGATAAGCGTGACCGTTTCACAGCCTCGCGTATAAACCCCCTAAAAACGGAAGAGTCGAGCTCTTTCCGGCTTGTGCCGTCAAACTTCATTAGGGAAACTGGAATCTGCCCTACCGGTTTTAGATCAGAGTCTCGGAGTTTCCCCCAAAAGCTTTCTTGGTTCCTCCGATTACTGTCTTGTACCTGTAAAAATTGACAGGTGACGCCCTTGGAAACGGAATTACTATTCCCGGCCAGAGGAAGCGACTCAACGGCGGTTTGAGTCGCAAAATCCGCGAAGCACCGCCAGCCGACTTAAGACCCATTCCAAACTGAGAGCCTGCACTCTCAAGCTTCGCGGATTCCCCCAGTTATCACTTCGCGGGGTAAGGAGAACTCATGAAGCAGCTTAAATGGGCATACTTTCAGTTAATGTTGTGGGCGGTTGAGCTAAAACTATGGATGGACGGAATGCCTTGGGAGCAGGTGCGCTTCATCGTTGCTGAACGTTTAAGGGACTTAGCTAGAGCGACGCACGAAGGAAGTGAGCTGGGGAGGATAGACTGAGAGCCGATTCTCGCGCCTGCAAGACGCGGTTGTGGTAGGTTATTCTCTCCCCGTTTCCGCTGGAGGACCAAATGAACGAGCAGCGGAAATACGCAATTCTCTTTGCAGCAACAATCCTGGCAGCGCGGAAACTCAACGAAGATCGAAGCGGGAGCCAGAACTAACTCACAGTTTACTCATAGTGAGTCAGAAATGGATTCTGAAAAGAGAGAGGAGAATGCCCGTAAGCCTGTATAATGAGTGAGTTAGCTCCGGTGCGGGAGTGGCGGAACTGGCAGACGCGCAAGACTTAGGATCTTGTGGCCGAAAGGCCGTGGGGGTTCAAATCCCTCCTTCCGCACCAACATTCCCTTCAACTCTTGCCTCTCTTTGCTCCGTTGTCGCTACGGATTGTCCAGATCCGTCCACGCACTGTCCGGCGACGACGCGTCGCACCCCGAACTCACATTGCACACATAAAACTTCGTCAGAGGATGCATTTCCCAGATCGTCGACCGCCAGCACCCCGTAGCGGCGCCTGGAAGGGCGCAGTCGTCCACCGCTTTGAAATGATAATTGTCCACCATCAATTGCCCGACCACTTTCACTTGCTCTCCCTGGTGCGAGCTGACGCGGGCGAACGTCCAATTCGCGTGCCGCGTGTGCCGCGGATACGGCGTCATCTCCGCCACAACGCTGCCCTTTTGTAATTGGCTGAACAGCGCGCTGCCCTCTTTCGGATGCTGCGAGCGTGCCTGTGCCGCAAGCTTGGCATCGAATCCCAGGCCTATGTGATAGTCGAAGTCCGCGGGGTCTGCGAGTCTGCAGTTGCACGTCTCGCCCGTGGAGGTGTGTCCGGGACTAGCCTTGCTTGTATCCTGAGCGAAATAAAGATAAGCAATCACGGTATAGATATTTCCCTCACCCAGGCCAGCAAGCTGATTCGCAAATGTGGCGTGGTTCGAGGCATTGAGCGGCTGGCTCTTCTTCGCCTTGCCCTTCCCTGATTTCGAC
The DNA here is from genome assembly GCA_035280045.1 of Candidatus Acidiferrum sp. Lineage (GTDB taxonomy): Bacteria > Acidobacteriota > Terriglobia > Acidiferrales > UBA7541 > Acidiferrum. The sequence continues at coordinate 11,642 of DATEGP010000059.1, forward strand.
GAGAGCTGAGGAAGTTTTGCCTCCAGACTCTTGAAGTCCGCGGCGGCAAGATTCTTCGTGGACGCCAGGCCCGGATCCGGATCCTGGTCTTTCAAGAAGTCCAGATACGCGTCATAGTTTGGATGCGTCGCGGCCGAGCACCCGTCAGGGAATTGGTCATGGCACTGCTGCAAAGTCAAATTGTTGGGTTTAGGACAGCTTGCAGCACTTTGCTGGCCCGCCCGACTGGCCAATTCATGCGCCCGATCCTGCGCCACCAAAGAACCCGAAACCAGCAGCAGGAGACCCATCAAGTTAATCGTTTTCATAAGCTCTTTTTCCCTTTCCAAAGCTTTCCGATAAACAGGGATGAGCCCTACAACCGCCTTCGAAACACTGTCCCGGGAACCAAACCAATTGCAGAGGTTTTTCTGAATAGTGAAATTGCCAGCCTAAACGTTTCAACACCCAAGAGAGCTCACCAATCATTCTGAACGAGCACAGGAACCCGCACCCATCTTGCTTCTTGCTGCGCCTTTCTCGTCACCCTTCGGCTCGCTGCCCGCCCCGTTTACCCTGAGCGTCGAAGGGAGCTGCGAAGGGTACCCGCCCCATCGCCACTCCATCATTTCGAACCCAGTCGCAGCTGGGTGAGAAATCTCTCTTCAGGTTCTTTCTGCTTTCTGCTTTCCTGCTTGGGCGGGTGGGACGGGTGGCCCGGATTGAAAATTGGGAGAGGGGTTGGGTGCCCCAGGTTTTGATTTTGAAAACCTGGGTCTTCGACTTTTCATCTTTTCAACAATTCGGGGAACCAACAAACCCAAGACCCAGGTTACAAACCAAACCTGGGGCACCCC
>DATEGP010000060.1:0-8183 GCA_035280045.1 Candidatus Acidiferrum sp.
CTTGCTGTTCTGTGCGTTCGCCGCCGCTCCGGATCTTGTTGTTCCCGGGGAATTCTCTCCCGCGGTCCGCGCATTTATGTTTGCATTCCGCGCAGCGTTTTTGGGAATGCTATTTCCGTTCTTCAACTTATTTTTCTCGGTGTTTCCGACGCCATCGCCGCTGGACCGGCGTTGCTCGTGGTTGAAGTGGGCAGGCCTGGTGTTGGGGGCGTGTATTTTCATTCCCGGGTTGCAAGCCGGACATCCAAGCCTTCCGCGAGTGGTGGCCCTACTGGTGGGGACCCGTGGCGCCGATGTAATAGTTCTCTTCGTAATGTATGCCTTTCTTGCCTTGGGCCTGATCTCATTGGTGCAAAATTCATTCATGGCCGCGATCCCTACGGAAGCGCGGCGCAAGTCGCGAGTAATTCTTTGGGGAACAGTTGTGGGTGTTGCCGATCGCCCTCGAACGACTGGTAGTGGATTTCACGGGATATCGTCCTTCTTTTTGGTTCGATACGGTGCTGGTTTTCGTGGTGTTGCTCTATCCGCTGTCCTTCGCGTATGCGGTGGTGAAACACCGGGTGATGGAGATACCGGCGCTGCTGCGACGAAGCGCGCGGTACGTGCTGGTGCAGCGCGGCTTCTTCGTTCTGTTGTTCATGACAGCGGTGAGCACGATCGCCCTGTTCACTCGTCTCTTTTCGCGGCTGTTTGAGGCCGGCTCAAACATGGGAATGATGCTAAGCGCGATGTTCGGGATTGGTCTGGTGTGGGTTTCAGCGCCGCTGGTCAAGCGCGGAACGGAGCGCATCGACCGTGCATTCTTCCGCAGCTCGTATGACGCGCGCATGATCCTGGAAGAGCTGGCGGAAAAAACGCGGACCGTGACCGACCGCCACGAACTCGCGATGCTGCTGGAAAAACACATCGCGGGAGCACTGCATCCGAAATCGCTGGCATGTTACCTGGAAGCCGGAGAGGGAAGCCTGGTCGCGGAAGGCGGACCCATGCCCCGCGAGTCCGAGACGATGCCAACCAGACTGCCTCGGCCGATGTTCCCGTTCCGCTTTGGCGCAGTGTTCGTTTGCCGAGAGTTGGACGCGATTCCAGCCGACATGCCGCTGCTCAAAGAGATCGCGCTGCGCGGAAAAGCGTGGGACGTCCCACAAAGTCCACAGACGACCGGCGATGTGGGGCCGCTTGCACCGGAATGCCTGGTGCCCATCCTGGGGCGCAATACCGGATTAATCGGCTTGCTGGTGCTTGGCCCGCGACTTTCGGAAGAACCTTACTCGGGCGAGGACAAGCATCTGCTGGATTCCGTAGCGAGCCAGGCGGGGATCACGCTTGAGAATATACGTCTCGTGGAAAGGATGGCGGAGCGGGTGGAGGCCGATCGGCGCGTAGCCCGCGAAATGGAGATTGCGCGGGAGGTGCAGGCGCGACTGTTTCCACAAAAGCTGCCGACCATGAAGACGCTGGAATATATAGGTGCGTGCATTCCGGCGCGGGCTGTGGGCGGTGATTATTACGACTTTCTTGAGCTTCGGGGAGGCCGCCTGGCACTGGTGCTAGCCGACATTGCGGGGAAAGGAGTGTCCGGCGCGCTACTGATGGCCAATCTGCAAGCCAGTTTGCGGGGTCAATTAGCGACGGGCGTCGACGACTTGCGGCAGGTGCTCTCTTCCGTCAACCACTCGTTCTGCGAGAACACTGGTGAGGCAAGTTACGCCACTCTGTTCTTTGCGGATTACGACGATACAAGCCGCAGGCTGCGCTACGCGAATTGCGGGCATCTTCCCCCGCTCCTGCTGGGTGCTAGCGGAACCTCGGAGGATCGGGTCACTGGGGAATGCAAGGTGGTGGGGCGGCTGGACGCTACTTGCATGGTAGTAGGATTGTTTGACGAGTGGCAATGCGAGATTGCGGAAGTGAGGCTGGCCCCAGGGGACACTCTGGTGCTCTATACGGATGGAATCACGGAAGCCAGGAGCGCCGATGGGGAAGAATTTGGCGAGTCGCGTTTACTGGACACGCTTCGGAGTTATTGTCATCTTCCAGTCGGTCCCCTTCTCCAAGCAGTTGTTGGGGCCGTGCAGCAATTTACCGCCGGAGAGCAGCAGGATGACATCACGCTGGTGATTGCGCGGTCACTCGCATAGTTCCGTCCGTTCGTGCGCGGGACATTCCGGGCGGGTGGTCGGCAAACCGGAAGTTGGAGTGTTCTTCCGTCAACTTCCGGATGGCCCGTGATCCGCCCGGATTGGCGGTTGAAAGGGCAATCGCCAGGTCTCGCCGGTTGTTTCAGCGGCATTTGCACCAAGGTGTTCTCCGCGTGGCTTCTTGCAAGCCGATACCTTGGTAGCCGTCATAGGTCATGCACAGGTCGGTGCTCTTCCGGCGACGCTCGAGCCGCAGCCGGCAACAGCTAGAGATGCCGCGCTCGCCAAAATAGCATTGAGTGCCTTTGACCGTTTTGACCTTTTCGTTCATACAAGCTCCTGAGCTGGGATCGGGACCAGTTGCTACCGAGCAGCGGCAGTGGTGTTATTCGCAGGGCGGTGTGATGCTGACGCGCTTGATGCCGTCATCGCCTTGCAGGAGGCAGAGGAGGGTACCATCGGCCGTCATTTCCCACCAGCCTGTGCTACCCGGCGTCATGGCACGGTCGCCTTGCGCAACAACTTTGCCGTCCATGTAAATCCGCATTCCGCCGTCGTACGCCTGAGCCCAAAAGAGGTGGCGGCCGTCGGGAGTGAAGGTGAGTTGCGAGGGATTACCCTGCGGGAGCGTAAGCGTCAATTTGCCATCGAGGAAGATGCCTCTGTCCTGGCCGTTCGGCGACAGAGCAAAATGAGCGAAGTGCGCCCCGTCGCGACTGAAGGCGAATTCGCCTGCTGCTTTCGTGCTGATGGGGAAAAGGTTCGAGCCAGGCTGGATAACACCGTCAACTGCAAGGTGTCGGCCCGAGCCGTTGTCCACGGTGACAAACGCAAAATGGGAGCCGTCCGGGCTGAAGGTCAGCTCCTCGATACCACGAGCGTTGACACGCGTGCCTTTGGTCCCCAAAAGGTAGCCCACGCCGCTTGCAGGATCGCTTGTCACCGCCCCGACGTGATTTCCCGCTGCGGCGAACACAGGCTTGATGCCACGGGAATAGCCCTGTGATTCCTGATCGCCGATAACAAGAAATTGCCTGTTATTCGCCATTGCGTTGTATGCGAACTCGCTGGAATCCGCCGTGAACTGGAGGTTGTCCACCATCTGATATTCCTGGCCGCGCTTGCCATCGGCGAGGACGTAATACTTGTTGTTTATGTTCTCGTATTTGGCGGCGTAGTGTCTTCCGTCGGGGCTGAAGACGATATCGGAGATTGTGCCGACTTCGAGATCGCTGCCAGGAACGCGCTTCCCTTCAACCACGAGAAACACTCCTCGGCTCGGGGCTGGTGCGCTCACAATGGCAACGGTCATGTTTCCAACGGGGGGAATGAAGAGGCGCAGCCCTTGTGCACGCATGATGGGTTTGCCGTCAAGCAGCAGGTCAACACCGGTTTTGTGCGTTTGAGGCGAGTTAAAGGGAAGCTGCGTGAAGAGATGCTTGCTGTCGGCGCTCCATTGCGGAACACCGCCCTGGTAGCCAGCGGGCTTGCCATCGACAATGAGCGTCCAGGGCCGCTTCTGGGCCGGATCGTTCCAGATGTGGGCGTAGTGATTTCCATCGGGGCTAAACGCAACCCCGAACCGGGCGTTTTCGGCGCTTGGAATGCTCGGCTTGCCGTCGAACACGAATCGCGTGAAGAATTCGCCGCTCGACATGGATTTGGCCGCAGAGGTGTACCAGAAAACGTGCTTGCCGTCGCGGGTGAATCCAAGACTGCAATTTTTGCCGCTGATCTCACCCACCCACGATTCTGAACTCCGCGCCAGTTCTTTCCCGTCCACCATGACGACCCATTCTTTGCCAGAGCGACCACAGTAGGCGTAGCGGCTTCCGTCCGGGCTGAAGATAATTGGCTCGTGGTCGATGAGAATATCGTCGAACTTTGGGCCTTCCTGGCCCTCGTAAATGACGGTGGCGCGGCTGCCGTTGCTACCGACCATGGCGACGTGTGCCCCATGCGGGCTCACGTAAAACTGAGCCTGCGGCTGGTAGGGAGCGACCAGTTTTTCTTCGATCTTGGTGCCGGGCGGTGGAGCCACAGAGCTGGAGGAAAGATTTGCAGACCTTCCGCCGGGCTTTTCATCTGGCTTATCGGTGTGCTTCTGTGTTTTGAGTGCAGACGAGGCGGATTGTGCTGAGGTGGAGTTCGGCGCCGAATTCGCCGCGGCATTCACTGCAGCGGCCGTGTTGGCGGCAGAGTTCGCTGCCGCTGCTGCATTCTGGACGGCCTTCTTCTTGCCGAAAATCGACCTCAGATTGGAGACGGCGTTGGCCAAGCCATCCGGCGCGCCAGCCAAGCTCCCAGCCCCCTGCGATACTCCGTTTGCCAAACCTTCAAAATGAAGGGGAAACTCTCCGCCGAGCGTAGGCGGATTGCCAGTGGTATTGATTTCGTCGGTCGTCAGGTCAACAGTGAAGGATTGGCCAGCGTTCTGCGGTGCGATCTGTAAGTGCATCTCAAACTGGGCGTCGCCGGAGCTCCCAGGTCGCAGAGTGAGCCTAGGATCGAACGTGTTGCCATAGACGAGGCCGATGCCACGGAAACCATTTGGGCCATAGACAATGTAGCGATTGCCGCGCTCGTCGGTGGTAATCCCGGAATTCGCCACATAACCTAGCACCAGCGGCTGCGCGGTCCTGTTTTGGAATCGCACGCTTACGTTGATGATCCTGGATGTTCCTACCTGGCTAATGCGGAAGCTTGTGACCGTTGCGACGAAGTCGTTCGTTTCAACACAAAACGGCTGTCCCCCGCAGGCGCCCGTTGCTGGGGCTTGCTGCTGACCGGCGACCAACGAAATTGAAGCGAAGACTGCGAAGCCGAATGCCGCCGCACTGACGAATTTGGTCATTCTCATCTGTCTACCTCCCTGAATCGTGTAACTGGCGAGAAACCCGCGCCGATAGCCAACTTGTGTGAGAAAATGGCCGCACATGGCCGGGACGCAGGGCGGGAATTATCATCTTTGCCGGCTGGCTGTCCTGACGGATTTCTAAAGAACTCTAAAGAACGCTAAGTCCATGTTTTCAAATACTTCTCGTGGAGATGCTCAGCCAGTTTTTGGCCGCGTCTGGAATTTTGCCAACTGCGAATTTGATGACTCGTGCTTGGAACTGCGCGTGGGCGGAGTACCTGTTGATTTGGAATTGAAGCCTTTGGAAGTTTTACTTCAACTGCTTATTCATGCGGGAGAGGTGGTTTCGAAGGAGCGGTTGCTGGATTCGGTCTGGCCCGGCTTGCTGGTAGTGGATGGCTCTTTGGCGACAGCGGTATCCAAGCTCCGGAAAGCCCTCGGAGACGCAGATTCCTCCATCGTGCTGACGATCCCTCGGGTCGGATACCGCCTGGGCGTGCCCGTTCACAGCAGACAGGTGCTGGATTCGCCGGCGGAGGCGACTTTATCTTTCTGTCCCGGCGATTCGGTTCCCGGCCGCGAACATTGGCGGATGGTTCGGGCTCTGCCTACGCCGGAAAGCCGCGAGGTATGGCTCGCCGAAAATCCAAAGACCCACGAACTTCGAGTCTTTAAGTTTGCCTTGCGTGGCGGACGGCTGAAGAGCTTAAAGCGCGAGGTTACCGTCTCTCGCTTCTTGCGCGAATCCTTGGGCGAACGAGCGGACTTCGGTCGCTTATTGGAATGGAATTTCGAAAAGCAGCCGTATTCACTTGAAATTGAGTATGGAGGGCCGAATCTTGTTGAATGGGCCGCGAGCCAGGGAGGCCTCGGCAAGATTCCGTTGGATACGCGCCTTGGCGTACTCGCAGATATCGCGTCAACTGTGGCCGATGCGCATCGCGCTGGAGTCGTACACAAGGATTTGAAGCCAGCCAATATTCTTGTGACCACAGCCGTGAACGGCGGCTGGCAGATCAAGGTTGTTGATTTTGGAAGCGCTGTGCTCACGGAACCGGAACGCCTTCAGGCCTTGGGCATCACCAATCTCGGCCTCACGCAAACCGCGGGACCCCAGGCATCCTCGCTGACTGGAACCTTATTGTATTTGGCTCCAGAAGTGCTCTCCGGACACGCATCGACCGCATCCGCTGATGTCTACTCCTTAGGCGTCATGCTGTATCAGATCGTCGTCGGCGATTTTCGACGACCACTTTCACCCGGGTGGGAAGGAGAGATTGAAGACCCTCTGCTTCGCGAGGATATTGCCAAAGCCGCGTGTGGTGATCCAGGCAGGCGCTTAAGCAGTGCTGAGGAGGTCGCGGCGCGATTGCGCAATCTCGATCAGCGCCACATAGAGCTGCGCCGGCTGGAACAGAAAGAAGCACAAGATGAGCTCGCCCGCCAAAGACAGGCCCATGCGCGCGTACGGCGGCCGTGGATGGTGTTGGCAGTCGTGGCGCTCGCAGTGGCTATTGTGGTGAGCTTCACTCTGTATAGGAAAGTTTTCTCCGTAAAGCCGCACGTCGCCACCGTAGCTCTTCTTCCGTTCCGAAATGCTGTTTCTGATCCGAGCGCGGATTTTCTGCGCTTCGCACTGCCCGATGAAATCGCTACTGCGCTGAGCCATATGAGGCCCCTGGCGGTTCGCCCTTTCTCAGCGAACGGCAAGTATGCGCAAGGCGCTCCCGATTTGCAGCAAGTGGGGCGCGAGATGGGCGCCAACAGTGTCGTGACCGGCGACTTTCTCCTCGTCGGCGAGCACCTGCAAATCACAATCGAGGCCGTTGATGTTGAAACCAATCGGCTACGCTGGCGGGACACTGTCAATGTTCCGGCGGGGAATCTACTGGCATTACAAGCACAAATTGCAGCTACATCGCGAGGCAAGCTCGCTCCGGCGCTAGGTGCTTCCGAGTTAGTGCGAGAGACGCCAGCCAATCCTCAAAATGAAGAGGCATATGACCTCTACCTGCGGACCGTCTCGATCCCGTACGATCCAGAGCCCAACAAGAGGGCCATAGCGATGCTGGAGCAGTCTGTTAAGCTTGATCGCGGATATCCACCAGCATGGCTGGCGCTCTCTCTTCGCTACTACCGTGATGGGCGTGAGGCCGAGGGCGGCGAGCCGATGCTCGTGCGGTCCGACGAAGCTTGCGAGCGTGCGCTGGCTCTTGATCCGGACTCGTTGGATGCCGCGAACGAGCTGGCCCTGCATCGTGCTGAGCGCGGCGATTTAGCCCGGGCGTATCGTGAGGCACAAGAATTGGTTCGAAGGCGCCCGGACAGCGCAGTAGCTCATCATTTGTTAAGTTACGTTCTCCGCTACGCAGGAGTGCTCGACGAAGCCGGCCGTCAATGCGACATCACTACGACTCTCGACCCGCAGGTCGGGGGATCGTGCTCTGCGACGTTCATGGAGACTGGCAACTACAAGCACGCTTTGGATTACGTCCGTAAAGACTTTAGTTCGGAGTGGTCCAAGGCTCACGGGGTTGACATTCTTGTGCGCCAAGGAGGGTACGAAGAAGCGCTAAAGGTGGGCGCACCAAGAAATGAATGGGAGAGCAGCTATAGGATGCTGTTGGCGTGCGTCCAGCATAAGCCGGCGGCGGAGGTCGCTGCTCTCGCAGCGCAAGTCCAGTCCAACGATGACCCAGAAGTTTCTTACTTCTTCGCCGGCCATCTCGCATACTGCGGACAGGCGGAGCCCGCGCTTCGCATATTAGATAGCGCCGTCCGTGCGAACTACTGCTCCTATCCTGCTATGGATTCCGATCCACTGTTTGCAAACGTGCGCGGACGGCGTGAATTCGGGGAGATTCGCTCGCGTGCCGTGGCGTGTAACCGCCGGTTTCTGTCCGAAACGAAGCAGAAGTATTAGCCGTTTCGTGGCCTGCAACAATAAGTTGATTTCTGGATGCTCATAGTCCACTTGAATACTGGGGATCAGTCCCGTATTGTTTGAATGTATAAGTCAGGGAGGAGCGCTTGGTGTACAGAAGCTGAACTCAGCGACCCCGCTGATTCAGAGACAACCAAGGAGGCTCCCCCATGGAAAATATGTACTACATCGGCTTAGATGTTCACAAGAAGACGATCAGCTACTGCGTGAAGGATGCCAGTGGCCGCATTCACGCAGA
>DATEGP010000061.1:0-127460 GCA_035280045.1 Candidatus Acidiferrum sp.
GTACGAAGCGAGTTTGCTCCACTGACCCGCTGTCCCGGGGCGCTGGGTTTGCACCTTCTGCGAAGCGAGTGGTCTTGAAAGGAAGACCTGCGGTGACCCAACCGCGACACTCTCCTCTTGACAAATCAGACAGTCGCTACCCATGTGTTTTCTTTCTCTTACGCAAAATCGGTTCGAATCCGTGTGTCCATTCCTCAAATACCAGTACTACAAATGGACTTGAAATAATAAGAAATATGTGATAGCATCAGTCGTGAACTTTCGACCGCACTCTCTTGGAAGTGACTGTCCACTCCCACTTCTAGGTGTGCTCTGCGCTTCCGGCCTCTTGCTCTCCGTGATTAATTCCCGTTCTATGGTTTTCCGTACATTCTTCCAAGTTCCGTATCCTCTAAGTCTTGTGTTTTCACACTCTTCTAAAAACTGCCGGGGTGTACCCTTTTTCTTCCCAAATTGGAACCGTCCGCGGAACGCAGATCCTGGAGTCTGTCTTCTTCACCACTTCAGTCACGAATCACCAGTCACGATTCTCTGGAGTAGAATGCCCGGCATGAAAAACTCACTCAAACCCGCAATGCTGACTTTGCTGGTCATTATTATTCTTTTCTGGCCTGGTTCTTCGCCTGCGCAAACAGCGCAAACCGCCCAAGCCCAAACCGAAGGCGCGCAGCAATTCGCGGACTTCGGCGACTTGCATCTGCGTAGCGGCGCCGTCATCCACGATTTCCGCCTCGGCTACCGCACGCTCGGGAAACTCAACGCCGAAAAATCGAACGCCATCCTTTGGCCTTCGTGGCTCGGCGGCAAATCGCAGGACTTGCTGCCGTCCGTCGGCCCAGACAATTGGGTAGATAGCTCCCGCTACTTCGTGATCCTCGTAGACGCCATCGGCGACGGCATCACCACTTCGCCATCCAACAGCAAGTCCCAACCACTCATGAAATTCCCCGAATTCACCATTCGAGACATGGTGGAATCCGAGCATCGCCTCGCCACCGAAGTTTTCCATCTCTCCCACCTCCGCGCCGTCATGGGCATCTCCATGGGCGGCATGCAGACCTTCGAGTGGGGCGTCGCCTATCCCGACTTCATGGACCTGCTCATCCCCATCGTTGGCTCGCCGCAGTCGACCTCGTACGACAAACTGCTTTGGACCGCCCAAATTGACGCCATCGAACTAGACCCCGCCTGGAATCAAGGCAATCCTACCGGCCCCATGGATCGCAGCCTCGGCCTCGTTGAGGAAATCGGCTCCATGAACCTCACATCGCCCGACTACCGGGTAGCTCAAACCAAGCCCGATGGGATCAGCGGGCTCCTCACCCAGATCCGAAACAGCGCCCGCGGAGACGGCGGCAACGCCTGCGACCGCATTCGCCAGCGCCAAGCCATCATGTCGCTCGACATTCCCGCGGAACTCGGCGTCGCGACGCTCGAACAAGCCGTCCCCAAGGTTCACGCAAAGCTGCTCGTCATCGTTTCGCCCCAAGATCACATGGTCACTCCCGAACCTGCCATGCAGTTTGCTGCCGCCGCAGGCGCCCCATTGGTGAAGTTAGACTCTCCTTGCGGTCATCTAAGCCCAGGCTGCATCTCTGTGGGACCGGTTGTCGCCCGTTTCCTAGTGGACCCAGCTTCCGTTCATAGTGAAACGTTGCAGGAATCCGCGAAGCACTGAGGGAGTTGGCAACATACGAATGACTCGACGGCGCCTCGTCTCAAATTCTCAGATTGAGCCATCAGGAAAGGGAAATCAGCGGTCTGAGACAGTTTCTTTCACAAAGTTAATGGGTTCGCGACAATTCTCTAGTGCCTAGATGGCCACAAAACTTTGCAATCTGCGGAAAAAACAAAATCCGTCCCGATGACTGAAAAAAAAGAAGTTGCCGGAGCACTGTGAATTCTCTGACGGTTTTTCGGAGCGATGTTACAGGATGTTACGCGGAAGGAGTCAAATAGACCGACAGTTCTGGTACGAACGATGCATATCTCGCTTGCAGGTCCGCGCACAAGACGGTTGCCAGCAGGGAAGCACGGTGCACGCGGAGTGGAGAAGCCACAGGAAACCAGGTCGCAGGAAGTGGCTCCTCCCCGCAAAGTGAGTTCCCTCAACCGCCAACTCCCCGGAGGAGACACCTCAAAAGTGCGCTGCAGGTCGAGATGCAGTGCAAACTGTCACATTTTGCGAGTAAGAAATCAGCCCCAGGCCAGTTCCGAGGATTCCTTCGGGGTTCGCAGTTAAATTGGACTCTGGCTATCAGCCTCACTTTTGCGCTCTTGGCTTTCAACGCGACAGTCCGCGCGCAAGAAACCACTAGCCAGGAAGCCGCAGGCTCCCAAACTGGGGCTCACGACGCAACTGGCACGATTTCCGGCACCGTCTACCTCCCGGGCGGCAATGAACCGGCAAGCCAGGTTGCCGTCAGCCTGAAATCGCATGAAGCTGGCGTCTTTCGCAGCATGTTGACCGACTACGACGGAAGTTTTGAGGTTTCCGGGCTTCCTGCTGGCACATATGAGGTGACTATCGAGGAACAGGGCTACCAAACGTACCGGAGTACGGCGCAATTTGACGGCTCTTCGCTCAAGTTGGAGCTTCACCTAAGCCCGTTAGTGCCGCCACAGCCGGTCCAAGGCGCGAATACGGTTTCAGTGCGAGAACTGACGATTCCCGGCAAAGCCAAAGAGGAGTACCGAAAAGGCCTGGTCAGCCTGGCCAAGAAGGAGCTGGCGAACAGCTTGAAGCATTTTACAAGCGCGGTCCGCGCCTTCCCCGGATACTTTGAGGCTCTCTATCACCAGGGAATCGTGGAGACGGACCTGGGGCATCAGGAACAAGCGATGCAAGATTTTCAAATGGCGTCGGAGCTGAGCGGAGGACGCTACGCGCGCGCGCAATTTGGCATAGGTTATCTCTACTACCTCCAAGGGAAAGCGGCGCAAGCCGAGACCATCACGCGAAGGGGATTAGAGCTCGACCCTGATTCACCCGACGGGTATGTGATTCTCGGAATGACGCTCCTGCGGCTGGACCGCACGGATGAGGCGGAGAAAAGCGCCCGCGAGGCGCTTCTGCGCGACCCGAACCACGCGGATGCATATCTTGTGCTCGCTGACGCTTGCGCGCGGCGCCAAAAATATCAGGAGCAGATCCAAAATTTGGACACCTATCTGAAGCTGGAGCCAACCGGCCCGGCCAGCAACCGCGCCCGCGAGGTCCGAGTAGTAGCGCAGCAAATCCTGGACCGCACGCAGTTACAAAGCCCAGTTCAGTAGTGCAGCGCGCTATTTAGTGTCGTGGGAGAATCAGATTCAGCTAGGCTGCGGCAGGCAAGCTTCCGGGTCGGACCGACGATGACTACGCTGAGGTGCTTGCGGGGCGTTTGCGCCAAAACAGATAAACCGGAAGCCCTACAACAAGCAGGGCGGTGGCGAACTTGAGGTTTCGGAATTTATCGGGATCATGAAATGCAGCAATCACCGCGTTGCCAACGATGGCGGCGGCGGCGAGGACAAACAAAATTGGTGTCCAAGGATAGCCGGGGACGCGGTAGGGAAGGGGCTTGGTGCCATTGGCGCGGCGAATGGGAAAAATCGCGGCGGCACCAAGGCCATAGAAAATCCAGCCGATGAAAATCACGTCCTCAATTAACTTTTGGAATTGACCTAGTTCTCCCGCGCAAACCAGAACTGACGACCATACACCAAGCGCGACGATGGCAAAAACGGGCGTGCGAAGATTGACGTGCACGACCGCGAGTTTCTTGAAAAAAAGATTGTCCTTCGCCATGGCATAAAAAACTCGCGGAGCGGTGAGGATGACGCTGTTCGCTGCGCTAAACGTGGAAATCAGAATCGTCAGGGCGACGGCCTTGCCCGCCCATGGCCCCAGAACGGCGGTGACGGAAGTTGCCGCAATGGTCGTGGTCGCTGCAGTGGCAGCCGGACCGAGGGCCCAGAGGTAAGCCACGATGGCCAGGAGGTAAAGGCCGATCAAAACAAGCGCTCCCAGAAGAAAAGCGCGTGGAAACGCTTTTTGCGGATCGATCACTTCTCCCGCGCTATAGGTACCGAATTGCCAGCCCTCGTAGGCCCAAAGGACGCCAATCATTGCCAGGCCAAAACTGGAAAACAAACCGGCGCCATGTTGCGTGGTTCCCATAGCGGGGAGCACTTCTTTTGCGTGGTGGCCCAGAGAAAGGAGGATGACGCTCATGATGACGATGACGGCTGCTTTAATGAGGGTCGTCCAATTCTGCAGATCGGAACTTTTTCGCGTGCCCCAAACGTTCACGGCCGTAACGATCGCAATCACAACGACGGCGACGACAGTTTGCGCTATCGGTGAAATCGGAACCACCTGGGCGAAATATTCGCTGAATACGCGGGCCAGCGCGGCGACAGAGCCGCTGGCGATGATGAGAAAAAGACACCAGCCGTAGAGGAAAGCAGTGGCCCTGCCGAATCCGTCGCGAATGTAGCAGTAGAGCCCTCCAGCTTCGGGATTGCTTGCAGCGAGCTCCGCATAAGTGAGCGCGCCGAGAAGAGAAAGGCCGCCGCCGCTAACCCATACAAGCAAAGCGACGCCGACGGAACCTCCCACCTGAGTCAGGATGGAGCCCGGGTTGCGAAAAATGCCGGAGCCGATGACGGAGCCAATAAATAAAAGGAAGAGGTCGCGCAGGCGAAGTGTGCGGACGAGTTCAGTCATGGAGCGTCTTGCACGGAGCTCTTATTTGCGAATTCCCGAAAAAGCTTCCGCGCTGGCAAGCCGCACGCATCATAACCGGAGATTAGGAGGCGTCAAGGAGAAGTTCGGGGAATCGAAATCGGCGAAGGCATGAAACAGAGCACGAAGATAATCAGGGCCAGGAACGCCCAGAGCCGCCGCTTTCCGTCGAGTGGCGCGGGATCGTAAACGGGCGGGATGCGTAGGAAGCGCATGACCAGCAGCAGCGCGCCCCAGATGTACCAGCCCTCCCAAAAATGAAGCCAGCCCAGAGCGATCAGGCCGATAGGCAAAAGGAGAGAAAAAACGCGATGCGCGCGCACGCTCAGCGAACGCAAGATGTGGCCGCCATCGAGTTGCGCAACCGGCACGAGATTGAGTGAAGTGACAAACAGAGCGACCCATGCGGCGCGGCCAACCGGCGGCAGCAGCAGCGCGTCGGGAGATATGTGCGGATGAAAAGCGGCTTCGAGCCACCGAAGCAGGAGCGGCGTGCCGTAGATCAGTTCCGCATTCGCGGAATTGGCAAGCTCAGGAACGAACTTGGCGTGGAGGACGCCGTAGAACAGCGCGGGAATCGCGAAGAGGAAACCTACGATCGGTCCCGAGGCGCCAACGTCAAAGAGCGCGCGATTGGTACGCATGGGCGAGCGAATCATAATGAACGCCCCAAACGTGCCGGCGAGGTTGGGGAAGGGAATGAAGAAGGGGTAGCTGGCATAGAGATGATGGTGCCGGCAGGCAAAAAAATGTCCCAGTTCATGCGCGAGCAGAATACCCAACAACGTGGCCGCAAACGGAAGGCCCGCGAGCAGGCCGGCAGGATTTTTGTAGAAAAGCGTGAACGCGCGCTCGAATTCGTCTATGGAGACGGCCTGATTGTGCGCATAGGCCACGGCAAATTGCGTTCCCGCCACGAGGCACGTACATAGAGTAAGCAAGAAAAGCGCAACGGCAAGAAGAAGCGATTTCCTCGAGGGACGCGGAGGAATCTGGGCGTAATACCATTGGCGGACGAGATCGTTGTTCCAATCCAGTCTGTCTCCTAGCGAAGTGGAGGGCGCTTCTGGGAGTGGGGGAGTTGGAGTCACGAGGTCATTGGCTCTGAAGGTGCGCGCGCATTCATAGTACAGCACAGAAAGAGAGGTTCCTGCTAGCCGGGAAGACAAGAGGAGTCTTTCGCCAGAACGTTCGCTAACAATACTGGGCAAATTCAGAGTCTACAGGGACCTCGATCTGTACGTGGGCATTACGGTTTGGCCAGATTCCAGTCGAATTCGGGCTTGACCCAGTCTCGGCAGCCGATCTTCGGGTCACGCGGCATCGCCGGCACTGGAAAATTGTCCGCAGACGCTGTGGCCAAGCGCGCCGGGTCCGTCAAATCATAAAGTTCGACGGTGATCGAGCCATAGAGCATCGACGGGAAGGCTTTTGCATCACGGCGAATTCCAATGGTCCCCAGGTACTTGCGCGTGGCGGCGCGCACTCCGACTAAGTGACGCCCCGTGCCCGCGAGCACCCACAACCGCGGAGTTCCCCGAAAGCGATCCAAGTCGCGCAGGAAAACGCGCGAGTCATCCCCGTCGCACGCCCCTGTAATCCATTCGTTGGGTTGCAAGCCGAAGCGCGGGCCGTAGAAGCGCACCCCGACTTCTCCCACCTGCATCACGTAGATGACGTCTCCGGGCTGACGGTGCTGCTGCAGATAGCTCAGGGTTTCCCAATGATGTTCGATCTCGTAGGGCGGCGGAGCTTGTGCCAAAGCCATGACGGGAGCGATAGACACCGCAAGGACAACGAGCATGCCAACGGCAGGGTGCAGAGCGCTCACTTTAGCGCGAATCCAATCCGTGCCAGCGGCCAGGGCGAGCAAGGCAGCGGGAAGAAGCCAGAAGGATAAGCGTCCGCGAAAGGGATACTGATGGGCAATGGCGGCGGCCAGAGCCAAGACCGCGGGTCCGCACAAGAGCCATGCAGCCACGCGACTGCGTTTCCAGACGACAGCTATACCCGCTGCAGCGAGGAGGGCGAAGACGATGGGCCAGCGGTAGCGCAGCAGCGTCGCTTCGGAAAACAACTCAAGGAACCGCTGCCCGATCCAGTTGACGCCGGCGGAGAAATGAAAAGGAAGCGGGAAAAAAGCTCCGGTCCAGAAATCGTTCATGTACTGGCGCGTGGAAGGGGTCATGCTGCGGTTGCCGACCACGACAGCGATTACGGAGGCGACCGCCCACAGGGAGATCGTGAACAACAAGATGCGACCGGTTTTTCTGTCGCGGGAAACAATCCACTGGAGCGCCAGAACAGCCCCAAGGCCACCCATCACGAGTACGGAGGCTTGGGAAAACCAAATCACGAAGAATCCCACGAGCCCCGTCGCAGCGAGCCGTCTGTTCGAGGCCTCGCCTTCGAGCAATCGAAGCACGAGAAGCAACAGCAGAATGCCAGCAAGCAAATCGCACTCGTACTGCTTGACCTCCGCGCCGAACCGGATGAAAGGCACACCAATCGCGAACAGAAACAGTGCGAGCGCTGATCCGGTGGGGGCTAGAATGCGTTCAGCTAGCCGCCAAAAGAGGGCGAGGCTGGCGATTCCACAGACAAAGGGCAGTAATCGAAGAGCATATTCGCTCGGTCCGAAAATCGTCACGGACAGATGTTCAATAAGCAAGAAACCGCGTGGCGCCACTTGATCAAGCGCAAGCGGTTTGAACAGGAGTTGTGCCAGCGGCAGATCCAGGATGTTGCGGGACAAGAGGATTTCATCCAAATAGAGGGAAGTGTCCCGAAAATACGCCCACGCGCGCAAACCCGTACCGAGGAGTAGAAGCAAAGCGACTACGGGCGTGTGGTAAAGGGCGTAGGTGATTCTCGACGGATTTCCGTGCGTCTCTAAAACAGGGTTTTCTGCTTCGAATTGCGGCGGACGCATCGGTGGCTCCTATGTTGGGAAAGTGCGGAAGGAAACGGGGTAGATTCTACGACTTTAACCGAACGGATGTACGTTGCGGGTTGCAGTCGCGGGTCCTGCGAAGTTCGATGCTATTTGTTATTCGAACTGCTCTCGCCGTCTTTGCCTTGGAGTTCTTTGCCGGGCTTGAAGCGGACGGCTTTGCCGGGAGGGATATTCACTTCTTCGCCGGTGCGGGGATTGCGGCCGATGCCGGTTTTGCGCGGCTTCACACTGAAAACGCCGAAGCGGCGCAATTCAATGCGCTGGCTGCGGCCAAGGGCTTGCTTCAAGGACTCGAAAATCGTTTCGACGGCTTGTTCGGCTTTGGTGCGGCTGATGTTGGTTGCGGCGACGACGGCATTTACAAGATCCAGCTTGATCACGCAATCCTCCGGCACTTGTGAGGCCGATGCTAGAGGTAGCAGGGCTGAGTTGTCAAGCCGCGAGGGGTCGTCTACACTGAACGTCTTTTGGAATGACTTTGGCGCGGAGGGCTGCGCCGATTCGCGGCAATCACAAGAGAAAACGGCTCTGTGACGTCTGTGACCGGCACGCGAGAAAACCAAAAGCAGATCGCTCACCCCGCGAAAAGCGCGCGAGGATTCGGGATGACAAGTTTTTGGGTAGCGCAGGATTCGTGATGAGAGTTGGGTAGTGGCGCCCGGAAGCCAATACATCAACAAAGTGTCGGGAGGTTTTAACTCCGCAGGGACCGCAACAACCTGAGGAGGGCTGTACAAATCTTGCGGTTGCATCTCAGGAGGAATGGATGTCCGTCAAGCCAGACCGCTGGATCCGGCGCATGTCGCTGGAGCATAAGATGATCGAGCCGTTCACGGACCGGCAAGTGCGCGATGGAGTGATCAGTTACGGAGTGTCCTCGTACGGCTACGACATTCGGGTGGCGGACGAGTTCCGGATTTTCACGAATGTGAACTCGACGATCGTGGATCCGAAGCATTTTGATCCGCGGTCGCTGGTGGAATTTAAAGGCGAAGTTTGCATCATACCGCCGAATTCGTTTGCATTGGCGCGGTCGGTGGAATATTTCCGGATTCCGCGGAACGTTCTGACGGTTTGCGTTGGGAAGTCCACGTATGCGCGATGCGGGATTATCGTCAACGTGACGCCGTTCGAGCCGGAGTGGGAAGGCTTCGTGACGCTGGAAATCAGCAACACCACGCCGCTGCCTGCAAAGATCTACGCGAACGAAGGGTTGTGCCAGGTGATTTTCTTTTTGTCGGACGAAGACTGCGAAGTCAGCTACAAGGACAAGAAAGGGAAGTATCAGGCGCAGGGAGGAATTGTTTTACCGCGGTTGTAAGCGTGTCTGCACAATAAGGACGGCCTGCGCAATCCGGCGTGCCGTCACCTGAAAAATATCTCGACACCGGCGTCGCGCTAAAAGAATCAAAGACAAAGACAATAAACTCATGAGCGCTCCAGAAACTTCCGCCAAGCCAGACTTCATGGCGCGAGCGAAAGCAAATGATGTGCCGGTGGGGCGTCTCGTCGGGTTTGAAGCGAAAGAGATAGCCAATGGACGGGCCCTGGTCACGCTTGCCGCCGGACCTCAGCATGCGAATCCCATGGGTACGAGGCACGGCGGAATTCTCTGCGATATTGCGGACGCCGCGATGGGACTGGCGTTCGCGAGTACCCTTGGGCCGGAGGAGTCCTTTACGACGGTGGAACTGAAGATCAATTTCTTTCGGCCCGTCTGGGAAGCTCAGCTGAAAGCTGAAGGTAAAGTTGTGCGCCGGGGACGGAGCATCGGCTACGTCGAATGCGAAGTAACAGACGAACGCGGGCAGCTTGTTGCCAAAGCCGCATCGACCTGCCTAGCGTTGAGGGGAGAAGACGCAAAAGGCCGTTAGCTCCTAGTCCGTTTGAGGGTTCTTAGTTACGCAGTTGCCCGCAACGTCTTGGCCTGCCTTAAGTGTCTGAACCTTAGACCGATTTTTAAAGTGCGGTGGCGAGGGGATAGCCGCGGTCGCGCCAGGCTTGCAGGCCGCCTTGCAACGGGCGGATGCGCTTGACTCCATTTTTTCTGAGGAGCAGCGCCACACGGGCGCTGGTGGCTTCGTTCGGTCAAGTACAATAAAGAACAACTTCGCCACTGCGCGGCAGGCGGTCGTTCTTTTCCTCGAGTTCCTTGGCTTCCATGTGCAGCGCGCCTGGAATCACTTCCGGTTCGGCTTCGAAATCCAACGAATGGCGCAAGTCCACAATCGTAATTTGCTCGCCGGCGTCGAGTTTTTGTTTGAGTTCGTCCACGGTGATGCGGGCGATGCGCAATTCGCGCAGGAAGCGCTGGCGAGCGGCAAACTTGTAACCGATATAGGCTGCCAGCGCGCCGACTACCAGAACCAGCAACCAACTGCCGAGCGAAGCCAGGCGCGCGGCAACGAGTTCAATCTGTCCCGCGAAGACATAGCCAAGTCCCAAAAACGCTCCGGCCCACAGCATGGATCCGATAGCGTCAAATAACAAAAAGCGCCGGAAGCGCATGCGGAAGATTCCTGCGAGCGGGGGCGTTACGAGTCCCAACCCGGGAAGGAATTTGGCTACTAAAAGCGAGCGAGCTCCTTGCTTGGAGAAGATGCCTTCTGTGCGGCGCACGCAGGAATCCGGCTCGAGGGAAATCCGGCAGAGGAGCTGCAAAATCTTGATGCCCTTGCGGCGGCCGAGGTGAAACCACACGGAATCCGCCACTACCGCTCCCAAAATGGCGAACAGGAGCGAGGCAAAATAACTCATCCGCCCTGTACCTGCCAGAGCGCCTGCTGCGAGCAACAATGGCATCGCCGGAACGGGCATGCCGAGTTGTTCGACAAGCACCCAAACGAAAAGCACAGAATGTCCATGATGGATGAGGAACTCGAAGGCGCGGTGCATGGGTGGGCTGGGGTCTGTCTCCTAATTCACTTGAGTGCGAAAGGAGCAGTATGGCCCCAACTGCCGGTCATGACAAATTCGCGGATGGGCTTGCGAGTTCGAGGGGCCAACTCTCGCTTCCGAAAGTCTTCGGGAAGGGTTTCGGGGTCGCCGGGATAGCCAATCGCGATGGCTGAGACGGGGTCCCAGCCTTCCGGAATTCCGAAAGTTTGCCGGGCCTTGTCGTGAGAGAAGCCGGCCATTTGATGAACGAGGAG
This sequence comes from Candidatus Acidiferrum sp., assembly GCA_035280045.1. GTDB lineage: Bacteria > Acidobacteriota > Terriglobia > Acidiferrales > UBA7541 > Acidiferrum. The sequence goes on from DATEGP010000061.1 coordinate 10,838, forward strand.
ACCGCGGGATGTCGCCTCCGCGGTCAATTGAGCATTCGCGGCACCAACATCATGCTGGGCCACTGGATTTGGCGTGCCGTTGTGGCCGAAGTTCCGGCGGGCGGTGGAAATCGCCAGGACCGGGGCGTTCTTCGCCCAGTTCTGATTGAACTCCACCAAGACGGCCAACATCTTCGCGTAATTTTCGGGATCGTTCTTGGTGGCCACGAGGTAAGCCCACGGCTGGTCGTTATAGCTGGAGGCGGCCCAGCGGGCGGCTTCAAAAAGGCTGGCTAGGACGGCTGGCTCCACAGGTTTGTCGGAAAAAGCGCGAGGGCTCCATCGGTTGCGAATGAGTTCATGGATTGGGTGATCGGCTACAGCTTCTTTGTGCATCTGATTAACCTTTTATCGAGCCCTTGTTAGATGATGCGAGCGAGGGAGGCGGTGCATCGGCGCCGCCTCACGCCCGTTGCGATTCCTGCAATGCGGAGATCAATCGCCGGATTTTGCGGCGGCTTTTTGGATCATCTCCACGTCGATGGTGATATTCACATCGTCGCCGACGACCACGCCGCCGTTATCGAGCTTGGCGTTCCACTTCACGCCATAGTCCTGGCGGTTGATTTTTGTCGTGGCCGAAGCCGCAATGCGCTGATTCCCCCAGGGATCCTTGGCGGGAGCCGTGAGGCCATCCACATCGAGAACCACTTCTTTGGTTGTACCGCGGATGGTCAAATCGCCAGTGACGCGGAGTTTACCCGGTGCGACCTGTTCCACCTTTTTCGATTTGAAGGTCATGGTGGGGAAGTGGGCAACGTCAAAGAAGTGGTCGCTTCGCAAATCCTTGTCGCGGTCAGGTTCGCGGGTATCCACGGTGTTCACGTCGATGCTGACTTCAATGGTGGATTTCGTGATGTCCTGATCGTCGAGCTGCATGGTTCCGCTGAGCTTGCTGAAAGCGCCGCGCACCGTGGATAGGCCCAAGTGCCGGACGGCAAACTGCGCCGAGGAATGTTGCGGGTCAACTTGCCAGGTGGAGTTGGCCGCTGCGGCAGGCAGCGAAAGCCCCAAAGCCAGGCTTGCAAGTATTGCTATTCTTGAGATTCGCGATGGGTACCTGTTCATTTTGATTCTTCCTTCTTTCATGAGTTGGAGTTTGAAACATAAACCGGAATCTGTGAGCCGTTATTCCTGCTTGTTACAGCGGATTTCCTCGAGCAGGTCGAAGAGAGTTTTCAGGCGCGTGGCGGCCATGTGGCGTAATTGCCGCTTGTGCAAATCGCGTATGGGCTGGTCGAGCGGCTTCAGCAACGCGAGGCCGTGAGGCGTTATGCGGGTCTTGACCACGCGGCGGTCGTCTTTTTGGCGCTCGCGGGTGATCAAGCCGCGCTTTTCCATGCGGTCGAGCAGGCGCGTGATATCCGGGTCGTGTGTGATCATGCGGTCGCCGATGGCGCGGCAGGCCAGGCCGTCGGGTCCGGCGCCGCGGAGGATGCGGAGGACGTTGTACTGCGTGCCGGTCAGTTCGGCGGTGCGGGTGAGTTGCTCGGCCTCCTGGCCGAGGGCGTCGGCGACTTTCATAAGGGTGATGACGATGCGCTCTTCGAGAGAGGCCGGCGGGCGCGCGGGTTTGTCTTTGGGCGGCACGACTGGAATAATAGTCGTGTAAACGACTATTGTCAAGAGGAAAGTGCATTTCTGCCGGAGCGCGTTTCTTCTACTTACGAAGGGGGCGAAGATGGATTTCGCTTAGGAAGCTGCCGGATCTCTGGGTCACGATGGTTTCGACGGCGTGGGCGACATCGTCCGGGTGCAACGTTTTGGAAGGATCTTTCGGCTTGCTGCCGGAAAATTCGGTCGCCACGCTTCCTGGGCAAATCACGCTCACGCGGATGCCATACGCGCGAAGGTCTTCCATCATGCAGCCGGAAAGGCCCATCAAGCCCCATTTGGAGGCGCAATAGATGCCGCCTCCGGCAAAAGTATTTTTGCCCGCCAGGGAACTGATATTGATGATGTCCCCTGAGCCGTGGTGGATCATGGCAGGAATGACCGCGCGCGATACGAGGAAGACGCTTTTGAGATTGCTGTCGAGCACGCGATCCCATTCTGCCTCTGATTTTTCGTGAGCTGGGCCGAAAAGGCCAATGCCCGCGTTGTTGACGAGGATTTGAATGGGACCAAGCGCGGATTCGGTCTTGGCGACGAGCTCGGACACTTGCTCTGTCCGGGTTACGTCCGCAGCATGAGAAAAGCAGCGCGTGCCCAGCTTTTGAAGACTCCTGGAAGAATCTTCCAGCGCCGCGCGGTCTCGTCCGCAAATCGCCACGGACGCACCGAGTGATGCCAGCCGATGAGCGATCGCGCGGCCGATGCCGCGGCTCGCTCCGGTCACCAGTGCGACGCTTCCTGCAAGCTGCGTGTTTTCCGTGGAGCTGCCATTTGCTTTGCTTATTCCGGCCATAGGAATTCTTCCTCACGCGGGCCACTCTTTTTGTGCGACACTCATCCTATTATCAGAGATTTCCGCGGCGGCGGTCATCTTACGCCGGTGCGGAAATGAGTGTGAAGTGACCCCGCAACATAAGGAAAAATCATCAGAACCATCGTCGAGGATAATGGCTTGCGGAGTCGGCGCAGCTTTTCCTATAATCCCAACGTTTTCCGAGACAGAAAGTTTCGCGGTGGACGGTTCCGGGTTGCACCGGAACACAAAGACGAAGGCACGGAATCTCAGCGAGGAGAAGCCGGAATGAACGGAACATGCAAACGGGTGGGCACGGTGCTGGCGGTGGCGCTTGGCTTGACTCTTGGGAGCTCGAGCAACGCGCGCGGGCAAGCCGCTGCAGGCGGCCAGGACAGCACAAAGCAGCCTCCTTATACGCTGGTTGAGTACAACCAGGAGCAGGCGTGCTCCGCCGAGAAAGCGCCCGCGACACAGGTCAAATGCATGGACGACTTTGTCGCGAAGTATCCAAATTCCGCGCTTCTGGTCTACGTTTATCCTCTCTACGTCAATGCCTACTACCAACTGAAGAATCCGGACAAGGTAATCGAATACGCGGACAAGACCGTGGCGCTGGGCGACAAGGTGGAAGCGGGGACGCGTTACGGCGTGTTGGATGCGCGGGCGCGGGCTTATGCGACGCTGAAACCCGATGCACAGGCTGCGGGGGCGGCCAAGGCGCGCGAGGCGGCTCAGGCTGCATTGAAGGTTCTGGATGAAGTGAAAAAGCCCGACGCTATGACAGAGGAGGACTTTAAGAAGCAAAAGCAAACGGCCACCATTCTCTTCGACTTCACATGCGCCACGGCGGCCATGGCGGCCAAGGATTTTCCCGGAGCAGTGGAGTGCTACAAGGCGATTCTGGCGCTGAATCCCGACGACCTGAGCACGAACTACAATCTGGGGAAGGTCTACATGGCCATGACGCCTCCGCAATACATGGATGCCTTCTGGTACTTTGCGAAAGCGGTCACGTCCAAGGGAGCGACACAGGCTCAGTCGAACCAGGTGAAGAAGTATTTAAGGAGCCTCGTCGCGAACTACCAGGGAGGAAACGTTTGCGATAGCTTGACGGATGGCGAGATGAACGAACTTCTGCAACTTGCAGGAAGTTCGGCGGATCGGCCCAGCAGCTACTCGTTGCCGAGCGGGACGGACATCGGCGAAATTCAAAAGACCATGACCATCCTAACGGTCTTCAACGATCTCAAAGCCGGAGGCGATAAGAGCAAGTTGACTTGGCTGGCCGCTTGCGGTTTGGAGTTTCCGGAAGTGCTTACCAAAGTGATTGAAGTTGTCCCCGGGGATCCAGTTGTACTTAAGCTTGCGTTTGTCACGAGTGATGCAGAATTTGAGGCCGCGACCACGCCAAACATGGACGTGAAAGTGGTTGGCCAACCGGAAGCCGCTCGGGTTGAAAAAAACAGCGCAATTCATTTCACGGGAACTCTGGTGGCGTACGATCCGGATCCGGCCTTTTTCCTGCACTGGGACAAGGCTAAAGTGAAAGCGGAAGACCTCCCGAAGGAAAAGACACCTAAGAAGCCGGTCCCACGCCGGCCGACCAGGAAGCCCAGCGGGCGCTAGGCTCACTTAGAGTCAGTGTCAGAGAACAGCTCCCCTGAATCCGGGGAGCCGTTTTCTTTTCTGAGAGGTTAGGACTTTGCGCGGCACAGAAGTTCTCGCTGAGAACAGACAATTTTTAAACTGGCAATGGGAGTTTTAGCGGGAGCGGCGCCGGTGTCCGTTGGTGTCCAGCTTGTACTCTTCAATTTTCCGGCTCAGCGTATTGCGGTGGATGCCCAGAAGCTGCGCGGCGCGGGACTGGTTGCCATTGGCGCGGTCCAGCACGCGCTTGATGAAGCGCTTCTCGAATTCCTCGATGGCTTCGTCGAAATAGATTCCCCGCTCCACCATTTGATTGACGAGCCCTTCCAATTGATCTTTCACGGCGTCACGCTCCGCTGGGTTGTTGTGTATTTAGCCCGGTTGTTATGGCAGCTCGCGGCCAGTCAAAATGCGGAACGCCTCCCGGTATTTTTCGCGAGTAGCGTCGACGACCTCGGGAGGCAGTTCCGGCCCGGGCGGGGTTTTGGGCCAGCGCATCCGTTCGAGATAGTCCCGCACAAACTGTTTGTCAAAAGAAGCCTGTGGTCCGCCGGGGCTGTAGTGGGCGGCGGGCCAGAAGCGCGAAGAATCAGGCGTCAGCGCTTCGTCAATCCAAATCAATTCGCTGTTCAGCAAGCCGAACTCGAATTTCGTGTCGGCCAGGATAACTCCACGCGGCTCCGCATGGGCGGATGCGCGGCGGTAGAGCTCCACGCTGACGGCGCGAACTCTCTCGGCAAGTTGCTTGCCGACCAGTTTTTCCGCTTGATCGAAGGGAATATTCTCGTCGTGGCCGCTCACGGCTTTGGTCGCTGGCGTGAAAATTGGCTCTGGTAAGCGGTCGGATTCGCGCAATCCGTTTGGCAGCGCAATTCCGCAAATTTTTCCCGTTGTCCGGTAGTCTTTCCAACCAGAACCCGAAACGTAGCCACGTACGACGCATTCGATCGGAAGGGGCTGCGTCTTGCGAACCAGCATAGAGCGGCCGGAGAGATCGTCCTTGAATTTGTCAAACGGAGCAGGGAATTCCGTTGCGCTGAGGACATGGTTGGGGATGACGTCTTTCAACAGGTCGAACCAAAAGAGCGAAAGCTGCGTGAGAACGCGGCCCTTGTCAGGGATCGGCGTTGGAAGAATTACGTCGAAGGCGGAGAGGCGGTCGGTGGCGACAATCAGCAGCTTGTCGCCCAAATCGTAGATGTCGCGGACCTTCCCGCGCGCGCTCGGCGACAAACCGGCGAACTGAGTCTCTCTCAGAACTTTCATGGCTGGAGCTGAAGACAACGCGAAAATCTCCCCGACTTGGTGCTCCGCATTCTAGCGCACCGCATTGCGAAGTCAAACCCGCTTGCGGTGGAAAACTGTGCGAAACCCATTCGTGAGAAATTCAATAGGAAAGTTTTATTCATGGAATAAACAAAGCTAAGGAAACGTCTCGGGATTCTTTTTGTTTCAATTCCAGATATTGGCAGAACGAAGATTGACTATGCCGCCGAAGCTGCCGCTGCTCTCGAGCTGGGGTTTTCGCTTCCTGTTCCTTCCCAGCGGACACTGACCAGTTTCGACACGCCCGGCTCCTGCATGGTGACGCCATAAAGCACCGGCGCGATTTCCATGGTCTTGCGATTGTGCGTCACGACGATGAACTGCGTCTGGCAGCTCATTTCGCCGATCAATTTCGTGAAGCGCCCGACGTTCGCTTCGTCGAGTGGTGCATCCACTTCGTCCAGGATGCAGAAGGGGCTCGGCTGGTAGCGGAAGATTGCGATCAGCAGCGCCAGCGCAGTCATGGCCTTCTCGCCGCCCGAAAGCAGCAGAACGTTTTGGAGCCGCTTGCCCGGAGGCGAAGCCACAATGTCAATGCCCGCATCGCCCGAACTGTCCGGCTCGGTGAGGCGCATCTCCGCCATTCCGCCGCCAAAGATCGCGTGGAATGCGTCCGAAAAGCTTTTGTTAATCGCGTGGAAGGCTTGCTCGAATTTTTCCTTGGTCGCTTGGTCCAGCTCCACGATGACCTGCTGGGTGTCGGCAATGGACTTCAGCAAATCGTCGCGCTCGCGCGTCAGGAAGGTGAAGCGCTGCTCGCACTCGTTGAATTCCTCGAGCGCCATCATGTTCACTGCGCCCATGTTCTCGATGCGTTGCTTCATGTCGCGGTAGTTCATCTCGGCTGTGGCCAATTCCTCGCCGCTCATGAACGCCACCTCGGTGGCGATCAAATCCTCCGGCTGGGCGTTTACTTCGCTCAAGCAGGTTTCGCGAAGGTGCTCGCGGTCGGATTCGTTTTTCGCGCGGTCGACTTCGGCGTGATTTTTCTGTTCGCGCAGTTCCTGCAATTCCTGGCGCGCCATCCGTAAATGGTCTTCGGTCTGTGTGACTCGCGTGCGCGCGGATTCCCACTCTTGCTCGAGTTCTTTTTGCCGCGTTTCCAGTCGCAGTTTTTCGCCGCGCAGACCTTCCAGCTGTTGTGTTAACTCTTCGCTTTGTTTCGCCAGATTCGCGGTTTCTTCGCTGATGGACATTACTTGCTGCTGCAGCGCTGTTTCGCGGCGCTCCATTTCTGCGCGCTCTTCGCGCAAGCGGGCTGCGAGAGACTCCGCTGCCGCAAGGCGCTCATTGATTGCCGCCAGTCCGGCGCGGCCGGTGGCCAGTTCCTGTTGTTCCGTTTGCACCGAACCGCGCAAACCAACAAGTTCTTCCGACAGCCGCGTGCTTTCCGTTTCCGCTTCCGCGCGATTTAGCGCTGCAGCGGCATGCTCGTGCTTTGCGCGTTCCACACGCCCTCGAGCGTTTTCTGCTTCCTTCCGGACGCGCGCCAGTTCACTCTGGCACACGGCCAGCTCGGCGCCCAGACGGGCCAGCTCGGTCTGCATGTTGCCGTAGCGATGCTGAGCGGAAATCACTTCGCGTTCGGTATCACGCAGTTTTGCGCTGATTTCTTCCAGCGCCTGTTCCGTCGAGCGAAGCTCGGCCGCCACTTTTTCGAGCGCGGCCTGCTTTTCGTTCATTTGATGTTCGAGCTGCAGCACTTCGGCGTTCAGCGCGCGCAGTTCGCGCTTCATTCCAAGCGGCCCAGCCTGGTCCGGGCGTCCTCCGGTGACCATGCGGCCCTGATAGCTCGTGCCGTCCGGCGTAACGAAAGCGTATTGGGGATTGTCCCTGGCGAGCTTTTCCGCCGCAGTGGCGCTGTCCGTTAAATAGGCGCTCCTCAGCCGCGGAAGATACTGCTTTGCGGCCGGACCCAGCGGATCTCGAAATTCCACGAGCTTGTCCATCCGCGAAATCACGCCATCGTCCGTGCGGAAGTTCACGATCGATTCGTATTCGTTGGAGAGTTTTAAGTTGCGCAGCGAATCCACGAAGAACGTCGCCCGGCCACCGACTTCGTCGCGCAGCATGGAAATGCCCGTGCGCGCGTGGTCAAAGGTCTCCACGACGACGAATTCCAGTTCATCTCGCAGGAATTGCTCGACTGCCGCCTCGTGTTTCTCTTCCACTTCTGCATAGTCGGCCAACACACCCACCGCGCGGAACTGTTGTCCCTCGCCGCGCTCGTTCGCCGCAAAAAGTTTCTGTACAGCCTCGGCCGTGTACGACCGGTCGTCCAGAATCTGCGTCAGCGTGGAATGCCGCGCCCGAACTCCAGCCAGCGAGTCGCGCAGCGCCTCGGCTTCTTTCGTCAAGCCGCTGCGCTGCTCGCGCAATCCGCCAATCTTTGCCTGGAACTCGGCTTCGTTTTGCTTCAGGGCGCTAAGCTGGCCGGACACGGCTTCCAGTTCGTGAGCTGCCCTGTCCGCGTCATCGCGCGCGCGCATCGAAGTCTCCAGCACCTCGTGCTCGTTGGTTTCCAATTTCCGCTGTGTCTCGGTTTGATGCGAAAGGGCTTCTTCCGCTTGTTTCTGCTCGCCGTGCAGAAGCAGAAGGCTCTCGCCTGCTTCTGAGGCCGACCGCCGCAGCGCGTCGATGCGGCCTTCAGCGTCGCGGATCTGTGCCGAGCGCTGATCGGCGCGTTGCAGAAGCTCCTCCACACGTGCATTCAGGACTCCCGACTCTTCTCGTAGCAGCGTCACCGCTTGCACTTGGGTCGCGCTACGCGTCTCCCATTCCGCTGCCTGCTCGCGAGCTTGCCTCAACTCTGCGTCCATCTGCGCATGGCGTCCGGCCAATTCCTGAGCGCGCTCCCGGTTGAACGCAATCTTGTTTTCGTTGCGGTCCACTTCCAGAGCGGTCAGGTTCAAGACGTTCTGGTTCTGGCGGATTTCCGCATCCAGCTCGTAAATTCGCTGGTTCAGGCGGTCTTGCTCGCCTTCCATTTGTTGGATCGCCGTGGCGCGCTGGGTTTCTCCGGCGTTCAGCTCTTCCAGTTGCTTTGCAACTCTTTCCGCAGCGGCATCGAGTTCACGCGCCTTTCCGGCCAGCATCTGCCGCACGATTCCGCGCATCTGGTCGCGAATTTCAGAATAACGTCGCGCCTTTGCCGCCTGCCGCTTCAACGAACCGAGCTGCTTTTCCACTTCAACGACTATGTCGTTCACACGCGCCAGGTTCACTTTCGACGATTCCAGCTTCGCTTCCGCCAGGCGCTTTTTGGTTTTGAATTTCGTCACTCCGGCAGCTTCTTCAATGATGGCACGGCGTTCCATCGGCTTGGTGGAAAGGATCAGCCCGATGCGCCCCTGCTCGATGATGGCGTACGAATCCGGCCCCAGTCCCACGCCCATGAACATTTCCTGGATGTCGCGCAGCCGCGCTACGCGGCCGTTGATGAGGTATTCGCTCTGACCGGAGCGGTAGAGACGGCGGCTGACCATGATTTCGCCCGGCTTCGTAGCAAGCACAGGCTTGTCTTCGCTCTTCTTCTTTCTCTTGAACAGCTTCCTAAGTTTGCCGCCGGCCTCTTCTGCGTTCTCTGCCGGCAAATCCGCGTTGATTACATCCTGGCTCAACTGCGCGCCTTCAGGCGTTGCTGCTGCCGCAGGATCCCCGTCAATCTGATTCTTCCCTGTACTCTCTGTGCCCTCTGCATTGAGATCCCCCTTCGCTTCGCTCGCAGCGCCTTCCATCACAAAGCGCGCCGCTTCGGCCAGTTCGGGATCTTCCATCGTGATGGTGACTTCCGCCATGCCCAGCGGCGGCCGCTTGGTTGTTCCGTTGAAAATGCAATCCGCCATGCGCTCCGCGCGGAGAGATTTGTGGCTCTGCTCGCCCAGCACCCAGGAGATGGCGTCCACGACGTTCGATTTGCCGCATCCGTTCGGCCCCACGATACACGTCGTCCCTGAGCCGCTGAACGTCACCACCGTGCGCTCGCAAAACGACTTAAAGCCTACGATTTCCACTTTTCGCAGCTTCAGCAAGGTTTCCCCTTTGCCTCTTCGATTGCGCGCTTCATAGTTCGATGCTATCCGCCGATGCGGTGTTCACTAGTCGAATCCCGGAAAATGTGCGCAATAAGAGACGGCTTCGTTTGCCTCGAGGGGAGGGTCTTTCGAGCGTCAGGTCGGTCCCACACCCGGGGACCGCCTGCAAAGCCGACCTGATAAGGATCGACTCAAAAACGTTTGGCAGGTTCCTATTCAGAGCCCAGCCGCCTGGCGCAAGGATGGCGGTACGGGAAAAAACAGTAACATGATGTTTCTATGGTGTCTAGCCCTACGCTATGCATTGTGGTTCTTTCGCCACCGCCACAAGCCCTGTCTGGCCCTGCGAGGATAGACAAATCTGCTTGGCTCGATTGTCTTATTCTTGAGAGCCAACATGCAGGCTACGCGCAGCGACGCTTCTGAGATCGAGCTTTCGTACCGACGATATGGATCGGCGCTCTTGCTTTTTGCGGCATCCCTCACCGGCGAAAAGAGCCGCGCCCAGGACGCGGTCCATCAGGTTTTCTTGAAGTTGCTGGAGAGCGGAAGCCTTCGCGAGGCTCTCGACGCAAAGGCGTACCTGTTCGCTTGCGTGCGCAACGCAGTTCTGAATGATCGAAAAGTGCGCCGGCGCGATGTCGCCCTCAATCCCGAATGCGCCTGGTTCGAGCCGCCTCATCGGGATTTTGCCGCCGAACTGAACCTGCGCCGTGCGCTGTGGGAGCTTGCCGAAGACCAGCGGGAGGTCACCGTTCTGCACATCTGGGGCGAACTGACCTTCGCGCAGATCGCGGAAGTTCTGAGCATCAGCGCGAATACCGCTGCTTCACGCTATCGCTACGCCATGGCGAAATTGCGGGAGGCTTTGTGTGCCAAGGAGGACTGTCGTGCCCATTCTTGATGACGAGCAATTCGAGAATTATCTGAAGGCGTTTCAACCTCTCGCTCCCGAGCCGCTGCAAATGGAAAAGCAGCCAGGCAGAGCCCGACGTCCTTTTCTTCTTGTAGGGTGGGCGGCGGCCTGCGCCGCGTCTGTGCTTTTGGCCTTTCTGCTGTGGCATCGATCCAAGCCGGTTCAGCCGGCAAATGCCGTGCAGCTTGCACGTTCGCAGTCGCTGACCATAGGCCGCGCCAACGCGTTGCTGGTTCAAGCGCCCTCTCTCAAGGAGGCATTCGACGAGCTTTCGTTCCAGCCTAAACCTGCCTCGCACCCCGAAGGCAAACAGAGCGCGCTTGCCGTGCTCAGCCAGGAGAATACTAAGCTATGAAAATTCTGCATGTAGCCTCACTTATCGTTCTGTGCGCGGTCGTTCCGCCGGGTGCTGCGTTTGCGCAGCAAAGCGCCGCGTTGGGCCAGAATGCTGCTTTGCGCTACTGGTCCGCATTCGCGGAAATGCAGGATTCCGCCATCAGCGACCAGCAAGCCAAGGAGCTCAATCTCATTCTCGACGGCACAGCTCCTTATAGCGACCTGAAGTATTACGAGCTCGTCGAAAAGAATCGTGCCGCTGTCGAAACCATGGCTCGCGGCACAGCCATCCCGAATTGCGATTGGGGAGTTGATTACGCGCTTGGGTCGGACGCGCCCGTGGAATATGTGCGCAAGGCGCTAGCTTTGGGGCGCCTGAATGTGCTCTACGCTTTTCACCTTCTGCAAAATGGCGATAAAGATGGAGCGGTGCGCGCACTGGCCGCGGGTGTTCGTTTCTCGCGTGATGTCGCAAACGGCGGATCGCTTTTCGCGACTCTTGTGGCCAAGAACCTTTTAATCACTCACATCAAAGCCATGGCGGGTGCGCTGCACATGGGCCAGCTTTCTGCCGCTCAAAAGTCGGTATTGCAAAGAGCACTCAGCCAACTCGGCGAGGAAGGCCTCGACTGGCAGTCTGCCGTGAAGCGGGAATTTGAAATTCCTATGCCTGGAGCCGATGCAAAGGCCTCTTCGGCACTGGCACAAATCTCAATCGCCTTTCAGAACGCAGTCAACAATCCGTCCGCCCTGCCAGGGCTCCAACAGATGATCGCCAGCTCGCCCCAAAAGGTTCGAGAACTTATTCCCAATCCCCAGCGCTTCCTGGACGCAAAGCAGGATCTTGCCGACCAGCTTCGCCAAATGCGTTCGCTACTGCAATGAGCCAGGCCCTGGCATGAGTGGGAACAAAACCTCGATCCTCATTCGTAGCGCAAGACCACGACTGGATCGACGCCCATGGCACGACGCGCGGGGACGGCGCATGCCACCAGCGCTATACCTGCCAGCAGAGCCATAACGCCCGCTAAAACGAGCGGATCGTAAGGCCGGATCCCATAAATTTGGGTTGCCACCGCTTTTTGCAGGAATGCAGCGCCCACAATTCCTAAGACAAACCCCATCGCCACAAGCTTGAATCCTTCCCGCAAAACTAGCCGAAGGATACCGCCGCGCGTGCTACCGAGCGCAACGCGAATTCCGATTTCCCGAGTCCGTTGTGCCACCAGATACGCCAGCACGCCATAAATCCCAAGCGAAGCCAGAAACAGGGCGACTCCGCCGAAGGCGTTAGCGAGAAGCATGGAGGTCCGTCGCGAAGACAGCGAGAGGTCAATACGCTCCGGCATGGAATGGATGTCGAAAAGCGCCAAGTCCGGATCCAACCGCGAAATTTCGGAGCGCAGAGGGTGGACAAAGGACGCGGGATCACCGGTGGTTTTGAGCGCAAACGTGAAGGTGTTGTCGGGCTGCTGAAGATAGCTTAGATAGTATGCGCCTACGGTTGCGCCGGAGTCGTCCAGGTTTTCGTAGCGCAGTGTGTGCGCGATGCCAATAACGGTAAACCACGTCGTCTTTTCGCTGACCTTCAAGAGGTCCTTGGAGTCACTGGGAAAATACATGCGCTGGCCGATGGGATCGCGATTCGGCCAAAAATGGCGGGCCAGGCGTTCGTCCACAATAATTACGCGCGGAGCGGTTTCGCTGTCTCGGTCATTGAAAGTCCGGCCGCGTACCATCGAAACGCCCATAGTCTCGAAATAGCCGGGTGTCACCGCGATGTTCAGCGGAGAAATCAACGACTCGCCCGGCTTCATCTGATAGCCCTCGGCGAGAATCACGCTGTCACTGTGATTGTTGCCCAGCGGAATCGCCTCCGTCGCGCCCGCAGAGGAAACTCCGGGGATGGCGCGAACAGCCAGAAGCGAGCGATTCATAAAATTGCGTAAGGCTTCAGGCTGTGAATACTTGGCGCGCGGCAATGCCAGCGAAGCAGACATCACGCCATTGGGATGGAATCCCGGATCCACTTGCAAGAGCAGCCGGAAACTTGCCAGAAGCAGCCCCGCGCCCATGAGCAAGGTGAAGGCAAATCCAACTTGAGCGGTGACCAGCAGTTGACGCACCCTTCGCGACTTTTTCCCGCCTGTTCCGGTGCGTCCTTCCTCGCGCAGCGCGTCGTTGATGCCGATTCCGGAAAGGCTCGCAAGAGGAAACAGCGCGATAAACAATCCGGCGGCCAAAGACAATCCAATGGAAACGAGAATCGCGCTGCTGTCCATGTGGACTTCTCCGGCGCGCGGGAATTTCTCCAATCCAATGGCATTCAACATCCGCAAGACACCGGCGCCTAATCCAACGCCACCTATGCCTCCGAGCAAAGCCAGCACCAGGTTTTCCAGAAGCAATTGACGCGCAAGTTGGGCGCGGCCCGCGCCCAGCGCGATCCGTGTGGCCATTTGCTTCCGCCGCATCGCCAGCCGGGCCAGCGCGAGATTGGCAATGTTCAGTCCGCCAATCAGCAGGACCAGGAACGCACCGCCCCATAGCAGATAGAGTGTTCCTTTCACTCCGGAGATCAGCATGTCCACGAGAGGCTTGACTGTGGTGTGGAACCCGGCGTTGATCAGTAATTCTTTCAATTCGGGGAAGCGCTCTAGGTTCTCCCTGTTCAAGGCGTCAACCTGCGCTTGAGCTTGCTGCAGCGTGGCGCCGGGCTTTAACCGTCCGATGTCGTACCAATTGTTGCTGTGATGCACGGTCTTTTCTTCAGGGCTAAAGGCCAGCGGCATCCACAGGCGCACCTCAGGCTCAATAAAGTTAAAATCAGGAGGCATCACCCCAACGATACTGAAAGGCCGGCCGCTGATCCGCAGGCTGCGGCCAAGAGCCGATTTATCTCCAGCGTACAACTGCTTCCAAAGCCCGTAACTAAGGATCACTTCCTGATCGCGCCCAACTTCGCCCTCCTCTTCTGCAAACGGTCGCCCGATCATCGGCGAAACACGCAACAGATGGAACCACGAAGGCGTCACCAGCATTCCGCGAATCTGCTGTGGCGAACCGTTCAGCTCCACGGTTTGATTCCGTGGGCGGAAAACGGCCTGGCTTTCAAACACGGTCATTTCGCGGAGCCGGTCGAAGTAGTCGCCAGACGCGCTGTTATTCGATCCTCTGACTCCGGCATTGGGATAGTCATTGGACATAATCAGGATGGAGTTGGCATCCGCAACGGGTAAGGGCCGCAAAATCACGGAGTTCACGACGGCAAAAAGTGCGGCATTAGCGGCGATGCAAACCGCAAAGGTGAACAGCACGGTGAGCGCAAAGCCCTTGTCACGCCATAAGGAACGAACTCCATATTTCAGGTCAAGCCATAGTGTGTCCATGATTGCGCTCCCGAACTCGCGGCCAGTGGCCGGGATAGAGTATGTCGGTCAGGTTAGGGGCAGGCGCCTGCCAGCTAGTACGCATTTGCGAACCGCAAAGTTCCGGCCCGCTACCACTGGTTTGAGTCCCGGACCCAGAGTGATCTGTTATCTCAAGAAAATCCTTACATTATTTTCGATTTCGCCTTGACATATTTTTACTTTGTGATACACTACTCTTAACGTACAGGGCTGCTTTTTGCCCAAGTGAACGATCGTGAGTTCTCGCTGCGGGTTCATATTATCTATCAACGCCCGCAGCCTTGCCCGCTACCACTGTTCCGCTAACTCCTTTCTTTTCACATCCTTAGCAGGGTCTCACAACTTAACTCCCTTAGAATCACATCGTTACGAAAAACAGGGGGGTGGCGGGCTCCCTTCCGCGTTTCATCACCCTCTTACGTCGGCGGGCATGGAACCGCGGCTCCATTCCTGTTTTCCAGGCGATGCCGCCTGCCAACCGTTCCACGTTCAACGGTCGCCCAAGCGCTTCCCTCGGCCCTCTTTCCTAACTCCTTATCTTGGCACGCCCACACTTCCTACTTCCGCCCTGTTCCGGCTACAATCCAGTGTTTCTTCAATCGCCAGGAAAGAGCACCGATCCCCGATGGCTGAAATCCAGCTCCACAATACTCTCTCTGGAAAAGTCGAACCTTTCGTCCCGCAAAAACCGGGCGAGGTGCGCATGTACACGTGCGGCCCCACGGTCTACGACTACGCGCACGTCGGCAACTATCGCACCTTTGTTTTTCAGGACATTCTCCGCCGCTTCTTGAGATTGCGCGGGTACAAACTCAACCACGTAATGAACTTGACCGACGTGGACGACCGCATCATCGCGAACGCAGCTGCGGCGGGCAAAAGTATCCGCGAATACACCGAAAAATTCGTGCAAGCCTTCTTCGAAGATTGCAAGACACTCAGCATTGAAGCGCCTGAACACTGGATTCGCGCCACCGACCACATCGAGGACATGGTTCAGCTCATTCAACGGCTGCAAGAGAAAACCTTCACGTACCCGAGCGAAGGCTCGATCTACTACCGCATCACGAAATTCCCTGCATACGGAAAACTCTCCAAGATCGATCTGACCGGCATCCAGGCCGGCGCCCGTGTGGATAACGACCGCTACGAAAAAGAAAGCGCGCGGGATTTTGCTTTGTGGAAAGCGCCGAAGCCCGGCGAGCACTTTTGGGAGACCGCAATCGGCCCCGGCCGCCCAGGCTGGCACATCGAATGCTCTGCCATGGCGATGAAATATCTGGGCGAAACGCTGGACATTCACACCGGCGGCATCGACCTGGCGTTTCCGCATCACGAAAACGAGATTGCACAAAGCGAAGCCGCCACGGGGAAGCCCTTTGCGCGCTACTGGATGCACGCCGAGCATTTGCTTGTAGAAGGCGAGAAGATGTCCAAGTCGCTCGGCAATTTCTTCACGCTGCGCGATCTTTTCGCCAAAGGCTACAAGCCTTCGGCTTTGCGCCTATGTCTCGCCAGCACGCCCTATCGCAGGCAGCTCAATTTCACGTTCAATGGCCTCACGCAAGCCACAAATACGATCGAGCGTTTGCGTAATTTCGCGGACCGTTTGAAACAAGGCAAATTTCCAGCGGGCAAGCAAGAAGGCATGGCTGCGCGCATCGGCAAGGCCGCCGAAGAATTCGATGTCAGCCTCTCGGACGACCTCAACACCGCCCGCGCGCTGGCCGCAGTATTTGACTTGGTTCGAGATGCGAATATTGCCATGGATAAGGGCGAATTTCGCCAGGGCGACGTTGCTGAGGCGCAGCAATTTCTCGCTACGTTTGACAAAGTTTTCGCCGTTCTCGAAGACAATGATGCGCAGAAACTTCAGGCCCTCGGATACAGCACCGCGCAAACCGGTCTGAGTGATGAAGACATCGAAAAACTCATCGCTGACCGCACTGCTGCGAAGAAAAAGCGCGATTTTGCGGCTGCTGACCGTATCCGCAAGGAACTCGCAGACCGTGGTATAATTTTAGAAGACGCCAAAGATGGCAGCGTCCGCTGGAAACGCAAGTGACCTTGAATTTCAAAACTCGGCCTCCGTACCTCCCGGGTTTCTTCCCGCCGGCCGCCGCGCGGCCAAACCTCTACGGCGTTGACTTAGCTTAGTTTTTGCAGGCCGGTTCCGGAAATATCCGAAACTGAATTCTTTTGGCCCTGCTTCTTCCCCTTGTAGTTTTGATTCACTCCAACCGGATTTTCTTTCTTGGAGGAAGAAATGCCAACGACTTTGGAAGTAAAAACACCGCGCCTCGTCACGGCTCTCCCCGGGCCCAAGGCGCAGCGAGTTATCGCCGCCGACGCGAAGTACATGTCGCCGTCGCTCACCCGCGAGTATGCGCTGGTCGCCGAGAGAGGCCACGGCGCGATCGTCGAAGACGTGGACGGAAACTCGTTCCTGGACTTTGCCGCCGGCATTGCGGTTTGCTCGACGGGGCACTGCCATCCGAAAGTGGTGGAAGCCATCCAGAAACAGGCAGCGGAACTGATTCACATTTCCGGAACGGATTTTTTTCATCACCACCTGCCTCAACTTGCTGAGAAACTCGTGGCCACTTTGCCGGGCAAGGACGCCAAGAGAGTGTTCTTTGGCAATTCCGGCACGGAAGCGGTGGAAGGCGCGATCAAGCTCGCGCGCTATCACACGAAGCGCGACAAGCTGATTGCGTTTTACGGCTGTTTTCACGGGCGCACACTCGGTTCGCTCTCGCTGACAGCATCGAAAAATACGCAACGTAAGGGTTTTGGTGCGCTGCTCGGCGGCGTCGAGCACATTCCGTTCCCGTACGCGTACCGCTGCCCGCACGGCCATACGGCGGAAACCTGCGGCACGGAAACGCTCGAACTGCTCGAGCAGCAAATGTTCAAGCGTTTGTTCGCGCCGGAAGAGATTGCGGCCATCATCATCGAGCCGATTCAGGGCGAAGGCGGATTCATTCCCGCGCCGGCGTTTTTCCTTCAGGAATTGCAGCGCATCTGCAATCGTCACGGCATCATGCTGATTGTTGATGAAGTCCAATCCGGCGTCGGCCGTACCGGCAAATGGTGGGCGTATGAGCATGCCGGAATCGAGCCGGACATCGTCTGCATCGCCAAGGGCATCGCCAGCGGAATGCCGCTAAGCGCGTTTGTCGCGAAGGAAAGCGTGATGACGTGGAAGAAGGGTTCCCACGGCACAACTTACGGAGGCAATCCCGTGTGCGTTGCTTCCGCGATGGCCACGCTCGATCTGATTGAAAACGGCTACATGGAAAACGCGCGCAAGATCGGCGATTACATCTTTGGCCGCATCGGCGATTGGCCGAAGCGCTTCAAGATTGTCGGCGATGTGCGCGGCAAGGGGCTGATGATCGGCATCGAAATCGTGCGCGATCAAAAGACCAAAGAAAAAGCAGCGGACTTGCGCGATGCGATAATCAGCAAGGCGTTTCATAAGGGACTGCTGACGCTCAGTTCGGGCGAAAACTCGATCCGCATTTCGCCGCCACTGTTGATAGACGAAGAGCAGGCGGACTTCGCGATTCACACCCTCGAAGAGTGCCTCTGCGAAGCGGAAAAGACGATTTAACGCAGAGACACAGAGTTCGCAGAGAAGAAAGTAAATCCCGCTGCAACCAGAAGATGGCGGCTGCGGGATTTTTATTTCGGTTGGCCGTAGTTCACTGAAGAGATAAGATGACCGCACTTAAACTATGCCGATCTTTTCCCGACTCCTGTTTCAGGCAGTGCGCTGGGCGGCGCGGCGTGGTTTGCGCGAAGAAGAGAATTTCGCAGCCGATGGAAAGAAAATCGAAGCGCGGAGCACGGGCGTGCGCGGCGAGACTTACGCGTATTGGTATTTGCGCGGACAAGGCTACGTATTTGTCGCAAAGAATTACACGCCGCGTGGGATCAAAGGCGAATTGGACTTGGTTGGCTACGATGGCAGGACGCTGGCGTTTGTGGAAGTTCGCACGCGAACGGTGAAAGAAGGCGCCGTCGCGCTGCCGGAACTCAGCGTCACCCGCGAAAAGCAGCACGTCGTGGTTCGCACGGCCCAGCGCTTCCTCGCCGAACGTCACGTCGAAGAGTGCCCTCTACGGTTCGATGTTGTTGCCATAGACAATCATCCGGGGAAGCCTCCGGTTGTGCGACTCCATAAAGACGCCTTCAGTGCCCAACTCGACAAACAGCACTAAATCCGCCCGACGGAGCGTTCGCATGAACTAGCCACAAAAGAGTTTGCCAACAAGGGAAATCGGGAGTACAGTCGATTATCGATATACTGATTATCGATACTCTATGCCGAAACGAAAACTCAACCCGCTTCCTTCCGCTGCTTTTCAAATCCTTCTTGCCCTCGTGGATGAAGACCTGCACGGGTACGGCATCATGCGCCAAGTGGAGGGCCAGACTGACGGCCGCATGCGGTTAGGCCCAGGGACGCTGTACAGTTCCATTCAGAGTTTGTTGGAAGGTAAATTGATCGAACAAGTTGACGCGCGGGCAGACAGTAGACTAGGCCAGGAGCGCCGCCGGTATTACCGATTGACCTCAGCCGGGCGCAAACTCGTACGTTCGGAGGCCGAGAGGCTTGCGGACCTGTTGCGCGTGGCGCGGGCCAAGAAAGTCTTAAGGGGGGCCCATGTCTGAGAAAATCTATGCTTGGTTTTTGCGGCTCTATCCTTCCCGTTTTCGCGAGGAGTATAGCGAAGATGCTCTCCAGCTCTTTCGCGACCGGGCGCGCGATGAAAGAGGACTCTTGCATCGGTTACGGTTCTGGCTGGACCTGTTTGCGGACCTCGTTATTTCGCTTCCACGCGAGTACTACCATTTTCAGCCGGAGTTTTTCGGCGTTTCGGCGCAACGTGTGGAAGGCGTACCCGCATTCTTCGTCCTGGAGGGCGGCTCGCCGCGGCCCGGAGCGCTTTTCTCGGGCGGTATGTTGACCTTGGCGTGCATCGTTGTATTTTCGGTTTCGCTCAGCCAACCGGGCCGCTCTCGATCGTTAAGAGCATTAACAACGCAATCTCGAGGTTCTGCGCGCGATTATTCTTCGCCCTTTCGGAGATCGACAGCGCCGGCGTCCACTGACTCGGGCGAGAAGGTAGCGTCGACAGGACAACCGGCAGATGCGGCTGGCTCAAAACCAAGCAGTGCGAAGCCGGGCGGCTCGTCGAGCGCCGCTGCGATGATCGATCGAGTAGACCGGCATCGTGTGATTCAGGGCGCGATCAGTAATATTAAGCAACATTACGTTGACCCAGACGTTGCGCAAAAAACTGCAGACGCGCTGCTGGCGCATGAGAAAAATGGCGATTACGACGGCGCAAAGGATGGGCGAGCCTTTGCTGACCTCCTGACCCGCCAAATGCGAGACGTTAGTCAAGACATGAATCTGAACGTGGTCTACAGCGAGACCCCTTTGCCTGAGCATCCGCAGGAGCCGACACGGGAAGAGCTTGCGCGATATCGAAAGGCATTGGAAAACCAGAACTGCACCTTCGAGAGGGTCGAGATTCTGCCGCACAACATCGGCTATTTGAAGTTGAATTCGTTTCCAGATCCGGCCTTTTGTGAAGCGACGGCTAAGGCCGCAATGAGCCATTTGAACGACAGCGATGCGATGATCTTCGATTTGCGTGACAACCGCGGCGGCTACCCCGATATGGTCATGCTGATGGCGGCCTACCTCTTTGATCATCCAGAGTACATGTACAACCCAAGAGAGAACACGACGGAGCGGTCTTGGACGCAATCTCCCGTTCCAGGAAACAGGCTCGCTGACAAGCCCGTCTACATTTTGACCTCCGGTTCGACTTTCTCCGCTGCAGAGCACTTCTCCTACGACCTGAAGATGCTGAAGCGGGCCTCGCTGGTGGGCGAAACGACGGGTGGCGCCGCGCATTCCGGAGTTTTTCACCGGATTGATGAACATTTCGGGATGGGAATTCCCGAAACCAAGCCAATCAACCCGTTTTCAAAGAGTGACTGGGCTGTGGTAGGCGTGGAGCCGGATGTGAAGGTGAATGCCGCCGATGCGCTCGAGACGGCAATCAAACTGGCCCAGACTAAGCTGGAAAAGAAGTAGCACCTCTTTACTGTTCGTTCGCGTGCCCCGTAAAGACCACCCGAGTCGCAGAATTCCTTGCCAATTCGGAGTGAGGTTATAGAATGCTGGGCGAAATCCGTCCGGAAAGCAGGGAGGTGTGTCCCCATGTTCATAAACAAGTTTCGTGTTCGCGCGGTCGTGTTTGCCATTGCGCTGATGGTTTGTGGAGCTGCCACGCAAGGGCAGGACGCCGACATCGCCAAGAAACTTCAGGGCTTTGACGTGTACATGGAGCAGACCCTGAAGGATTGGAACACGCCAGGCGTGGGAGTGGGAATTGTCGTGGGGGACAAGCTCGTTTTCGTGAAGGGCTATGGCTACCGGGACTACGAGAAGAAGCTGCCGTTCACGGCGAAGACGATGCAGCCGATCGCGTCAAACTCGAAATTATTCACAGCGGTTTCAGCGGGGATTCTAGTCGAAGAGGGGAAGTTGACCTGGGACAAGCCAATCAAGCAGTCCGTGCCCGAGATTGAATTCTACAACGATCAGCTGAACAACAATGTGACACTGCACGACATGCTGTCGCACCGCACGGGAGTGACGCGGCACGACCTGATTTGGTTCAAGTCGCCATTCACGCGCAGAGAACTCTTCGACCGGCTCAAATACCTGGAGCCACAGGAACCTATGCGGGAGACGTTCCTCTACAACAACCTGATGTTCGCCGCAGTCGGCCAGGTCATTGAAATGAAGTCCGGGAAGAAATGGGAGGATTTCGTGCACGAGAGGATCTTCACTCCTCTCGGCATGGGCACGACTTGCTACACGATTGCCGACATGCTGAAGCAGCCGGACTTTGGCGTGCCGTTCCGCGAGAAGCGGGATTCCTTTGAGCTTTATAAGATTCCTTATTACGAGGACACGGAAGGCGTGGCTCCGGCTGGCGCCGTCATTTCGAACATTGATGAGCTATCGCACTGGCTGATCGCGTTGATGAACGACGGGAAATACGATGGGAAGCAAGTGTTGCCGGCGAATGTGTTGAGGGCGACGCTGCAACCTGCGATTGCGCTGCCGAACGCGGCCGGAGAGGCGTTAGGCTACTGGGAATTGCTGAATGCGGCATACGGGATGGGGCGAGAAACGGCTTCTTACCGGGGGAAACTGCTTACGTTTCATGGCGGGGACCTGCCAGGATTTCATTCGCAGATTTCGTTCCTGCCCAACGACAAGATTGGCGTGATTGTGCTAGTTATTAGCGACCACAGCGCGCCGCTCTACAACATCATCAGCTACAACGTGTACGAGCGGCTGCTGGGAATGGATCAGACACCGTGGAGCCAGCGGCAACTGCAGCAACGGCTGGCCAATAAGAAGGCGGCAACCGAATCGCGCACAAAAGCGGGCGCAGACCGCGTACCCAACACCAAGCCATCGCATGCGCTTGCAGACTATGTGGGCGATTACGAAAATGCGGCTTACGGCATTCTGAAAATTGGGCTCCAAAGCGATCAATTGCAATTTGGCTTTCACGAGTTTCATTTTCCGATGAGCCATTTTCACTACGACCGGTTCGACACGCCGGATGACGAGCAGTATGGAAAATTCTCGGTGAATTTCCGAACGAACCCTCAAGGGGACGTCAACGAAGCGGTGATTTCGCTGGACCAGGCCGAAGTGATCTTTACGCGCAAACCGGAAACTCTGGATCCCAAGCTGCTGGAAAAGCTGGTGGGAACTTACCTGACACCGAGCAAGGTGAAATTTGAAGTGCAGTATCAGCCGGGAACAGGGCTGGCGCTGGTATTTCCGGGCGGGCCGCCGCAAAAGCTGATTCCGGTGAAAGGTTTGCAATTCCGTACGGCGCAATTTGCCGACATTATTTTTGAGTTCGTTGTGGAAAACGGCCAAGTGAAGAGCTTGAAGCGGAGAGATCCCTCCGGCGAATTCACGTACCCGCGGCAATAAGAATTATGATGTTACGACAGCTTGTGCGGAAAAAGCGCTCCGGCATGAGATGATAATTCGGAGCGACAGGGTGCGCTTTTCCACGGAGTGGATGAGCACGTTGCAAACAGTCACCTCCAGGGACAACCCAGAATCAAATTAGGAGGAGAGAGAGTTGCCGGAATTACGCAAAGACCCTATCACGGGTCGTTGGGTGATTATTTCAACGGAGCGCGGAAAGCGCCCGAACGATTTTCTGCGCGAAAGCGTCATCGCGCGAGAGCCGAAGAATTGTCCATTCTGTGTGGGCAACGAGTCCAAGACACCGCCAGAGGTGCTGGTATACGGCCGAAACGGCGGCGGCGCCAACACGCCGGGATGGAAGCTGCGCGTAGTGCCAAACCGCTTTCCGGCTCTGGGCATCGAAGGCGAACTCGACCGCGAAGGCGAGGGCCTGTTCGACAAGATGAACGGAATCGGTGCGCACGAAGTCGTCATCGAATCGCCCGATCATGCGGCAACGCTGGCGACGCTTCCCGAACGCGCAGTGGAAGATGTGCTTTGGGGATACCGCGACCGCATGCTGGACCTGAAGAACGACAAACGCTTCCGCTACATTTTGATTTTCAAAAACCATGGCGAAGCGGCGGGCGCCACGGTGGAGCATCCCCATTCGCAATTGATTGCCCTGCCTATCGTCCCGCGACGCGTGCGCGAGGAAGTGGACAACTGCTGGCACTATTACGACGAAAAGGAGCGCTGCATTTTCTGCGACATCATCCGGCAGGAGCGCGATACGGGTGAGCGGGCGATTGGCGAAAACGAGCAGTTCATCACATTGGCGCCGTATGCTCCGCGGTTTCCATTTGAAATGTGGTTGCTGCCGAAAGTGCACAGCTCGTCGTACGAGAACAATCAAAGCTCGATTTACAGCAGCCTGGCGCGAATGCTGAAGGACACCCTGATGCGGCTGGATGAAGTGCTGGACCGGCCCGCGTACAACTTCATGATTCACACCTCTCCGATCGGTGAAGAGATCAACGATCACTACCACTGGCACATCGAAATTATCCCCAAGCTTACGAAGGTAGCCGGATTCGAGTGGGGCACGGGCTTTTACATCAATCCGACGCCGCCGGAGGAATCGGCGAGGTTCCTGCGCGAAGCGAAAGTTTCATCGTTGACGGAGAAGAAATAGGGGCTCGCTTAAGGCCTGCCTCAGGGCGTAAGCTTTCAGTCCTGGTACTAATCAAAATTTGCTTGTGATTTGATGACTTTGTTCTCGCCAATCCCTTCCGGGCGTAATCAATAACAATTGTATTATCAATGACTTACATTGGGGCGGTGCCGGACGTGCACCACTAATTATTTCCCTTTTAGCAACAACAATACGCCTCCGGAGGGGTTTATAAGATCATGGAGTAAAGGGCCTAGTACTACGCCCAAGCGCTCGCAACTTTGGAAAGGGGGAGTTTTTGCTCCAACGGGCACTCACCAAGGGCTTGTTCTCCCTAGCACTTGCATTTGTGCTTGCCGGGCTGACGTGTCCCCGCGCACGGGCCGACGTCGGCATCGTGTTGAATGAGTCGCTGGGCGTCAGCATGGACAGAATTTCGGGCACCGGGCACAGCGCCGTATATTTTTCGCGAATCTGCCCGGAGTCGCCGGTGAAACTAAGGCTGTGTCGTCCGGACGAGAACGGTTCTGTGATGAGCAATTACATCAACATCGGGGAGCCGCAGGATTTCGAATGGAATATCGTGCCGCTGAATATTTACCTATACGGCCTGGAGAATCCCCGGTTTCGCCCTCTCCTTGGCACGTATGCCATCAAGGATCTCTTGGAAGAGAGATACAGGGCGAAGTATCTGCAGGGATATTGCGACGGCCCGCCGTGCTCTACAAGCTCCAAGGCGGAGTGGAGAGAGATGGTTGGAGCGACCCTGATTCGCGGCATGTATGTTTTCGCGATTGATACGACGGTGGAGCAAGACAAAGCGCTGATTGCGCAGTTTAACGCGGCGCCCAATCAGAATCATTTTAACGGCATCACGCGAAATTGCGCGAATTTCACGAAGCGCGTCATCAATACTTATTTCCCACACGCGGCCAGCGCGGACTACCTTAACGACTTTGGAATGACTACCCCGAAAGCCATCGCGCGATCGTTTGTCCGTTTTGCTGCCAAGAATCCGGAACTGAATCTTCGCGTGCTGCACTTTGCGCAAGTGCCCGGCACAATCAAACGAAGCAGCGACGTCCGGTCAGTAACCGAGCAGTTGTACCGTTCGAAGAAGCTGCTGATCCCCATGCTCATTTTTGCGGATTACGGCGTGCCGGCCGTAGCTGCCTCGTATCTTCTGACCGGCCGGTTCAACCCTGAGCGCGAGTTCGAAAAGCGGCCGGGGCAGGCAGAAAACAGCGGTCACAGGGCGCTACCATCCAAAGCTCAAGAGGAAGAGCAGGCGGAGATCGTCGGCACTTCTGCCGAATGGAAGAAATACCGGCAGGAGTTGAACTCCTTGCTGGGACAAAGAGCCGAGACGGACGGCACCGTGGAACCAGAGGAACTCCAGGCCTTTTTCAAGCATGTGAGCAAGGTGGGCAAGCCTCGTCTGGACTCCACAGGAGCCGTGTGGATAGAGGTCAAGGACAAGGACCAAGCCTTCCAGGTGGGATTGAGCGCAAACAACATTCTTGGGCGTGACTCGGATACGGCATCGGCCTACGCGCTACTGCTTTGGCGCGCTCAAGGGGTCCTGAAGAGCCCGAAGCACAGGCGCGAGACGATGCCTGAGTTTGAAGACGATTGGGAGCTTCTCCAGCAAGCGCGCTTGAGAAACGCCGAGACAGCCGCGAAAGATCGCGTTCCAGAGAAACAGGCCAAGGCCGGAGTGGCTTCCGCGGGCGGCAATGACGACTAAGAGGAACTAAGGATACGCTGTAGCTACATCCTCGCTTTTTTCCCTGCTTTCCAATTCCACTTCGTAGACCGATTGTCCAAAAGCGAAATTCTCATTTAGCTGCGGCACTTCCTGATGGCGAGGGTAGTCTTGCGCGAATTAACGATTCGACCTGGGTCCACACGCGCGGGTCACATTCGATCTCGACGTGCGACTTCATGAAGAATCGGTCGAACCAGGGATAGAGCGGGCAACTGACGGGAAGAACCTTATAGTCAAAGCGAAAATTCCCGATAATTTGAGTCCGCGCGGCGTCGGCTGGCCGAATCTCGGGCCGCCCGCGAAGCCAGCCATCCGGCTGATAAAAATTAACTGCTTGCGAGACGTTCGCGGGAATCATCATGTCGTTTTCGTTGGATTTCGAGATACTGTCCACCTGGATCGTGAGGAGCACGGGAATTCCGTCTTGCTGCAGCTCGCGCGCCAGAGCCACGGTTTCGGACGCGCCCCAGCTGTGCCCGTAAATGATGATGCGTGCCTGCTGTTTTTCTTCAGCCGATAGCGCGCCGTCTTTGTTCATGTCAAGAGCGTGCAAGATCTGTTCGTGAGCTCTTTCACGCCGGTGATTCTCGAAAACCTCTACGTGCACTCCCGACGGGTAATCCTGGCGGAGTCGCGCGGCAAGCTGGACTTCGCTGTGCACAGCATTGTCATGCTTGACGAAACCGCCCACAAATCCAATGACAATGATGGGAGACGCCTTGGGTTGTGTGGGCTCTGCAGCTGGCGGCACTGAAGCCATACTGCCAGAGGCAAGAAACAAGGAGAGGGCCAAACACGTGGGGCGGGTCATGCTTGCACCAATGATTCTGGGACGCAGAGAATCATAGCAAAACGGCTGGCGTCTGGATAGGTTTGGAGGCGCGGGTGGGATTCGAACCCACGAGGTGACCCCCTAAAGCGTCACGACTTTTTTTCGGCCCTGCTTGCGTTTTTGCAAGAGTCCTTCACTTACCTTCGCCCACTAGGACAAAGGCAGCCCAGAAGTAGGGGTGGCGCCACAGTGGGTTTTGGCTGTGGAGCAAACTCAACTTTGCCTGTCGCAAGGCCGCGTTCTTCGGCAGACCGCGATTGAGATTCACGTAAAAGTACTTCATGAGCGTGGCGGTCGCAGAGTCATTTACGTTCCACAGACTGACGGTAACGTTGCGCGCCCCAGCGTAGAAGAAAGCGCGCGTTAAACCCAGAATTCCTTCTCCGTTGACGAGCTTTCCGAGGCCGGTACTGCAGGCGGAAAGTGTGACCAAATCCGCGTTGAGCTTGAGGCGCATGATTTCGCCCATCTGCAGGACGCCATCCTCGCTGGAATTCGGCGCGCGGGAGAACAAAATGCCGGAGCGGTCGGGGTGAGATTCGTCAATGAAGCCGTGGCTGGCGAAGTGAATGTAGCGGTAGAGGTCGAGCTTTTCGGATTTGACGGTTTCTTCGCGGGCGTCTTCTCCGAGGTAAATCTGGCGCTGAGAAGCAGGATAGAGCTTGCTGATACCCAGCACCTCGTCGCGGGTGAAGGGCAAACGGCTGAGAGAAAAGCCGCGCTCGGCGTACTCGGCGGAAACCGCCATAGGGACCGCGGACGGGGCAGGAGTTGCGGGCGAATCCGTGGCCGAAGGAATAGAAGGTTGTGTCGTCGAAGAATCAGTCTTTTGTGCGCTGGGGACTTGCTCGGTTTCAGGGGACCGTGTGGCGCCATTGGCAGGCGCGTTCTTCGCGACAGCGCTTTCCGTTTGCGCGATCGGATCACCAAAGGCCAGTAACATCTTGGGCCGGTCCTGAATCTTTGTGTTCGCTTCTCGAACAGCGGCAAGCGCCGAAGCAGACGGAGCATACGCGATTGCGAATTTATCGAGCAGGTAAAGCGATTGCAGCTCGCCGGAGGAGGTACGGCGGCTTCCGGCAATCAGGCTTTCGAACGGCAAGTATCCGAGATTTCCGTCTGGCACGATAAGCAAGGAACTGCCAGGGGGAATGGCATTGGCCACAGGTTGAAGCAAGGACGCGTATAAATGTTTGCCGCGGCGCTGGATTTCACTGAGCGCGGACTGCAGTGTGAGTGCAGAGGTTTTGTCCGTCAGTAGTTTGCGATAGGCGGCAACCTCAGCCTCAATTTCTTTTCGCGGCGGCAAGACAGCAACGCTGAGCTTTTGTTTTGAAACAGTCCAAACAAGCGAGCGTTTTTCGCCGAGCAGGAATTCCAGCAGCACGGTGCGATCGTCGAGCAAGTGTTTTTGAATAAGACCAACAATGATTGGCTCCGTATACTGGACGCTGGCATAACGTGGATTGCTCTGACGCACTGAGACATGAAAAGCCTCGAGATCGTTCTCGGCCGAGGTTAACTGGGCTTTGAGCCTTTTCTCTTCCTCGGCGGGAGTGTTTTCTTTCCAAAGATTCTTTTGTACGGAGGAAATGTGCGCCAGGATTTCGTCCTCGCGTTTGCGCTGCTCGGGCGTCAAATCTTCCGCAAGGCCGGTGCGAGAGAATGCAAGCATGTCCAAGAAGGCTCTGGCGCGGCCACGCTCGGCCATTTCCAGAGCTTCTGGTTCATGGTGCATGTTGTAGAGCAAATCTGCGGTTTCGTCATAAACCGAGCGGCTGAGGGACCCAAAGCCGGCACGGCCAGCTTCCGTATTCAGACCGACAACACGAAGATGTTCGATGGCATGGATGGAAGTCTCGTAATGTGCTAATGCTTCTTCCATGCGGCCGAGGGCACGATCAATGTGCCCGATACGCTGCTCCGCTTGCCAAGCGGAATCAGGGATTGCACCTATTTTTCGAAGCACAGCCAGAGCGCGGTCCTCCGACGCCAGCGCCTCGTTGAATTGGCCGAGCGATTCCTGAGTTTCTCCTAGATTGACAATGAGGGTGGCTAGGTCCGCGGTGTTGGCTTTCTCTGCGATGGGGATGGCCTTTTGAAAAAGTTCCTCGGCTTTCTGGTATTCCCCAAGTCGCTGGTGGACAAAGGCCATGCTGTTGAGGAGCTCGACTTGGGTTTGCGCGCTATCTGGTTGACTTTCGCGTACTTGGTCGAAATATTTGAGTGCAGCCTGATAGTGCTCGCGGGCGGATGCCATCCCGCCGAGGAGTATCAGGGACTTCTCGGTAGCTACTTTGGAAGGGTTGCTGACGAGGTCGCTGTGTTTGAGGTCGCGGCCGATGCGCAGAGATTCCTGGAGCGGAGCCTCCGCCTTATCCGGGTCCCCAGTGGCCATATACAAACTGCCGATGTTTGTCAGTACCGTGTACTGCATGGGGAGGTCGCCAAGTTCTCGGGCTACATCCATGCATTGGTACATATAGCTGAGAGATTCTTCGTAACGGCCGAGGTTGCCAAGCACACCGGAAATGTTATTCAGGGCGCGAGAAAGCCCTTTGCGATTTCCAGTTTCCCGGGCCAAGTCTGCGGTCCGCTTGAATATTTCCAGGGCTTCGAGTTCGTTTCCCTCGTAGGCATAGGCGGAACCGAGATACATGAGCGCCACCATAATCCGCTTTTTGTCGCCCATCTTCTCGCTAAGCGCGAGGGCTTGCTTGGCCGTTTCTTCCGCCTCCTTGAATTGCCCTTTCACGTTCATCTGGTCATTGCACTTTTTGATGAGCTCGTCTTCCTGCGCGGCAAGATCGTTCGTGGGAGCAGATTGCGCCTGAGAAGCCAAAGGAGAACTGGTTGGTGGCGGAACAGGCTGCTGTGCCCAGGTAGGCGTGGTGTGGGTGAGCAGGAAAACACCCGTGCACAAAACGGGGGCGAGCCAATTCCTCGGACGAGCTTTCATGGCACGTAACCGCGTCCGCTACGGTCTGCGAATTCTCAACCGGTACTCTGCCAAGAGGGACGCGGGGGGTGGTTCTTCGCCGGAGAGCTTAATCCGAAAGTTGCCCGGCTGCAAGCGTTCCGCGGGCAAGCTGGCAGCGAGCGCGCCGTAGGAATTGCGCGTGAGATGTTCCAACGTGTCGAGGAGCTTGCCGTCCGCACCGTAGATCTCAAGACGGTAAGCTGTGAAACGTCCCGAACCCACATCGATCCATAAAACGAGATGCGGCGCTCCGGCGGGCAGAGTTGCCTCCGTTGGCGGCGCCTGAGTATCCCGCGTGGCCTGAAGCATGACGAGTGGAACGTTGGCTTCTACTTGGACGCTCCGCTGGAGCTGTTGTTCGAGCGCAGCCCGCTCTTCCTGTGCGGCGCGCAGGTCCGCGGCGGATTGACTGAGCTGTCCGCGCATCTTTGGCATTTGAATGAAGTATAGCCAACCGGTCACGGACGCAAGGAGCAACGCAGCGACAGCACTTAGTCCAAACGCGGGAATCCACCAAGGGGCTATGCGCCGAGGGGGAACTGTGCCAGAAGCGCCGTCGGGAAGTAATCCACGTGCTGCGGCATCACGAATCCCGGCGACGAAGCGCTCGGTGGCCTGTAACTTTTCGAAACAGTCATCGCAGCCAAAGAAGTGCTCCTCGAAAGCTTTCCGCTCTTCCGGCTCCAGTTGGTTCCGAACGTATCGCTCAATAATCTCTTGGTCTTCAATCTGCTGGTGCATCATAGCTAAGTGGTTCTTCACCTCGCTTTTGTATCAGTTTTCTTTGACGATGTTGCTTGATTTAGGCGCCCATAGTACTCGCGGAAGCGCTTTAAGGCACGGGACTTGACCAGCCGCACGCGTTCTGGCGCGATGCCGGAGCGGCGCGCGATCTCGAGAGTGGGCAATTCATCAAAGAAATGCATGCGAAGCAGGTCCCGCTCCCTCGGTTTCAAGCGCACAATGGTCCGCTCAATAGCGTGCTCGACTTCCGAGTCCAGAAAGTGTTTTTCGTGGGAGGGGATGGTCAACTCCACGTTTTCAGGCTCAGTCGTCTTGCCCGCCTGTTTTCTTCGCAAGAATAACTCGTGCAGGATGTTCCGGGTCGTCCCCAGGATGTATGAACCGAGGGCCTCGGGGGAGCGCAAGCTGTTTGCTCGAATAGCTTGCAGCACCCGCAGGAAGGTTTCCGCGCGAACATCCTCAGCATCGTGCGGCGAACGCGATTCGCGCAGCGCCAGGTAATAGACTCTCGCCGAAAATTTCTCGTAGAGCGCAGCTTCCGCCTCGCTGAGCCCATTCTGGATGTCCGCGACGAGTTGGATATCGACTGATGCAGGCGCCCGGTCTTCCGTCATTTGGCGCTTCTCCCACGTGTCCCGGGGATTGGAGAGCCATTGTAACTCCCCAATCAGAAGGCTGCCAGCCGCGGCGGACTAACCGAGCAGTGTTGGGTAGCAATTGCGGAGCCTGGCCCGCCAAGAAAAGTCTGTCTCTTCATTTTTGTTGATACATTTCAACCTTTTTGTTCACCCCATGACGCATTCCTTTGTGAGTGAAGCAAGCAAGGGGAGAGTCATGAAACGAACAGTACTGTTCCCATTGGTTGTATCGGCGCTGGGGTCCCACCTGAAAAGGCGTTCCATTTACGCCTTACTGCTAGCACTGCTGGCGCTCGGAGTAACCATCGCAAGCGGTGCCGCGCAGCAAAATGCAACATCTGCTGCGGCGCAACCGAATACCTCTCTGAACGGGCCGGGAAATGTGTTTTTGACGGCGGGCCTGTCTGGCTCAGGCGGAGCGGGCACTGTTTTTGTGGCGGTCGCCGACTTCAACGGCGATGGCAAGTTGGACTATGTAACCGCGAACAATGGGAACACCACGACCACCCTGGGAATTGCGCTGGGGAATGGGGATGGAACATTCAAAACACCCACAACTATAGCTATCCCCTGCGGCGCACTTTATGTGGCGACCGGCGACTTCAACGGCGATGGCAAAACAGACCTGGCGGTGGCTAGCGCCGATTGCAGCCCCGGAACAAACGGTGTTGAGATCTTCCTGGGAAATGGCGATGGCACGTTCACCGCGAAAGGAACTCTCACCTCTCCGCTTGCGAACCCTTTTTCAGTTGCGGTCGGCGATTTCAATGGCGACGGCAAGATGGACCTCGCGGTCGTGGACCGCGGGGCCACTACGGACTCCATCTTTTTCTTTTTTGGCAATGGCGATGGGACGTATCAAGCGCCGGTCAGCGTCAGTCTCGGGGGACTCGCTGCATCAAATCAGATCGCCGCGGCGGACTTCAACAAAGACGGTCACCTAGATGTGGCGGTCTCCGAGATAAATGGGCCCAGCTTGGTTGTCATTTTGGGGAATGGAAATGGCACATTCCAGTCGCCGCGTTCGATTATTCTGCCTGCGCAAGGTTGGGGTGTGGCCGTCGGCGACTTTAACGGTGACGGCGTTCCGGATCTCGCAGCGACCACTCCGGCTAATGGTGGCGTGAGCATCTTCTTGGGGAAAGGCGACGGCAATTTTACTCCGGTAAACAACCCCCAATCTGGAACCTTACCTACTGCTTTCGCTGCCGTGCCCAACGGAGGGGCACAACCCATAGCTGTAGGCGATTTCAATAAAGACGGCAAGCTAGATATTATCAGCGGGCTCAGCGGCGTCAACGGCGCCGCCTGCGTGTCAGTCTTGCTAGGGAACGGGGACGGCACATTGCAATCGCAGACGCTGTTCGAGACGGCAGATTCGCCGTCCTTCGTCGCAGTAGCAGACTTTAACGCAGACGGGAACCTCGATTGGATCACCAATGGAAATCGGACGAACGTCGTGACTGTTGGGCTGGGCCGCGGCGATGGGACCTTTCTGGCTGCACGAAATTTCGTGGCAGGAAATAATCCCCAGCAAGCCGCTGTTGCCGACTTCAATAAAGACGGCAAATTGGATCTGGCGGTCGCGAACCTGGCGTCATCGGATACAAGCATTTTGCTTGGCAATGGGGATGGCACGTTTCAGCTTCCCGTGGGCTTATCGATCGCTGGTACTGTCCCGGTTGGAGTAGTCGCTGGTGACTTCAATGGCGATGGCAATCCGGACCTCATCGTGCTCAACGGCCCGGGTGGCTTCGTGGCGCCCTGCCTCGGAACACAGCTAAACTGCATCTCGGTTTTCCTTGGCAAAGGTGACGGCACGTTTCAGAATCCTGCCGTAATCAGCACCGGGTCAAGCACCGTTAACCAGATCATTGCGGGCGACTTCAACGGCGACGGAAAGCTGGATATAGCCTTCGGCGCAGGTCCAAATGGCAATCCCGTTATGCTGGGAATTCTGTTGGGAAACGGCGATGGTACGTTCAAGGTTCTGACGCCATTCTCAACTGGAGCCGTGTCAATTGCCCAGATAAAGACTGCTGATCTCAATAAGGACGGCAAGTTGGATTTGGTCGTAACTGATGTGCAAACCGCCGGCTTTACCCAAAGCCAGATTCAGATATTCCTCGCCAACGGCGACGGCACTTTCCAGGCACCAACCAATCTAACGTCAGGTAGATTCACGGGAACCTTTGTCGTTGCCGACTTCAATGGCGACGGCAATCTGGACATCGTCGCTGCAAATGAACTCGACGCTAATGCGGAGATTTGGCTTGGCAACGGAAATGGGACTTTCAATTCGCAAACTTTGATTGATACCGCTGGCGCGTCCGGTGTTTATCCCCGGGGCCTGATAGTTGGAGACTTCAATCTGGACGGCCATTTGGACATTGCGTTCACTCACGGCGTTAATATAGATAACGCGGGCATTCCGGACGGAGTAGGGCTACTTCTGGGCAACGGCGACGGCACGTTCCAGCCCTTGCAGGAGTATCTCGCCAGCCGCAACGCCTTCGTCCAGGCGGCTGCTGATTTCAACCGAGACGGTAGCCCTGACTTACTCCTTTTAGACAGCGGCGAGAACTTCCTCACAATTCTCTTGAACCAGACACCGCCGCCCGTGAATGTCTCGCCTATTAGTCTCGCATTTGGGAATCAACTCGTAGGAACAACCAGCGCCACGCAGGCGGTCACCGTCACGAATAACGGAGCAAGCGCAACCACTATCGGCGTTTCAGCCAACGGTGATTTCAGCCAAACCAACACGTGTCCAGTCAGCCCTGCGATACTAGCCGTGGCTGCGAAGTGCACCGTCAACGTTGCCTTCAAACCTTCCGCCACTGGTTCGCGGACCGGAACGCTAAGTGTTTCCTACAATTTCCCGGGCAGCCCGCAGACCGTGGCCCTAAGTGGTACCGGCGTGGCTCCGGTAGTCATGTTGGGCGCTGCAAACGTCAGCTTTGGGAGTCAGGTCGTCGGCAGTATCAGTTCGCCTCAAGGAGTCGGGCTGCAAAACACCGGCACCGCAACGCTGACCTTTACCGGCGCCGGGATTACAATCGCTGGCACAAACAGTGGCGATTTCAGTCAGACCAATAACTGCGGTGCGAGCGTGGCCGTTGGGGCAAATTGCGGCATCAACATCACGTTCAAGCCCACGGCCACCGGCGCGCGGAGCGCTTCGCTGAGCATCAACGATGACGCTGCCGGCAGCCCGCAAACGGTTCCCTTGACTGGGACAGGCGTGGCGCCGGCTGTTAGTTTATCAGGCGCCAGCCTCAGCTTCGGCAATCAGCCAGTTGGCACCAGCAGTGGGGCGCAGAATGTAACGCTTACGAACAGTGGGAACGCTGCACTGACGATATCGAGCTTTGCCGTTGCGGGCGCAAATAGCGGTGACTTCTCCCAGACCAACGCGTGCCCCGCCAGCCCGGCAACTCTCGCGGCGGGAGCGAATTGCTCGATCAGTGTCACGTTCAAACCCACCGCAACAGGAGCGCGAGCTGCTTCCGTCAGCATTACGGACAATGCTTCTGGAAGCCCGCAGAGTGTGTCACTGAGCGGCACCGGCACTGCGGCGGCGCCGATGGTCATGCTTTTGCCGACGAGCCTCAGCTTTGGTAACCAGCGTGTCGGAACCAGCAGTGCTGCGCAGAACGTGACCCTGACCAACAGCGGAAACGCCACGCTGACGCTGGGCATCGCCATCACGGGCGCAAACAGCGGCGACTTTTCGCAGACGAACACATGCGGAGCCAGCATAACCGCTGGAGCGAATTGTTCGATCAGTGCGACGTTCAAGCCAACTGCCACTGGAAACCGGACGGCGAGCGTCACGATCACAGATAATGCGTCAGGCAGCCCACATAATGTTCCACTTGGCGGAACTGGGACGGCCCCTGCCGTGATGTTGTCGACTGGAAGCCTCAACTTTTCCGGTCAGCTCGTGACGACGTCCAGTGCAGCGCAGAGTGTAATGCTCACGAATAGCGGAACGGCGACACTGAACATCATGAGCATCGGCGTTGGCGGAGCCAACAGCGGAGATTTTTCTCAGACGAACACTTGCGGCGCAATGGTTGCCGCCGCGGGGAATTGCTCGATCAGCGTTACCTTCAAGCCCACGGCGACGGGAAACCGCACTGCCAGCGTGGCGATTACCCACGACGCCACTGGCAGCCCGCAGACAGTGACATTGACCGGAACCGGAACAGACTTCTCGATTGATGCCGCGACCGGCGGTTCGACGACGGCCACTGTTGTTGCCGGACAGACGGCCACTTACAAGTTGCAAGTGACACCGGTGAGCGGGTTTAGTGGCACAGTCTCTCTGACGTGCAGCGGTGCGCCTTCGGAAGCGACTTGCTTGGTTTCGCCTGCGTCGGCGACGCCCAGCGGGGGCATCGCTGCTGCGTTTACCGCGACGGTTACAACGACTGCGCCGACTATTATGCTGCCTCGAACGGCTCCGCCGAACTGGCCGCCGTTCGCGACGGTGCGGCCAATGTTTTTGCTCTTCGCGCTTGCTCTCGGGGTTCTGATGGCGCGTTCCAGAAACGCGGCGGCGTTGCGGAGTCGGCCATTTGGTCTGGCTTCAACTTTGGCCCTGGTCCTGATGGTTCTCGCGTGGGCCGGTGCATGTGGCGGTGGTGGCGTAGGTGGCGGTCACCACGATCCCGGAACACCAAGGGGAACTTCCACGCTCACTGTGACTGGCACATCCGGCAACGTGACACGCACCCAGAACCTGACGCTGACGGTAAATTAGCCGGACGCGCCCTCTAATTCACCACGAAACTCCCGAACGCCATGGAGCTTCCTTGCCACGTAAATGCCTGGTTCGGCGGCGTCCCGTTGCCAAATCCCGCGGGCAAGCCGGTGACAACGATGGTGTAATTCGCTCCGGGAGTCAGCACTCCCGTCGTGGCCAGAAAATAAAAGCCGGTGATGTCCGTAGTAGCCGTGGCGACAACTGCGCTGCCGGAGCTGAGAATGGCCACCGTTGCGCCGGCCAATCCAGCCCCGCTGCCGTCAACCACATACCCGGTGATGGGATCGGGAATCAGGCTCACTCGCAGGCTGTCAATCAACGCTTGCACATCGAGCAACAACACAGTGACGGGGTTGAACGTCACGCCGCCAATCGTGCACACGGTGTGAATATGTTTCCCGGCTTGTGCCTGAATCTGGTTTTTCAGCGCCGTCAGCGTGTTGATGGCGGTTTGCACGTTGCCCGCCGACTGCGCCGCGGAGAGTTTGCTGGTCAGCGCGTTTCCAATGCCTGCGTTGTCAATGCACCCGGCGTTCAGCATGTCGCCGATGGAGTTGCCGGTGCTGGTTGTGGTCGCGGTTACGCTCACGTTCGCTGTCGCGGAATGGCTCAGCGATCCCGAAGCGCCCGTCACGGTCAGCGTGAAATTCGTCGGCACGACGAACGACGCCGCACTGACGTTGAGCACCGAAGTAGCCGAATTTCCTCCCGACGGCGTAACAGAACTGGGCGACACCGTGGCTGTTACGGCCGCAGGCTGCCCGGAGAGGCTCAGGCTCACTGCCGCACTGAACCCGTTGACCGGTGTCACCGTCACGCCGGTCGAAGCAGAGCCGCCAGCAGCAATGGACATTGGAGAAATGGCATTGAGGGAGAAATCGCCGATCCCCGCTGGCGTGAAGGTTGTTGCGTAGACGTTGGCATCTGCTTCCAATGCTGACCAGACGACACGAATATCGCCGTTAGGCAGAACGCTCACGTCGGTGAGGGTGTCGTCGACTGTCGGCGTTGAAGTTACCTGGTACAAAGTATTCGTGGCGATGACATACACGAAGATGTCCCCAGGGGCGAACAGCGGCGCGTTCCTTCTTTCAAAGACGATCACCCCGTGGCTAATGCTAGGGTTAATCGAGTCGCCCGTAAGATTCAGCCCCGTTTCCGGGCCGCCAGCTAAAGGTTGGAAATGGATCTGCGCATTACCGGTTCGATTTGAGTCATAGACGATCCACGTGCCGTCTGTGTCAGGATTCTCTTCGTTGAACTGTGAGTTGGCTACGGTTGAGACAGTCCACACACCGCCTGCACGTACGGCCTTGAGAATGTCGCAGTTTGATCCTACACATTTCTCCCACACTACGGTATTGCCGTCTGGAGAGACTCCGGGACTATCATCCGAATCCGTGGAAGGAGACAGTTTCTGCGGAGGGGCAGGAGGACTTGCCGCCAGATCATAAAGGAAAATATCGCCGTTGCCGCTATTTAAGTCGACATAAGCGAGCGTGTCCCCGCCGATTACGGGGTTGAAACGCAGTATTCCTCCGGGCTGCGGATCGATCTCGGTTACGGTATTGGTGGTTGTGTCGTATACAAAGACATGCGTACTGAGGTCGGCGAACGTGCGAGAAAACGCAATGAGTGCGCCATTGACATCAGACAACGTGTCCTGGTCACCGGGGGCTCCGGCTGGCACAGCATTGTCCGTTCCTGTTACAAAGTTGAAGTACCGAATGGTTGTACCCCCGCTTGTGTAAGTAGCGAAGTTGCCGCTGACGTGCGGATCAGTCTGATTGCCCGGGCCGTTGTTGATCACCACGATGGGCGAAGTGACCTGCCCGCCATTCACCGGCGTAATCTGCTGCTGCGCCGCCAGGCGCCCGGCCGCAACCGCCGCGCCCGCCAAAACCACCGCCGCCCATCCCAACTTCATCCTCAAGTACCTCATGTCGTCCTCCTCCAAACGGTTGTGTCTTAACGGGCCCCGGACCAACAACGCCGCTCTCGCACGCTAGCTTCAGACCACACTCAAGTCTTTGGAAAAAGTTGAAAAAATCTTAGGAAATTTCTAAGTGCCGCAATCTTCTAGAAAGACAGCACTTATTCGTTGCTAGTCCGCAAAGCAGACTTC
The DNA here is from genome assembly GCA_035280045.1 of Candidatus Acidiferrum sp. Lineage (GTDB taxonomy): Bacteria > Acidobacteriota > Terriglobia > Acidiferrales > UBA7541 > Acidiferrum. The sequence continues at coordinate 48,020 of DATEGP010000061.1, forward strand.
GCCGGAATAGCGGAACACGGTTCCGGCCTGCAGGTCGGCTTCACCGATGTTGGTCAGATTCCCGGTCGCTCCCGCGAATTTGCCGGTACCGCCGGTGATGTGCGCCGGATAGCTGATGACCGCAAAACGCGTTGCCGAAAGAGGCCGCGTTGTGGCCACCGCCCGATCGAAGTAGATGTTGTCGCCGGATTCCGTGACCCAGTGATGCTGGACGCTAAAGAGGACTGCCGGGAGCCCATCCACCATCGTCTGCTGTGGCGGAGTTAACAAGGTTGCAGCGACCGCGCCGCGCAAGTCTCCGGTTGCCGGGCCCAGCGTGGTGTTGGCATCCACGCCCCCGAAATTCGTAATAATGCTGCCGCCCACGTGCATGCAGTTGCCACCGGAACCCGATTGAGGCTGGGCCTTGGCCGCAGGGTGACTGCCACTGTTGGCTAGGAACGCAGAAAGCAAAACGACGAGTGAAGCGAACAACGCGATGCGAGTGATTCTTCCTAGTGTCATGTTGAGCTCCTTTTCATTCGAACGCCTGACGAAGAGACGCTCACGGCTCTTGATGGGCCGATGGCGCGCACAGTGGCGCAAGCGCCAAACTTGTTCAAGAACCTCGTTGGTGGTTTGTTGGTTCCACCGGAAGTTGTTGAATCCGCGTGTTTAATTGGCGCGGGTTCTATCTCGCTTCTTAGCTGCCTCATCATCTTGCCGGCTCATCGAGCCCTCGGGCTGCCGCTGGCTCCGGCCTCGTTTACGCCGGTAAGCTGGCGGACGTTGCTGCCATCCGAATTCATGACGAAGACCTGATTTACGCCGCCCACCCTTGCTGACATGAAATAGATCTCGTGCCCGTCTGCGGACCAGGCCGGAGCCCTGCTGCACCAGGCGGGAGCCGGAACGCTGGGATCTTTCGGGGTCAGATTGATCTGGTCGCTTCCATCGGCGTTCATCCGGAAGACCGAGCAGTAACCTTCGCGGAAGCTCATAAACGCGACATGCTTTCCGTTGGGCGAGAAGACCGGCATCTGCGCGAAGCTCGGCGCAATCTCGCTGGTCAGCTGGAGCGGGGTGTCACTCCCGTCGGCGTTCATTGTGTAGATATCAATGCCGTGACGGAAGATGATCCTCTTGCCATCGGGCGACCAACTGGGATATCGGCTGAGCACAGGAGGATCCGTAAGCCGCGTGACCCCGGAACCATCCTCATTCATCACGTAGATCTCGAAAACTCCGCCTGTGCGGTTGCTGCCGAAAACGATTTGCTTGCCGTTGGGCGACCACCTTGCCCATTCGTCGTTCGCCGGGTTATTCGTCAGGTTGATGGCCCCACTCCTCGAGAGAACAAAGATGTCGTTGTTTCCTGCAAGATTGGAGGTAAACACGATTTCCTGCCCGTTCGGAGAAATGTCGGGGTCGACGTCCGAAGCAAGATCGTTCGTTATGCGGACCTGATTACTGCCATCGGGATTCATGGCGTAAATCTGGTTGTTCGGGTGGCCATCCCTGGCGCTGAAGAAAACTACGCCGCCTGGAGGGCCACCGGGCTGCTGCGAAAAGAGGCGGGAACCTGAAAGAAGCACTACTGCACCAAGACTCAAGACTGCAACTGCACAATAACGTCGTCGCATCGCTGGGCTCCTTCAAACTGAATCCGCCAAGCCATGTCCGCGTCGGCTGTAAGGCCAAGTGCTTCGATTCAGGCTGGCGATTGTTTGCGAACCTAGAGGCAATGCTCGGCGCGCGCAAGGGACAGGTGCGGTCACCTCCGAAATGACCGTACTTGGCCGTTCCGATAGCCCAATTGCTAAGGCCCCTGTGGCTGCGCTAGAATGCGGAGCATTAACCCTGTCCCACGCGAGTTTGTCTATGCCCAGCGATACGACCAACTTACGTGACTACCCTCCGGAGCCTCCTGCCCAAGACCGCCTCAATTCCTGGAAAGAGATTGCCGCCTACCTGAAACACAGCGAAAGAACAGTTCGCCGCTGGCAGGACGAAGGCCTGCCTGTTTATCGGCACGCTCACAAGAAAAGGGCCGGTGTCTATGCTTACAAACCGGAGCTGGACGCATGGTGGAACGATGGCCACGCCCGTCTCGAAGAGTTGGAGCGTGCCCAGGCCGCGCAGGGCCGCCCCTTGCTTTCCTGGCTTGCGGCGATGCGGTCTCGCGCTGCCGGCCAACAGTCAGAGTCCACAGTCCCCCCGGGCTCACGCGAGACTTTCCTGGGGGCTTATCGCTGCTTTCTCGCTGGTCGGCATTGTGGCGGTTCTGTTGTGGTTCAATGCGGGCAATCTCCGCGCACGTATTTTTGCTCGGTCTCACTCTTTGCCCATCCAGTCCATTGCCGTCCTTCCCTTAGAGAATCTTTCGCACGACCCCGAACAAGAATATTTCGTTGACGGAATGACGGATGCTCTGATTACGGACTTGGCGAAAATTCATGCCCTGCGAGTCATTTCACGTACCTCAATCATGCAGTACAAGGGCAAGCGCAAGTCGGCACCGCAAATCGCCCAGGAGTTGAACGTAGATGCCATCGTGGAAGGCACAGTGATGCGGTCTGGGGACCGCGTGCGGATAACCGCTCAGTTGATTGAGGCACCCAAGGATCGCCACCTCTGGGCCGAGACCTATGAACGCGATCTGCGAGATATTTTGACCATGCAAGACGACGTGGTAAAAGCGATCGCCAGCGAAATAAAGATCACGCTCACCCCGCAAGAGCAAAGTCATTTGGCAAATGTGCGTCTTGTTAACCCCGAAGCCCATGAGGCCGTTCTCCGCGGTCTCTACGAACTGCACGGGACGACGGCTGAGCCCACCGAGACTCTAAAGTCTCAATCCGTTGAGAAAGCCATCGAATATTTTCAGCAGGCACTCGCCCACGACCCGAACGATGCGCTGGCCTATGCGGGCTTGGCCGATGCCTACTCCAATCTGAGTACAGATTATAGAGCCCCCCTCGAGGTAATGCCCAAAGCCAAAGCCGCCGCTACCAGGGCCATTGAACTTGATGAAACGCTTGCCGAAGCCCATGCCTCTCTCGGCTATGTCGCGCTTACGTTTGACTGGGACTGGAATCGTGCGGAGCATGAATTTCGCAGAGCGCTCGAGCTGAACCCTAGCTCGCCTGGGCCGCACGCGGGCTATGCGCAGTACCTTATGTTCGTGGGCGGCCATCCCGATCAATCGATGCAGGAGATGCAACAGGCTTACGCGCTGGATCCGCTGTTGCCCCAATCTCACGGCGACCTGGCGTGGTTTTTGTTTCTTGCGCGACGCTATCCGCAAGCCATCGACGCTGCCCGCAAGGTTGGAAGCGACGACCACATCCTAGCCCTCTCCTATGCGGAACTTGGCCAGCCCGAACAGGCGCTAACCGCCGCCGATCGCGCCGTAAAATCCACTCAGAATCCGGTGCGCTTGTCTCAGATTGCGGCGGCCTACGCGCTTGCTGGCCGCAAAGATAAGGCTCGCGCGTTGATCCCTGTCATCGAGGGCCAGGCGCAGAAGCGCTACGTCTGCGGATTTAACGTCGCTTGCCTATACTCCGCCCTGGGAGAAAAGGAACAAGCCTTTGCCTGGCTTGACAAGGCTTTTCTTGCACGTTCGGATTGAATGCCCTCCGTCGGGGTGGATCCCCGACTCGACCCAGTGAGAAACGACCCGCGCTTCGCTGAGGTTCTTCGCCGCATCGGCTTCCCGCAGCAGCAAAAATAGCCTGCCTCGTCGGACCTCGTGGGTGGTTTGTTGGTTCCACCTGAAGTTATTGATTCGGCGCACTTAATTGGTGAGGGTTCTTTCTGACTTGTCAGCCTCGGCCAAGCTAACTTGTGATAAGCTGGCTCCAGTAATCCCCGCACTGAATTCGGAGTCAGCCATCGCCACTAGCCCCAGCCCGCCTCACATCGTCCGCTTTGGCGTGTTTGAAATAGACCTAACTGCTGGCGAAGTGCGTAAGGCCGGGTTGCGGCAGAAACTCACAGGTCAACCCTTTCAGCTACTGCAAGCCTTGCTCGAGCGACCCGGCGATGTCGTGACACGCGAAGAGCTGCGCCAGCGTCTCTGGCCCGAAAACACGTTTGTTGATTACGATTTGGCGCTCAAGAAAGCCGTCAATCGTTTGCGTGAAGTGCTCGGCGACTCGCCGGAGAGCCCACGCTTCATCGAAACCATCCCTCGTCGCGGTTACCGTTTCATCGGCAGCATAGCGCCGACTTCTGCCGCGCCAGGACCCAGCCAGCAGAGTCCCGTCGCCGCCGAAACCTCAGAGCCGCCTTCATCTACCGCCCGTGACACATCGTCATTTGTGCGAAACCTCATTGCCGTTCTCGCTCTCCTCGCCATCGCGGGAACTCTTCTGTGGCTCAACGCTGGCAAACTCCGCACGCGCATCTTTGCCACGTCCCGCTCCGCTGAAATTCACGCCATTGCCGTTCTGCCCTTTAAAAACCTGTCCAAGGACCCTGAGCAGGAGTTCTTCGTCGATGGCATGACCGACGAACTCATCACCGACCTGGCCAAAATTGGCCAGGTGCGCGTCATTTCCCGTACCTCCGTAATGCCCTACAAGGTAACCGCCAAACCGCTCGGGGCGATCGCCGGAGAGCTGAATGTGGACGCCATCGTGGAAGGAACCGTACTGCGTTCTGGCAATCGTGTGCGCGTCACGGCGCAATTGCTTAGCGCCTCTCCCGAGCGGCATCTTTGGGCCGACAGCTACCAGGGCGACTTGGCCGACGTGCTCTCGTTGCAGGACCGCGTTGCGCGTTCGATTGCTCGTGAAATTCGAGTTTCCCTCACGCCGGAAGAGCAGGCTCATTTGGCAAACATGCAGCCTGCTGACCCGGAAGCGTACGATGCTTACGTGCGCGGCCGGCACTATGCTTCCCAAATCAATCCGGAGGGCTTCGAAAAAGCCATCGTGAATTTCAGCCGCGCAATCGAATTGCAGCCACGATACTCTCGAGCCTACGCGGATCTTGCGGAGACTTACTGCTGGGCCGCTGGGATGCAGATGATTCCCGCGCAAGAGGGCTTTCTCAAAGCCCGCCAGGCGGCAATGAAAGCTCTCGAGATGGACGACCATCTTGGCCAGGCACACAGTTCATTGGGTTGGGTCAAATACGTGTATGAGTGGAATTTCCCCGAGGCGGAAAAGGAATTTCGCCGCTCCATCGAGCTGAACCCCAACTCTTCCTGGCCTCTCCTTTGGTACGGGATGTACCTGGCTCAAGCTAACCGTATCGAGGAATCCATCGCCATAATGAAAAAGGTGCAGCAAGTTGACCCGCTTTCTCCAGCGGTCAACTCCCTCGCGCTCACCCCGATGCTCACGGGTCGGAAATACGGCGTTGCCATTGACGGCGGTCTGAAAGTGTTGGAGATGGATCGAACCAACGGCATGGCTCTCTGGCTGCTCACTACCGCCTACGAACGGAGCGGCGACTTTTCCAAGGCGATCGATCTGCAGGAAGAGACCGCGGTTGTCTATGGTGTTGCCAAGGAGTCTGCCTCTAAACGCTTCCAGCCTGTTCGTCGTGCCTACCAGAATCTAGGCGCTAAGGGCTATTGGCGTGCGAATCTGGAGCAAAGTCTTTCCGAATCGAAGAAGAACCCGGGTGATCCCTACGGCCTTGCCGAGCTCTATGCGCGCGTCGGCGATAAGCAGAACACTTTCGCTTGGCTGGAAAAGGCGTACCAGGCTCGCTCCCAGAATCTCATTTATTGGATGAGGACTGACCCGGCTTTCGATGCCCTCCGTTCCGACGCGAAGTATGCAGAACTGGTTCGCCGCATCGGCTTCCCGCAATAATCTCAGTAAACAGTTTCATAGCTAATTGCTCCACGAAGCGGTCCCCGGTGCCCCCCTTCTGGAAAGCAACCGCCAAGTCGGGTTGTGGCTTTATGAGCCCAGCTATGTTTACTGGACTGATTTTCGAGGGCGTTTGTTTTCTCGGCAAGCAGAATCTCTTACGTGGACTTCGGAGTAGTCTGCTCAGTAACGACGTTGTGGGAAGTAGCAGATTGGGTTCCGGAGGGATCGTCGCCCAGCCGGAAACTATCGTTCGCTGCCACCTGGATGAATAGTTGGGCAGCTCGTCGAAAGGGACCGCGCCACAGTCGCTTGATGGAATTGCACCCTAGCCAAGGGCAACTCGGAAGGTGGACATGAGCCACCAACTACCATGAGCCTCGAACGCGATGCTCGCAGGACCAACCGCTGCTCGCGCACGTTCCCCTGTCTCAAAGCAGTCAATGTGCCAGAACGGTGGGGCCTTTAGATTATCAGGCAGCGATTTGTTTTCAATAAAGCTGCAACCAAATTCACCTCGCCGCTTCAGCGAATTTTCGACACACTGTGGCTCTTCCTGCGCCGAGGCAGCCTGGGTCACACCGACTAGAAGGAGAACGGTTCCGGCCAAACATCGCGCACCGAATGGTTTCATAGAGAACTCCCTGATGATTGTTGCGGTCACTCTAAACTAAAAGAGGTGTGGACCGCTCGCAAGTACGCTAGAAGCCTGCTTGCGGCAAGTCGAAAGCTTTCGTCATTGCAAGGAAAGGAGAGCAGCTCAAGCCGGATTCGCGGAAGAGCTGATCCTACTACGCACGCAGCGAATGAGTGGGCGCAAGAGGCCCCCGACCGACCGCCTTGCGCCGCCTACTAAGGCGTGTGCGGCAAAACGGTGCCGTTGTAGATGAGCGTATTACCGAGCAGCTCGTGAGTGGCGTCGTTCGCGCAAGGGCCGACGAGCGGGTCGAGCTCGGGGTGATCAATCAATGCATCTGCCAGTGTGCCGTCCTCGTCGGTGATGTCGAAGGTCGCGGAATGGAGGTATTGCCACAGGTCCAATGGGAATTGATGCAGCGCAGCCTGGTTTCGAGTGAAAGTGATCAGAGATGGTATGAATAGGCTTCCGCTGAGCGTATTACCGCGAAACTCGAGGTCGAACCTTCCCGAGTATGCACGCGGGTCGCAGGTTGTTCCGACACGACGAAATGGAAAGCCAGCGTCGATGGTCACGCCGATCTGGTTGTCGGCGATGCGGTTACCCTGGATCGTAGCCCTCACGTTTCCGGCGAACTGAGTATCTCCCGGAGCCCCTAAGGGGCGGTTGATCGTGAAGATACGGAGGCCAAAGCTGAAGCCCGCAACCTTGTTGTTCTCGCTGAGGTCATTATTGCGGACAACAACGTCCAGCTCGTCGCCTGTTTCAGGAACGCGTGAAGTCGAGCCAATGAGCACGAGACCGGCGATGTTACCCACTACTCGGTTTCCTACGAACTCTACGGCGGAAGGCGACTCGGGATAGCCCGCGGCGACGGCCGCGCCGGTCACGTCGTTCGAGATGTAGTTGCCAACGATCTTGCCGGAGGAAGCCACGGAAAATATTCCGTTAGTCGCCAGCCCCGTGAAGAGGTTCTCGTATACGGAGTAGCCTTGCGTTCTGTTGAAACTCAGATCGTCGCCGTGTGCCTGACCGGAATCGAACGTGAAGTTCCTAATTTCAACTCCATGAAGGACGCCGCCGTCGGTGGGAGCGACGGACAGGAGGGCGTTCGTTCCGAGGGCAGCTGTTCCGACGATTCTGGTTTCGGTTCCCGGGACAATGGATCCAGTGGGCCGATCGGCATCATCGACTTCCATCACGTTCGAGCCCCTCAATTGGATCGAACTCTGGATCCGAAGCGTGCTGCTAACCGGATATTGCCCTGGTTCGACGACGACCACGGCGCCGCCCAAAGACCCAGCTAGAGTGAGCGCATCGGCGATATTATCAAATGGAAATCTGCCGCTCCCGTCACCGCCTGGTCCCGCGTTGGCATCGACGTGAATGACGAGCCGTCCACTCCCTTGCACCGAGGATTTCGTAAGAGGGACTTCCGAGCGGGCGTCGACCTGCCCAGCGGTGCCACATTGGACGTGGGCGGCGAGTAGGATCGAACCGAACACGATTGCTAGCGTTTTCATCCGAAACCTCCAAAATAACCTGGTTCGGAGCTCGGTGGCGAGGCGCCACTTGCCGCCGCCGAAGGGCTTCTCCATCAGCTTTGCCGTGCCCGTCAGCTTGTCCGCGGTCGTCCCGTTCCGATTCGTGATCTCTACCTTCACCGTGGAAAAATCCGTGTCCGCCAGCAGCATCGTCCGAATATCCCGGAACGCGATGCCGCCTCGCGCATTCGGATTCTGGTCGATCACCAGTTGCTCGACTCCCGGGCGTGCCCCTCCGCGTCGTTCAGTCCCTACTGGATGTTGGCGCAGTTTGCCGGTGCCAGAGCATCAATCCGGCGATTCGCCTTATTCGGATCGAAAGGAACTAGTTGGACGGCGATGGTGGAGGCTGGGACGGAGCCTTCATTCCGGATGATGTGCACGTGACCGTGACCCGGATCAACCAGGGTCGGGGCCGGTTGTCCTGGAACAAATGTGTAGGCGTGAGGGACGCAGTCGCCGTGGTACTCCGTTATGGTTCCAGCGGTAACAATAATCAGGCTGTGGCCCGGGTGGGTGTGCCATCCGGTGCTGGAGGCCACACCTGTTGTAGGGTTGATCGGCTGCCACACGTTGCTTTGCACGTATAGGTCCGACAGTCCTTTGGTTTTTTGAATCGACAGCCACACACTCTTGTCATCTCTATCGTTATCGCCATCGCCTGCGGGGTTCGGCAGAACGGCGTGGTTGAAGACCTCAAATTCGTTGAAAGTTCCGGTGGCGATGGTTGTAGCCTTAAATCCATTTGCAGTTGTTGCCCAGACTTTTCCTGAGTAATAAAGAATCCCGGCCAACATCACGACACCGAACAAAAGCAACCATATCGATCTCTGTCGCATAAGCGACCTCCTTGGTCTCGCCGACTTTTGCCAAATGAAGACGCCGAGACATAATGGGACACCATGATGTTTCTGTTCAAACGGTAAGGCGCAGAATCGCGGCCATTCCGCACCTTGCCGTCTTATGCCGTGCTTTGCCGTGGCGGCGGAGTTAGAATCGAGCCACAAACCAAGCAGGAGAGCGCGATGGGAGAACCATCCCCTGGGACATCACCACCCGCCGAACAGTCCGAAGTGCGGCTGGATTCGTGGAAGGAAATCGCGGCCTACCTCAATCGTGACGTAACCACGGTTCAGCGCTGGGAAAAACGGGAGGGAATGCCCGTTCATAGGCACCAGCATGACAAGATGGGGTCGGTTTACGCTTTTCGGTCGGAGTTGGACGCGTGGGCGCTCGGCAGGAATATTCCGGCGGGGCAAGAGAATGCGAAGAGTGCCTCTTTGCTGGAAACGTCAGCGCCATCTCCCCTCTCGGAGATATCAAGTTATCGAGCTCGATGGAGGCCCGTAGTGGGCTTGACACTGGCGGTGGCGGTGTTGACGATTGGCGCAGTCCTTTGGCTTCGGAAGACAGAATACTTTTGGCGAAGCCCCATCGCGAATGCGCGATTTCAGACCGTCACAGATTTCGATGGAGCGGCCCAGGCTGCGGCGGTGTCGCGCGATGGTCAATTTGTGGCGTTTCTATCGGACCGAGACAAACAAATGGACGTTTGGGTTACGCAGATCGGTTCTGGACAGTTTCACAACTTGACCCGCGGGAGCATGCCAGAGATCGTAAATCCATCTGTGCGCACGCTGGGATTTTCGCCTGACGGCTCCCTGGTTACATTTTGGGTGCGGAAGCAAGGAAGCTCTGGCGGGGACATCAGTATTTGGGCGGTACCGACGCTGGGCGGTCAGCCAAAGCCGTATCTTGAAGGTGTGGCCGAATTCGACTGGTCGCACGACGGTTCCCGGCTTGCGTATCACACTCCCGGGCCAGGGGACCCGCTTTTTGTGACGGACGGCACCCGACGCACGGAGGACAAGCCCATCTTTGCCGCGCCTGCGGGGCTGCACAGTCACTTCCCGTTGTGGGCGCCAGATGCGGCATACCTCTACTTTGTCCAAGGCGCTCTTCCAGACAAATTGGACATCTGGCGCATCAGCGCGGCGGGAGGAATCCCGCAGAGGATCACATGGCACAATGGACGCGTCACCTATCCGGTGCTCTTGGACCGGCGGACGCTGTTGTACCTTGCGAGCGATCCGGATGGTTCGGGACCGTGGCTTTATAGTGTGGACGTCGAGCGTCGCCTTCCGCACCGGTTGACTTCTGGGCCGGATCGTTACACGTCGCTGGCGGCCAGCGCAAATGGTCGGCGTCTGACGCTCACGTTGGCAAGTCCTAAGAGAACGCTGTGGCGTTTGCCGGTCAGGGATTCCCTCCTCGATGGATCGACGGCCGCACGAATCTCTTTAACCCCCAGCAACGGGTTCTCTCCGCGATTGGGTCCGAATTATCTTCTCTATGTCTCTGCAACAGACGCCGCCCAAAGCATCTGGAAGCTCGCAAGCGGCGCCGGCACGGAATTGTGGAGTGGTCAGGGAGCCCGAATCATTGGCGCACCGGCGATCTCCCCCGATGGACGGCAGATTGCGTTTTCGGTGCGGCAACACAGACAGCCTTTCTTGTACGTCATGCAGGCTGATGGCACGAACGCGAGGATTGTGGCCGACTCGCTTGACCTGCAGGGGGCTCCAGCCTGGGCGCGCGACGGCCAATCCATCACCACGGCGGCTCTCGATCACGGCGCCCCTCACCTCTATCGCGTACCTCTTGACGGGCGCCCTTCAGCTCCATTTCTTCAGGAGTACTCGGTGGACCCCGCTTGGGCCCCCGACGGCAGCTTCGTCCTCTTCTCGGGGCCGGACATCGGCACTGTCTTTTCGGTGAAAGCAGTGACGGCCGATGCCACCGCGCATCCCATACCGGCCATGAATCTGACGCGAGGAGCTCGACACCTTGCTTTCCTAGATGGAGGATGGGCACTCGTGCTGCTCCGCGGGGAAATCCAACATAAGAATCTTTGGCTGATTAACCTGAAGGACGGCACCGAGCGGCAGCTGATCAATTTTAGTCCGGACTTCGACATTCGCGATTTCGACATCTCTCCAGACGGCCGTGAAGTTGTCCTCGAACGAGTACAGGAGCGCTCGGACGTGGTGCTGTTGGATCTTCCCGATTCGTAACCCGAATATATTTCGGAAACTCGGCTTGTACTTACCCGCCGGTTGAGGGCGGATACCGGGCAAACCGGAGGTTATTCCGGTTCTGGGAAGAGGCAGCCAACGCGGGCAAAACCCTAGGAGGGGCGGGAGCGACCCCGAAAATTGACGGCTTTCAGCCGCCCAAAATTCTTCGGGGTCGCTCCCGCCCGTCACGCAGGAAGCGTGACCGCGTTTTGCCCGCGTGCATTCATCGGAACATGCAATTTGTAATGCAAGTTGTAATGAATCCCATAGGAGGAAAGGAGAAAAAGCACTTGGCACTTCTCAAAGCACCATCAAAACAACCAAAAACTACAACCCTTCAGGTTCGGCTGGAAGGAGAAGTCAGACGTAACCTGGACAAGTATGCGGAGTTCCTCGATGTAAATTCGTCCTACGTCGTCAGCGAAGGACTCAAATTCCTGTTCTGGAAAGACAAAGAGTTCAAGCGCTGGCTAGGCCAATACACGAACAACCTCGAAGCCCAACGTCCCACAGGCAAACAGGCTATCTCGAAAGGAGAATCCATCCAACTGGACCTCAAGTAGAAGGGCATGCACACCAAACTTCAATTCGGTACGCGTGAGAACCCAGCGTCTGACCGGCGACATGGCTCACGCCTCGCTGTGACTATCAGCGCCAATGAAAATCGCATCGTGGAGGAGAACTGCTCATCCTCACCTCATTCCATTTGCGAGACTCAGTCAACTATCACCGCTAAGGACTTTCCACATGCCGCGTCACCACACGCGGCCACAGGGGCAGAGAAGATAGACCACACACAGCTCCTGAGTGTTCAAGAAGTGGCCAGGCTATTGCAGGTTCCGGTTTCATGTGTGTACGAACACACGCGCCCGACAAGTGCAGCCCCTCTTCCACACATCAAACTAGGAAAATATCTGCGGTTTATACCAGCCGAAATCAGGAACTTTTTGGAAGGTGCGCGGTCGCACCGTGGCGTTTTGCGTTGAATACCATGACGACTGGCGCTACGCTACAAACTGAAAAGGCAAGACGAGCCACAAGGGAACTTCTACACCCATGCGATTCCAGATTCCCATCGGCGTGCAATTGAGAGTCTAGAACGGACTCTTTTTCCAGTTGTTCCCAAATGTTCCCAAGTTGGCGACTCTGGGGAGAAGACGAAAATTGTAATTCACTGATTTGAAAGGAGAAGGCATGGAGGCGCGGGTGGGATTCGAACCCACGAATGGAGGTTTTGCAGACCTCTCCCTTGGGCCGCTTGGGTACCGCGCCGGGTTTTTCAGTATACCAAATCTGAACTCCCTGCCGGCAATGCGGGTACCTGTTTGAAACGCGCTCTGTTGGCGCACGCCCTTGGGTGAATTTGTTTTGAGAAAGCGACACCAACCTCTAAGTACTTCCTTTGCTTAGTTTTTAGGGTTTAGACCGGATTGTGAGGGAGCCATGCCCGGCGTAGCTTGCTGGAAGGGCCGGGTTTCTACGGCTGCAGTGTTTGCTCCGCACACATGCGTAACGGCGGATGAACGTCGGCTCGATAATGATTCTAGCGTCAGGCCTCAGGGTTGAGCTTTGTCCCGGATGTCCTATAGGAGTGCAGTTCGTGCCTGTCCCTCCCGCGAAGCCGAATCACTGCATTGCAAGAAAAACCTGCGCCAAGAATACGGGATTCGCACCTTTTCTTTCAGGTGAATTCCCAATTGCCTCACGGGTCATGGGCGGGAGACGGTACGCCAAGAATAATTATGCCTACACGCCGGAGTTCTGCAGAGGGAGCCCACGCCGCAAAATCCGTCATCAAGAAGCCCGTGGAAGTCCTTGCTTCTCTCTCTCCCGAAATCCTCAAAGGCATGCCCGTGGGGTTGATCGTCTTGCATCTGGAAAATTTGAAAGATCCCAGGACTTTCAAGGTCATTGAAATCAATCCGGCAGCCGCAACGCTTACAGGAGCAAAACTCGAAGATCTTCGCGGCAAAACGCTGGGAGATTTTCCCAGGCTCCTGCAAACAAAACTTCCCGTCTCTTGCCTCGAAGCCCTGCGCGCGTAAGAGCCGCGGCATTTGGGAGAGCTCGCTTACGGCGATGAACGCATCCGCGAGGGAATTTACACCGTTCAGGTATTTCCGCTCTCGCGTGACTTCCTTGGCGTTGTCTTTGAAAATGTCACGGAACAAAGGCGCTCCGAGCTCGCTTTGCGCGAAAGTGAAGAGCGTTTTCGCTTGGTCGTCCAGGGAGTCCAGGAATACGCGATCTTTCAGTTGGACCCACAGGGCAATGTGGTTAGTTGGAATGCCGGCGCTGCTCGTCTGAAGGGCTACCGCGCGGAAGAGATTATTGGAAAGGGCGCATGGCAGGCGAGTGCTGCATTCCTCTTCTTGCCCTGCTTACCCTGAGCTTCGAACGGAGACTCGAAGGGCGCCCCTCAAATGGTGCGGATTCCGACGTTTCCACGCAAATCGTCATTTCATCGCTCTCATGTATTGAACGATGTCAGCGATCTCAGATTCCTTGAGCCCCTTGCACAAGAACGCGTGTGGATATTCCCGTGGCTTTGTGCCCTCCGCAATCGCCTCATAGAGGTTATCGTCCGGCATCGAGCGGATCTCCTTTGACCGTAGGTCGGGCACATTCACTTTCCTTGAGACGGCGGTCCTGCCGGAGCCATCGTCGCCATGACAAGACGCACATTTCCCTTTATAGTTGGCGGCCGCATCCTGTTGTGCAAACGCGCGTACCGCCATTCCGCACAAAGAAAGGGCTATCAGCATTCCCAAAATCACTGTTCTAAGGCGGTTTTCCACCTTGCGCATGTTGTCGTTGTTCCCGGCGGCGTTCATTGTCCAGACTCCTCCGCGAAACAGTCGGCATTCCAAGGGTTGGGGTGTTCTTCACTTATAGGACACGAACCAGAACTGCGTCGATAGTACAGGGGTGGGTCTCCCCCAGTACTAAAGGACAGCCGGATTGTTCTTGAGAGCGGAGGGCCAAGTTGCCTTTCGATCAAAAACGAGGCATTCTCCGCAGAGCCTCTTACGGGCGAAATTTAGCAGATACTTGTTCGTTCCCCGTATCTCGCACCAAAGACGGCACTTATGCTCTCCCGACGAAGTTGCGAAGATTGACTGCTCCCCACTCAAGTTCAATCCCGTTTTCCGCGAGTTTTCGAGGAGCTAACCTCTAGATTCCACTTGACTTAGTTTTTCTCAATTTATTTCGCATTTCCGCTGGACAAAGTGTTTACTTTGTGCTACAGTATCTTTTGCAGAATCAGACAGGCCTGCCACCCATGTCTCCCGCCCGCCCTTCTCAACTTCCCAGCCACGTTGTATCCGTGCCTTACGCTCCGATCCGCGAGAATCGGCGGCCTACAAAGTTCCGTATATTCTTCCAAGTTCCGTATGCTCTAAGCCTTTTGTTTTCACACTCTTCACAAAACTGCCGGGGTGTAGGGGGTTTCTTCCCATTATGGAACTCGCAGGCAAGTCGCAGTTCACCCCCAGCCCCTTTCTTTGCTTTTCAACAACTTACAACAGTGGCAATTTGCAAATCTCTTTTTTTCAACACGTTGCAACAGTGGGGGGGTGGGGTTACCCATTTTCGATTTTCACTTTTCCATTTTCCGTTGCTGCAACGCGTCACGCCGCGGTGGCGGATTTGGATTTGGTTCTCGCTCCAGCAAGGCGTTCGTCAATTAGTTCACGGGCCGCTTCCCGGGCCGTTTGTAGGGCGGCTTCATGCGCGGCTTCTTGCGCGGGTTCATGGGTGGATTGCTGGACGGGTTGGTCATAAACAACGCCGATGGCTTCATCGAGAACATCATGAGCAAGATGGCTGATCGTTTCCCAAACCGCTTCGTAAATGGCGGCGGCGGAAGTTCCTTTCTCCGCTTCTTCCCCGAGGAGCTTGAACAAATGATAGCGAAGACTCGGGTTTCGCCCCGCGACCTTCAACGAAAGGTCGGCGATGCGCTGCAACGGGTGCTTGTCCGAACCCGGCGGCCATTTAATGGCTTGGTCCACCATGGTTTCTTCTTCCGTCACTTCAAAGAAACCGCGGTTTTCAGCCTCCCTCTGGCGCTCTCTTCTTCGCACTTGAACCAGGTCTTGCATCGCGCCGCGCGCTTCTTGCGCATAGCGTTCACTCTGCTCGGCAGTCAAATTGTCTTGCTGTTTCTTTCGTGTTGCTGCTCGCTGCTCCTGATGATATTCAAACCAGGTTTGCCTCATTTCCCCCTCCCCCAAGACTTGGGAGCCGCTGCTGCTGCCGTTGGCTCCCACAACTTCGCGGCCTGTGCGATCTGAAGGTGACCCGTGGCTGGATTTGGGGCTGGGTCTGGAGCTGGGTTGGTAGGGCCGCTTCTGCATTCGGACTACTTTATGTGCCGACTACTTGACGCCCGATGTGCGCAACGAACTCACGGCGCTCCTTTCTCGCCGCAAGACGTGCCTGACGAACTCGTCGCTCTCCTTTCTTGGCGCAGACGACCTCTCTGTGAGCGTCTGCGGATTCTTAGATTGCGATGCGAAGAGCGCGAACCGCTATTTCGCCGTTTTTTCGCCGTGCAACGGCTGGTTGTGGCTGGGGACGAAGAAACGTTACTTCGATTGTTTGGATTCAGGTTCCCGGCGGGTTCTTGCCGTCACCCCGGGACCAATTTTTAGGCTGCCAAGATACTGCACGAATGGCCGTTTGCGCCTGTCCGAATAGTACCGAGTTGGTACAGCTGTCCGAAAATATTTTTACCTGTACCTAAGGACAGGTCGGTAAGAGCAGAAGGCAGAAAGCAGAAAGCAGAAAGTAGAAAGCGGAAAGCAGAAAGCGGAAAGCAGAAAGAACGGACACCCAAGGCCGGCGTTCTACTGCGACCTCCCGATGATTGAGGAAGGGCTGCCTCCCTTCAGGGCAAAGGGATGTTGGGGTGTTTCAGGCGGGGCCCTGAACTTGGAGGCAGCCCCCCTCCTTCGTGCACAATAGCTTCATGGGTTTTAGAAACAATCCGGTGAATCACGCAAAGGGCGCTAGGAGAAAAATTGATTAGGGCAGGGGACGAAATAGTTGATTTCGCAAGAGGTTAGGCTTGGATTAGCCCGCGCCGAATGGCATAGCGAACCAAGCTTGCTGTTTCGTGAATATCCAGCTTGCGCATGAGCCGGGCCCTGTGAGACTCCGCCGTTTTTACGCTGATTCCCAAGTGCGTGGCAATGTTTTTGGTGGACTTTCCTTCGCCGACTAATTGAAGGACCTGGCGCTCGCGCATCGAGAGCGGGTCCGGCGACACATAGGTTTTAGACAAGTAAGCGTCCACGACTGTCCGCGATATGCTGGGACTCAGGTAAACCGATCCCTTGCTGACCTCACGTATCGCATGAATTAAGTCTTCGGCGGCCTGGGTTTTGAGTACATATCCCTTTACGCCAGCGCGGAGCGCCTCAGTCACATATTGGTCTTCGTCGTGTTGGGTGAGGAGAATGACCTTCGTTTTTGGCGTGGACTTTATCAACTCGCGGGCGGCATCCAGGCCGTTCAGAAGCGGCATGGTAATGTCCAAAATGGCTATTTCCGGCTGGGCTTTTTCGGCCAAACGCACGGCTTCCTGTCCGTCGGAGGCTTCCGTAACTACCTGAATCCCTTGCTTTTCCAGCAAGGCCTTCAACCCCTGACGGATTAACGCATGGTCATCCGCAAGCAGGACGTGAGTCGGCATCGTCCAAGACAGGTTATGAAGGTTTAGCGACCCCCCGCAATCAGGTGGTTGCTTTCATTCGCCTGGGGCGAAGACCCTAGGCAGAAAGCGACAGAATGCCCTGGCGTTGCTAAGCGCTGTCTACTGCGTTGAAAATACAGCCTTTAGAAAGACATGCTGCAGAAAAAGGCAAGGGAAGAGGCAGCGGCTGCCGGTAACTCTTGCCAAGGCCGGGCGAGGCCGGCATGAAGTGTCACATTGAATGAGAGCCAAGAGTCATGGACACGAAAGTTCCTGAGAGTGTTCTTCATTTTTTCAGGCTTGCACCAAACCCCTGCGGACAGCGTAGCGGACGAGAGTTGCGGTCTCGTGAATATCCAATTTCTGCATGAGCCTGGTACGGTGAGACTCAGCGGTTTTCACGCTGATCCCCAGGAGGGAAGCTACATCCTTCGTAGACCTTCCTTCGGCGATCAATTGCAATACCTGACGTTCACGGACCGTCAGTGGGTCGGCGGGCATTTGGGATTTCGTACGGTAGGCTTCCACCACAGCCCGCGAAACGCCTGGACTGAGATAAAACTGGCCACGCGAAACCTGCTGAATGGCGTGAACCAGATCGTTGGCCGCCTGGCTTTTCAGGACGTAGCCCCTGACGCCGGCTTCCAGAGCTTCACGAATGTATTGGTCTTCTTCATGCTGAGTGAGCAGAATCGTCTTGGTTTTGGGGCAAGAGCGGCTCATCTCGCGCACAGCATCAATACCGTTCAGCGTGGGCATGCTGATGTCCAGTACCGCGATGTCGGGGTGCAGAGATTCCGAATAGCGAACGGCCTCCTGGCCATCGGAAGCCTCCGCGACAACCTGCAGTTTTTCGCGCTCAAGAAGGGACTTCAAGCCTTGCCTTACCAAAACATGATCGTCAGCGAGCACTACTCGAATTGACATGTTCGTCCTCCATGGGAAGTCTGATTAATAAATCGGTTCCACGTCTTTGCGAAGATTCAATCGAAAGGGTTCCGCCGATTGCGCTCAAACGCTCTTTCATTGCAATCAGCCCCAGCCCTTTCTTGCCGGTTGAAGACTGGACGGCCTGCGGATCAAAACCTGCGCCATCATCGCGAATCGAGCAGTGCAGGACTTTGTCCTTAAGCCAGGCGCGAATCCAAATGTTTTTGGCCTGAGCATGCTTAACGGAGTTGGTCAACGATTCCTGCACAACGCGATAGAGCGTGGTTTCGAAAGGGCCGGGCAAACGGCTGGTAAGCTTGGTTTCGATGTGGATAGGGAGATTCGCGCGCTTGGAAACGCCTTCTGCGAGAAAGCGAACGGCGGGAATCCAGCCCAAGTCGTCCAGAATCGTCGGACGAAGTTCATGAGAATAACGGCGCAAGTGTTTTTCGACTTCGCTAAGAAGGTCTTCAATTTGCGTGATTTGCAATCGTTGAGCTTGCGGGACGTCCTGCGCCACGTTCGCCAAAGCAAGATGGACAGCCACAAGCAATTGTCCGGCTTCATCGTGGACGGAATAAGCGATTCGCTTGATCTCTTCTTCGAGCGTTTCGTTGAGCTGGCGCAACGCTTTTACGGCGTCTTGAAATCCCCGCTGCGCCATTTCGTATGGAGACACGCACTCCGATAAGAAATCACAGCTTGCATTTACTAGATGCGTTTGGGACCTGCTGTCGGGTGAACTCTGGAAAAGTTCCCTGAGAATCTGATGGTGAATCGAGACCAGATCGAGCAGGCTCTTTTGTTCGGAAATGGCGCGGCGCCCGAGTTCGTACGCGCGGCCCAAGACAGTTTCGCCTCCGCCCATCGCATATTCCCGGAGCGCCGAGGCATACTCGGCTTCAAATTCCAGGTGCTCCTTACTCTTTTTTTCGAGTTCTGGTTTCATGAACGAATTCCCGTTATGCGCAGGGCCAGAACGAGGGCGTCATCGCTTTGGCTGCAAAAACTCTTCATAATTCTTTCCGCGGCTCTTTGCGGATTCTCCAGGGCGAAGAGAGTCCTAGGGAAATCCGTGCGAATGCCGTCGGTGGCAAAAACCAACAAATCACCCTGCGCCACGGGAAGCACCGCAGCCTGTAGCTGAGGGAGGTGGTCGCCAACGACTCCTCCGCGGAGGAGGAGAGTTTCCTGGGAAACAGACTTCTTGTCAGCGCGTACCAAGGCCCCTTGTACATTCCCGACCCCGAGCCAGGTCATCAGGCCGTGCTTTACGTCAACGGAAGCAAGACTCAAAACGACTCCTCGCGTGGTACGCAATTTCTCGTGGCACACAGTGACCAGGGAGATGATTGGTTCTCCAACCCCGTCTCTTAAAACAGCGATGGCAGCCCGCGCAGCGCTGGCGGCTTCTGCGCCGTGGCCAATTCCATCAATTGCCGCGATCAAAACCCCGCTCTCATTGCAGCAAACCAAGTGCTGATCACCGGATTCTGTCTGGCCGGGGAGAACGAACTTCGCAACTCCATACTCGGCCATGGGACTTCTTATGGCCTCCATTTTTTCACCCCGACCTTTGTCCCCAGGCCCGGTTTGGAAACAATTTCAAATTCGTCCATCAACCGGCGAACTCCGGGCAGTCCGAGCCCGAGACTGCCGGAAGTGGAAAAGCCATCGCGCAATGCCTGGGCAATATCGCGAATGCCGGGGCCGTCGTCGGTGGCAGTAACGGAGATCCCGACGCGGTTGCTTCCCTGGATGTCTTTCAAAATAATCTGGCCATCGCGAGCATAGGAGACGATGTTACGCGCAAGCTCCGAAATGGCGGTGGCAATGAGCGTGGCATCGCCAGACGAAAAGCCGAGTTCCAGCGCGAGAGACCGTCCCTTTTGGCGAGCTAAGACGATGTCCTGATCTGAACTGATCGTCACCCGGATTTCCATGCGGGACACTGAGGCTCACTCTCACTTCATGGTTTTAAATTTCTCGTTCAGATAGGCCAAACCTTCCTCCAGATCGAGGGCTGTGGCGACACCTTCCAGAGTCAAACCGAGCTGTACCATCGCAAATGCAACTTCCGGTTGAATTCCAACAATGACGGTTTCCGCGCCGCGCAGGCGGATCATGTGAGCAATTTCACGCAGGGTGCGCGAGGCGAAGGAGTCCATGACGTCCATGGCGGTTACGTCCACGATGACGCCGCGCGAACGGAACCTCACGACCTGCTGAATAAGGGCACTTCGCAGTTGGTTGAGGTCTGCGTCGGAGAGGGCGGCCTGAAAGGTCGCGATGAGGACGGCCCCCTGTTTGAGAATAGGAACTTCCACGTTGCCCTTTTCCCCGGCTGTCTAGTTTGGTTCCACCAGCGCCGCTACTTTGTACCCCAAGAGGCGCTCGGCCTGTTCGATACCGCCTTGCAGGTCGCCGACCGTGTTCATTTTGCCGAGATCCACGCCGATGGTTACCAGAGTCTGGGCAATCTCTGGAGACAAGCCGGTGACAATGACCGTTGCGCCAAGCAACCGCGAAGCTTCAACGGTTTGCACCAAGTGGTTTGCGACGGTAACGTCCATGGCCGCGACACCGGTGATATCAATCACGACGACTTTCGCGCGATTGGTACGAATCCCGCGGAGGAGCTGTTCGGTCAGCTGTCGAGCGCGCTGCGGGTCGATCACGCCGATGATCGGGAGAATCAGGAGGCGCTCGCGGACCTGCAAGACGGGCGTGGAGAGTTCGCGAATGGCTTCCTGCTGCTGACGAATGACGCGCTCGCGTTCTTGAACGAAGCCGACGGCCACGGTGTTGGCGATGCGGTTTGCGGCGGGCTCATAAGCGTCCAGGATGCGGTTCAGTTTCTTGAAATCCGTCTCATACTTTGCGAAGAGGGAGCGTGCGAGCACGTCGCGGAGGAGGAGAACAATTCCCACAACTTCGTGCGTTTCAACGCCTCGCGGAATAATGCGTTCGGAGAGGTTTCGAGCGTAGGCTTGCAGCGCTTCGAACGTTTCGGTCTCGAGAGCTTCCACGTAGCTGTCGTATATGGAAGTTGCTTCGGCGAAGATTTCTTCCTTGGTCATGGCCGTCAACAATCGCGTTTCCGAAATGCGAACGACCCAGCCTTCGCGAAGCTGAGTACGGTTCTGGCGGAGGTGAGCCACCAGCTCTCGGAGCAGCTCGGACGATTCGTCGCGCTTGGCCATAAGATATTTCTCCTCGCTTGAGCCGCACGGGAGCCGACGGCTCACACCCCCGCTATCTAAACAAGCAGGATGGTCAATACCACCCTCGTACCTAGTACCTCAAGCAAGTAAACGCCTGAAAGCATATCAGGTAAAGACCCTATTTTGACTGCATACAGGTGCCAATTGGGGTCCGGACTAGGTTTTCATCTCATCTTGCGATCAAATAACCGCGTGTCTGCTTATTCGGCCATCTTGCTCCTATCTCCCATAAGTTCCGTAGTTTAGCCCTCCATTTTAAAGCAAAAAAGGGAAGGAAATGAGCCGTACTGATACTCAGGCAAATCTTGCAGATGCGTATGGGAGGTTTACCTGAGGGGTCGGGAATTACCTCTGGTTGGCTTATGAGCACGTTTATCTTGTTCCCTTGGCCGTCCTCCTTCAACATGCTTCAACATGCGAAGCATGGAGTCGATTCTGGAAGTTCGCGATCTCTGTATTTCATACCACTCGCGCGGCGGCGACCTGCAGCGGGCGCTTGACGGAGTCAGTTTTTGCATGGAGTCGGGCGAGGTTATCGGGATCCTCGGCGAATCCGGATCCGGAAAAAGTACGCTGGCGGTGGCGCTGGTTGGACTGTTTCGCCGCGGCTCCGTTGTTGCCAGCGGCAATGTTTTCTTTCAGGGAAAGGATCTTTTGAAAGCCGAACCGAATGAACTTCGGGCAATTCGCGGCAAGAGCATTTCGCTGATTTTCCAGGAACCATCGGTTGCCCTTCATCCGACTATGCGTGCTGGACAACAGGTCCGGCGAGTATTGGCAGCGCATGGAATGGGCGATAGAAAGGAGTTAGATCGGAGAACGGGCGAAGTGCTTGAGGCTCTTTTTGGGGAAGAGGCGGAGCGCATTAGGCGCTCTTATCCCCATCAGCTCAGCGGGGGGCAGCGCCAGCGCGTTCTGATTGCCCAGGCGATTGCCTGCAATCCATCCGTTACAGTCGCAGATGAGCCGACGGCGTCGCTTGATCCCACGACGCAGATGGAAATTCTGAACGTCTTTCGAGGGCTTCGAAAAACTTTGGGTCTGACGATGATTTTCATTACGCATAATCCGGCTTTGCTTTCAGGATTTGCCGACCGCGTCATGATCCTCTACGCCGGGAAGGTTGTGGAGTTAGGACATGCAGGGGAAGTGCTGGTTTCCCCTAAACACCCTTATACGCAAGGACTTTTTCGGTCGATTCCGCCTCTGGATGAGCCGCGCGACGCGCATAAGAGAAATCTTCCGGCGATCCCACGTGACTCTAACTTGCCGCCCTCGTCTCGGTCAGGCTGCCCCTTTGCGCCGCGATGTCCGGAGCGCATGGAGATTTGCAAGTCCGACGAACCGAGATTTATAAATCTGAGCGGAACGCACACGGTTTCCTGTTTCAAGTATGAAAACCAATGAACACTGCCGTATACGATAAGAATATGCAGCCGCTGCTCGAAGCGAAAAATCTGGTGAAGACTTACTCCCGGAGGAAGCTTGCCGGCGCGCGAGAAGAGGTGCGAGCGCTTGACGGGGTGTCTTTTACTATTTTTCGCGGGACCACGCTGGCCATTGTGGGCGAGTCGGGTTCGGGCAAGAGCACGCTGGCCTTTTGTCTGGCGTGTTTGGAGAAGCCGACGTCCGGACTCATACGATTTGAGGGAAGTGACGTGCTTAAGCTCGGAGAAAAGGATCTTCGGCCGATTCGGCGGAGGGTCCAGATGATTTTTCAGGACCCGGCGAGTTCCTTCAATCCGAGATGGAAAGTGCTGGAAATTCTGGCCGAACCGCTGATTTTGCAGGCAACTCTTGGCCGCGACGAAATGAGGTTGCGAGCCCACGTCTTGCTGGAACAAGTCGGTCTCTCGCCCGACATGGAAGAAAAACTGCCTATGGAGTTGAGCGGCGGGCAACGGCAACGGCTTGCGATTGCGCGTGCATTAATGCTCGATCCGGAATTGCTGATCCTTGATGAAGCGCTCTCAGCGCTTGATTGTTCCGTGCAGGCGCAAATCGCCAATCTTCTGGTGGATCTCCAAAGCTCGCGCGGCATGACGTATCTCTTCATCACTCACGACATGGCTATGGCCGCGCATCTGGCTGATGAGATTGCAGTGATGAGTAAAGGCCGGATTGTGGAGCAAGGAACACCGGACAAGATCCTAAAACAACCAGAGAGCGGGATTACGCGTGAGCTTTTGACAGCCGTGCCTCGCTTGGACCTGGCGGGATCGCGGGTGGCGAAATCCTGATGCCTTATTTGCTGCGCAGACTCGGGCACGCGGTTTTCCTGCTCATCGGAGTCTCGGTGCTTGCTTTCGTATTTGCGGCTCTTGCTCCCGGAAACTATTTTGACGAAATGCGGCTGAACCCGCAGATTGCTCCGGAGACCATCGCCGCGCTTAAAACCCAGTATGAGCTGGACCGTCCGCTGCCTATTCGCTACGCCCATTGGGTGAGTGCGGTGCTTCGCGGCAACATGGGATTTTCGTTTGCCTACAACAGCCCAGTGGCGCCGCTGCTGTTGGTACGCGCGCGAAATACTTTGCTCTTGACCGTAACGGCCATGCTTCTTGCCTGGGTGACTGCGCTGCCGTTAGGCATTTGGAGCGCTGAACATCAGGGGGGCGTGCCTGACCGGCTGGTTTCGTCCGGAACTGCTGCGCTTATGGTGATTCCGGATTTAGCGCTGGCGCTCGGCCTCCTGGTCATTGCGGTTAAGAGCGGGTGGTTTCCGACCGGAGGCATGGTTTCGCCACACTTTGATAGCCTCTCGTTCCTTGGGAAGATTCGCGACCTGCTTCTACACATGGCCTTGCCAGTTGCGGCCCTCGTGCTTTCCATTCTGCCTCTGCTTATCAGGCACGTGCGTGCGGCGGTCGCAGACGTGCTGGATGCTCCATTTCTTCTTGCAGCGGAAGGACACGGCATCTCGCGAAGAACCTTGCTCTACCGATACGCGCTTCCGGCGGCGGCAAATCCGTTGATTTCGCTCTTCGGCTTCAGCGTCGGAACACTGTTGAGCGGTTCGCTGCTCGTCGAGGTGGTGATGAGCTGGCCGGGTCTGGGGCCGTTCCTTCTGGAAGCGATCCTCGCTCGCGATTTATACGTCGTCATCGGCGGCGTTTTGCTTTCCACGCTCTTTCTGGTTGGCGGGAACTTCCTGGCGGACCTGCTTCTCTATTGGGCCGATCCGAGGATTCGAACGGAGGTTCGCACTTGAAAGGGAAGCGCGCCATCTCAAAATGGATTGTTGTTCTTGTCGCGCTTCATGCGATCGTGATTCTTGCCGGCTTTTTTGCGCCTTACGATCCAACGGAGCAGGACCGAAAGAGCCCTTATCTGCCGCCCATGCGGATTCATTTGGTGGATGCCGAAGGTCATTTTCACGTACGTCCATTTGTTTTCGCATTGCAGCTTCGTGAGGGTACGTTTGACCAGTATGAGGAAAATGTAGCTCGCCCTATTCCACTGAAGTTTTTCGTGCAGGGCGCGCGTTACCGGCTGCTGGGATTCGTGCCAATGCGGTTGCACTTGTTCGGCGCGGAAAACGAACGAATTTACTTGTTGGGCAGCGATTCGTACGGGCGCGACCAACTGTCGCGGTTTCTCTACGGTGGACAGGTTTCCTTGTTTGCCGGTCTCTTAGGGGCTGGAATCACGCTGTTTCTCGGCCTGTGTGTCGGCGCACTGGCAGGCTTTTACGCGGGCTGGCTAGACGACTTGCTCATGCGTCTTGCGGAGCTCTTTCTGGCTTTGCCGTGGCTTTATCTTCTTTTTGCACTTCGCGCTTTCCTGCCCCTTGCTGTAAACCCGCTTCAGGCCTTCTTTCTGATCATCGCCGTGCTTGGTGCCGTGGGCTGGGCCAGGCCGGCGCGCCTGGTTCGGGGAGTGGTGCTAAGCGCCAAAGAGAGAGACTTCGTGCGTGCGGCGCGCGGATTCGGAGCGACGAACGGATATTTGCTGCGCCGCCACACTCTTCCGGAAGCGTCGGGCGTGCTGCTGACGCAGGCGGCGATTCTCGTGCCGCAGTTCGTCCTTGCGGAAATGACGCTTTCCTTCCTTGGCTTGGGCGTTCCCGAGCCGGTTCCAAGCTGGGGCAATCTTCTCTCCAGCCTGCAGCAGTACAGCGTTCTGGTTTCCTACTGGTGGATTTATTTGCCAGCGTTAATGATGGTGCCTTTCTTTCTAGGATACCTTGGGCTGGGGAGCAGGTTGCAGCAGTATGGAGAGCCGTACAAGATAGGGAAGTAGCATGGGAGCTTAAAGGTGCGCACTGCAGGAGCAAATGGCTCGTTGCGAGGGACTTTACAGGGTTTGTTCTTGGCTCTGCTTTGCATCCCGGCCTGGCCAATTGCTGTCTCCCCTCAACAAAAGAATGCCAAGGAAGAATTCCTTGTACTGCCCGGGGAGCTTGGCCGCTCCGGAGGGCGAATCGTTGTCGCCTTGCGCGCCGAACCAAAAACACTGAACCCTCTGATCTCTGCGGATGTCAACTCCCGTGAGGTTATCGGCGTAATGCAGGCGGACCTGGTTCACATCAACCGCGCGACACAGTTGACAGAGCCTGCGCTAGCGAAGTCCTGGAAAATTTCGCCCGACGGGCTGCAGTACACGCTGGTGTTGAGGCGAGGATTGAAGTTTTCCGATGGCTACCCCCTGGATGCGGACGACGTTTTGTTCACGTTTCACGTGTTACTGGATGAAAGGGTGCACGCCTCGCAACGCGATCTTCTGATTTTTGATGGCAAGCCGCTGACGGTGCGCAAGGTAGACTCTCAAACGATCGTTTTTCAGTTGCCAAAAACCTACGGCGTGGCAGAGCGAATGTTTGACGGTATGGCGATTCTCCCAAAGCATCTTCTGGAAAAACCGTACGAAGAAGGGAAGATTGGGCAACTCGGAACTTTGGCGATTCCTCCAAATCAGTGGGCAGGACTTGGCCCATTTCGATTGAAAGCATATGTTGCTGGGCAACGGCTCGTGCTGGAGCGTAATCCCTATTACTGGAAGACCGATGCAAAAGGGAATCGCCTGCCATACCTTGACGAGTTGGTTTTTCTCTTTGTGCCCAGCGCAGACGCTCAAGTCTTGAGGTTTCAATCCGGCGAGACGGACTTGATAAGCCGGTTGGGGGCAGAAAATTTCTCCGTGCTGTCACGTGAACAAAAAGACCACACGATGGTGGACGCAGGGCCGGGACTCGAATACAACTTTCTTTTTTTCAATTTACGCGAGCCGGGAGAGAAAGAATCGCCGGAAAGTCTCCAAAAACTGAAATGGTTTCGGGAAGTCAAATTTCGGCAAGCAGTATCGGCCGCGATAGACCGCGAAGCGATTGTGCGTCTGGTCTACCAAGGGCGGGGTAGCGCGCTGTGGGGGTTGGTGACTCCCGGGGATCGGCGTTGGAGAGACGACAAACTCCCGCACCCTCCACGCTCGCTCGATCAGGCGCGCGCTTTGTTGAAGGAAGCCGGTTTCAACTGGAGCGCCGGTTCGAACGGCGAATCGGCGTTGCTCGACCCGGCCGGAAAGCCCGTGGAATTTTCCATCATCACGAATTCGTCGAATGCCGACCGCTCGAAGATGACTGCTCTAATTCAGGATGATTTGAAGCAGTTGGGAATGCGCGTTCAGGTTGTTCCCTTGGAATTTCGCTCGTTGCTTGACCGCGTCACACAAACCAGGGAATACGATGCTTGCGTGCTCGGGATTGTAAGTCCCGATGCTGACCCAAACGTCGATATCAACGTGTGGCTGTCGAGCGGCGGCACGCATCTTTGGAATCCCTCTCAGACTCATCCCGCTGCGCCGTGGGAAGCCGAGATTGATCGCCTGATCAAAGAGCAAATGTATTCCCGCACCTTCGAACAACGGAAGAAGCTCTATGACCGTGCGCAGGAGATCCTCTGGGAATATCAGCCCATGATTTTTCTGGCCAGCCCGGATATCCTAACAGGGGCAAGAAAGACGGTCGGCAACTTTCACCCAGCGGTGCTAGAACCTTACGTGCTTTGGAACGTGGAACAACTCTATCTCAGGAATGATGCGGGCAACGCCAGTCGATGAGCCCTGCAAGCTCAAAAACCGGAAAAACTCAGGGTGTCGTTTCGAACGACACGCTTCTGGTCAAGGAGTGTCTGGCCGGCAGCGAAGAGGCCTGGTCATTGCTCATCGAAAAATACAAGGCCTTGATTTACTCGATTCCTGTGAAATACGGACTCCCGCCCCAGGAGGCTGCAGACGTTTTCCAGGCGACTTGTACAGAGCTTTTGGCACGCTTGCCGGAAATTCGCGAGCCGCGTGCGCTGCCGAAATGGCTCATGCAGGTAGCGCATCACGAAAGTTATCGCTGGAAAAGGCAAGGGCAGCGCGTAGTCAGCCGCGATGCGGATGAGGACTTGCCTGAACCCGAAGTCCCGCCGATCGCGGAGAATCTGGTGCAACAAACGCAGGAAGAACAAATCCTGCGCGAAGCGATGGCTTCCTTGACCCCTCAGTGCCGCCGCCT
The DNA here is from genome assembly GCA_035280045.1 of Candidatus Acidiferrum sp. GTDB lineage: Bacteria > Acidobacteriota > Terriglobia > Acidiferrales > UBA7541 > Acidiferrum. Next base: position 75,442 of record DATEGP010000061.1, read on the forward strand.
GGTGGAACTGCTTTTTTATGAAGTTCCCGCGCGGCCGTACACTGAAGTCGCCAGAGAGCTGGGTCTGGCCGTCGGCTCCATTGGATTCACCCGCCAGCGGTGCATCGAGCGCCTACGCCGGCAACTCGAGGATTTGGGTTTCTCCTGATGCCCGCAACTCGCAGTAAGAGTTCAACGAGCGAATTGATCGCTCAGCTGGCTCAACTCCGCACCGAAGACGATCGTCGAAAATTTCTGGTGCGGCATCGCGGCTTAATTCGCAAAGAATTTGTCGAACAGCTTGCAGAACAGGTTGTCGAGCGGGTTCGCATAAGCACGCAAGAAGCCTTGCATCTTGCAGAAGCGGCCATCCTGATTGGCGGGCGCCTGAAACGCAAGGACGCTTTGGCGCTCAGTTTGCGCGCGAAGGCCAACGCCCTTTACTCGTCGGGCGATAATCGCGCGGCCACGGAGCACCACCAGCGCGCCTTCGAATTGTATGAATCGGGAGGCGATTGGAAGGAGGCTGCGCGAACTCTAAGCAGCTCCATCCAGCCCTTGATTCTACTAGGTGAATACGACCAGGCGTTTCACGCGGCCGAACGAGCGAGAGAAATATTCACGCGTCTCGATGACCAGCGGCGCCTCGCAAGATTGGAAATTAATGTTGGCAACATCTACCACCGCCAGGACCGGTTTGAGGAATCCATCGCTCATTACGAGCGCGCATACCAGGGCATGCTGGCTTACAAGGACGTGGAAGGTATCGCGGTGGTACTCAGCAACATGGCGGTTTGCCTAATAAGCTTGAACGACTTTCCGCGCGCCCTGGCTACTTATCAGAGAGCCCGCTCTTTTTGCTCGCAGCACAATATGCCGCTGCTGGTTGCGCAGGCGGATTACAACATTGCGTATTTGTATTACCTCCGTGGCGAATACAGCCGGGCGATCGAAGCGCTGTACGGCGCGAGGCGCGCCTGCGAGGCTACCGGCGACGCCTATCACCTGGCGCTTTGCCATTTAGATTTGTCTGATATCTACCTCGAGTTGAATCTCAGCGAAGAAGCCCGAGAAATGGCCCACGAAGGCTTCCTTCGATTCGAAAAGCTGGGGATGGGCTACGAGGCCGCAAAAACACTGGCCAACGAAGCAACCGCTTACGGGCAGCAGGGGAAATCGGTGCAAGCGTTGGAGCGTTTTGCGAAGGCCCGCGAGATTTTTGTGCGCGAAGACAATCTTGTTTGGCCCTGGCTGATTGATCTTTATCAGGGATTATTGCTTTTCCAGGAAGGCCGTTACTTCGAAGCGAAACGTTTGTGCAATTCGGCCGCCGAGTTCTTCGATCAATCGGCGCTTTCGGGCAAAGCCGTGATGGCCCATCTTTTGCTCGCGCAAATTGCTCTCCAAGTGGAGGATCTCGCGGCGGCTGACCAGGAGACCCGCGCGGCCGCTTCGAAACTCTCGGGGCTCCAGACGCCCGTCCTGGCTTATCAAGCTCATTTCCTTCTAGGAGAGATCGCGCGGGCTCGCGGCGAGCGGCAGGCGGCGCACAGCGCATATCTGGAGGCCCGGAAGGCACTCGAAACCTTGCGAAGCCGCCTGCAAGGCGAGGAACTTAAGATTTCCTTCGTCAAGAACAGGATGCAGGTTTACGAGGCTCTGGTTTCTCTTTATCTGAGCGGCGGGGACGCGGAGACCTCTGCGGAGGAGGCTTTTGCCTGCGTTGAAGCCGCCAAGTCGCGCAATATGATTGAGATGATCTTTCAAAGTGGACAGAGCCTTCCGCTGGGGGAAACAGGGCAAAGTGATTTGGTCCGCCGCATCCGGGACTTGCGCGAAGAACTGAATTGGTACTATCACCGGATTGAACTTGAGCAATTGAGGCCCGAAGAAAGATCCCGCGAGAAACTCGAAAACCTGCAGGAAATCGCGCAGTCCCGCGAAAAAGAATTACTTCGCACCTTGCGGGAGTTGCCTGCTCACGAGCGTGAGAACGCTACTCTGGAAGCGCCGGCGGATTTTTCTCTGAAAAAACTCCAAGCTACTTTGCCGGAGAACGCAACACTCGTTGAATATTTCATTGCGGGCGAGCAATTGGTTGCCGCCGTTATTTCGAATGAGAGCGCGCGAATTTTGCCCGTCACCATGCTTTCGCGCGTGGCTCATCTCCTGCAATTGCTCCGTTTTCAAGTTTCCAAATTTCGCATGGGCGGCAATTATGTGCAGCGATTCGAAGCGCCTCTCTTGAGGGCGACGCAAAGCCACTTGGAATCGCTCTACACCGAGCTGATCGCACCGGTGCGGATGCTTTTTCAAGGAAGCCATCTCATCTTTGTCCCGCACGGTCCTCTTCATTTTCTCCCCTTTCATGCCTTGAAAAACGGGGACGAATACTTGTGCGATTCCTTTACCGTTTCTTACGCGCCGAGCGCAACAGTCTTCTCTCTGTGCCAGCAAAAAGCGTCAAGCAAAGCCCTCGGTTCGCTCGTGCTCGGCATTGCAGACGAGCGCGCACCGCAGATTCTCGACGAGGTGCGCAGCGTGAGCTCTTTGCTGCCTTGTTCATCGCTCCATTTGGGCGAGCAAGCGAATTCTTCGCTACTTCGGGAAAAGGGGCCGGAGAGCGGGGTGCTCCACATCGCGACGCACGGCATGTATCGGCAGGACAACCCTATGTTCTCGGGGATTCGCCTGGGCGACGGATACCTGAATCTATATGACCTCTACCAGATGAAATTGAACGCCAGGCTCGTGACTCTAAGCGGTTGCGCCACGGGCATGAATTTCGTGGCTGCAGGTGATGAACTGCTGGGTCTGCAGCGCGGCCTGTTCTGCGCCGGGGCAACTACCTTGCTGCTGTCCCTATGGGACGTTCACGATGAAAGCACGGCCCAACTGATGGGTCAGTTCTACCGGCACTACATTCAAAGCACGGATATGCCCAGAGCGTTGCAACATGCAATGCGGGAGTTGCGCCAGAAAAAGCCTCATCCGTTCTACTGGGCGCCCTTCGTTCTAGTCGGCAAACTAACTGATTCCAAAGAACTTGACTAGAGTTTCCCCGTACCTCAATTTAGGGTGGCTACCCGCCTATTTTTTTGCCCTTTTCACTCCCTTATGGAACGAGTGTTGGCAGGTGATTTCTCAGCCACTGGGGAGTGGCCAAGGAAGGAAAGGACTTCGGGGGGAACGATGAAGCACTTTGCGACGGAGGAGTGGATCGATTTTGTGAACAGGGCGGTTTCTCCGAAGGAGTCGGAGGAAATGGAGAAGCACCTGAAAGAGGGATGCAAACGCTGCTCGGAAACTGTTTCGATGTGGCAGCGCGTGCAGAAGTCGGCGATGGCTGAAACGAATTATCAGCCCCCGGCGGACACCGTAAGGGTTGTGAAAGCAGCTTTTGCGTCCGCTGGTTTGAAAGGCCAAAGAAAGGAATCCAGGAGCCGGATTTCGGTTCTCTTCGACAGCTTCTTGCAGCCCGTTGTCGAAGGGGCTCGGTCGGCGCCTACTGATTCAAGACAGATGCTCTATCGGGCGGATCCATTTCAGATTGACCTGCAGATCGAGGCCAAACCCGGCGGCAATGACCTCATGGTCACCGGGCAGCTCCTGGATCTGAGCAATCCTGGAATTGCAGGCAAAGATGTGCGCGTGACTCTTTCGAATTTGCGTGGTCACGTGGTGCACGCAGTCAGCAACCAGAACGGTGAGTTTCTTTGCGAGATTAAGAACAGCGGCGACCTGCAAATTACGTTTGTGGGCACACACGGCGAACCTATCGTGATTTCACTTCGCGATGCGCTCGGCCGAATGCCGCAGGGTGAGCAATGATTTCGATGCCCCTCAAGCTGGCCGCGCAGCGCGTCTGTGGTACGAAAGTACCAAGCGCGATGGCCAATTCGGGAGGCAAGGAAGACTCAGTCGTACTATTGGACCGGAGGGATTTCCTGGCGAAACTTGCCAAGGCAATCCACCCGACCGATAGCTGAGGAATTCAACGCTAGGAGGCCCTTCAAGGGTCGTAACCTATGAAACGCAGGACAACCATACTTTTTGCCCTGATCGTCCTGATGCTAGCAAGTTCCCGGCCGGCGGCTGCTCAAAACCGCTACATTGTGCAAACCACAGGCGGTCTGTTGTCTGTCTTGAATCTTTGCAATCTTCTGGGGTGTCAGGTTCAGGGATCTCTGGATGGGCAGATTGGCAAGACCTATCTCGTTACCTCGTCCGGGAACATTATCGCTAATCTTGTCAACGGCGTGGTCAATCTCGCTGAATCGCTACTGGGAATCGTAAGCATTGAAGCTGATCACGTTTTGCCCTTGCCACAACCGTCCCTCTCGAGCGTTCCTTACGGGCTCTATGACAATTCCCCGGTGAACTATTACGGCACCGTGGTCTGGCATGGTTACGCAGCGCAGCCCGCGACCCAGATCATCCGTCTCCAGGATGCCCAGAATGGATTCAGAATCGGTGGCACGGGTATTGTGGCGCTCATTGACACCGGCGTCGATCCCAATCACCCGGTTCTACAGCCCGTCCTTCTCCAAGGCTACGATTTTACTCGCAATCAGCCGGGTGCTTCCGAGTGGCTCGATGTCAATGGCACCCCGCTTGCGAATCAAGGTGCTCAAGGCCAGCAGCCCGGTTATGTGCAGCAATCCACTGCTGCGGTTTTGGATCAGTCAACTGCGGCTGTTTTGGACGGCTCGCCTTACGTTGCCTTCGGACATGGAACGATGACAGCGGGGTTGGTGCACCTTGTTGCTCCCAATGCCAAGCTTCTTCCCCTCAAGGCCTTCTCAGCAAACGGGACCGGCTATCTTTCCAACATCGTCTCCGCGCTTTACTACGCCGTCAAGAATCATGCAAACGTGGTGAATATGAGCTTTGACCTAAGCTCTTCGTCACCCAGCTTGCAAAGTGCCATTTCTTACGTTAACAAGGGTGGCGTGGTCCTGGTGGCGGCGGCCGGTAACGAGAGCACTAGCGCCAAGGTTTATCCGGCGGCCATGAATGGCTACGTCGTTGGCATTGGGTCGACGAGCGATCAGGACAAGCGTTCGTCTTTCTCCAATTATGGTTCTGCGGATGTGTGGATCGCCGCCCCGGGTGAAAACGTAATCAGCACTTATCCTGGCGGCACCTATGGCAGTGAGTCGGGCACATCGTTCAGTTCGCCGATGGTCGCAGGCACAGTAGCTTTGATGCTCAGTGCTAAACAGTCAGGCTTCAACCAATCGCAGATTGCCAATGCCCTGGCGAATGCCCAAGCTCTCACGCCAGATCTGAATCACGGCCGCTTGAATGTCTATCAAGCGGTTTCGGCGTGGCTCAACGGCTCCAGTTCGACTTCTGGTTCTAGCTCATCGTGTACGTTGCTCTGCTTGTAATCGCTGATGTTCAAGGGTCAAATTCCGGCGCCGACATGGGGCTCTCCCCTTCTTTCGGCGCCGGAGTCCCTACGGATCAAACAGCTTGAAGAGCAAGCTTCCGCCTTGCGCAGTTCCGTCATTTGCGCCTTCAACCAACTGCTCGACCTAAAGGATCTCAATACCGGAGTACATAGCACGCGCCTGGCGGAATGGGGAATGCGCGTGGGGCAAGAACTCGGCCTCGAGGAGGCCGAGTTACAGAACCTTGAAGTTGCGGCTCTCCTTCACGATATTGGCAAGGTGGGCATACCGGACTCCATCCTTCGCAAACCGGGGCGTCTCGACGCGGAAGAATACGCCTTAATGAAAAAACACCCCGAATATGGATGGGCGGTGCTCCGCATGCTTCCGGGATTTGAGCGCGCCGCACTCGATATCCTTCATCATCATGAGTTTGTCGATGGTAAAGGATACCCGGCAGGTCTCAAAGGGTCGGAGATTCCGATTGTCTCGAGGATTGTTTCAGTAACGGATGCTTTTGACGCGATGGTCTCTTCGCGTCCTTACCGGAAAGGTCTGCCGTTCGAGGAGGCTATACGCCGACTCTCCGAATCGAGCGGAACGCAGTTTGATCCCGTTGTTGCAAAATGCTTCATCTCTTTTGCGGGGGACGAAATGTCCACGGTCTTTGCCGCAGCTGGAACCTCCGTTACTTCTGCCCTCTGAACAAACTCTTCCCTGATGGGAAACGGCCGGATGTGAGCTCCGCAAACGTTTCAGATTGAACCAATTTCCCACTTTGTTCCAGCGCCGAAAACTTAGCCTTCCCAAAATCTACAAATCGAAAGCAAGCTCTAGTCTTTTCAATCAAATAGAAGATAGCGGGCTTCGCAGTGTGGGCATAATCGTGCCTTCTACCAGGGCCAGGCGTCTCGCCTGGATTGGGTCGCATTGCGGCCGGGGGAGACCGCGTCTTTTACTGTTCGAGATGTCCGCCAGGGAGGAAGAGAAGATGACAAGGAACCTCATTAACCTCGAGGAGTTGCTTGAGCGGACGGAAAATGACCGGGAACTGATGAGAGATCTTTTGACGATTTTCCAAGAGGAATTTCCGGAGCGTCTTCAGGCGTTGAACGAAGCGGTTGCATCCCGAAATGCAGCTAATGTGGCTCTGGAGGCCCATGCTTTGAAGGGCATGCTTTCTAATCTCGCTGCGATCGAAGCGGCCGCGGCCGTCGCGGAACTTGAGCGGTTAGGGCGGAATAAGGAAACCTCCAAACTTCTTGAATCCTTTTCACATTTTGAAGCCATCGCGCAGGAACTCTCGCGACAGGTGGAAGCCTGTATGGCTGAGGTGTCTGGATGAGAATCTTGATCGCCGATGATGAGTTAGTGTCGCGGCGCCTCCTGGAAAAGACTATGCAGCGGGCGGGGTATGAGGTGAACGCGGTTCCAAATGGACAACTCGCCGCTGCCGAGTTGTGCAAGGCGGATGGCCCCAGGTTGGCACTTTTGGACTGGGTCATGCCAGAGATGGATGGACCGGGGGTCTGCCGCGAAGTCCGGAAGCGTAAGGACCATTCGTACGTTTATATGATCCTGCTGACTTCTAAAGAGAAAAAGGAAGACGTCGTAGCGGGATTGGAATCAGGGGCCGACGACTACTTGACGAAGCCGTTTGATCCAGAGGAACTGAAAGCGCGGCTGCGTGCGGGTAAGCGCATTCTGGACCTGGAAGACCGCTTAATCGAAGCAAGAGAAGAAATGCGATTCCAGGCGACGCACGACGCACTTACCTCACTCTGGAATCGCGGCGTGGTCATGGAGCTTCTGGGACGCGAAGTGACGCGAGCCCGACGGGAAAACAAATGCACAGCCATACTGCTGGGTGATCTGGACCATTTCAAAGATATCAACGACACGTATGGGCATCTAGCCGGGGATGAAGTTCTGAAAGAAACGGCGAGGCGGCTGGTTTCGTCGGTGCGTTCGTACGATTTTGTAGGCCGCTTCGGGGGTGAGGAGTTTCTGGTAACGCTCAACAACTGCGATCCAGCCTTTGGTCTGGCGCGAGCCGAAAAGATTCGCAATACTATCGCTGAACGCCCGGTGGAGACTTCGGCAGGCTCTGTATCTGTTTCCATGAGTTTTGGACTATTGCTTAGCCAGGAATGGGGTTATCTGTCGGTTACGGAATTTCTGCACGAGGCGGATTCGGCTCTCTATGCTGCAAAGGCCGCGGGGCGGAATTGCGTCAAAGTGGCCGTTCCAAAGGTGCAAACGAGTAACTCGCGAGAGCTTGCTCCTGAACCCGCTTGGCGTAGACGTTAACTGTGCTGCTAAAGGACCTTGGCTTTTGACTTCGACTGGCCAAGCATCTGGCGCATCGCCACGGTAGAGCCGGGGGCACGCTTTTCCCGCCAAGCCTCCAGGCGTTTGCAGGTTTCTTCAATATTCTGAAACAGGTGAGGATTCTTGAAGGCGGAGCGCCAGGTGGGAACAATGCCGCGCATGCGGTCCCACACCACCCAGATTTCCCCGTTGCTTTCAAAAAAGAGTTCGTCGCTGATGAGACCGCGATTGACGATGCTCGCTACCATTTCCCAGTAACTGATCACCATGCGGATGTAAGTGTTCTCTTCGCTCCCTTGAGGGTATTTTTCGATCATGTCTTCGGGTGAGTTAGGGTGGAAGTTGTCGGTAAACCAGGCGCGCGCCTGCCTCAAACGGGACTCTCGCCGCAAATCGTAAAGCCGCAGCATGAGGTTCACTTCGTCATACGTAATCTGGGCCATAGCGAGTCCTCCTGGGCTAACTTGCAGTATCCGGCAGGACCGCTTCCTGCAGGGAATGAGAAACGCCGGTAAGTTCGATGCGCTGGACGCTCGAAACGGGTATTCCTTGCTTGAGAAACTCCGCCTGAATGCGGCGCCGGAGCTCCCGCGTCACTTCGTCTTGGCGCGTGGGTAACGTCCGCACCTGCAGCCGAATCGTGGAAGCTGTTCGATCGAAATCCTGAACGCCGAGGATTCGGGGGCCATCCACGAGCGCCTGCGACCATGCAGGATCGCCTCGCAATGCGGCCGCGGCCGTCTCCAAGGCTCTTAATGGTTTTTCGACGGCTGTCTCGGGCGCCAGGGAAACGTCAACGAAGGCTTGCGACCAATCGCGGCTTAGATTGCTGACCGCGCGAATCTCGCCATTGGCAATGGTCACGAGCGCCCCACGATCGTCACGAAGAACCGTCCGCCGAAGGGTGAGATGTTCCACGCGGCCGCTATAGTTGGAAATCTGGACCGTGTCGCCTACTACAAACTGATCCTCCAAGATGATGTAAAACCCTGCAATCACGTCGCGCACAAGAGTCTGGGCGCCAAAGCCCAATGCCAGGCTGGCAAGGCCAGCAAGAGTTACAGCGGGCAGAACATTGATCTGAAACTCGGTGAGCGCGGTCAGAAGAGCAACGGCCCAGACCACCTTGCTCCCAGTGCCGTAAAGAATGGCAGCTAGAGTGCGCGTTTGTTGCTCACGGAGCTGCAAATGGCGGCTCTGCGAGGTAGCCGTCTTAATGAGTAACTTGCTCGCTGCCCGGAGAAGTCGATTCACCAGCAGAGCAAGGACAAGGATGCCCAGAAGCTTCAAGGCATAAGGGATGGTCAAGTCCACCCAATGATTGAAAGAACTCGGCATGATTTCCAGGCGAGGGGGAGTATAACATTGAGAGGAGGTTTCAGAAGCACGGACGTGTGCGGTGAATAAGGTTGAATAGGCCAAAGGGAGTTTTCGACCATGAAATCGAGACGAAGATTTCTGACCATGTTTCTTGCTTCTGGTGTGCCTCTAGGGGTAATGGGCTACGCCCTGCGCGCCCAGGAAAGCCAGACCAGGCCCCCAGTCAAGCCACCTATCAAGGAAGAAGATCCTGATGAGCCGAGGATTGACTCCAAGGCGGTGCTGGAATCCAACCAGAAAGACATTAAGAAAAACATTGAAAAGCTTTATCAATTGGCCAGCGAATTGAAGGCGGAAGTGGAGAAAACCGATTCGGTGCAGGTGCTTTCCGTAGTCATGCTCAAGAAGGCCGAGGAAATTGAAAAGCTGGCGAAGGGAATCCGCTCTCGGGCGATAGGCTAGCGGCCCTTGGATATGAATGGCCAAATGAGTTGAAGGAGTGCAGGCTAGCGCCAAGGGATGAGGCAAGATAGAATAGGGATTGTCGAGTGCGTTTGGTGCATTGAACACGCTCGTTTTTGACTGCGCGCCCGTAGCTCAGATGGATAGAGTACATGCCTCCGGAGCATGGGGTCGTGAGTTCGAATCTCACCGGGCGCGCCATAATCAGAAAATCCTAATCAAGAGTGTCGTTTAACTCGGCGTTGAGTAGCTCGCCGTTAGTGATTAGACACAACGCGAAGTATGCCTCGGAGTGCGTTCCTGTTGAGACACATTTTGCCCCTAGTACTATAGGAAGATTCCTACGTTCAAGGCCAGACTGGCTCTACGAGGGGTAGAGCCCGTCGTCCCCTGTCTAGAGGCCGGTTGAATGTCAAGGGACTTCGCCCAACATAAGAGTGTCCCCAAAGGTGCGCTGGAGCTGCGCGGCCGGCCCAGTGCGGACTTCGCACGGGCAAGTGAAAGTGGATCCGGGAAAAAGCCTGCAAAAAGCGTGTTGAACTGGTGGAAACGCGTTTGGAGCCTGCCTGGGCAGCAACGCCGGTTTCTTGGTTGGCCAGCGACCATTTTTATCGTGACGCAGGTTTTGGCGGGAATTCCTCTTGTGCCATACGCCCTGCTCCACTGGCATTCGGACAACTCGCTGCGGTTCGCCAGTTTTCTTGCGGTGGCATTGGGGGCGTCGCTTTTCAAAGTACGGTTACCGGGTATCCAAGCGACGATGTCGGCGAATTTCCTCTTCATTCTCGTTGGGATTCTTGACCTTTCTTATCCGGAAACTCTGCTGATGGGATGTCTCGGAGGATTGGCGCAATCGCTTTGGCAGGCCAAGCCTCGCCCGCGCTTGATTCAGATCCTGTTCAACTTCGCGAATCTCGCTTTGTCCATCTCACTCGCTCATCTCGTCTTTCACAGCCAGTACGCCTACAACATCGGACTGCGGTGGCCATTGTTATTGGCAGCAGCCTCGACTACATACTTCGCGATGAACACGATGTCCGTATCCGGCATCATCGCCATGACTGAGCGTCGCAATCCCGCATTGGTTTGGAAAGAGTGCTACCTCTGGTCTTTTCCTTATTATTTGCTGGGCGCGCTCATTGCGGGAGGGGTGAGCATTATCAACCGCTCCCTTGGATGGCAGGTCGCCATTCTGGTCCTTCCCGTGGTTTACTGGATTTACCGTTCCTATCGAACCTACCTGGATCGCCTGGAAACCGAGAAGAAGCACACCGAGGCGATTGCCGATCTGCATTTGCGAACGATCGAAGCTCTGTCTCTCGCCATTGAAGCAAAAGACCACAACACGCATGATCACCTGAAGCGGGTACAGATTTACGCGATGCAAATCGGCAAGGACTTAAGCGTTGACGAGGCGCAGCTGAACGCCATTCGTGCCGCGGCGATGCTCCACGACATCGGCAAACTGGCCGTGCCCGAACACATCCTTTCAAAGCCAGGGCGGCTTACTCCTGAAGAATTCGAGAAATTGAAGATTCACCCGGTCGTCGGCGCGGAGATTCTCGACCGTGTGCAATTTCCCTATCCGGTTGTGCCCATTGTTCGTTCCCACCATGAGAAGTGGAACGGCACGGGGTATCCCGATGGGCTGTCCGGCGAAGGGATTCCCATCGGCGCGCGAATTCTTTCCGTGGTCGATTGCTTTGACGCATTGACTTCCGAGCGGCCTTACCGGCGCGCGATTTCGACCGACGAGGCCATGGCCCTGTTGCGTGCAGAAAGCGGGCGAAGCTATGACCCGCGCGTCGTGGATTGCATCGAGCAGCGATACAAGGAATTGGAAGAAGTGGTGAGCCACTCGGCGCGAGAGGGAAGTCCTCTGGAACTCGTTTCAAAAGTAGACCGTGCCGCCGCTCCCTCTGCTGGTTTCGCCGAGATGCCGGATGAAGCGGAGGTCCGTGCCGCATCCTTTCTCGCATCCATCGTCTCCGCGCGGCAAGAGGCCCAGCTTCTCTTTGAGCTTGCGCAGACCCTTGGAAACTCCTTGAGCCTGCGGGAAACGCTCTCGGTGGTTGCAGTGCGGCTGAAGGAGATGATTCCTTATGACGCGATCGTTTTCTACATCTATCAGGAAGGAAAACTGATCCCTAAGTACGTCCACGGTGTGGACTACGACCTTTTTACTTCGATAGCGATTCCGGTGGGTCAAGGCGTTACCGGTTGGGTGGCGCAAACTGAAAAGCCGATTATCAATGGAGACCCTGCGGCGGAAACAAAATACCTGGGGGACCAAGCTCAGATGTCTGTCCTGCAGTCGGTGCTTTCCGTGCCGCTCCGGGGACGCGACGGTGCCGCCGGCGTTCTCTCGCTCTATTTGCGCGAAAAGCAGGGCTTCACCAAAGATCATTTGCGGCTGCTGCTCGCGGCCAGTTCCAAACTTGGATTGTCTGTTGAGAATGCATTGCAATATGAAAGAGCGCAAGACACGGCCAGTACCGATTTCCTGACGGAATTGCCCAACGCCCGCTGGATCTGTGTTCACCTGGAACAAGAAATTGCGCGCTCGCGCCGCAGCGCCCTGCCGCTGGCCGTGTTGATGAGCGACCTCAACGGCTTCAAGAATGTAAACGACAACTATGGCCACCTTGTCGGCAACAAGTTATTGCAACAGATTGCGAAGAACCTGAAGAATGCTTGCCGCGAATACGATCAGGTTGGCCGCCTGGGCGGCGATGAATTTGTGTTCGTGCTCCCCGAGTTAACGAAGGACGGTGCAGAAGAGCTCAAGCCTCGGCTGGAACTTGCGGTCGAAGAAGCTGGTCAGCAGATTTGCGGCGCGAAGGTGGTCTCCGCGAGCATCGGCTGTGCGTTTTATCCGAAAGACGGCTCCACGGCGGAAGAACTCCTTTCTGAGGCGGACCACCGAATGTACGAAACGAAAGAGACCTACTACAAGCAGCGCGGTGAAGCTCCTCGGCTCCAGCAAGTTGTTGAGTAACTTTCGTGGCTTTGCACTTTCCGGAGAGATGCCATAAACGCGGGAAAAGATGAGGGCCAGAATCCAAAGAATCGCTGGACGTTTGCTCATGCTTGCGGCCGTTTGTCTTGTCGGCGGCTTGCTGAGCGCGTCCCTGGTGCGCTTCTCGCCTGGTTACGGAGTGGATGAACAGGAACTCGATTTCCGTTTGAGCCAGGCAAGCATAGAAGCGATTCGAAACTCTCATCGCATTAATGGCGGACTGCTCTCTTATTATGGCCACTATCTGGCTGGTGCGATTCATGGTGATTTCGGCTTCTCCGAATGGTTGCAACGTCCTATCTCGTCGCTCATCAAGGAGCGATTCCCGGTCACGGCAAAATCAGTGCTCTTGGGCACGTCGTTAGCTTGGCTCGCCGCTCTGTTGCTGTCGCTTACGGGCGTTTTCTTTCGTGGACTCTCCTTTGACATTTCGACCACGCTGATTAGCGGGGTGCTAATCGCGCTTCCTGCGGCAGTTGTCGCAATCTTCGCCGTTTATCTGCGCGCGCCCGTGTTTGTGGCCATCGCTGTCGTCACTTTCCCGAAACTGTTTCGCTATCTTCGCAACTTGCTGAATCATGCTTACGCGCAACCCTACATCCTGGCCGCGCGTGCGCGAGGAACCAGTCAGTCCAGAATTTTGTTTCACCATGTTCTTCCTTTGGCTTCACCGGCGCTTTTCGCCCTTCTGGGAGTGTCCTTAGCTGTTGGATTTGGCGCCGCGATTCCGATCGAAGCGCTTTGCGATTCTCCGGGAGTGGGGCAGCTCGCGTGGCAAGCCGCACTGAATCGTGACTTGCCTTTGATCATGAATTTGACGCTGCTGGTTACGCTGATCACCGTGGCTGCAAATATGCTCGCGAACATTGTGCACGGGAGGGCGCTGTGAACGCCGGAAACCTTCGAGTGATCGGCGCCGTGGTTTTGTGCGCTATTTTTGTAGTGGGCTTGTTTGCCGGAACGGTCAGCCCTTATCCATACGCTAGGCAATTCCGCGAGCGTCCGAACGCCGCGCCGTCGTCCTCTCACTTGCTGGGGACGGACAGTTTGGGGAGGGATCTCTTCACGCGTTTAGTGTATGGAACGCGTGTGTCTCTCTTGCTCGCCCCTGCGGCCGCCTTGTTGGCCACGCTGCTCTCCGGCATATTGGGTGGATTCGCGGGGCTCGTTGGCGGATGGTGCGAAAAACTAATCCTCGCGGCCACCGACCTTTCCATGGCGCTTCCGTTGCTGTTTGTCCTGCTGGCATTGCGCGCTTTGCTTCCGCTGGATATTTCACCGGTTCTGTCCGTCATTGCGACTTTTACTCTGCTGGGTTTGCTGGGTTGGCCGTCATCGTTGCGAGTTGTCTGGGCGGCAACAAAGAGTTTGCGAAATTCCGACTTTCTTCTGCTTGCGCGGGCGACAGGATGCAGCCGTTGGAGAATCATCGTGCGTCATCTGTTTCCCAACCTGCGCCCAGTTCTTTTTGCGCAATTTTGGGTTTCCATTCCGGTCTTTGTGTTGACGGAAGCCACTCTAAGTATGCTGGGCCTCGGCGTGATCGAGCCTCTGCCTTCGTGGGGTAATCTCTTGCGTGGCCTCGAAGATATTTCAGCAGTCAGTGCAAATCCCTGGCGGCTTGCTCCCCTGGTTCTGCTGATTCTAGTGGTGATCTGTTTTCAATTGATCTTGCCCGCACAGGAGGAAACCGCGTGATGCGCAGTTCGCTAAAAAGCCTCGCTCTTACGGCAGTGCTGGCCCTTGCGCTTCCCCTTCACGCGCAAACGGGTGGCGAGCTCCATTTTTGTCTCCATGGTGAGCCCAAGACCTTCAATCCAATTCTCGTGGACGACGAAGCCTCGGAGAACGTTCGCTATCTGACCGGCGGTGTTCTCATTCGCCTCAACCGGCAGACGCAGGCGCTCGAACCCGCGCTCGCCACTTCATGGAGCATCTCCCGCGATCGGCGCACGATTACCTTTCATCTTCTCAAAGGGATTCATTTTTCCGACGGTACGCCTTTTAGTTCAGAGGACGTGGCCTACACTATGCGCTTGCTCATGGATCCGGCAACGCATTCGACCACGGGCGATTCCTTTCGCTCCGGCGAGGGAACCGTGCAAGTTCAAACTCCAGCGCCGGACGTAGCGGCCATCATGTTTCCAGCTCCTATCGCAGGGCTTGAACGCCTGTTCGATCAGGTCGCGATCCTCTCGGCGCACTCTCCCAAGAAGGAGATGGCGGTCCTCGGTCCGTTCTACGTGGCCGATTACAAAGCGGGCTCTTACGTTCTGCTCCAGAAAAACCCGAACTATTGGAAACACGACGCTCAGGGGCACTCTCTGCCTTACATCGATAGCGTCCGGTTGGACATTCAGCGCAACCGCGACATCGAGCTGCTTCGATTCCGCCGCGGCGAATTGCAGTTGATCAATCGCTTGGACGCAGAGCAGTTCGAACGCCTGCAGCATGAAAACTCCACCGTAACGCGAAACGCAGGCACAGGTCTCGACGCCGAGGAGCTGTGGTTCAATCAGTCGTCGGCCGCCCCGGTCCCCGCTTATAAGAAAGCCTGGTTTGGAATGAAAGAGTTTCGCAAAGCTATTTCTATGGCCGTCAACCGGGCAGACCTTTGCCGCATTGTTTACGCGGGCTACGCGAAACCTGCGTACGGCCCGGTTTCTCCTTCCAATCATTTCTGGTTTAACTCTGCCCTCGAAGATCCAAAATACGACCCGCAAGGCGCCCTGCGGCTGCTGACGCGAGCGGGCTTCCACCTTGAAGGAGACACGCTGAAAGACCGCGCCGGCAATCGCGTCGAATTTACGGTCGTCACCAATTCCGGCAACGCTGCGCGCGAAAAAATAGCCACGATGATTCAGCAAGACCTTTCGCAGGTGGGGATCAAAGTCAATGTGGTCACGTTGGACTTTCCTTCGCTGATTGAGAGGATCACACGTACTTTCGATTACGAAGCCTGTGTCCTTGGTTTGGTCAACACTGACCTCGATCCAAACGGCCAGATGAATGTTTGGCTAAGTTCAGGTGAAAACCATCAGTGGAATCCCAGCCAGAAAACTCCCGCGACTGCATGGGAAGCTGAGATCGACAAACTGATGCGCGAGCAGGCGACCGCCCCAACGGAGAAAGAGCGAAAGGCCAAGTTTGATCGCGTGCAGCAAATCGCGGCCGAAGAGCAACCGTTCATCTATCTGATTAACAAAGATGTGCTCGTGGCAGTTTCTCCCAGTGTGGTCGGGGCCGCTCCTGTGGTCCTTGATCCCTGGGGATTTTGGAACGCGGACACTTTACGGCTCGGACCGGCGCCGGAGCTTGGTGTTCAGAAATGACCTTGGAGTCCCCACTACTCTCCGCGCGGATCTCCGTGGACTACCCGAACAAGCCGGGCGTCCTCAAGAATCTTTCCCTGGACATTCAGCGCGGAGAAATTGTTGGACTCGTAGGTGAAAGCGGCTCTGGGAAAAGCACCTTGGCGCTGGCGCTCTTGCAGTTACTTCAGTTGAAAGGCGCAAAGGTTCGTGGCGAAGTCATTTTTCAGGGCGAGAATCTCTTGGAGAAAAGGGAGAGCCAGCTCCGGGATATTCGGGGCCGCCAAATAAGCGTTGTGTTGCAAAGCCCGCTGACTTCTTTGAACCCTGCACTGCGCATTCGAGCGCAATTGAATGAAGCCTGGCGGGCGCATGCTGGCGGAACCGGCGAGAAGTGTCATGCCGCAATAAGAACCGCGCTAAGGAGCGTCAGCCTGCCGGACGACGACGAATTCCTAAAACGGCGTCCCTCGCAGCTTAGCGTTGGCCAGGGACAAAGAGTCATCATCGCCATGGCGATTCTTCATCGCCCGGCGCTGCTGATTGCAGATGAGCCAACCAGTGCGCTTGACACGATTACTCAGTCTGAAATCCTGAGTTTATTCTCTCGGCTCAACCGCGAATTAGATATGGCCATTCTTTACATTTCGCACGATCTTTTGTCCGTGGCGGCCCTGTGTCATCGCGTTGCCATTTTACGCGACGGCGAGATTGTAGAATGCGACGGCCCGGATGCCATTTTCGAGTCACCGCGTCATCCCTATACGCAGAGGCTAATTGCTGCGCTGCCAAGCCGCTATCCGCAAAGAACTGCCCACGAGCCGTCCGAGCCGTTCATGGAAGAGCTTCCCACCTGAAAAGAATGATAGGTTTCTCAAAAGGAGGTCGGTCCTGTTTCCTCGCTTGCTAGTTTTGCCTCGGGGCCAGCAGTTTTCTTGTCTTCGATGACTACCCTGCCGCGGGCACCAACGCCATGGCAAGAATTACGACAGCGCGGTTGTTTGGCAACTTGATGCTACGCACCGGCTTATTGCTATCGAGATCGAATGAATAACCGAAGATATGAAACGTGCCGTCATCTGTCTCCCCATCGCCACTAAGCCTATACGGCACGCTCGCGGCTGCGGCTTCCCCGGTGAAAGTCGCTGGCGAGTACCAGTCGCTTAGGCTCTGCGTGAAGCTGGAAGACGTGCCGTCGGCGTACGAAACCGTGAAAGTCTGAGCCTTCTGGCTGCCGTCTACGCCTGTCGCGAGCATCATCAAACCAGCAAACTTCCCTGTCGGCAGGGTGATTGTCCTGCCTGTAACCACATCCAGCGCATTGGCGGGGCCAAGATGAAAAAGAACACCGTCCCATTCCACACTGGAGCCTAGAGGCTGCGCTGGGAACGCAAAGCCGCCGCCGTCGAGGCTGGAAGCCTCGTCGAATGTCGCACCGTCCTCATAAATTCCTGTGGCGTTGTAAGCCGAAGCAAGATCGACCGCCACTGCGCCGGCTTTGATGGCCGTCACTTTCAAAGCGATAGAGACCCTATGCGACACCGTCCCAGAATTACATGTGCCCGTGATCATGATTGTGGAAGTCCCTGGGTGCGCGGAACTCTCTGCCTTTAGCGTTAGAGTGCTCATGCCGGAGGTGCTGGAGGGACTAAATGATGCAGTCACTCCAGCAGGCAGCCCCGAGGCTGTCAGCGTTGCGCCGCCCTCAAGCCCGTTCCTTGGGATCACGCTGATCTTCGTCATAACGCTTCTCCCTTGCGTCACGGAAAGACTAGTTGCGGAGCTGGAGAGCAGGAAGTCCTTGTCGCCGGCCGCTGCTGGAGGAAGAACGTCGTACAGCGGCTGAGCAGGTTTTGTACGAGGATTCTCCTCGGCAACCGACATCGCCAGGATTCGGATTTTCGGGTTATTAGGCAGCTTGATGGTTTTTGCTCCGGGCTCTAAATCCACGGCATAAGCAAACAGGTAGGAATAGGAATACGCCACGTTTTCGCCCGCGGCGTTGTGATGGTGCGAGCAGTACCACGCCAGGTCCGCACGCTTGATGTAACCCGGCTTGATGCCTGTCATCTCCGCGTAGTCGTCGTGCCTCGTTCGTGCTGGCCGGCCCAACCTTTCGGGAATCGTAATGTCTTTCGCGAGCCACTGACGGTGGTCCCACTGCCCGATGAAGCCACCCCAGTCTTGAATGTTCAGCTCGGTTTTCTTAGCTCCAGCTTGGAACGTGGCTTTCTGGTCGCCCTCCGCTGCTGCTGCCAAAATGTAAAGTCGCTCAGACTGACCTGCGGGGAGGCCAATCGTTTGTCCTTTAGCAGTTAATGCATTGGGGGTTCCGGACTTTGCGGGAGCGAGTTGAAACTCCACGCCGTCGAACTGAATTTGCGAAGGCAGCATTTCAGCGGGCAGGGCATTGCCCTTACCGTCAAACCCCGCGGTTGACTTCGCACCATCGTTGGTTGCCGCTGCCACGTCGTAAGTCAGCTTCACCGGGGAGGAATGGACACTGCTAACCTTGGACGTTGCTGCGGCCAGCTTCAACGCGAAAGTTCTTGGCTGGTACGCCGAGAACGAAGTCACCAGCGAGCCCTCGGTCACTGTTGCCGGGCCCACTGGCTGCTCCTGCCCGTTCACTTCGCGTGCTGCGCTGATTGGCGCCGCGAAGGACACGCGCACATTCTCCTGCGGTTTGCCGTCAAGCTCCACCAGTCTCACGATGACTTCGTCGCTCTCTTCGGCTTTCTTCAAGGCTAGAACGCGAATCCGCGGGTTGCTCACCTTAAGCAAAGAAAACTCCTGTCCCAAGGCGCCCGGATGTTTTGAAGCCTCGAAAGCGATCAGCGGGGCGTTCAAGCGCTGACCTTGCCAATCGGTTTGCCCTTCTCGCCAGCTCCCGGCGTGTCCCACGATTCCATAAATGAATTCATGGTGGCCGATGTCCTGCGTACCCTGGTCAGGATATCCGCCGGATGTGCCAGGTGTGCGAATCAATGTGAGTCGGATGGTGTTGTCATTCGGCTTGTCTGACCCGTTCTTGCAGTCAGTAAGAATCGTGGCGCCAAATTCTTCGTTCATATCCGTCAAATCAATCCACTGGTGGGAAGGCACTTCAAATTTCTTTGGCGCCGCTGTCGGTCTCTGAATCGTGCCAATGTCCCAGTTGTAAGTTGCCAGGCGATTCGAAGCGGCCAACGGGAACGTCGCCTTCAGGTTGGACTCTTTCGTGTTCCAGTCGATCACGTTTCCGAATTCGACGCGTTTGCCCGCTTCACCTGCGGAAAGCCGAATCGTCTGCACAAATGCCGAACCAGCGGCTTCCCGTGAAACTTCCAGTGCGACGCGCACCGGACCATTCTCCACAACGCGAATCTTTGCAGGGCCGCTAACATAGGATTTCGGCGCTGCCTGCTCTTGGTCCCAATCCATGTTCCATGCCGGCCACTGCTGAGGATTGTCGTAGGAGATAGCCAGCCTTGCTGGTCCAGCCAGCAACTCCTTGCCAATGGACTTGTCGAAAATGCTTATCACACCCCCGTCTGCATTTAGCTTGACGCGATAGTATTGGTTCTCGAGCGAGTCGCTGGTTACCTTGAGCATCGTAGGAGCAGCCGCTTCCGTTCCCGGCTGCACATCGTAAACGGCAAAGCCAGTCGACGGAACCTGTGCCAGAAAGAGGACCTTTCCTCCCGAGATTTGCGCAGGAACTTCCTTGCCGCCAGGACCCGTGACCCGTACCGCCTTCGGCATTCCTCCCGCAAATTCCATCCTTGCTTCCACTACGTCTTCCCGCAGGATGTTGAGCTGATTGAAGACTACGATCGGTGTGCCCTTGGTCTCCGTATTCAGCGCTGCGGCCGCGCCTTCGGTTGCGTTGCTCAGAATTCCCGCAAACTGATTCATAGCGATGACGTCGTCATTCCAGGCGAATTCATAACTCTTGGGAGTGGCGGTTCCTGCGGCGATATCGTGAAAATGACCGCCCATTACCAGCGTCCACGCATTGTTCAGCCGTTCGCGCGGGTACCTCCGAGCTCCCAGCCATTCCGCAGCGACCGATGCTTTCTCTGCGGCGTCCGCGAGCAATTCCTCCTTGCGCAGCCAGCGCTTCTGGTAAGCCTCCGAAGTCAAGGAACCTGCCGAATGATTGGTCAATTCCATTTCGCCGGTGTAGCGCGGCAAGCCCGCTTCTTCAGAAGAACTAATATTCAAAAACATTTGGTCGGCCGTGGCCGAAATCACATGAACGGACCCTTCTCCCGCTTTCACCTGGGGCCACTCTGGATGTGACTGCCTTGAAGAGTAGAACGCGTCTAGTGGAGGGAAGCTCGTTGTACCCTTGGTGACAATCGCTTCCAGCCTTTTTACGGACTCCTCATCTGGGGCGCCGCCGACGTCTCCAGTCCCGTAGTAGTGGTAATCGGTCAACAGACCGCTGACCTTCCCGTTGTTCTCTACTCTTGCCGCCCAATCGTCCTGAAATCGTTCCCGGGCGCGGTCCTGGTCCATCTTCATCAGGGCTTCTCGCTGATTCTGTAAGCCTCGAAATCCCTGGATGTCTTTCTGATCGAACTGTTGTCCGCTCTTCTGCACTTTTTCCAATTTTTCTCGCAGCGCCTGGATCTCGGCTTGAACCTTCTCCAAGGCCGCATCCGGCGGGGCTTCGGGAAGCGGCTTCGTGAGGTCGGTATAGATTCCACCGCTATAGCTCCCAGGATTCAGGCCGGCAAGCACGCTTTCGCCATCAGGGCCTACCCACACGCCCACGTTAAATGGTGTCCCTTCGGGAGTCTTCTCGCGCGATTCCGGCCCTCCCGCATCAGCGGAGGACCCCCAGGTTAGCTTTTGTGTCGAAAACCCTTTTACTCCCGAGTGCGCCAGGATCGTCGGCAGCGATGCTGGAAACCCGAAACAGTCGGGGAGCATATATTCAGCGCTAGCTTTTCCAAATTCCTTGCCAAACCATTCGTTGCCATAAAGGATCTGTCGGATAATCGCTTCGGCGTTCGGAGCATTTACGTCGCCTTCTTCCATCGAAGAGCCCGCTGGAAACCATCGGCCCGAATGAACGAACTGCGTCAGCTTGGCAAAATCTGCCGGGTAGTATTCCTTCATCAGCCGATAGCGATTGGCCCCGCTGAAATTGAAAACATAGTGGGGATACTTCCCAATCAGAGCGAAGTTATCATCCATGGTCTTGCGAAGATATTCGTTGATGACCTGTGGGTATTCCCAGCGCCACTCTGTGTCCAAGTGCGCGTAACCAACCACATACAGAGTCGGCTCTTTGGCCAGATTCGGCTTGGCAGTGTTCTCTTTGTTCGAATCAGCGTGGTCCGCGGTTTGGGCACTCGCACCGCCGGCGAAAGCGAAGCAGGCCAACGCGGTCGCAACCAGAGCCCAGTTCAACGGCTGAAATCTTGTCTTCAAAAAATTCTCAAACCTAAGTCCATAGAAATTCATGGCATCCCTCCGATTCATCGGGCACACCCTTACTTCTTTGTCACAACCGCACTCTTCTCAAGCCATCCTCCTTCTGTCAATCCACTTCCATGTCATTTGCGCGTTCCCGCCTAACTGATTCAACTACCAAAAGTTATCCATGCTCCTTCCCTTGAAAGTGTGAGGCGGCACCACGCCGGCAGGAGGCTTCTATGCTTATATGCTGTAATATCAATCAGGTATGCGTCTTCTCTCTGGGGCTTTGCTTTTCGTACTTCTAATGGGTGTGGTTGCTGCTCAGCAATCGGGTTCCACTCCCGATTCTCAGAACGCGTTTCCCGGTAAATTTGTGGACACCATTTCGTCGTCTCGAATCCACTTCAATTACCTCTCTTCTCACACACCAAAGCACTATCTTCCTGAAACCATGGGCCCCGGTGTTGCCCTCTTCGATTACGACAATGACGGCCGCCTCGACATTTTCGTTGTCAACGGCGCCCCCCTCCAGGATCCGACACCCAAGGGTTCCATCCCGCAAAAGACTGGCCCAACCTATTGGAACCGCCTCTACCACCAAAAGGCAGACGGCACTTTCGAGGATGTGACCGAGAAAGCAGGCCTGCAGGGCGTCGGCTACGGGATGGGGGTTGCCGTCGGCGACTATGACAACGATGGCTACGAAGATCTCTACGTCACGGCTTACGGGGGCAACAAGCTTTACCACAACAATGGCGACGGCACCTTCACCGACGTCACAGAAAAAGCAGGAGTCGCAGGTTCCGGCTGGTCCACCAGCGCCGCCTGGGTGGATTTAGACAACGATGGCCTCCTCGACCTCGTTGTTCTCCGCTACCTGCAATGGGATTTCGACGACATCTACTGTGGTGAACATAAGGAAGGATATCGCGCTTACTGCCATCCCGATCTCTTTCAACCGATTTCTCCCCTTGTCTACCACAACGACGGCAACGGCCACTTTTCGGAAGTTTCGAAAAAGATCGGCCTATCCAAGCCCGGAAAAGGCCTGGGCATCGCCCTCGCCGATTATGATCGCGACGGCCACATTGACCTTTTCGTCGCAAACGACTCCATGGTTGAGTTCCTCTATCACAACAAGGGTGACGGTACTTTCGAAGAAGTTGGCCTTCTGTCGGAAGTCGCTGTCGACGGAGACGGCCGCACTTATGCCGGTATGGGCGTGGATTTCGCCGATTACAATAACGATGGCTGGCCGGATATCATCATCACCGACCTGGCCAACCAGCGCTACGCGCTTTATCTTAACGGCCACGACTCAACCTTTACTTACTCCAGTTTCACTTCCGGCGTTGCTCGCGCCACCATGACACACTCCGGCTGGGGGGTCCGCTTCTTGGATTACGACAACGATGGCTGGAAAGATCTACTCATTGCTCAGGGCCACGACCTCGATACCGTCGAGCTCAGCTATCCGAATCTCCATTATCGCGAACCAATGCTTCTTCTCCGGAACACCGGCAAAGAGTTCGTGGACGTCTCGGCCGCGTCAGGCGCGGTGTTTAGCCAACCTTGGCTGAGTCGCGGCATGGCCATTGGTGACATCGACAATGACGGCCGCCTCGACGCCGTCGTCACGACCAACGACGGCCCCGTACACATCCTCCACAACGAAACGCCGACACAAAATCATTGGCTCTTGCTAAAGCTGGTGGGCCACAAAAGCAATCGCGACGCTATCGGCGCTGAAGTTAAGCTCATTACCGCCAAGGGCCCGCAATTTGCCACGGTTTCCACGGCCAGCAGCTACCTTTCTTCCAGCGACAAGCGCGTCCATTTCGGTCTCGGCTCCGAATCCGTTGCCCAATCCATCGAAATCCGCTGGCCCAGCGGCATTCAGCAAACTCTGAAGAATGTCCGCGCTGACCAAATCTTGGCCGTCGACGAACCCATGTCAACAGCTGCACAAAAATGAGTTTGCGCCGCCAACCCCGCCAGAGGATCCGTTTTCTTCTGCTCGCGGCGACCTCTTTTCTCCTTCTAGCGTTCTCGCGGTTTGCTCTCAGTCAGCAATCTTCGCAATCCGCTTCCGATAAACCCCAGAACGCGCCCCTACCTCGCCCCTCCGGCATGTCCACCGGCGGCATTCATGCTCCCATCAAAGACTCTCACTCCCGTCCAATCACCGCAGGCGGCCTCGTTGACGGTGCTCCGGTCGTCTTCGCAGACATTACGCACCAATCCGGCCTCGACAAATTTCACCATCGCTCCGGCTCGCCTGAAAAATCCACGATCATCGAGGCACCCGGTTCCGGCGTCGCTCTTCTCGACTACGACAACGACGGCTGGCTCGACATTTATCTCCTCAACGGTTCCACGGTCGCCGCCGTCAAAGGCGCCGAGCCCGCCCCACGCGCTATGCTCTTTCACAACAATCATGACGGCACGTTCACTGACGTGACCGACAAAGCTGGTGTTTCAAACGATCGCTGGGGCTTCGGAGTGGCCGTCGCCGATTACGACAATGACGGGTGGCCTGACATCTACGTCTCCAATTACGGAAAGAACCGCCTTTATCACAACAATCACGACGGCACGTTCACCGACGTCGCTGAAAAAGCTGGTGTCGCGCTAGGCGGCTGGTCCACGGGAGCAACGTGGGGCGACTACGACCGCGACGGCCTGCTGGATCTCTTCGTTCCCGGCTACGTCCACTACGATCTCGACCATCCCATCCTGGCAGGGAAGGGCGGCGTTCCCGAAGGCGCTTGCCAATACCGCGGCGTGAACGTCTTCTGCGGGCCGATGGGCTTGCTCGGTGAAGGGGATCACCTTTTTCACAACAACGGCGACGGCACGTTCACTGACGTGAGTGTAAAAGCCGGTGTTGCCGACCGCGAAGGCCGCTATGGCTTCGCTTCCGTTTTTGGCGACATTGACGACGACGGCTGGCTCGATCTTATTGTGGCCAATGATTCCACTCCCAATTATCTCTACCGCAATCGCCGCGACGGAACCTTTGAGGATGTCAGCTACATGAGCGGTTTCGCTCTGAACGAGGAAGGCCGCGCCCAAGCTTCCATGGGCATTGCCTTGGGCGACTACAATCACTCCGGACGACTCGGCCTCTTCATCACCACCTTTTCCGACGATTACAAAACTCTTTATCGCAACGACGGCGACTCGAGTTTCACTGACGTTTCCTTCAAAGCGGGTCTTGGCAGCCAAACCATTCCGTTCCTTGGCTGGGGCACGGGATTCCTCGATTTCGACAACGATGGTCTTCTCGATCTCTTTATCGCAAACGGTCACGTTTATCCTGTCGCCGACCAGCGTGATTGGGGCACCACTTGGGCGCAACGTCCGCAACTCTTTCGCAATCTTGACGGCGCCAAATTCCAAGAAGTTCCGCCGGCCACCGGAAGCGGTCTTGCCTCCGTCGTCTGCGCGCGGGGAGCCGCTTTCGGCGACCTCTTCAACGACGGCCATATCGACGTCGTCCTCAACAACCTAGACTCCACTCCCACACTTCTTCGCAACGTCGTCCACAACTCCAACCATTGGATCACACTGAAATTGGCGGGACCGACATCCGCCTTTTCCACTCCTTCTCCATCCACCACTCCAATTCATCGTTCCTCTCGCGATGCCGTTGGAGCAAGGGTTTTCCTCACCGCGGGAGGCGTTCGCCAGCGCGCCGATGTCTTTAGCGGGGGGAGCTATGCTTCTTCTTCCGACCCCCGCGTTCATTTCGGCCTAGGCTCCGCCTCCAAAATCGACAAGCTGGAAGTTTTCTGGCCCAGTGGCCTCCGCGAAGAAGTCAGCATCCCTTGCATTGATTGCCTCGTCCAACTCACTGAAGGGAAAGGCGCCTTAGCTACCGTGCCTCGCTAAACTCCTCAACCTTTTCCTTGCCGTCCACGAAAGACGCATGTTTGACCTCAAGGCAAGCGCATCGGACTGCAAACGCTCCCGGAATCTAGCGAAACGATGAGTTGGCCAAGAGAAGGGCCGTATTGATTAGGCCTTCGCTGCGTGCTACGCTCGGCAATCTGCAGGGGTGAGGTCATGCGAGCGGTTCAGGGGCCCTTCCGAACCAGAGGTTTTGGAGTTTTTGAGGTCGACCTACGCGCCGCGGAATTGCGGAAGCACGGAGTTCGCATCAAACTGCAAGAGCAGCCCTTCCAGATCCTTTCTCTCCTTTTGGAACACCCCGGTGAAGTGGTGACCCGCGAAGAGCTGCGGGAAAAGCTCTGGCCTGCGCACACATTTGTGGATTTCGATCGCAGCTTGAATAAGGCCATGACCAAGTTACGGGCGGCGCTGGGGGATTCCGCCGACAGCCCGCGGTTTGTCGAAACCATTCCGCGTCACGGGTACAGATTTCTTGCTCCCGTTCATTTACCGCCGGCAGAAGCGGTTCATGAAAACGGGACCGGTGAATTCCATAAGGAACTGGTAACGGGCAATAGGAAGAACGGTGCGCACAAAGAGGCGGAGCGTGAAACCCCGATCGTCGATTTGCACTCCCTGTCGGGAAAGCGGCGCTTCTTTGGCTTAGCTACCGCCGTTGCGATGGTTATTTTGGGAGTCGGCATTTACCTGCGTGTTTCACCGCCCGTGGCGTCAAGCGGCCCGTCGAGCGCCGTCAGTCCGCGGCGTTCCGTGGCCGTCCTGGGGTTTACAAATCTCTCGGGGGATCCAAAAGAAGCCTGGCTCTCCACGGCGTTTTCCGACTGGCTCACCACGGAGCTTTCCGCGGGCGGCCAACTCCGGACTCTCCCGGCGGAAAGCATCGCGCGAATGAAAGCAGAGCTGGCCCTAAACGATATGGACAGTCTGGGCCCGGGAAACCTTGAAAAAATTCACAGGAACCTGGGCACGGACCTGGTGGTTGCGGGCTCCTACGCTTCGCTGGCGGCAAATCCCAGCCGGCAGATTCGTCTCGACTTGCGGCTCTTCGATGCCCTAAGCGGTGAAACGCTGTATGCGGATTCAGTGACGGGCTCTCAAGAAAACCTCTTCGGCCTGGTTTCCCGCGTCGGTGAAAAGCTCCGTGCCAATCTTGGAGTTCGAAGGATCACCAAAGAGGAAGCTGTGGAGGTGGCCACCGCACTTCCTTCGAACGCGGAAGCCGCGCGTTTGTATGCTGAAGGGCTTTCGAGGGTGCGCGTGTTTGACGCGCTTTCGGCCCGGGATTCGCTGCTTAAAGCCATTGCGGCAGAGCCCAGCTACGCGCTCTCGCATGCGGCGCTGGCGACTGCATGGGATCAGTTGGGATATGACGAGAACGCCAAGAAAGAAGCGAAAAGGGCCTTTGATCTTTCATCCAACTTGCCCCGTGCCGAGCGACTGCTGGTCGAAGCCCGCTACCGTGAAACCTCACACGAATGGGACAAAGCTATCGAAATCTATCGGGCCCTTTTTGAATTCTTTCCCGACAGCCTCGATTACGGAATCGCCTTAGCCAAGGTGCAGTTCAGTGGGGGGCGAGGAAACGATGCCATCGTGACAATTGCGCATTTGCGCGAGTTGCCTCCGCCGCAGAGAGACGACCCGCGCATCGATTTGGCAGAGGATGACGCCGTGGAATCCCTGGGGGATTTCAAGAGCATGCTGTCGTCCGCCATGAGAGCGGCCGAGAAAGCAAAGGCCGCTGGTGCATCGTTGCTGCAAGCGCATGCGCTGACCGACCAGGGCTGGGCGCTTGAGAACCTTGCTGCGCCTGATAGAGTCGAAGCCGTGGCGCACGAGGCGGAACAGCTTTATCTTGCCGCGCACGACCAACGCGGTGTAGCGATCGCGGCCACCGTTGGCGGGATCGCTCTCCAGATGCAAGGCGACTACCAAGGTGCAAAGAAACAGTATGAAAAGGGCCTGGCTATCTACGAGCAGATTGGTTACCGGTTCGGGGTGGCCAACGAAGGCGATAATTTTGGCGATATCTATTTGGCGTTGGGAGATCTAACCGCGGCCCGGAAGAGCTACGAGGAATCGCTGGACACGTATCGCGAAATCGGGCACATCGACGGAGAGGCTTTAACCAAGGCGGGACTGGGAGAAGTGTTCTTGCGGCAGGGGAACACCACAGAATCGAAGAAAATGTTGGAAGAATCCCTGGAGATTTGCCGGCGAATTGGCGACCGAAGCAAGGAAGGCGCGGCCCTTTCAGGTCTGGGACGCCTCCTGCAGATGGAGGGAGACACCGAGACGGCGTGGAAGGATGAGGCGGAGGCCAAGGCGATCTTCGACAAAATCGGAGACAAAGTGCAATCTGCCCAATTGCAGGTGCACCTGGCGGAATTGTTGCTGGATCAGGACAAGAGCGAAAAAGCCAGAGTCCAGGCCAGGCAGGCGGCTGAACTCTTCGAGAAGACCAAGGCTGACAAGGACGCGGCGGCGGCCTACCTCGCTCTATCGCGAGCCTCGCTTGCGCAGGGAAAACTAGCGGAAGCGCGCAATTACGTGGAGCGAACCATGGCGACCGCAAAGAAGTCGCGGAATGAAGAACTGGGGCTCTTCGCTGCGATTGTTGCGGCTCAGATACAAGCTGCGTCGGGAAAAACCGCCGACAAAAACGACTCCATGCGACAGCTCCGCGATGTGATCGCGCGAGCGAGCACGGCGACATTTGCTGGCATAGCCCTCGAGGCGCGGCTCGCACTGGGAGAGATGGAGCTGAACTCCGCGAACAGGGCAGCGGGAATACTGCATTTGCAGACCCTGGAAAAGGATGCCGTTAGCGGAGGCTTTGGACTCATGGCGCGCAAGGCGGACGCGGCATTGCGAATGGGACGAGAGCAGGCGTCACTCCACAAAGATTAAGGCGGGTCGGGGAAATCACATGAAGCCAGCGCACTCCATCGAACGTTTTGCCTTGTTTCTATCCTTAATTCTTGTTTGTGCCGCGGCAACGATGTCTGTAGCTGCGTCTGAGACACTGAAGGCAGCGGAAAGTAAAACCAAGTTGGCTATTATCGGCCTCGACCACGATCATGTGTGGGGGTTGCTCAGAGATCTGGCACGTGAGCCGAACGCTGAACTGATCGCCATCGCCGATACTCATCAAGCGCTCGTGGATCAAGCCAAAGCCAAAGTTCCGCCATCCGTGAAGTTTTATTCGGATTACGTAAAGATGCTGGATGAAACGAAGCCGGATGGGGTCATCGTCACGACGGAAAACGACCGCCACTTGGAAATTCTACGCGAGTGCGCGAAGAGGCACATTCATTATTCCACAGAAAAACCAATGGCCACCACCGCCGCGGATGCACGCGAAATGGAACGTTTGGCGAATCAGGCGGGCATCAAGGTAATGGTCAATTACTGGAACGCGTGGGTTGCGCCGACACATGAACTGTATCACCGCGTGCACGACAACCAGCTGGGACCGGTTCAAAGAATCATCGTACGGTATGGCCACCAGGGACCGAAAGAAATCGGAGTGTCCAAATATTTTGCCGACTGGCTCTACGACCCGGTGAAGAATGGCGGCGGGGCGATTATGGATTTTGGCTGCTATGGAGCGGAGTGGGCCGTATGGCTCAAGGGGCGGCCAACGCGCGTTTCAGCGGTTACCCAGAAGCTGAAAGTAGATCAGCACAATGCCGTGGATGACGATGCCACGATTGTATTGGATTATCCCGACGGGACCGCAATTATCGAGGCTTCCTGGGATTGGCCTTACAACATGGGGCAGGCGCAGGTCTTCGGACCCAAAGGCAGCTTGCTCGCAACGGCCAGAGATTTGTTCTCCCGCTCTCCGAAAGACAGTGTCGCAAACGGGTCATTGGAAGGAGAGCGCGTAGCGCTCGATCCGCCTGCGCATGAAACGAACAATCCCATCTCGTACTTTGTGGACTGCATTCGGAGCAACAAGCCCATCGAAGATCCGCTCTCCATGAAAATAAACGTGCAGGTTATGGAGATTCTGGATGCCGCGCGCGAGTCCGCCCGAACTGGAAAGCAGCTAGAGCTACACTGAAAAATAGCCAGTAAAACAGAGCCGTCCGGTTTGA
The DNA here is from genome assembly GCA_035280045.1 of Candidatus Acidiferrum sp. Classification (GTDB taxonomy): domain Bacteria; phylum Acidobacteriota; class Terriglobia; order Acidiferrales; family UBA7541; genus Acidiferrum. The sequence goes on from DATEGP010000061.1 coordinate 104,690, forward strand.
TCCAAAGCCCAAAGTTGCTTCTTATCTAGACTCTGAGTCCTTCACGCAAAGAGCCCGATAAAAGGTACACTCTCTCCCGTAACCTTGTATGAATTCCGGCAAAAGAGGAGTAGGTCACTATGATTGCGCGCGAGTGTGCGGCTCATGGAGTTAAGCTATCTTCGTTGCCTCGTCGTTTGATTCTCCTGCTCCTTTGTGTTCTCTTTCCCGGAATAGCTGCCGCGCAGTGGAATCCTTTGAACCCAGTTGTCAGCGTACAAAAAGAGCCAGATGGAGTGCGGTTCACGCTGCAGAAAGGCGTGATGCGTATCCAAGTCTGCTCCGACGCGATCGTCCGCGTGCGCTATTCGCTTGCGGAGTCCGTGCCGCATCATCCCGATCTTGTGGTGATCAAGAACAGTTGGCCTGCCGCGAAGTGGGAAATGCACTCTTCCGACGAGCACGTTGAGCTGAGCACGGCGCAAGTTAAAGCCGTCGTGTCGCGCAAGGACAGCAGCGTTACGTTTCAGAATGCCGCGGGTAAGACTCTTTTCCAGCAAACCGAAGTCACCATGACCCCGGTCACAGTGAATGGTGAACAGACCCACCATGTGGAGCTTTTCTCGAAGCTCTGGGGCTCTTACGAGTCTTTCTACGGGCTCGGCCAGCATCAAGCAGGCGTATGGAACTATCGCGGCGACGCGGTGGATATTTCTCAAGACAACACCAACATCAGCATTCCATTCTTCTTGTCCAGCAACGGATATGGAATCTTCTGGAACAATGCCTCGCGCAGCCGCTTCAACAATCGTTTTCTCAGCGCGCTCTATCTCAGCTCCGAAGTTGCCGACGAAATGGACTATTACTTTCTTTACGGCCCGGAATTCGACCATATTATTGCCGGATACCGCGAGTTGACTGGCGCTCCGCCGCTCTTCGGCAAATGGGCCTACGGCTTCTGGCAGTGCAAAAACAAATACAACACGCAGGAAGAGTTGCTCTCTGTCGCGCACAAATACCGCCAGCTTCACATTCCCGCCGACAACATCGTGCAAGACTGGTTCTGGTGGTACACCATGGGCGAGCCGGTGTTTGACAAGGCACGCTATCCCGATCCTCCCGGAATGGTGGAGGACCTTCACAAAAGCAATTTTCACTTGATGATTTCGGTATGGCCGTATTTCCGCCCCGGGTCCAAAACTTACGACGACATGGACCAGCGCGGATTGTTCATTGACAGGACAAAGGTGCAGTCCTTTCATCCTCCGCGGATGGCTCTTTATGACGCATTTAATCCCGACGCGCGGAAATACTATTGGAATCTGATGGACCAGGCGCTTTTCAAAATCGGGGCCGACGCCTGGTGGTTGGACACCACAGAGCCGGAGACCGAGGATCGCGAGACGAACATTCTGGTAACGAATAAGACCTATCTTGGGAACGGCGCGAGGTACGCGAACGCATTTCCTTTGATGACCACCCAAGGTGTTTATCAGGGCCAGCGCAGTGAATCGGACAAGAAGCGGGTATTCATTCTTTCCCGTTCGGCGTTTGCAGGCGCACAACGGAACGCAGCTGCGGTTTGGTCGGGAGACATAAACTCAGATTGGATATTTTTCAAGAAGCAGATTCCTGCTGGGCTTAACTATTCCATCTCCGGGCTCCCGTATTGGACGACGGACATCGGCGGATTTGTCTCCGGAAATCCCGACGATCCGGCATACCGCGAATTATTCATCCGCTGGTTTCAGTTCGGAACTTTCAATCCCATCCTCCGTGTACACGGAACACGTTCAACAAACCAGAACGAATTGTGGTCGTACGGAGCGGAGGCACAGAAAATTCTCACCGCCTACGACACTCTACGCTACCGCTTGCTTCCATACATTTATTCGCTCGCATGGATGACCACCAGCCAGGGTTATACGCCCATGCGCGGATTGATCATGGATTTCCGCACTGATACGCACTCGGCGACCATCGGCGATCAATTTATGTTTGGGCCGGCCTTGTTGGTGAATCCCGTAACTGATCCGGGCGTCAGTTCGCGCCAAGTGTATCTTCCCAAAGCAAAGTGGTACGACTTTTGGAGCGGCGGTTCCGTAGAAGGGCCGCGAATGATGGATGCAGCGGGACCCATCGATCAGCTTCCTTTGTTCGTGCGTGCTGGTTCCATAGTGCCGATGGGTCCGGAAATAGAATGGTCAACAGAAAAGCCTGAAGATCCCATCGAGTTGCGCATTTATCGTGGGGCGGACAGTGATTTCACCCTCTACGAAGATGAAAATGATGGCTACAACTATGAAAAGGGAGTGTACACAACAATTCCGCTTCACTGGGACGATGCAAAGCGAACATTAACCATCAGCGAGCGAAAGGGAGCTTTTCCGGGAATGCTAAAGGAGCGTCGTTTCCAAATCGTATTTGTTGGCGAAGGCCACGGAGTTGGCATATCCGCCGAGAGCAAGCCGGACAAAGTGGTGACCTACTCCGGGAAGCAACTAGTCGTTTCACCTTGACCATGAGCGGAAGCTTGCTCTAGTCAGGAATCGGCGCGCCCGGACGCACTACTCTGATCAGATGATCTTCAAAGGCCGTGTGCATGTCGGGAATCTCAATCTTTGGCATGTGGCAGGTGATGCAGTCCTTGGTTGCCACCGGGCACGCTGCGCCAGGAAGCTCCTTGGTAGGTTTTGCCGTTCGCGAGGCAACATGGCACGCGAGGCATTTTGAATCATAGCCGGCAGCATCTTTCGACAGAGGCTCATGCGGATTATGGCATGCAATGCAGGTAAGCCGTGCGTCTCCGTCTCCCCAGCAGCGACTGCTCATCAACCGATAAGGCTGTATACGAACGCTGGCGAGGCCTGTTGTGTGAGCTTGTTTTGTATCCCCCCAGGTGCCATGACAAGCCCCGCAAAAATCGACGGAATCTCCAGGGCTCAGGCTTCCGGGGTTGAAAATCAATTTACGGCCTTCTTCGTCCCCGATTCCTCCCTGTAATTGACTGGCTTCCATAGCCTGAACGTGCTTTAGCCCTGGGCCATGGCATGCTTCGCAGGTGACTCCCAGGGAGGCTTTGCTGGTATCGAGCTTTCCACCCGCGTTCGCTCCAAGACTGTGGCAGGAGAAGCAGCGCAAAAGTTCGGAGGTACCCACGGGCCGAGACATTGCCTCGTTAAGATCATGCGGTAAGAGCAGCGCGCGTGTTGGCGTGAAATTCAGGTTTTGTAAAGAATTAAAATACGTCGCCCGGCTTTCGCGGTAAGCTCCGTTCTCCAGAAAGAGATACGACTGCCCCAAATTTCCCGATCCAAACGCCCACACCAGATCCACAGCAATGGTGCGCTCACCATCCGTAATCGTGAATTGCGCAGTGTTACCGTGAGGCTTGATTTGATACAAGTATTTCCCGTTCCTGAAAGCCAAATCGGCATGGGAGTGAAGCACATCCGCGTCCGAGGCGCGCATTAGGGTGCGAGCCATAGCCGTGGTTTTTTGGGAAGCTGCGATTCGCGAGTGGCATTTGGCGCAAGCGGCATTGCCTGCAAACTCCTTCAAGTCTGCAGGTTTGCGACGTGGCCACCACCCAGGTTCGGCAAGATGATCATCGGTGGAAAGTTGTCCCCGGGACGGACCAGGTGCAAGAGCAAAGAAAAACGCTACAAGAACGAACCCAATCGCTAAGCGGAGGAGTCGCTTTCTGCCCGGGGCTGTACTCGTCATACGCAGAGACCGGCCTATAGTTTTCATGGACGGGTCGCAAGTCAATTGCGCTTGGTTGGGCTTCTACGAACGCAAGCTTCCCGCTGTGCTCTTCTGATGACGAGTTGAAACGGGGCCCGTGGAAGCGCGAACCACAAGTTCGGGCTCGATAGCAATTTCCGACACATAATCGCTGCGTCCTTCGATCAAATCAACTACGGTTTGCGCCGCAATTTGCCCCATTCGGAGTAGCGGCTGCCTCACTGTTGTCAGAGGGGGATTGGCAAACGCGGATCCCGGAGTATCGTCAAATCCCACGACGGAAATATCTTCGGGAACGCGCAGCCCGGCTTCATGAAACGCCCACAAAGAGCCAATCGCAGAAATGTCGTTGTAGGCGAATAACGCCGTGAAGGGGTGTTTTCTCGCCAGCAGTTCCTTGCCGAAGGGGTACCCAATGGCTGGAGTCGAATCAGTCCCTTCCAGTTGCGTCGTCAATTCCGGGCGAACCCGGATCCCCAACTCCTGCGCCACCTCGCAAATAGCGTTCCAGCGCGCCGTGGAGTCCGAACTCAGCGTCTGTCCCTTGATAAACGCAATGTCCTCGTGGCCCAGGCTTTTCAGATGTTCGAGTGCCAGGCGGACAGCGCGCTTATGATCCAGAACAATATTTGTAACTCCCTCGACTTGTTGATGTCCCGCAACGGCCACGGTGGGCAATGCCAGCTTCTCGGTCAGTGACGTGTCCGTGGTGATGAAGCCTTCCACGCCCCTCGTCAGAAGCATCTGCGCGTAAGTCTGAAGTAATTTTGGATCGTGCCTGTGAATGACCGTCAGGAAGAAGTAGTTGTTTTTTCTCAGGTATTCTTCAATCCCGCTGATGACCATGGCGCCGTAGGCGTCCCCAATCTCTTCCGCGATCACGCCAATCGTATAGGTCCTTTTCAGGCGCAGCGTGCGGGCGAAGAAGTTTGGCCGGTAATTCAGCGCTTGGGCTGCTTCAATAATGCGGTTCTTTGTGTGTTCAGGAATGGAACGTGCCGCCGGGGAGTTGTTCAAGGCAGCGGAGACCGTGCCTGGAGTAAGGCCAAGATGTTCGGCGATCGTTTTAAGAGTGACTCGCGGTTCGGAGCGAAGGGGCTGTTTCTTCCTCAACGACTGGGTCATCTACGGGTCCTCCGAGCATCTACAAAACCAGTGTTGTCAACTCCATTTTTCAGCGCACCGTGGCCCAAGCGATTTTTTGCTGATATCCGTCTACTAGCTTGGTGCGGATTCCAAGCGGTCGTTTACTTTGGGAGCATACTGTACGCGCCGAACACATCCCAGACCGGACAAAACGCTGGCTCTCCCCAACCGGGAGCCAGGCACCGAGCGGTAGAATAACATTATTTTTCTTGAGAAAATCAACAATCGCTGTTAATAAGGGGTTCCGGAATCGGGCCACATGCCGGCATTAGACGCCGGTCTGGCCTACCTCTTCAATTCTCGGGTGGGACCTCCGAGTGAGGCGGCCAGATCGGCCGTACTCAATACCGTAGCTGTTCATGCCCAGCAGGGATTTCCTTTGACGAAACCAACCCTCGAGTTTCCTCTCGCAAGGGATGTTTCAGACGGTATTCTAGTGACTCAAGCTTTCAAACGAGGCCTGCGCCGAAATGAAAAAGCTGCGTTTTCTCGTCTCCCTCACGACCAACGATAACGATTATCAGATCGAGCAGGCACAGTCCGCCGAAGCGGCCGCCCGCAAACTCGGCGTCGAGCTTCAGGTGATTTATGCAGACAACGATGCTATCACCCAAAGCACACAACTCCTGAAAGCTATCCAGGCCGAAGAGGCCCACCGCCCTGACGCCATCATTTTTGAGCCTGTGGGCGGCACCGCTTTGCCTCAAGTTGCCCGCGCAGCAGCCTCCGCTGGTATCGGTTGGGCCGTTTTGAATCGCGACGCCAGTTACATTGCCGAGCTTCGCAAGTCTTCCAAAGCTCCCATTTTTGTTGTTACGTCCGACCATCTCGAAATCGGCCGCATCCAGGGCCGACAGATCGCCGCCCTTTTACCGCACGGCGGTTCTATTCTTTGTGTTCAGGGACCCGCGGAAAACTCCGCCGCCAAAGATCGCAGTGCGGGAATGAACGAGACCAAGCCTGCAAGCGTTCACACCACGCTCCTGCGCGCCCAGTGGACTGAGGAAAGCGCGCAAAAAGCCGTGCGCTCATGGCTCAAGCTCACCACCTCGCGCAAAGCCGCCGTAGACCTCATCGCCGCTCAAGACGACTCCATGGCCCTTGGCGCGCGGAAGGCTTTTGAAGAGTTACCCGACGGCGCTGAGAAAGAACGCTGGCTTAGCCTGTCGTTTCTCGGTTGCGACGGCCTGCCCAAGACCGGCCAGGCCTGGGTCAAGGAGGGCCTGCTTACCGCCACGATTTTTGTCCCGCCCAACACCGGCCAGGCCATCGAAATGTTCGTGGATGTGCTCCAGCGCAGCAAGCAGCCGCCCGATCGCGCTTTAACCGTCGCCGTGTCCGTCCCTCCACTCAGCGACCTCAAGCGCCGCTGAATCCAAATCTTCTCAATCCGGTTCGTTCCCAGCCACAACAAAGTTCCCCTAGAAAATCGATTTTTCCGTGCTTGTTTATCCCTTACACCGTCGTATAATGCCGCGGAACAATCGTTTGTCTGTTACACTCCTGCGTTTCCCGAGGTGACGCGCATGACGTCTCAGCCCCCATCACGAAAAAAAGACTCGCTGCCCAAGAACTCGTCGCTCCAGAATGCATCGCGCAATTATTCACCTTCGGCTGATTCGTCTCCCACGGATTCGTCAATGGACCGCAGGCAATTTCTCGCAGCCTCTGGCGGCGGCCTGCTCGCCGCTACCGTTCCAGGTGGCTCAATCGCTGCCCACGCTGCCGAATCCACCGCTCCTTCTTCCTCAACCCTCAGGCCTAACCCTGCCGGCAACCTCCGCAAAATCCCCATCGGTGTCTTCGACCCCGTCTACGACAATCTCTCTCTCGATGCCATGCTCGACAAAGTGAGCGCTCTCGGCTTCGAAGCCATGGAAATCGGCACCGGCGGCTATCCCAACAACCGCCATTGTCCGCTCGACGACCTCATCGCTGACCGCACCAAAGCGAAAGCCTGGCAGAAGAAGTTTGAAGATCGCGGCATTCGTGTTGCCACCCTAAGTTGTCACGGCAACCCCATTCATCCCGACGCCAGCATCGCGAAAAAAGACATCGACACCTTCCGCAAGACGGTCCTTCTTGCTGAAATGCTCGACGTCAAAGTCATCGTCGGCTTTTCCGGCTGCCCCGGCGGCACTCCGCAAGACACGCAACCGAACTGGATCACCTACCGCTGGCCTCCCGAATACGCAAAGATGCAGGACTGGCAGTGGAAAGAAAAAGTCGTTCCGTACTGGAAAGAAGCTGCCAAGTATGCTCGCGAGCATGGCGTCAAGCGCCTCGCGCTCGAGATGCATCCCAATTTCGTGGTCTACAATCCGCGCACCCTCATCAAGCTGCGCGAGGCCGTCGGCGAAGAGATTGGCGCCAACAATGACCTCAGTCATCTTTTCTGGCAAGGCTGCGATCCCGTCGAGGTCATCCATTTCCTTGGCAAGCAGGGCGCCATCTTCCACGCGCACATGAAGGACACGGTTTTCTTCCCAGAAAACCGCGACAAATATGGCGTCCTCAATTTCGCCTTTGAAACCAGCGAGCTGGACACCGCCTCGGAAACCTTCCGCGCCGTCGGCTACGGCCACAGCGCCAGCCTTTGGAAATCCATCATCAAGGCTTATATGGACGTGGGCTACGAGGGCATCCTCAGCATCGAAAACGAAGATCCCATTCTTCCTGGTGAAGTTGGTGTCGAGCGCGCCGTCTATGTCTTGAAAAATGTCCGCAACGAAATTCTAGGAGCCTGAGATGCGTCGTCGAGAATTCGTGGGAGTTTGTGCCGGCGCAGCCGTAACGGCTGCCACCGGTGGGGCCCCGGCAAACGCCACAACGCTTCTGCCAAACGTAGCCGCGGATACGGATGGTGCGCCGTTCAAGCTCACCGTGATGCTCTGGACCGTCTACCGTGACCTCCCGTTTCTCCAACGCCTCGAAAAAGTTGCCGAAGCCGGCTATCACGCTGTTGAACTGGTTGACGAATTCAAAAACTGGAAACCTCAGGACTTCGCCGACGCCCGCCGCAAAAAGCATGAACTAGGGATGGAGTTTGACGGCACCTGCGGCGTGTGGATTCCTCTTCCGGATGCCACCCAACGTGATGCTTTTCTCAAAGCTCTTCGCGATTTCATTCCCACTATGCACGAGCTCGAATGCACGCGCCTCATCATGCAAACGGGCAACAACGTTGCCGGCATTTCGCATGAGCAAATGCATGCCAACTGCATCGAAACTCTGAAGCGTGGCGGCGACATCGCTGCTGAAAATAAAATCGACCTTCTCATCGAAAATATCGATCCGGAAGAAAATCCCAAATATTTCCTGACGCACTCCGCCGAAGGTTTCGACATTGTCCGCGCTGTAGGCAATCCCCACGTCAAATTCCTCTACGATTTCTTTCACGAGCAGATTTCCGCCGGCAACCTTATCGCCAAGCTGGAAAAAAATCTGGATCTCATTGACCTCGTTCACATTGCCGACGTGCCCGGCCGCCATCATCCCGGCACCGGCGAAATCAACTATTCCAACATTTTTCGCAAGCTCGGCGAGCTGCGCTACTCCCGCTACGTGGCCATGGAGTTCCACCCGCTAGGCGATCCCGTGAAAGAATTGCGCGAAGCTCGCGAGCTTGCTGTTTCGAGCGCCCGCTCTGTGAGTGCCGCTCGTTCGCTCGAATCAGGGAGGAACCATGAATCGGCGTGATGCTCTTCGCATGTTGACCGCAGGAGCTGTTCTGCCTGCCCTCACTCCGGAGCTTTTCGCTTTCTATCAACAGGCGCATCCGGGCGCATCCTACACGCTTCGCACTCTGAATCCCCACGTGAACGCCACTGTCGTCGCCATGATCGACCAGATCATCCCCGCCACCGACACTCCCGGCGCCAAAGACGCGCGCGTCAATGAATTCATTGACGTCATCCTCACCGAATGGGCCACCGAAGAAGAACGCAAGAATTTCCTCGACGGCCTCGCCGCCGTGGACAAAGAGAGCAACGAACTTTTCGGAAAAGATTTCGCCTCAGCCTCCCCCGCACAACAAGTCACCCTGCTGCGTTCCATGGACGAAGCCGCGGCAGTCCTCCGCGCTCAGAGGCAACGTCACGCCCCCAACACGGTCCCGGAACCCGACGCGCAACTGAAAGGCGATTTCTTCTCCGTCTTCAAAAACATTACGCTCCACGGCTACTACACTTCCGAAGTCGCTTTCACCAAGGAATTGAATCTCGAAATCATCCCCGGCGCCTTCCATGGTTGCACGCCGGTAACCGCGCAGAGAAAGGCATAACGTCATGGCGCCGAGCTCGAATACTTTCGACGCGGTCATCATCGGCTCCGGAATCACTGGCGGATGGGCCGCGAAAGAACTCACCGAAAAAGGCCTCAACACTCTGGTTCTCGAAGCCGGCCGCACTATCGTTCCCAAGGACGACTACGTCGAGCATGTTCCCGTCTGGGAACTCAAATACCGCTACTGGGACAATCGCGCGGAACGCGCGCGCACGCAGCCTATTCAACGCGAGTGCTTTTACGCTTGCGATGAGTACTCTCACCAATTTTTTGTTCGGGACGACGAAAACCCTTACTCCTGCGACCCGGGAAAACATTTTTCCTGGATTCGTGGCCGCCAGGTCGGTGGAAAATCCCTCACCTGGGGCCGCCAGAGCTATCGCTGGAGCGATCTCGATTTTGAAGCCAACTCGAGAGACGGAGTGGCCGTCGATTGGCCGATCCGCTATGCCGACATCGCTCCCTGGTATGACTACGTCGAAGAATTCGCTGGCATCAGCGGCCAGGCCGAAGGTCTGCGTCAGCTCCCCGACGGCAAATTCCTACCGCCAATGGAAATGACCTGCGTCGAGCTGGATTTCAAGGCCGCGCTCGCCAAACATTTCGACGACCGCATGATGACGATCGGCCGCTCCGCGGTCCTCACGCAAGTTCACAAAGGCCGCGCCGCTTGCCACTATTGCGGCGTTTGCCATCGCGGGTGCATCACGCAATCCTATTTCAGCAGCTTGAACTCCACGCTTCCCGCCGCGCAAAAAACCGGCCGCCTCACTCTTCGCCCCTACAGCGTCGTTCGCAACCTTATCTTCGATCCGAAGGCCCGCAAGGTTTCCGGCGTGCGTGTGGTCGACTCGCAAAGCAAGAACGAACTCGAATTCAAAGGCCGCATCGTTTTTCTCTGCGCCTCGACTCTCGAATCCAGTCGCATTCTCTTGAATTCCGCTACTTCGGAATTTCCCAACGGCCTCGCCAACTCCAGCGGCGAACTCGGCCACAATCTCATGGACCATCACATGGGCGCCGGGGCCAATGGCATGATGCCCGGCCACGAAGACAAAATGCCCTTCGGCAATCGCCCGAACGGCATCTATATCCCGCGCTTTCGCAACGTGGACACCAAACAAAAAGAGTTCATCCGCGGCTACGGCTATCAAGGCGGAGGATTCCGCGAGGGCTGGTCGCGTGGCACGTGGATGACCGGCATCGGCGCGGACCTCAAGAACGCCCTCAAAAAGCCTGGCCCCTGGCGCTTCGGCGTGGGCGGATTTGGCGAATGCCTGCCGAATCACGAAAATTACGTCGAAGTGGACAAGGAGAAGCTCGATGCCTGGGGCATTCCCACGCTCAAGATTCACTGCGGCTGGGGCGACAACGAGCGCGCCATGTCGCGCGACATCTCCATCCAGGCCGGAGAAATGCTCGCCGCCGCAGGAGCCAGGGATATCCAGACGTATCAGGAAATGAGCTCGCCCGGGCTCGGCATCCACGAAATGGGCACGTCGCGCATGGGCCGCGATCCCAAAACTTCCGTGCTCAACGCCCACAATCAGGCGCACGACGTGAAAAATCTTTTCGTCACCGACGGTGGCTGCATGGTTTCTTCCTCCTGCGTGAATCCGTCGCTCACGTACATGGCGCTCACCGCCCGTGCCTGCGATTTCGCCGTCTCCGAGATGAAGAAGAACAACCTTTAGCCATGCCGGCGAAATCTCTGCCGCCATTAGTAAGTGGTATTTGGTTTTGTGCCGGACGATGGAATAGAATTGCCATGGTTCAACCAGCAACTCAGCTTTCTTTTCTGGCTGAGAACTGAAAATTTAGAACCGAGAACTCAAAAATGGCCCAGGTAATTCGTTCGCCTAAGCAGTACGACGTCTGCATCATCGGCTCCGGCGCAGGAGGGGGCATGGCCGCCAAAGTCCTCACCGAAGGCGGCCTTAACTGCGCGCTCCTCGAAGCAGGGCCGGATGTCCATCCCGAAAAAGACTTCAAGATGTTCCTGTGGCCCTACGAAGCGCCGCATCGCGGTGCGGGCGTCGGCGGCCGCGCGCGCGAGAATTTCGGCGAGTTCCTCGCGCCCAACGGCGCCTGGCAGATTGAAGGGGAGCCCTACACTTCCGCTCCCGGCAACGATTTTCAGTGGTTCCGCTCGCGCATCGTTGGCGGCCGCACCAATCACTGGGGCCGCATCGCCTTGCGTTTCGCACCCATCGATTTCAAATCCAAAACGCGCGATGGCCTCGGCGACGACTGGCCCATCACTTACGAAGACCTTTCCCCCTACTACGACAAAGTCGAAGGCTACATCGGCGTTTTCGGCACCAAGGAAAACGTCTCCAGCGCTCCCGACGGTGTTTTTCTCCCTCCTCCCAAGCCACGCTGCACGGAGCTGATGGTCAAGAAGGCCTGCGACAAGCTCGGCATCATTTGCATTCCGTCGCGCCTCGCTATCCTCACGAAATCCATCAACGGCCGCCTTCCATGTCACTATTGCGGGCAGTGCGGCCGCGGCTGCGTCACTGCGTCGAATTTCAGCTCCAGCCAGGTTCTGATCCCTCCCGCGATGAAAACCGGGAAGCTCACGCTCATCACCGGCGCGATGGCTCGCGAAATTCTGGTGGACAAAGATGGCAAAGCCACCGGCGTCTCGTACATTGACAAAGCCTCGCGCTCGGAAAAGCGCATCAACGCCCGCGCCGTCGTGGTGGCCGCCAGCGCCTGCGAGTCCGCGCGCTTGCTCCTCAATTCCAAATCCACCATGTTTCCGGCCGGCCTTGCCAACTCTTCCGGAGCAGTCGGCAAATATCTCACCGACTCGGTGGGCAGCGGCGGCTACGGCTATTTCCCGCAGCTCGAAAAAATGCCTCGGCACAATCACGACGGCACCGGCGGCATGCACATGTACATGCCCTGGTGGAAATTCGACCGCAAGAACGATTTTCCCCGTGGCTATCACATCGAGTTTGGCGGCGGCCAGGAAATGCCAGGCGTTGGCATGTTCAGCGGCATGAACCGCGACGAAGAAGGTTACGGCGTTTCTTTGAAGCAGCGCGCGCGCAAACAATATGGCTGCCACATCGGCTTTGCCGGCCGCGGAGAGATGATTCCCAACCCGGACACTTTTTGCGAAATCGATCCCGACGTTGTGGATGAGTGGGGCATTCCTGTTCTGCGCTTCCACTTCAAATGGTCCGATTACGAACTGCTACAAGCCAAGGACATGCAGGAAACTTTCCGCTCCATCGTCGAAACCATGGGCGGCGAATACAAAACCAAAACCTCCATCCACGGCGATCTTCCTTTCGGCATCGAGGCTGGCGGAAAAATCATTCATGAAGTTGGCACAGCGCGCATGGGCGCCGATCCCAAAACTTCTGTGCTCAACGGCTTTTGCCAGACGCACGACGTCAAAAATCTTTTCGTCACCGATGGCGCTCCGCTCGTCACCAACCCCGATAAGAATCCCACCCTCACCATCATGGCTCTCGCGTGGCGCGCCTCCGAATACCTCCTCGATGAAGCCAGAAAGGGCGATATTTAATATGGCCAACGAATCCATTTCCCGCCGCGACATTCTCCGCACGCTCACTGTTGCTGTTACCGGCTCCGTTCTGCAAATCATTCCTGCCGAAGCCGCCGAGTACGTCCATCAGATGGTCCACAAGGAAAAGGCCGCCGCCCCGGCGGGGAATTACACTCCAAAATATTTTTCCGCCGCGCAATACGCCGCGCTCGTCAATCTTTGCGACATAATTATTCCTAAAGACGAAAAATGTGGCGGCGCGGTCGAAGCCGGCGCCCCCGAATTCATTGACTTGCTCACCAGCGAAAACGAAAAGTTTCAATTGAAGCTCGGCGGCGGCCTCTTTTGGCTCGACGGCTACTGCACCGACCATTACGGCAAAATATTTCTCGAATGCACTCCGGAGCAAAAGAAAGAAATCCTCGACCTCATCGCCTTCCGCAAAAATGCCAAGCACGATCCAACGCTCAGCCAGGGCGTTTCGTTTTTTGCTTTTTTGCGCAGCATGACCTGCGATGGCTACTACACCAGCAAGATCGGCATCGCCGATCTAGGCTATATCGGCAACACGTCGGTCCGCGAATTCCCCGGCTGCCCTTCACTCCCGGAGTGATTTCTCGGGTGTCATCCTGAGCGAAGCGAAGGATCTCAACGAGCGCCCTCTGCAACCGTAGGGTGATTGTTGCCTCGCCGCTTTTCTGTTGCTATTCTTGCGCCTCTTGTCTCTCACGCCTCTCAACGATGATTCCGACGCGCGCCCATCCTTGTGGCCGTGGGTCTATCTCATTGCGCTCGCTTATTTTGCTTTGCACATGGCTACTTCCATGCGCTACGGCTACTTTCGCGATGCGCTGTATTACCTGGCCTGCGCCGACCATCTCGCTTTTGGCTATGTCGACCAGCCTCCGTTGTTTCCGTTCATCGCGTGGATCGGGCGGCATACCCTCGGCACTTCGCTTCCCGCGCTGATTTTCTGGCCGGCGCTGGCAGGAGCCGGTCGCATCGTTCTCGTGGCCGCGTTTGCGCGCGAACTCGGCGCAAGGCGCTTCGGCGTTGCGCTTGCCGCGACCTTGGCCGCCACTCCTGCCGTGTGGTGGGTCACTGACCACCAGTTCGCTATGAACGCTTTCGAGGCACTCTTCTGGACGGGCTGCGCTTACGTCATCCTGCGCATGATCCACACGCAGAATCCAAAACTTTGGCTCGCCTTCGGCGCGATCTCCGGCCTCGGCCTTGAAAACAAATATTCCATCGCCGTCTTCGCATTCGCGTTGCTCTTCGGGCTACTGCTCACGCAGCATCGCAAGCTCTTGTTCACGCCGTGGTTGTTTGCGGGGGGGGCCGTGGCGTTGCTGATCTTCCTCCCCAATTTAATTTGGAACATCCAGCATCATTGGCCGTTTCTCGAATTGATGCACAATATTCGGGTCACCGGCAAAGACATCGCCTATCCGCCCGTTGCTTACACTGTCCAGCAAATATTGATGATGAATCCTTTTAGCTTGCCATTCTGGCTCCGCGGCCTGCTATTTTGTCTGTTCTCTCGCGCCGCAAAGAATTATCGCTTTTTTGGCTGGGCGTTCCTTATCACCTTCGCGTTTTTTCTTGTCTCGCACGGTAAAGATTATTATTCCGCTCCGGCTTATCCGATTCTGCTCGCCGCCGGCGCCGTCTTCGCCGACCTTCTGCTCTCACGCCCCGCCCGGCAAGAAGCTGCCGCCGGGCCGCCTTCAAAATGGCGCGCCGCGCTCAAACCGGTTTGCTTTGCGTGGCTGCTCGCGGGCATCCTGCTTGTTCTTCCTCTCGTTCTTCCCGTCCTTCCGCTCGAAGCGTTTCTCCGCTACCAATCGCATCTACTCGTGCACGGCAAGCCCACGGAACGCAGCCTCGTGGGCACGCCGCTCCCGCAGTACTACGCCGACGAACTCCCTTGGCAGGAGCAGGTCGCCGCGGTGGCTCGTGTCTATCACTCGCTTTCTCCAGAAGAGCAGGCCAAGACCGCCATTTTCTGCGGCAACTATGGCCAGGCCGCGGCGGTGGATTTCTTCGGCCCACGCTACGGTCTTCCCAAAGCCATCAGCGGCCATCAAAATTACTTCTTGTGGGGACCCCGCAACTACACAGGCGAGATTGTGATTGCCGAGGGTCAGCCGGAGGATGAGGTGCGCAAATACTTTGCATCCGTTGAGGTTGCGGCGACGGTAAACGTTCCTTACGCCTATTCCTACGAAACGCTCCCGATTCTTCTTTGCCGCGGCCTGAAAGGGAACCTGCAAACGTTGTGGCCCGGCGTCAAGAACTGGCGCTGAGACGAGCTGGTGTTCGGCGCTCCTAAGTCGCAGATTGGATTGAGCGGGTCCCTCTGGTATGTGTCCCCATTTCCGTTTCCATTTTTTGACTGTCCGAATTTTGCACAGGCTTGCACAGGTTTCCACAGCTGAATTTTCAGATTTCGCTTGCCAAGAAAATGCGCGGGGTTTATGTTCTCACACAGATTGAGCCGGGAAGCCTTAAAAACTTAACGGCCCAATTGAAAGAGGGCGCAGCAGCCGCAAGGTTGTTGCGCCTTCGATTTTTTGCATCCACTCGCGCTGCGAATTGATCTCGAACGCGCGACTCGGGCGGGGCTTCCTTCCTGTGTAGAGAAATCGGCTCACTTTTCCTTCTTCGAGAGCGATTTGTAAACTTCCTGAACAAACGCGTCCGGCTGCACGCGCCCGTGGCCCCACTTGGCGTCGAACGCCGCCGTCGGACGCCCTGCGACTGCCTGGCTTTCCGTTTCCCCTGCGTCAATAGAGTTCTGCACGCGTTTGCGAACGGCTTTGACCATGTCGCAATAAGCCTTTAATGTTGCGCCGTTCGTGACTTCGCCGTGTGCCGGAACCACGTGGAACCCAGGGTCCGTCCATCCATCTATCATTTTCACAAGACCGTCCAGAGTGCCTCCATGCTCGGTATCAATTCCTGGATAACCGTCTCCGGGAAACACTTCGCCAAAATAAACCAGTTTGGCCACGTGAAAGTGCACCAGTGCATCGGCGTCACTGTAACCGGGGGTTTGCCGCACGATGTGGACCGCGTCTCCATTAATGTCGAAAGCCATCACCTCCGAAAAAGCTACGTGCGGCCGGTCCACTCCAATCTTTGCAAACCGCTCTGACAGCGGCTGGGGCGCTCCCATAACGTCCCCCCCGATACGTTCCAGCGCTTTTTCCTGCATGGCGACAAACGCCCCGCGGCGTCCCCAGCCCGCATCTCCTTCCGACTGCGCGGGGTCTTGCGGTGCAATCACTACGTACCGCACTGGGGACTTTGTTCGGTTCGCCAGTTCGCTGCTGATCCGTGACGTGCTGCCTGCGGAAGGCGTTCCAACCAGCAGCGCGCCATCGGGCCCGACCAGCGCGATCACGTTCCCCGTGCTGGTGGCAAATACCACGACGTTCGGCGTAATCTCAGTGATGCCGACCGTCTCTTGCGCCCTGTTGATGCCCGCGAACGACAACGCAAACATCGATGCCATCAGCGCGCGCGCGCGAATTCGAGTCCATCTCTTGCGGGAATTCATGTCCATTCTCCATTCGCGTTTAGCGCTTCCGCCGATTTCCATTTTCAGTTTTCCCGTTTCTATTTTTATTTCAGGAGTCCATATACTTCCACTTCGTCTCTCGCGCCGAAATACACGTGTCCATTCACCACGATCGGAATCACAAACCGCGTCGCCATCCCCGCGCGATCGCGCTGGCTATTCTGTTCCGAAGTGTAGATCGGCTCGCTAAGGTTGCTCACGTCGAACCCATAAAGCACTGCCGAACGGGCAGGTCCGTTCCACGTTTTCGTTGCGATGGCCCACACGATCGCATTTTTGTTTCCGTCTGCCGAAACTGAAGGCGTAGCCCCCGGGTTGTCGAATTTCATGCTTGAACTGGATCTCAGCTTGAGCTGCCCATTCTCCAGAGCGTAGTTGCGCAGCGAATCACCGCTGCACGCGAAGTAGACGTTCGCATTCCAGTACGCCATCGCCCCATAGCCGCCTCCGGCCGTGCGAATCCGCTGCACGACCGCATCTCCTTCTGCCCGAAACTGCCCCATCTGGTCGCGGTCAATCACGTAAATCATCGCGCCTTTACCCGGCTGGAGGAGCAAATGACGATGCGTTCCCGGCTGGTCAGGCAACAACGTAGGCCCGCTAGATCCCAGATCCGCATCGGCGTCGTTCAGTTGCGCTTGATTAAACGGCGTGAAGTAATCCCGAACCACCATCGAAGAGCCGTCCAGCATCAACTTCAGCAAGGAGTCGCCGTAATCGCGGCCTCCCGACGCGGCGTCAAAAGTTCCATTTCCCGTTGCCACGTAGACATTGCCGTTTGCGTCCGCGCCCAAACCCGTGTCGCTTCCCCAGATCCCGCCTTCGCTGCCATCCGGCGTGACGTTCAGCACGGCCTTCTGCGCCAGCGTCTGGGCATCGTACGCCATAACCCAGCCGTGGTACGGGTCTACGTCGCACGATGAGCCCCAGCTGAGGTATACAACATTGTTCACCAGCAGCAGCGCGGCCCGCGGATTCTCCCGCAGTGCGTCGAAGCGCACCTCGCCTTTGGTGCTGCCGTCGCCCTTGCCTCGCACCGAAGCGGTGATTTGCACGGGGCCGCCAAATTTTTCCGCGCCTGTGGTGATGGCCAGCGCGTGCAGGCGTTGAAAATATTCGTTGTCTTTAAACCAATGCCCGATCATCGAGCGCGCCAGAACATATAACGTACCGGACTGCAGATCGATCACCGGCGTAGAGGTAATGCCTACCTCGGGCTGAATGAAGGGGCATTGCACGTCCCGGGAGCCGACCGTCTCTTCGTCGAGCTTTTTGTCGAGCAGACTTACCTGCCACAGCGGGGCATCGTTGGGCCGGTAAGCATCGAACGCGTAAATCGTGTCGTGCTCCGTAGCCACAAAGAGCACGTCGTGGGTCCCCTTGGCCGGAATTTCCACTGCGGGCACAAACAACGGCTGCGCGTAGACCGCGCCGTCCACTTTGAACGCGCCCAGTTTGCCGAACTGGGTCGGACTTACGTTCCGCGGGGTGAGCGTTTTCTCGTTGAGCGTGGCGCCACTCCGCAAATTGTCGTACTGCGAAGTGGTCACCTGCGCCGCGGCGCCACTCGCACCCAAAGCAATGGAGATCACGCCAGAGAAAACCACTAACAACTTCATCGCTGCCCCAACCCCGCTTCCTTTGACGCAGTGCATTCTGGGACGGACCTTTGCGGCGCCATTCTACAACCGCCGTGGCTTCTCGAGTTTTGGGATTGAGGGTCATTTTTTTGGAGGGTTTTTGCTGCAGGGGGTATGGCCATCCCCCGGCAACAATGCAAATGCTTGGAAAGGAAAGGGTTGCGGGAGGAGCATCGTGCAAGTTGTTGAAAATAAAAGGGCGAAGTTTGCAACGGCATGCAGAGGCAGAGAGCAAAGAGGCAGAAGAGAGACGACCCCCGGCCACCCCACCCCACTGTTGCAACGTGATCGAAACAAAGGGGTTGCAAATTGCCACTGTTGTAAGTGCTTGAAAACAAAGGAAGCGAGGAGGGGGTGGCAGCGTATGGTGCACAGGCCGAAAAGAACTCAGAAATGGATAGCGCGGAGACGCGAAGTGCACAGAGGTTTCGCGGAGAAGAGGGAAAAAAGCAAAGGGGCGAGAAGGGATGGGCTGGTGAGGGTGGAATCGAGAATTCACGACCCATGATATACACATCGTAGCTGTTTTGTCAAGTAGTTTTTTAGTACTAGAGAAATTTGCCCACGGGCGGTCATTCGAACAAGAATTGCGTAAGAGAAAGAAAACACAGGGATAGAGTTCACTGTGGGGCGCAACATTTATATGGGGTATATGGGGTCGCTTTTTGGCCGGTCGTCCTTAGGGCTTAGGGATACAATCGCAGCCATGCGAATTGTGCGACCTGCTTTATCGTTCCTCGCGGCACTCCTTGTTTTGTTTCTGGGCTGCCAACACGCCGCTATTGCGTACCGATTACGCCATGACGGACTAGACCCTATCCTTTTGCCGCCGACTGCTGGAAACCAGGTGTCGGAATCCTTTTCGGTTGCCGTTAAACATGCGCGGCACGGAATACCGAAAACAGGTGACTGCGACATTGAAGGGCAATTGCTCGCTCTCCACTGGGAGAAATCTACCGCCGACATCTCGTTCAACTCACAATCCTTTTTTGCCACAGGACCTAATCAGGTTGGTCGCGGAATTTACCTTGACCCTCTCCTCGCGATAGAAAAATTTCGCTCGGACTTAAGCGCGCGCCAGTCAAAAGGATGCTTGAGCCCGACCGAGAGTGAGGGCCTGCTCCGCGCCATGGTCGAAAATCTGCCTCTGCCACCAGAAATTGCATATTTTCTTCAATTGGGCAGCTACAACGTCACTGGCTATCTCGATCTCACTCCGGACTTCCGGATGCAAGTCACAGATCCGGTATACATTCCGGGAACCGCGCCTTCAGCCGTCACAATGTTTGGGATATGAGATTGCCAATTACAGTTTCATTCGCGAGGGCTCAGAAAATCGAGTGCGGCTCCAACTGGCTTCCGCGAGTGAAGTCCTGAATAGCGGCGAATCGTTTGGAAAGCAGACCATTCGTAATGAACTCGCTTTTCCCAAGTCTCCGGGCTATTTTCGGTTGCTGTTTATGGCGGAAGAAAACGCATCTGCCCCCATCACGCGAGCCATCCTCCTGTCCGCATCTGACCAGAACAAACTTACTCATGTGGTTCCGCAGCGCGGAATGTCTCCCGATCAGTTTTGTATTACGGCTTCCACCAGGAACGTAAACTGCACGGTGTTTCCCAAGAACTTTGGAGTGAGTCCGGAACTGCGCATCCGCGTGAATCAAAAGGATGCTTTCCTCCGGGTCGGAGGCATGGTCCTGGAAGTACTCAATCCGGAAAATTCGGACGCAGGTCCACCAGCTTCGCTAAAGATTCTTCGGCCATTTCACGGCCACCTCATCCCGATCAAATTTGACCGAACCAAAGGAGACATCCTGAAACTGGTTCTGCTCCCCGGTGACCAAGTCACATTTTGAGATTCTCGCCAGCCGGTTGGCCACTGCGACGCGTTTGCAATTGGAGGCATGAAAGCTATCATTGATAGCGGCAATCCGTACATTGAGACGTTGGGGCACGGGGAGGTTGGCTGTGGCGCTAGAAATCACGCAACGGGAAGAGAACGGCATTTACCTTCTGGCCTTGAAGGGGCGCCTGGTGCTGGGAGATGAAGGGATCGGGCTGCGGACAACCGTGGATCATCTTCTCGCAGCGGGCGCGACAAGAATTGTCGTGAATCTCGAGCACGTCAATTATGTGGACAGCTCGGGTCTCGGCGCATTGATCGATGTGCATCGGAAGACGAAAGAGAAGGGCGGGCGGCTGATGCTGACCAATCTGCGCCCGAACCTCAAGCATGCCCTGGAAACCGCCAAGCTTCTGCCCATATTTGAAACGAGTCCCACGGAAGCCGCGGCTGTGGCGGGTATGTAAGAGCGGACGATACTTCCTCGGTTTGCAGTTCCCCCGTGGTTAAAGCTGCCTTCTTCGTACCCAGCGCTGACGCGCTGGGCTAAATTGTGGCGCGCCTCCGGCGCTTGAAGCGCGAACGCGTCCCAGAGGCGGCAAACGAAAAGAAAGGCACGATCCATTCGGCTACGCTCAGGACAAGTATATCGTGCCCCTACAGGGCGTGGTTAGGACTTGATGGTGTTGGTGGCGGCGTCCCAGGTGACCTGGGAGCGGCGGAAATAGG
This sequence comes from Candidatus Acidiferrum sp., assembly GCA_035280045.1. Classification (GTDB taxonomy): domain Bacteria; phylum Acidobacteriota; class Terriglobia; order Acidiferrales; family UBA7541; genus Acidiferrum. The sequence goes on from DATEGP010000061.1 coordinate 125,167, forward strand.
ATTCGTTGGCCATGTGGCAGGCCAGCGCGGCGTTGTTGCCGAAGACGGCGTCTTCGACGACGGGCTGGCGCGACTTGACCGCCTGGAAATACTTCCAGAGGTGCGGCTTTTCTTCGTCCCAGGAAGCGCCGTGGAAGGCCTGACCGTCGGAGAGCGGCTCTTTCCCGGGCTTGGGATCGTGTTCTTCGTGCCATTTCTTGAAGTAGGCCTCGCGCATCTCGCGTGGATAGCCATAAGTGTAGTAGCTGGGCGCTTCGTCCACGCCGGACTGCGGGAAATAGGTGATGTCGAATTCTGTCACCTGAAGAATTCCGTGGGAGCCCTGGAAGCGGTACGTTTCCGGCGTATCGCAGCCGAGATTCAGGCGCATATAAACCGGCGGCTTGTCCTCGCCATAGTCGAAGAGCGTGGGGTGCACGTCGGGCATGTTGCGGCCATCTTTGAAGCGCAGAATGTTGCCGAGCGCCAAAGCGCGCCGGGGAGGATCGTTCCAGCCGAGCATGAAGTTCATGCCGCTGACGAGGTGCACGAGCAAATCGCCGGCGAGGCCGGTCCCGTATTCCTTCCAGCAGCGCCAGCGCGCGAAATATTTGGGGGACATGTCGGGGTCCCAGGGGCGTTTGGTGGCTTCGCCTTGCCAGGTGGTCCAGTCGAAATTTTCAAGAGAAAGGCCTGGGGGCGGAGGATATTCCCACGCGCCAGTGGGATCGTTGCGGCCGTAGGTTCCTTCGACAAGCGTGATGGTGCCGATGATGCCGTTGGCAAGAAGCTCTTTTGCCTTTGCGCAGATGACGGAACTGACGCGCTGCGAGCCGATTTGCACGATGCGGCCGGTTTTCTTCGCGGCGGCCACCATGGCGACACCGTCGGCGGGGGAATGTGACATCGGCTTTTCGCAATAGATGTCTTTTCCAGCGTTCACGGCGTCCACGACGACTTGCTTATGCCAGTGGTCGGGAACGGCGGCGACGATGCAGTCAATATCCTTGTTGTCGAGGAGCTCTTTGTACCGGCGCGTGGTGGGAATTTTCTTGCCGACAATTTCCTGCGCCAGTTCGTGGCGGCCGTCCCAGAGATCGGCGGCGGCGACGCACTCGACCCCGGGAAGCTGGATGGCGTTGGTGAGCAGGCCGGAGCCTTGCATGCCAATGCCGATGATGCCGAAGCGCACGCGCTCGCTTGCCGGAGTGGACTGTAAGGGCAGAGGAATATGCTCCGGCTCGAGAAAGATTCGCGGCGAAGCCGCGAGCGCTCCGGTGGCGCCGGCGGTGCGCTGGAGGAATTCACGGCGGGAGAAGTTGTTATTTTTCATGGTGCGCTCCTTGAAGAAGTTAACCGTTCATAGTTTACAGTTGACAGTCAGAGACCGGAGATCGGAAATCGCGAAATTCGAAACTCGAAACCCGAAATTCGGAATCAGGTTCATTTGAAACGAGGCCCAAAATCAACCGAAACCGGGACCTGGGGCCGATTGGAGCTAACCCGCCTACTTTGGCCGGGGCTAAGGCCCGGCCTCTACAAGACCGGCCCCACGACCTCACGAACCGCCTTGACCGAGCGAGGGCGCAGCAGTGCTGCGCCCCTACAAAAGAAAAGAGTCAAAAACGCAGGTCGTGCAAGTAGTTGTAGCTGATTTTAATGTCGTCGAAGGCGGATTTCGGGTCGTCGTTTTCGACGAAGTAATGCTTGATGCCGGCTTTGCCGTCGTGCTCGAAAACATTTTTCCAATTGATGGAGCCCTTGCCGACGTCCGCGAGATGCCCCTGAAATTTCACCGAGCCCGTTGCGCCGTCGTAGCTGCTGGTGGAGTTGGGATCGTTCACATAATCCTTTACATGAACGCAGGGGAAGCGGCCGGGATATTTTTCGAAATAGCCAAGAGGATCTTTTCCGGCGACGCTGATCCAGCAGAGATCCATCTCCATGGCGACGAGTTTGGGATCCGTTTCGGCGAGCAGGAAATCGTAAGGAAGCTTTCCGCCGAGAGATTCAGCGGGCTGAAATTCGAAGGAGTGGTTGTGATAACCGAACTGGATGCCGGCCTTTTTGCTTTCCTCGCCGGCTTTGTTGAAAAGTTCGGCGGCGCGCTTCCATCCGCCGGCAGCAGCGCGCTGCTTTTCGTCAATCCAGGGGCAGATGATGTAGCTGTGGCCGACGATTTTCGCCGCTTCGAGAGTTTCGGGCCATTTGTTTTGCACCGTCGGGTAATCGACGTGGCAGGACGGGGAGACGAGGCCGTTCTTGTCGAGCAGCTCGCGAACGTCTTTTGGCGAGTGGTCGAAGTAGCCGGCGAA
>DATEGP010000062.1:0-14819 GCA_035280045.1 Candidatus Acidiferrum sp.
GATGCCTCAACGACCAGCGCCACCTCAGGTCCAACCAGCGGCGGCATGTCAAATTCGAGTTTCGTGCGCCCGAGCAAGTTGGTTTCGGCAGAAAATGCCGCAGGTTCCGCTGCACCTTCCACTCTAGCCATTACTGTGGCGCGTTCGATGGGCTTGTTTGCATGATCGTTGACCGCGATTTGCAAAGAAGCGTGCTTTCCGGAAAGCCACGTTTTGGGGTTGAGCAACTCCAGACGCAACTCCGTCGCCGAGACAGCGGAAGCTCCACCCGCGGTCTGAGCCGCGCTCGCTTTACCATCGTTCCCGGCGCCTAGCCGCAGCTTCCCCGAGCGAATCTCGTCCACCACACTTCGATGCTGCGTATCCACGCGAAGCTTGAGGGCCTGCTCGCGCTCCGAATTGAGCGGGAGCAAATCCGAAAAGCTGTTCGTGCGCCGGTGCAGCACGCGTCCGCGCAGGTAAACCGTCGTGTCAATCAGCGCGTGAGCGGCACCCCGCTCTTCCGTCTGCACGTGATATGTGTCGCCCTCGACTGTCACGTTGGAATTGTGGCCAAAAGCCATGTTGGTATTGCTCCGGCTCGAGCGCCGGCGCCAAAAAACCTCTCAAAAATCTTTTCGCCCGAATTGACCGAGCGGCATCTAAACCGTATTATAGCAATTTGACTATGACGGATTCCGGCTTACATACCTATGCTCCACTTCTCTTACACCTGCTGATTGCCTTTGGGCTCGCCGGGGCTTTGACGGCGGTTTCAGTCTTGGTGGGATGGCGGCGGCCCAGCCGGGCGAAGCAGCAAGCGTATGAATGCGGCATGGAACCCACAGGGGACGCGCGGGAGCCCTTCTCCGTAAAGTTTTACCTCGTGGCCATGGTTTTCATTTTGTTCGACGTGGAAGCCATTTTTCTGTACCCGTGGGCCTACATCTTTCGCAGTTTACGCTGGTACGGCTTTGTGGAAATGATGGTCTACATCGCCGTTCTCCTGGTCGGTTATCTCTATCTTTGGAAAAAGGGCGCGCTGGACTGGCATAAATAGCTCTAAAAGCGCTCGTGGGATTGAATTGTGACGGAGTCTTCCAGCCAAAACGCTAATGTTGTTGTCGAAACGCTGCGGTCGTGGAGCCCCACGGCCGTTGCCAAAGTCATTGAATTCCGAGGCGAAACGACGATCATAGTGCCGCGCAACCTGCTTCGAGCCGCAGCGGAGCGCTGCCGCGCGGACGCAAAACTACAGTTCAACCTGCTTTCCGACGCCACTTGCGTGGACCGCTACCCGGTTGAGCCGCGATTCGAGCTCAGCTACCACCTGGTGTCCATCCCCAGGCGTGACCGCGTGCGCTTGCAAGTGCGTTTGACAGGTCAGGATCCTGTCGTGGATTCGCTCGTCACGGTTTGGCCCGGCGCGAATTGGCTGGAGCGTGAAATCTTCGACCTATTTGGCATTCGCTTCAACGGCCATCCCGATTTGCGGCGGATTCTGCTTCCCGATGATTGGGAGGGGTATCCGTTGCGGAGAGATTTCCCCGTCCCCGGCTTCCGCGACGTGCCCAACTCGGGAGACGTCTTTAATTCGCGAGACCTCTTTAAGAAGAGCACCTTGCCATGACCACCGTTGAAACCGCAACCGGCGCTGCAAAAACCATGGTCCTCAATATGGGACCGCAGCACCCATCCACGCACGGCGTGCTGCGCATTTTGCTCGAACTGGACGGCGAAACGGTGGTGAAAGCGGTCCCCGATCTCGGTTATCTCCACACCGGCATTGAAAAATCCTGCGAAGACAAAACCTATTCGCAAGCCATCACCCTCACGGACCGCATGGATTACCTGAATCCGCTGGGCAACAACCTCGTCTACTGCCTGGCCGTAGAGAAGTTGCTCGGCCTCGACGTGCCAAAGCGCGCGCAATACATCCGCGTGATGATGGTCGAGCTGCAGCGCATCTCCTCACACCTGGTTTGGCTTGGAACGCATGCCATTGACCTCGGTGCGATGTCTGTCTTTCTCTACTGCTTTCGCGAGCGCGAAGAAATCCTGAACATTTTCGAAATGTTCGCCGGCCAGCGCATGATGACCAGCTACATCCGCATCGGTGGCGTGGCGCTCGACCCGCCTGCGGGCTGGCGGCAAGCGGTACAAAAATTCTTGAATATGATGCCCAGCCGCGTGGATGAATACGAGACGCTGCTCACGCAAAACCCCATCTGGATCGGCCGCACCAAAGGCATCGGCTACATTTCTCCCGAAGATGCGGTTGCGATGAGTATGACCGGGCCGACGTTGCGTGCCGCGGGCTTGGCCTATGACAACCGCAAGACTTTCCCGTACTCGCGCTACGAAGAGTTCAACTTTGACGTGCCTACGCGCACCGAGTCCGATTGCTACGCACGGTACCTGATCCGCGTGGCCGAGATGCGCGAAAGCCTGAAAATCGTCCGCCAGGCGATGGAAAAAATCACAGACGAAGGCCCAATTAAAGCCGAAGCGCCGGGCATCATTCCGCCGCAGCGCGAGAAAATGAAGACGGAGATGGAAGCGCTCATCTACCACTTCAAGATTTTCACCGAGGGATTTTCGCCTCAGCCCGGCGAAGCGTTTGTAGCCGTAGAGTCGCCCCGCGGCGAACTCGGCTGCTTCGTCGCCAGCGACGGCTCGCCGAAGCCGCTGCGCGTGCACTTCCGCGCGCCATCGTTCATCAATTTGCAGGCGCTGCCCAAACTCATCGAAGGGCAACTGATCGCGGACGTGATCGCATGCATCGGGACGATTGACATCGTGCTCGGAGAAGTCGACAGGTAGCCATGGACCTTTCCCCCAAACTTTCCGCCAAATTCGAGAAGCTGCAAACCAGCTATCCGCAGAAGCGCAGCGCGCTGATTCCCATGCTGATGTACGCGCAGGACGAATTTGGCTACATCAGCGACGAAATGATCGCGGAAATCGCGCGCCGGCTGGACTTGAACAACGTCCAGGTCGAAGAAACTCTAGCGTACTATTCGATGCTGCACCGCAAGCCCGTGGGCAAGCATCACGTGCAGATTTGCACGAATGTGGCTTGCATGCTGAAGGGTGGCTACGAAATTCTTGAACGCGCTAAGAAGCGCCTGGAAATCGGCCACAAGGAAACCACACAAGATGGCGTCTTCTCGCTCGAAGAGGTCGAGTGTATTGGCGCGTGCACCGGCGCGCCCGCTATGCAGGTGAATTACGATTTCTACGAGAATCTGACACCACTCAAGTTTGACCGCATCATTGAAGATTTGGACTCGGGCAAGCGTCCCGAGCCGGAACCAGTGATTTCCGGCGCGCTTCACGAACGCAACGTCCTCGAGACTCCGCTTATCAGCCGCCGATGGGGAATGAAAGATTCGCACAAGCTCGATGTCTACGTGATGCAAGGTGGCTACAAAGCGCTGGAAAAAGCGCTGAAGGAAATGACGCCAGAGTCAATCATCGATGAAGTGAAGAAGTCGAATCTGCGCGGGCGCGGCGGCGCTGGCTTCCCCACCGGGATGAAATGGTCGTTCGTGCCGAAAGATTCGCCAAAAGCGAAGTACGTCATCTGCAACGCCGATGAAAGCGAACCTGGCACTTGCAAAGACCGCCCTCTCATGGAAATGGACCCGCACCAGTTGATTGAAGGCATGGTCATTGCGGGCCGCGCCATCCATTCGCACCAAGGTTTCATCTACATTCGCGGAGAATACCGTTACGTGCTGGACATCGTGGACGCCGCTATCGCCGAAGCCTACAACGCCGGCTATCTCGGCAAAAATATTCTGGGCAGCGGCTTTGATTTTGATCTGCTGATGCACACTGGCGCGGGCGCTTACGAATGTGGCGAAGAATCCGCGCTGATGGAGTCGCTCGAAGGCAAGCGCGGATATCCGCGTATCAAGCCTCCGTTTCCCGCCGTCGTCGGCCTCTACGGCTGCCCCACCATTATCAATAACGTGGAAACGCTTAGCGCCGTCCCCTCCATCATTCGCGAAGGCGGCGAAGCTTACGCCAACCGCGGCACTCCGAAAAACGGCGGCACGCGCATGCTGTGCGTTGCAGGGCACGTCAAGAAGCCAGGCATCTACGAAGTTCCGCTCGGAATGAACATGAAAAAGTTCATTTACGAAGTGGCTGGCGGCATCGCGGAAGGAAAAAAACTCAAAGCTGTCATTCCCGGCGGCAGTTCCTGCCCGTTGCTCACCGCTGACGAAATCGACATTCCCATGGATTACGACTCTGTTGCCAGAGCCGGCTCGATGCTCGGCTCCGGCGGCATGGTCGTGATGGACGAGGACACCTGTATGGTCGACCTAGCGCGCCGCATCATGCACTTCTACGCGCACGAATCCTGTGGCTGGTGCATCCCCTGCCGCGAGGGAACCGCCTGGCTGCGCAAGACGCTCGAGCGTTTTCACGCCGGTTTCGGCCGCGAAGAAGACATCGATCTCATCGCCGACCTCGCGAAAAACATGCTCGGCCGCACGTTCTGCCCGCTCGGCGACGCCGCGGCGATGCCGACCATCAGCATCATGAAGAAATGGCGCAACGAGTTTGAAGATCATTTGAAGGGACGTTGCCCTTACAAATCCGCGGGAGCGCTCGTTGGCGCCAGGTAAAAAGCAGATTGATAAGAACAAATCGAACAGGCAAAGGGACGCGCGTTAGGAATCCATGCCAGACCAGAAACTCATCAAGCTGAAGGTGAACGACCGCGAGATTCAGGTGCCGCAAGGTACGCTGGTCATTGAAGCCACGCGGCGGCTCGGCACGGAAGTCCCTTCCTTCTGCTATTACCCGGGACTCTCGCTCCAGGCCGCGTGCCGCATGTGTCTGGTCGAGGTCGAGAAGGCACCGAAGCTGCAAACCGCCTGCACACTTGTCGCAACCGAAGGTATGGTCGTTCGCACCGACACCGAGCAAGTCCGCCAGGCGCGCAAGTACATGCTCGAATTTCTCTTGACCAATCACCCGCTCGATTGCCCCGTCTGCGACAAAGGCGGCGAGTGCGAACTCCAGGACATGGTTTTCCGCTACGGCGCGGACTCCAGCCGCTTCGTCGAAGAAAAAATCCATCGCCCCGAAGAAAAATGGTCGGAACTCGTTTATTACGATGCTCCGCGGTGCATTTTGTGCTTCCGGTGCGTTCGCGTTTGTGACGAAGGCATGGATGTCAAAGCCCTTGGCGTCGGCATGCGCGGCGCCAACAGCGTCATCATCCCGAATCGCGGCGATCACCTCGAGTGCGAAGAATGCGGCATGTGCATTGATATCTGCCCGGTCGGCGCTCTGACCAGCGGCACCTATCGCTACAAAACGCGCCCCTGGGAAATGCAGTACGTGCCAACCGTTTGCGCGCACTGCTCGAACGGCTGCAAGACCACCCTAAGCGTCCGCAATCACGAAATCCTGCGCGCCAACAACCGCGACCTCAGCGGCATCAACAAGGATTTTCTCTGCGTCAAAGGCCGCTTCGGCTTCGACTTCACGAATCATCCGGAGCGCATCCGGCAACCACTCGTTCGCAAAGGAGACAAACTCCTCCCCGTTTCCTGGGAAGAAGCAGCGCAAACTGCCGCGACCAAACTGAAGGCTGCTTACGACGCTGGCGGCAAGGAAGCTGTCGGCTTCATCGGTTCAAACCGCACTTCCAACGAAGAAAATTACCTGCTCCAACGCCTGGCGCGCGCGACGTTTGGCACGAACCACATCGACCATCACCGCACTGCAGACTATGCGGGACTCGTCACCGCGCTCGGCGATCGCGCCGCCGATTCCCTGCTTACCATGGAGCAGTTGTATCAATCGAAGGCCGTTCTCGTCATCGGCAACGATCCTTCCAACCAGAATCCACTCGTCGCCTGGCAAATCCGCACGGGCATCCGTCATTTCGGCACAAGGCTTTTCCTCATCAATTCGAACGAAATCAAGCTCAAGCGCAAAGCGAAGCAGTTCGTGAAAATCGCTCAGGGCCAAGAACACGCCATCCTGAAATGGCTCGCACACGAAGAAGGCCAGCTTGCTCCGGAACTTGTAGAGCAACTTGTCCAATTGAAAGCCGCGCTCGAAGCGGAGACCGACCTCGCCATCGTCTTTGGCGCGGAGCTTTCCGGAGCCGCCATCAGCACTCTCACTGCTTTCGGCTCGAAGCTCCCCGGCAAAACCCGCTACATGGCGCTCGGCGATTATTCCAATTCGCGCGGCGCTGCCGACATGGGCCTGCTCCCCGACCGCTTCCCCGGTTACGCGAACGTGGACGCCGCAAACGCGCGCGAGTCTTTCGAGAAGCTCTGGGGCTGCGTGCTTTCCTCAAAGCCCGGCATGACCGCACCTCAAATGGTCGAAGCCGCGCAATCCGGAAACTTGAAAGCCCTCTACGTCGTAGGCGCAAATCCGTTCGTGCATTTTGGAAAGCCTGGCACAGGACGTGGCAAACTCGAACTTCTCATCGTGCAGGAAATGTTCCTGACCGAAACCGCCAAAGCCGCGGACATCGTCCTTCCTGCGGCTTCCGCCTACGAGAAAGATGGCACGGTCACCAATACCTCCGGCGAAATTCAATTGTTGCGCAAGGGTGCCGAAGTGATGGGCCCGCGCACCGATTTTGACCTGCTCCGTATCCTCTCGCATCAACTCGAAAAGCAGGGCCTCGGCAAAGCGTTCCATTACAAAACCGTCGGCGCGGTCTTCGAAGAAATTCGCAAAGCTGTTCCGGCGTATAACGTGCCGCTCGCGGGCCTGCTCATTGGGGGCGCCGAAGCCACACACGCACAGTTTTCGCGCAACGGCCATCCGCCTTACGACGTTCCCGCCGGACTGATCCGCTCCGCAAACGACAACCTTTTCACCAGCGGCACGCTTAGCCGTTGGTGCACCATGATGGAATCCTTGCCAGAGGCGGACGTTTAACCGTGCGCTCACTCTTAACTGCGAACGCCGAACTTGTCATCACGATTGTCAAAATCGCTTTGCTGCTTTTCATCGTGCTCACGGTGAACGCCTATCTCACTTGGTTCGAGCGCAAAGTCGTCGCTCACATCCAGTCCCGCTGGGGCCCGCACCGCGTGGGGCCGCATGGATTGCTCCAGCCGCTGGCCGATGGTCTGAAATTCCTCTTTAAAGAAGACCCCACGCCCGCCGGCGTGGATAAATTTGTCTATTACCTTGCCCCGTTGCTCGCTCTGGCGCTGGCGCTGACTTCCATTGCCATCATTCCCTTCGGCCCCGAGCCCCTTCATCTCTTCGGTCGCGACATTTATCTAGGCATTGCGCCGCTGAATTTGAATATCGGAATCCTTGCGCTGTTCGCCATCACCGCGCTTGGCGTGTATGGCGTTGCTCTCGCCGGCTGGTCCTCCAACAGCAAATATCCGCTTTTCGGAGGCTTGCGGAGTTCCGCCCAAATGGTTAGCTACGAGTTGGCGCTGACTATGTCTGTCGTGGGCGTTCTTTTGATGGCCGGCAGCTTTAACTTGCGCGACATTATTAACGCGCAGGCGCGTCATCCCCAGTGGGGCATCTTTGGCTGGAACCTGTGGCCGCAAATCCTCGGCTTTCTCTGTTTTTTTACCGCTGCCGTAGCGGAAACCAACCGCGTGCCTTTCGATCTTCCCGAAGCCGAACAGGAATTGGTCGGCGGCTTTCACACCGAATACGCCAGCTTCAAGTTCGCCATGTTTTTTATCGCCGAATACACCAGCATGATCACCGTCTCTTGTCTCTGCACGATCATGTTCTTCGGTGGATGGCTCTCTCCCTTCCCTGCTTCGTGGACGCTCACTCACTATTTGCCTTCGGTGATTCTGATTCCGTTCGGCTTGTGGATCATCATGGATGGCCTCCGCTATGAGACGGTTTTCGGCCGAGTCATTCTGCCCGGTGTGGGCACGGTGCTTGCGGCGCTCGGCTTCGCTCTCATCGTGGCTCCTCACCAAATCAATGATTTTATCCAGGCGCCGTTCTGGTTCCTTTCCAAAGTCTTGGTCTTCCTGTTCGTTTACGTCTGGATGCGCGGAACGCTGCCGCGTTTCCGCTATGACCAGTTAATGGCCTTCGGCTGGAAGCTGTTGCTGCCCGTCTCCATCGTGAACGTCATTCTCACCAGCTTCGTCATCCTGGCCAAGATGCAGTGGGGTCACCCATGACCGCGCCGCTCATCGTTTTCTTCGTTCTCGCGACGCTCGCGGTGATTGGCGCAGTCAGCCTGATTCTCCAAAAACACCCGATTCACAGCGCGCTTTCCTTGATTGTCGTGATGGTAGCCCTCGCCGGACTCTATCTCCTGATGGGAGCGGAGTTTGTCGCTGCCGTGCAGATCATCGTTTACGGTGGCGCGATTATGGTGCTGTTCGTCTTCGTTATCATGCTCCTCAACGCCGGCGTAGAAGAGCACACCAGCCTCTCTAAAATGGCCGGGCCGCCAGGACTGCTCCTCGTAGCGGCCCTTGCGGGATTCGTGGCCGCAACCATCGCCAGGTCGGGAGCCAGCGTGCAAGCGGCGGCTCAGACCGGAGCGCTCTCTTCCACCAAAGGCATTTCCGAAATGGTGTTCAAGGATTTTGTCTATCCGTTCGAGCTGACTTCGTTCCTCATCCTGGTGGCGATTCTCGGCGCGGTGGTCCTCGCGCAGCGGGAGAAAAGCTGAGATGGTACCCACGAACTATTACGTCATTCTGAGCGCGATTCTGTTTGGCCTCGGCGTGTTCGCGTTCATTTTCAAACGCAACGTCATCACTATTTTCATGTCCATCGAGCTGATGCTCAACGCCGTGAATCTGGCGTTCGTCGCGTTTAGCCAGGCGCTCGGAAAACTCGACGGACAGGTTTTTGTTTTGTTCGTCATCGTGGTTGCGGCCGCGGAAGCCGCCGTCGGCCTGGGAATTATCATTCTGATTGCGCGCAACCGGCAAACGCTCAACGTCGAACGCGTGGACTTGCTCAAACTTTAGAACTATGACCGTAACCCTTAAGAACTGTCATTCCGAGCGGAGGGCCGACGCTTTTTGTCGGCTCGGAGTCGAGGAATCTCTCCTCGATTGCAGCTCTAGCACGAAGTTTGGAGTCATCTGACGTGCCCGCGCCGATGCTCGATTATCTCTGGATTGTCCCGCTGCTGCCGCTGCTCGGTTCGGCAATCAACGGGCTCTTGGGCGCGAAGTGGCCCAATAAATACGTAACAACCGTCGCCATCACTTCTACGGGACTTTCTTTTCTCTGCGCGATCGAAGCCGTCCGCGAATTCTTCGAGTCGGGCCAGGCGTTCTTCCACAAGGAATTCTTCACCTGGATCACTGCTGGCAATTTCCGCGCCGGCTTCGATCTACAAATGGACCAGCTCACCGTGGTCATGCTGCTGGTCGTCACCGGCGTCGGCTGGCTCATCCACATTTACTCCACCGGTTACATGGCGCATGAAGGCGGCTACTACCGCTTCTTCTCCTATCTGAATTTGTTCATGTTCTTCATGCTGATCCTAGTGCTGGCCGCAAACTATGTTCTGCTCTTCGTCGGCTGGGAAGGCGTCGGCCTATCGAGTTATCTGCTCATTGGTTTTTGGTTCTTGAAAAAGTCAGCGGCGGATGCTGGCAAGAAAGCGTTCATCGTCAACCGTATCGGCGACTTCGGCTTTATGCTCGGAATGTTTCTCCTTTTCCGCGCTTTTGGCACTCTCGATTTCCAGACGCTCTTCGCCAAAGCTGGAACCTGGCAGCCCGATGCAATGGACCATCTCGGCACGCTGACGATTGCGTGCCTGCTGCTTTTCATGGGAGCGGCGGGAAAATCCGCGCAGCTTCCCTTGTATGTCTGGCTCCCCGACGCCATGGAAGGCCCGACGCCCGTGAGCGCGTTGATTCACGCAGCGACCATGGTGACCGCTGGCGTTTACGTCGTCGCGCGCTCGCACATTTTGTTCACGCATTCGCCCGCGGCGATGCTCGTTGTAGCCATAGTAGGCTGCGCCACCGCATTTTTCGCGGCCACCATCGGCCTCGTACAAACCGACATCAAAAAGGTTTTGGCGTACTCGACGGTCAGCCAACTCGGCTACATGTTTCTTGCCTGCGGCGTCGGCGCATTCACGGCGGGCATCTTTCACCTCATGACACACGCGTTTTTCAAAGCGCTGCTCTTCCTGGCCGCCGGTTCCGTGATTCACGCCATGGGCGGCGAGCAGGAAATGCCCAAGATGGGCGGCCTCGGCAACAAAATCAAGTGGACCTATGCCACGATGTTTATCGCCACGCTCGCCATTGCTGGCATTCCGCCTTTCGCTGGCTTCTTTTCAAAGGACGCGATTCTGTTTTCCTCTTTCCAGAGCGCAACGGGTGGCCGCATTCTCTACGGCTTTGGCTTGCTCACCGCTCTGCTTACGGCGTTCTACATGTTCCGGTTAATTTTCCTCACCTTCAACGGCAACCAGCGTTACGACGAGCACAAAGTTCACGTCCACGAATCTCCCGGGAGCATGCTCGGGCCGCTCGTCGTTCTTGCGATTCTCTCGGCCATCGGCGGTTTGCTGGCTGCACCTGCCTTGCTGGGCATAGGCCCAGATTATTTCACGAACTTTCTTACGCCGGTTTTTGGCGGCACGGACCAAACCGTGGGCGTAGCCTCGGAAGCCACATTGCATCAACTCGAACTCATCCTCGCAGGCGTGGCCTTTGGCACCGCGCTGATTGGCATCGCCATTGCCTACTGGCTGTACCTCAAAAATCCGCGCAAGCCCGATGATCTTGCAAAATCGATGAAGCCGGCTTACACGATGTTGCTCAACAAATATTATGTTGACGAACTTTACGCGGCGACGGTCGTTCGGCCGCTGTTGTGGCTCTCCACCAACGTGTTCTGGAAAGCTGTCGATGTTGGCGCAATCGACGGCACGGTAAACGGAGTTGCTCACGGCGCGGCCGCCATTGGCGACGGTGTGCGCCACTCGCAATCCGGTAACACGCGCAGCTATGCCGTTTGGGTTGTGGTGGGTGCGATTGTCATTTTCGCGGTGATTTTCTTCTGGCCCGGCGCCGGCAAAACCATTTTGGGGTTGGTGCGCTGATGCTTTCCGGCGGACATCTCCTCTCGGTCTTAATCTTCTTCCCCGCCATCGGCGCAGTCGCGTTGATGATGTTGCGCGGCGACGATTACAAGTTCATCCGCTCGATCGCCATGCTCGTCGCCGCCGCAGAATTTCTTTTCTCGCTGCTTCTTTTGCGCGGCGTGCCTCTGGGTTCTTCCGGGTATCAGCTCGAAGAATTCGCGAAATGGATTCCCGCGCCGCCCATCCACTATCACCTTGGCGTGGACGGGATCAGCATGTTCCTGGTCATCCTAACCACGTTCCTGACGCCGATTTCCGTCTTGGCATCATGGAGCAGCATCCAGAAACGTGTCAAAGAATTCTTTGTAATGCTCTTGCTTCTCGAAGTGGGCGTCATCGGCGTTTTCCTTTCGCTCGACATGTTCCTCTTCTTTCTTTTCTGGGAACTGATGCTGATTCCAATGGCGTTCCTTATCGGCATTTGGGGCCACGAACGCCGCGTCTACGCCGCCGTAAAATTCGTTCTCTACACGATGGCCGGCTCGATCTTGATGCTGGTCGGCATCATCTGGCTCTACAACGCCACGGGCACGTTTGATTTGCCAACGATTCAGCAGCAACTGGCCGATGGCCTGCTCGCGGGCCAGCCGCGCACGGAGATGTTGCTCTTCCTGGCGTTCTTCGTGGCGTTCGCCATCAAAGTGCCTCTCTTCCCGCTGCATACCTGGCTGCCCGATGCGCACGTCGAAGCTCCCACGGCCGGTTCTGTGATGCTCGCTGGCGTACTGCTGAAGCTCGGCACTTACGGCATGATGCGTTTCTGCCTCCCGCTGTTTCCGGATGCGGCGCATCGCGCGGCGCGCTGGGTCGCCGTGCTCGCGATCATCGGAATCATCTACGGCGCGCTGGTTTCGCTTGTCCAGCCGAACCTGAAAAAGCTCGTCGCCTACTCTTCTGTCAGCCACCTTGGCTTCGTGGTGCTCGGCATCTTCGCGTTGCACAACATTTCCATGCAGGGTGCGGTCTATCAGATGCTCGCGCACGGCATTTCCACCGGCGCCTTGTTTTTGCTCGTTGGCATGCTCTACGACCGTCGGCACACGTTTGAGATCAGCGAGTTCGGCGGCCTTTCCACTCCAATGCCGAAGCTGGCCGCGTTCTTCCTTTTCGTGGCGCTCTCCTCGCTGGGCCTGCCCATGCTCAACGGTTTCGTCGGCGAGTTTTTGATTCTGCTCGGCACCTTCCAGCGCCACTGGGGCTGGGCCGCGTGGGCCGCGCTTGGCGTGATTCTCTCGGCCTGCTATCTCCTGTGGTCCTACCAGCGCGTGTTCTTCGGCGAAATCACCGTGGAGAAAAATAAAACGCTGCCTGACGCTTCGGTTCGCGAGAAGTGGATCCTCGCGACGATGGCAGTCGTCACGCTGTGGATGGGCATCAATTCTCCTTTCATCACGCGCCGCACCGCTGCCGCCACGGAAACCGTAATGGACCAAGTGGAACCGCAACGCCCCTATGAAGTGATGGCGCCTGGGAGCGCGAAACCGCAAATGCAAACCGATTCGGCAAACGCCAAGTCGCAAGCGAAGTATGTCTCCGCAAGAGGGGCGGACCGGCTCGAAAAGAATCCTCCTTCGAGCGCGGAGGCGATCACTGTGGAAAGGCTCGGAATTCGCTAAATGTTTCCTCAAGCCATCGACATGCAACGCGTGCTGCCCGAGCTGATCTGGTGCGGCTTCGGCGTGCTCGTGATGTTGCTCCAGCCGTTTGTGCGCAGCCGTCAGTTTTTCACGTTTGTGGCACTGATGGGCTCGCTTGCGGGAACGGTGGCCGCGTTCTTTTCGTTCGCTCACCACGGGCCGGGCTTTTTCGGACTCGTGCAATCGGATGGCTTCAGTTTCTTTTTCCGATTGCTCGTGGGCGGCGTTTCCTTTCTCGTTGTCCTTGCCGCAGGGCCTTACCTCGACCGTGAAAAATTGCCGATTGCAGAGTTTTACGCGCTGCTGTTCTTCGCCACTGCAGGAATGGGCGTACTTGCTTCCGCGCAGGAGTTGCTCACCGGATTTATCGGGCTCGAGATGAGCTCGATTTCGAGTTACGTCCTGGCCGGTTACCGGCGCGATTCGCTGAAGTCCAGCGAATCGGCGATGAAATATTTCCTGCTAGGCTCCTTTGCCACGGCGTTTTTCCTTTACGGCATCGCGCTCGTATACGGCGCGACCGGCACAACGCTGCTGGACAAAATGGCTTTGACTGACGGGACCGGCACGCTACTGAAACTCGGCCTGTCCATGATTTTGATCGGCCTTGGATTCAAGGTAGCCGCCGCCCCATTCCAGGTGTGGACGCCCGACGTTTACGAAGGAGCGCCCACTCCGGTGACCGCGCTTTTCTCCGCGGGACCGAAAGCCGCGGCGTTTGCGCTGCTGCTGCGCATTTTCGCGACCGTACCCGCCGCGACGCAATACTGGTTCTGGGCGTTCTGGGTACTCGCGGCGCTGACCATGTTCGTCGGCAACCTCGGCGCTTTGGTGCAAACCAACATGAAGCGGCTGCTGGCGTACAGCTCGATCGCGCACGCTGGATACATTTTGGTGGCGTTTGCCGCGGTCACCTCCATGGCGCAAAACGGGTCGGCGGAAGCGGCGCCCGCTTATGCGGCGGTGCTGTTTTACCTGCTGAGCTACGCGCTGGTGAAGCTGGGCGCGTTCACCATCGTTTCGCAACTCGGCGGCACAGGCGAGAAAAACCTTTCACTTGACGATTACGCCGGGCTTTCGCAGCGCCAGCCGTTTGTGGCGGCGATGCTGAGCATTTATTTGCTCTCGCTGTTCGGCTTGCCGGTGACCGCGGGCTTCTTCGGCAAGGTTTACATTTTCAAGGCCGCGATAAATTCACACTTGATTTCGCTCGCCGTGTTGATGGCCATCAACAGCGTGATCGGCGCTTACTACTACCTACGCGTGATCGTGGTGATGTACATGCGCGAGCCGAGCGCGGAGGCGGCCGCTGCCGGCCCTGTAGCGTTTTCTCTAGGCGTAAACGCCGTGCTGCTTATCACCTTTGTGGGCACCATCCTGTTCGGGCTGTACCCGAATCCGGTCATCAATTTCATCCTGCGGCCGAACCTGCTGGGCCACTAGGTTTTGCCAGCCCAGCCAAGATTTCCTTCCAGAAGGCGACCTCTGAGCTAGCTCCCAGGCACGAAACTCGAAATCCGAAAATCGTCCAAAGCTGCTGCGGTCCCCGCGCAGTTCAAGTAATACATTAGGTCGGCTTGCCTTGGGGGGTATGGCCATCCCCCGGCAACGATGCAAAAACATGAAAAGAAAAGGGTTGCGGGAGGAGCATCCTGGAAGTTGTTGAAAACAAAAGGGCAAATTTGCAGCCTTCTTGCACGTTTTTGCTCTGACGGTGGATTTGGGAGAAGACGTTTGAGGGTGTTTCTTAACACGGAGGTCGCCGAGGGCACAGAGAGGAAGCGGAGTTTGGCGAGGCCCTTCGCGGCTCACAGTGAAATAGATACAGGAACTCATACTACATTATAGGCATATTTATATATGTCTGTCAAGTAGTTTATAAGTACTGTTATTTCAAGGATTTGCAAGGCGATTCGAACGGGATCGGAGCAAGGGGAAGAAAACAAAGGGGTAGCGACTGTCTGATTTGTCAAGAGGAGAGTGTCGCGGTTGGGTCACTGCAGGTCTTCCTTTCAAGACCACTCGCCGCCGAGAGTCTTAACCGAGTGCCGGCCGACAAGGAGTCGCTGGTGCAAACTCGCTTCGTA
>DATEGP010000063.1:0-4804 GCA_035280045.1 Candidatus Acidiferrum sp.
CCAACTGCGCCACTGGGAACACACCTACAATTGCGTGCGCCCCCACCAGTCCCTGGCTTACCTCACCCCACTGGAATTTGTCACCCGCTGGAAGCGCAATCTAAAAAAGGCAAAGTGTCACTAATCTACTGGACGAGTACATGGTCTAGCGATTTTGCCCTGGTTCTAATACACTAAGAAATTCGAATTCAGCCGCAAAAACGGCTAGTAAGGCTGTTCGCATCGCGTGTGAAACGGACTGCCACGCGTTTGCGTAGTACAAAGGGGGATTGTTTTGCCAAAGCGTACGTATCAACCGCGGCGCCGCCGCCGCGCCAAGACCCACGGGTTCCGCGCGCGCATGAAGACGAAAGGCGGCCGCAAAGTGCTGGCAGCGCGCCGCAAGAAGGGCCGCCATCGGCTCACCCAGGTTTAGCGGAGAGAGCCTGCCGATGCCCGGCAACGCGGGCACAGAGCGTTTGACCTTTCCGCGCGAAGCGCGGCTGGTGAGGCGCGGCGAATTTGATGCGGTCTACCGCGCCGGAAAGCGCCGCTCGAGTTCCCACTTCACAGTGTTCTTTCGCGCCAATGAAATGCCGCAGAGCCGCTTTGGAGTAAGCATCAAGAAGGCGCTCGGCGGCGCAGTGGCGCGCAATCGTATCCGGCGGCGTCTGCGGGAAATCGTGCGGCGCCATCGGGCAGAAATACCCGCGGGATGGGACATCGTGATTCACCCGAAGAGCGCCGTGGCCAAGGCGCCGTTTGACGCGCTAACCACAGATTTGTTGCGACTGCTGCAAACGGGCACGCAGGCGGGGAAGTGAAAGCTGAAAAGATGAATCAGTTTCAAATGGAAGAGGACAGGCTGAAGTCTGTTCCAGCAAGCCTACCTGTGCGCATCGCGTTGATGGCGCTGCGTTTTTACAAAACATATTTGTCTTTTCTCTTTGCGGGCAATTGCCGGTTTGATCCCACGTGCTCGCAATACGCCTACCAGGCGATTGAGCGGTTCGGCGTTCTGCGCGGTGTTTGGCTGGGACTGAAGCGGCTGCTGCGTTGCCATCCGCTCTCGCGCAAGTTTGGCTACGACCCGGTTCCGGAAGCTTCGCACGAAGGAGCGCCGCTGGCGACGAAAGTTGCAACCCGCGCGGATGTGAGCCATCACACAGAGATTCCCCATGAGGTGCATTCTTGAGCGGCATCCCTGGACAAAAGGACAAGTTCACGCCGGAAATGCGCATCCTTGTGGCGTCGCTCCTCTCGATGGTAGTGATTCTAGGCTGGGCAAAATATTTTGGGCCGAAGCCGCCGATTCAAGCGCCTCAAGCGAACCGGCCGGCTCAAACCGCTCCCGCCACTGCAGGCTCGCCAAGTGCAACTTCGCCGGCAACCACCGGTTCGAAGGCTTCTGTAGCTCAGACCGCAGCGGCTGCCGCAACCGCCGCGCCAGCACCTGAGAGTGTTCCGCGCCGAAGCGATTCGCAGGAACGCACGATCGTCATTGAAAATGCTCTCTACCGCGTTGAGTTTTCGAATCAGGGCGCTGTCGTCCGAAGCTGGAAGCTCAAGAAGTATACGGATGACACGAAGGCGCCGCAGAAATGCAGCGATGGCTCCAATCCGCCGTGCGTGCTGGACTTGGTGCATCAGCAAGCATCACAGCAAAGCGGCGGCTGGCCGTTCGCGGTAATCCTCGACGATGAACAGCTGCAGAACGCAGCCAACGGCGGTGCGAAGAACGACTTCTACCAGGTTTCCACAGCTGCGAGCACTCTGACCGCCCCCGCCGACTTGGAATTCACCTGGAGCGACGGCCATCTCGAAGTCACCAAGCGTTTCCATTTCGATCACAGCTACGTCGTGCGCGCGGAAATCTCCGTCAAATTGAATGGCAGCGCGATCAAAGCGGGCATGGCGTGGCTCGGCGGATTCGGCGATTTAACAGTTGCGAATCCTACACCAATTGACAGAGTGAGCACCTATTACAGCGAAGGCGGGAAAATCACCAATTTTTCTTATAAAAAACTCGAAGACATTGATAAGTGGCCCGCCGCCATGTGGCAAGGCGGAAAAGACTTTGTAGGTATTGAAGACACCTACTTCACAGCCTCGTTTCTTCCTCCGAACGGTTCTGCGCCTGGATCGCTTGAGACCCGTTACTGGAAAGCCTGGCACAACGTGAAGGTGCAAGACAAAGATACGCCTGAGGCGGTGCCGGACGTTGCCGTGTCTTCATTGGCGAATTCGCTGGCGATGCGCGTTTACGTTGGCCCCAAAGACTACGACGACCTGAAAAAGATGAACCCCCCGCTGCACGGGCTGGTGAATTTTGGCTGGCTCGAGTTTATTGCGGACCCCCTCTTCCACGGCCTGAAATGGATACACAACTACGTTCCCAATTGGGGATGGGCCATCGTCGTCCTAACCCTGGTCTTGAACATGCTGCTTTTCCCTCTGCGCATTTCCGGGTACAAGACCACACTGAAAATGCAGCGCGTGGCGCCGGAAATCAAAGCAATTCAGGAGCGTTACAAGAAATATAAAATAAATGATCCGCGCAAAGCGGAGATGAACAAGGAAGTGATGGCCATCTACAGCCGCGAGGGAATCAATCCCGTGGGCGGTTGCGTCCCGCAGTTGCTGCAACTTCCGATCTGGTACGGCCTGTATCGCGCGCTGTATGGCACCATCGAACTGCGCCACGCACCGTGGTTTGGCTGGATTAGCGATTTGTCGGCAAAGGATCCTTATTACATTTTGCCGCTGCTGATGGGCTTGTCCATGTATCTCGTTTCCAAAATGACGCCCACTCCCGCCGCCACCGACCCCCAGCAGCAAGCCATGATGAAAATCATGCCCCTCGGCATGGCCGCGTTGTTTATGGTTATTCCCTATCCCAGCGGCCTGGCGGTGTATATTCTCACCAGTAGCCTGGTCGGGATCGCCCAGCAATGGTATTTGAACCGGACACATCCGCTGCCGGCTACGGGCAAGGCCGCGCGCGGTAAGAACGGCAAGAACTCGTAGTACCGGCCGAGGAAGTTTTCTCGGAGTGTCATTCCGAGCGAAGCGAGGAATCGCGGCTAGATGTTCGTGTTACCGAGGCCCCGGCTTCTTGTCACTTATCTCGCTCGACAGTGATTTTAAACACCCTATGCCCCCTGAACTCATTAACGACGGAAAGCTCGACCGTCAGGCAACCGCGGACGCTTTACGGACTTTTCTCGAAAACATCGTGCGCGCTTCAGGGTTCGAATTGAAAGTGAACGTGCGCGCGGTTCCTCAGGACGGTTTCGCGCCGGAGCGCGAAGCCGAGGTACTCGCCGACCTCGACGGGCGCGACAAGGAAATCCTTCTCGAGCGCGGTGCCGAGGTTTTAAAAGCATTCGAACATCTGGCCTTCAGGGCGCTTCGCTTGGAGCCTGCCTATCACGAAAAAATTCACATTGATTGCGGCGGCTACCGCGCCTTGCGTTTCGAAGAATTAAAAATGACCGCGCGCGTCGCCGCCGAGCGCGTGCAGCAAACCAAGCAGCCGTTCCGCCTGAATCCCATGTCCTCGCGCGAGCGCCGCATCGTGCACCTCGCCGTGAAGGACATCCCCGGCGTGCGCACACAAAGCGTCGGCATAGGCGAGGAACGCCAAGTCGTCATTCACCCGACAGACACCAAGCCCGCTGCTCGGTAGCATTCTGCGAGCAAGGGCTCGTTGCCGTTTTTCCCTTGGGCTAGAAAACGCGAGGCCGTTCACTCCGCCGGAGCCTTCGTTTTCTCTAGAATTTCACGGGGCCAAAGCGCAAGGGCTTGGGCAGCACCGCCGCTTTGGTGGGGCGATGAGCGCTTGTTCATTTCTTGCACGGCAGAGTTGTAGCGGACCAGCAGCAATCGTGGGTCGCGCATGCAATCGATGAGCGCTCTACGTCCGTAGCGCTTCTCGACGATCATAGCCATCTTGTATCCCACCGTGTACCACGGCCCTTGCAAGCCAAACAACTCCGACCCTTTTTGATCGACGGCCTCTCCTTGCAACTTTCCGTTCAGCACTTGCAGAAAGAACTCGCTCACGTTTCCCAAGTCCTCATTGAACTCGCGCTTTCCACGAGCCCAGTTGTCCTTTTCCTCCTGGGAAGCAGCAGCGACAGGGTCTATGTCGGGCCCGCCGGCTGCGGCCAGCATGGCTTCGCCCTCACCGAAGGCGCCCATCCACCCAGCAACACGGTTGGCGGAAGAAGAAGGCCAAGGAATGCACGGCAGAGGAGTCGATATCGCATCTTGGTTGGACGAAGTGCTCGCCCTGTCGGATAGCTTATAAGCGAGG
The DNA here is from genome assembly GCA_035280045.1 of Candidatus Acidiferrum sp. Classification (GTDB taxonomy): domain Bacteria; phylum Acidobacteriota; class Terriglobia; order Acidiferrales; family UBA7541; genus Acidiferrum. The sequence continues at coordinate 4,298 of DATEGP010000063.1, forward strand.
TGCATGCTAACCCAAGCCACGACAATTCTGGCTTTTACCGTGTCTCCCAACCTTGCGAGACCACATTTCCGTCTGCACCGAAACGAACCTGATAAGTAAACGCCGACGGACGGTTGCTGACCATCCGCGCAAACCGCAAATCGGAAACTTCCACGACAGCCTCTTCACCTTCCTTGTGAAACCGGGTCACCGGAAACCGCGCGAACCACAAAACCTTTTGCACTTCCGGCAAACGCCGGGCCGCTTCGATGTACGAATTTGGCGGCGCGTCGGGAAAGTAGCGATGCTCCTGCGTCAGCAATTTCGTCTCACTCGCGGATTTGTCGCTCAAATCCATCCGCAGCTCATACACGCCACGCTGGCTGCGCACCAACCCGTCCCAATGCCACAGCGAAGGAGGCAGCGGCAACGCGCCAATCGATTCCACTTGCAAATGATCCGCGGCCGCAAACTTCTCGATGCGCGCCAACGCCGCACGATGGGCAAAAAGCGTCAGCGAGACGTAGA
>DATEGP010000064.1:0-9841 GCA_035280045.1 Candidatus Acidiferrum sp.
CCAACTGCGCCACTGGGAACACACCTACAATTGCGTGCGCCCCCACCAGTCCCTGGCTTACCTCACCCCACTGGAATTTGTCACCCGCTGGAAGCGCAATCTAAAAAAGGCAAAGTGTCACTAATCTACTGGACGAGTACAGCGCCTTGCGACCACACTCCGCTGACACCTATAATTCCCTGTCGCAGCTATCTATCTAACCGAATTTAAGCCGCGGAGGCATTGTGCCGGTCGGAACTGCCTTTCATGAACGCACCTTGGCGCTGTGCGAGAGCCTGAGCTATCGCGAGTGGTCCGGCTACTACACCGTCAGCGTCTACGAAATGCACCACGAACACGAGTACAACGCCATCCGCAATTCCGCCGCGCTTATTGATATTTCTCCGCTTTTCAAATACCGCGTCACCGGCCGCGACGCCACGAAGTTTGTCAATCGCGTGATCTGCCGCGACATCAACAAAGTCGCTATCGACCAGGTCATTTACTGCTGCTGGTGCGATCCCGAAGGCAAAGTTATTGACGACGGCACCATTACGCGCCTGGGCGAAAACGAATATCGCTGGACCGCCGCTGATCCCAGCCTGCGCTGGTTTCAGCAAAATGCGCTGGCTCTGGACGTAACCATCGAAGACATTTCGGAGCAAACTGCCGCACTCGCGATTCAGGGGCCAATGTCCGGGCGTGTCCTGCGGCAAGTGACCGACGCTCCCATCGACAATTTGAAATATTTTCGTGTGACACGCGGCAAAATCGGCGGCGTTCCCGTGGACATTTCCCGCACCGGTTACACCGGCGACCTGGGCTTCGAAATCTGGATGCCCTGGATTGATGCCATTAAAGTGTGGGACGCGCTCGTCGCCAAAGGCAAGGCGTTCGACATTCATCCCGCGGGCATGATCGCGCTGGACATCGCGCGTATCGAAGCAGGTTTGATTCTGATCGAAGTCGACTACATCTCGAGCAAAAAAGCGCTCATCGACTCGCAAAAGTATTCGCCGTTTGAAATCGGGCTCGGCAAACTCGTGGATCTAAAGAAAGAGAATTTCGTCGGGCGTGACGCGCTGGCGCAGGAAGTAAAAAAAGGTTCGGAGCGCGCGCTGGTTGGGCTGGAAATTAACTGGAACGAAGTAGAAGCCCTTTACGACAAACTGAAAATGGCGCCGCAAGTACCGAGCATGGCCTCGCGCGTTGCTGTGCCTGTTTATCGCAGTGGACGCCAGATCGGCAAAGCCACTTCGACGACGTGGTCTCCTACTCTGAAGAAAATGGTCGCCCTAGCTTCCGTCAGCCGTGAGAACTCAAGAGCAGGCACGTCGCTCAGTATTGAAGTGACTGCCGAAGCCGTGCGCCACACCATCTCCGCGAAGGTTGTCCCACTTCCATTCTTTAGTCCAGCAAGAAAAACTGCTATCCCAACGGTCTAGAAGACGATGCCGATCGGCGACTACTCGCTGCCCCACGATGATTGGGAGCGGATTCGCGCATTTTTTGAAAGGCTTTCACCGATCCTTGTACAGTTCGCAAAGGACCACAACATCGCTATCGATAGGTATTACCACGACGCTCCCATGTGGGCGTTTCGTTTCCGCCACCCCAAGGGCGGTGGTGCATCAATTGATGTGCACCGCGTAAGTGACCACACGATCCGCGTCAATAAGGTTTGGTATCTAGACGTCTACGAAACCTTTACAAGACATATAAAGTCCGAAGATAGTGGCGAACTGCCTTTGGAGCAAACAGAGTTAGTGGAAATACTAGAAGTGTGCTTGAAAAGAGTTGCAGGATGGAAACGGGAGGACATGACTCCACATGGCGGTTACGAAAAATTTTGGTCTGCTTATACGCCAGAGGAATTCAAGGTTATCTCCATTGGGCGGCTTCCTGAGCTTAGACTTTGAACTTGAGTCACTTACCACGACCAACGAGTGGCCATTCATGGATTCAGTCTGCTGTATTTCTTCAACACCGCTCGCAATTTGTCGTGCGGAAGCGCAATGACCTTGTGATTCTCGATTCCGGTCATCGTTTCTGCAGCCACCATCGCGTTAATGACGGCTTCCTCCGTCGCCTGCACCGTGGCTTCAAAGAGCGGATTCATCTGATCGTTGGGCAGCATCGTAAGTTGCGTGAGACTGTCAGGCTTTGCTGCGCCGGAGTTCGAGGTTGAAAATGCGATGAAAATATCACCTGAGCCGTTGCCGGAGATGCTTCCGTTTCGTCCCAAGCCGAGCGAAACGCGGTGCGCTAGCCGCTTCAACTGATGCGCAAGCAGCGGAGCATCCGTCGCTACAACCACAATGATTGAACCGCGATCTTCTTGTGCGAACGAGGTGTTTGCGTACGCATCATCCTCGGGAATCTCTAGCCCAACGGGAACTCCCGCAATTCGCAAATTCTTCCGGTTGCCGTAATTGCATTGCACCAGAACGCCCACGGTGTAGGCCCCAAGCTTCGTATCCACTTTTCTAGATGACGTGCCGATGCCGCCTTTGAACCCGTTGCAAATCATTCCCGTGCCGCCGCCAACGTTGCCTTCTTCAACCGCGCCACCGCGCGCGGAATCGATTGCATGCCACGCGTGTTCGGGCTTCACGTGAAAGCCGTTGATGTCGTTCAACCAGCCGTCCCAGGTTTCCGCTACTACTGGCAACGACCACCAATATCCCGTGGGGTCGGGCTGCCCGTGTTGCACGCGCCATTGAATCACCGCGTCGCGCACTACGCCCACACTGTGCGTGTTCGTAATCATCACCGGGCCTTCCAGAAATCCGGACTCTTCCACCCACGTCGTGCCGGTCATTTCGCCGTTGCCGTTGAGCGACCACCACCCGGCAAACACCGGATTGTTCATCGAATCTTTTCCGCGCGGCATCACGGCGGTGACTCCGGTTCGCACCGGCCCTTTTCCAATTTGTAGTTTGCCCTCGCCGGAAATCAGCGTCGCGTGTCCCACAGTGACGCCCGCAACATCGGTAATCGCGTTCAGCGGCGCGGGTGTGCCGTCAAACGGAACGCCGAGATCGCGCGCCCGCGGCTTTGGATGCGCTTCTTGCTGCGCGAACCCAACGGCCGCAAAAATCAAACATATAACGGCGAACCCGCAAAAATTACGCAAACGAATCATCAGTTTTCTTTCTCCCAAGAAGCCTTTGCCTTGCGCAACAACTCAGTATTCTTCGCGACAGCGCGCTCAATCAACTCGGCCTGCTCGGACGCCAGCTTCCAATCTTTCTTTTCCACAGCTTCCGTCAAGCCCGGAAACTCCAAATGCGCGTAAGTGTACCTCGACGCATAAATCAAGTGCTGGAACCACGGCCGCCCCGGAATCCCCTCAGGGTGAAGCCAGTTTGATTCCACTTGTAGAAGTTGCTGGTTGAGCCGCTCTTCCTTTTCAGCTGAGATTCCACCCAAGGTAAGGCCCGTCTGCACCGCCTCTCGCAGTTCGTCCCCTGCTTTCTGAAAATCCCCAATGCGCTCGTGGAGTTTCTTCAATTTCAGTTTGTGTGGATCGACTTTATTCCTTAGCTCCAGGCCCGTCAAAAAATGGTCCAGCGCCATGGCGTTAAATCCAAAGTCAAACGACAGCACGTCCGCGTTGGCCAGCCGCAGCGCAACCAGTCCCCATATTCGAGTCAGCGCTACGTGGTACTCGAACGAAGGGTCGCCTACATTCTCCATCCAATAGTGATCGTCATACATTGAGTGATACACGCCGTAATCGCCGGTAAATCCCAGGTTGATCACGGGCCGTCCCAAATGATTCAGAAACACCGTATGGTCCGAGCCGCTTCCAATGCGCGTTTCCACAAGCGCGCTGTCCAGAGGCGGAGCGCTGGCCTTATCATCGCGCTTGCTAGTCGCCCGCCAGGCCTCATAAAGCGATTTTCCTGACGGCGCGCGCACGTCTTTCGAGGCTTCCACCAGCATTGGCGCCAGCGAAGCCACTGCGGCTGGCGAAAAGCTCAGCCCCTCGGGTCCTGCCGTTGTGGCTGCGCCCGCTACCGATTCATCCACGTTCAAATACGCCACCAGCTTTTTCTTCAGGTCGTCCGCAAACTGCTCGCCCCATTCTGTCGACCCTGTCAGCGCATACTCTTCTCCATCCCAACTGCAAACTACCAGCGTGCGCCGCGGACGAATCCCGCGCTCTTTCATTTCGCCAAGCGCTCGCGTCAGCTCCATCATCGAAGCCGTGCCACTCGAAGGATCCACCCCGCCAAAAACCCATGCGTCGCGGTGATTCCCCATCAAAACCCATTCGTCCGGCAATTCGCTCCCGCGAATGCGTGCTTCCACCACGGTGTAGGGCTGCAGGCTCGTGTCCATATCCACTCTTACATGCGCCGTCACCGCGCCTGTCAGCCGATACTTGATGGGTAATGCGCCCTGCCAATCTTTCGGTGCCTCGGCGCCATTCATGTTCTCCAGCAGCGGCTTTGCGTCGTGCCACGATAGCGGAAGCGCCGGAACCTTCGGCAGCGACGTCGCCTCTCCCGGCGGGATGTGTTTGGCACCCGGCACAGAGGCCCATCCAGGGGTCGTGGGATCGCCCGGCACGATGTAGTCGTAAGTAATCGCGCCGCGCTGTATGTGGCTCTCCGGTCCCCAAGGTCCGTCGGGAAAAACTCTCCCGCGCGCATAACCGTCTTCCGCAGGGTCGGAATAAATCAGCAGGGCCGCCGCGCCTTCGCGTTCCGCCGTCAGCGCTTTGAATCCACGGTAGCTGTACGGATTCGAATAACGCACCAGAACAATCTTGCCCCTGACGCTGATGCCGCGCTTTCGCAGCAACTCGTAATCTTCCGGATTTCCGCTGTGCGCGTAAACCACTTCGGCCGTGACTTCACCCGAAGCCGAATACCCAAAGTACGCGCCCGACACCGTGGGATTTTTTGTGTCCGGATCAGCATCCACCGGATCTTCGCGCAACGATGCCGTGTAACGCACTGGCGCTGTCATCTCCAGCGAAACGCTGCGCGGCCGCGAATGCAGCACTTCGTAGCGCCGCAAAGTTACGTCTTCCCAGCCCTGCTTGCGCCATTCGTCCGCGATGAAGTCCGCAAGCTCATTGTTTCGCTCTGAAGCCGCCGGATGCGGCTCCGCTGTAAACGTTCGGTGCCACTCGCGTGCTCTTTCCGGCGAAGGAATCGCCTGAAATTCTGCCTCAAGCTTATGCTCCGCAGCCGCATGAGCTGCGGTAAAGCCCAGAATCGGAGTTGAACTCAAAGGGGAAGGAGTTACCTGGCGATGCGCGATAAGCGCGGCGGAAGGAATGAGGGTCGCAAGAAAGCTGACGGACACAGCCAAAGAACTTTTTCGCATTCGCGGCTAGCTTTCTCCAATCCTTAATTGTTCCGAGGAAATCAAGATGGGAAAACTTTCGCAAGCGCGGAGGCAAGCGCCTTTCCCACCAGCGCACATTCTTCCTCGGAAATGGTGAATGGCGGCGCAAGCAGGATGTGGTCGCCACGATGGCCATCCACGCAGCCTTGCGTGGGATACGTCAGCACGCCCTCAGCCAAAGCCGCCTGCCGAATTTTCTCTGCGACGTTTTCGGATTTCGCAAAAGGCTCGCGCGTCGCTTTGTCTTTCACGAATTCAATACCGAATAGCAGTCCCATTCCTCGAACGTCGCCGACGTGTGGATGTTCTGCCACGCGCGAAAGCGCCTCGCGCAAATGTTTTCCCGCCGTCTTCACTCGTTCGAAAAGCCCGTGGGTTTCGAGATAATCCAAAACCGCGTTGCCTGCGGCCGTGCACACCGGATGCGCCTGATACGTAAACCCGTGCATGAACGCGCCCGATCCTCCTCCGATCGCTTCCACAACGCGCGCTGAGGCGAGAACGGCTCCCAGCGGAGCGTATCCGCTGGCGACTCCTTTCCCAATCAAAATGATATCGGGTTCAACCCCCCAATGCTGCATCGCAAACGGTTTCCCGGTCCGTCCCATCCCGGTCATGACCTCGTCCGCTACCAGCAATATCCCATGACTGCGGCAGGTTGCCGCGATGTGTGCAACGTAACCCTCGGGTGGGGCGGCGGCGCCGAGCGTCGCACCAACCACTGGTTCAAAAATGAATGCCGCCGCCGTTTCCGTCTGGTGCTCGCGCACAAAAGTCTCTAGATCTTGCGCGCACGCCAGCTCACATTCCGGAAAAGACTTGTTGAAAGGACAGTGATAGCAGAAACACGGAGCAATGTGCCCCCACTCGGGAATCAGCGGAGCGTACGGTGCGCGCCGTGCCACGTTCCCGCTCACGCTCATCGCACCAAGCGTGCTTCCGTGATAGCTCTGCCGTCTCGACACCACGCGATAACGCTCCGGCTGGCCCGTTTCCACATGATACTGCCGCACCAGCTTGATGGCGGTTTCCGTCGCTTCCGACCCGCCGCACGTAAAGTACACGCGACCGCCGTTGCGAAAACCCGGAGGAGCCAGCGCCAGCAGCCGCGCCGCCAATTTTTCTGCAGGCTCGGTGTGAAATTGCGAAGTGTGCGCGAACGCGATTTGTCGGGACTGTTGCTCCATCGCGTGCCCGATTTCCGCAACCCCGTGACCGATGCTCACTACCGCCGCCTGGCCCGCCGCGTCCAGAAAGCGCCGACCGCTTTCGTCCACAATCCAGCAGCCTTCCCCGCGCACTGCAATGGGAAACGTCTTCTTTAGATTTCGGGAGAAAAGTCCGCTCGTCGGCATGATTGTCCGGGCAAAGATTGTAGCAGACTCGTATCCCTCGTCGTCGCGATACAATGTGCGGCGAATTCCAAGGGGAAAAGATGGCTGGTCCGAACAAGTTTGTTCAAGCACTTTGGGAGGGCGACCTGAAATTAGCAGGGACGCTTCTCGCAAATTTCGCTGACGTTAACCAGGGGTACGAACCCACGGGCTGGACCGCGCTTCATTACGCGGTTGAAAACAACGTCTTGGAATCAGCTAAGTGGCTTCTGGAAAAAGGCGCAAGTCCCAATCAGAAAGACGCGAGCGGCTGGACTCCCCTACTTCTGGCAATCGACATGGAAGGTGATGGTGGTGGACAAAAGTGGGTCAAGAGCGGAGCATTCCCTTACGCCGCCGATATGACAGAACTCCTTCTAAAGCACGGGGCAAATCCAAACGTGAAAGATAACTCCGGCAAAACGCCGTTACGTCTCGCCAGACAATATCGGCATGTTCTTGCTGTGGATTTGTTAATCCAATATGGCGCGATCGAAGGCTGAGAGCACGCGCCGCGGGAATCAATGATCTTACGGAAGCTCAGTTGAAAACCCACGCCAGCCTCGTGCGCACCATCGGTCGCTGGAGCCTCGCCGCCCTCATGGTCAACACCATGGTCGGTGCAAGCATCTTTGGCCTCCCTTCTCTGATCGCCGCGCGGCTTGGCCAATGGAGCCCCTTCGGTTTCCTCATAGCCTTCGCCTTCATCGCCATCATCGCTGCGTGTATGGCGGAGGTCGCTTCCCAATTTCGCGATACGGGTGGACCGTACTTGTACACGAGAGTTGCGTTCGGCCGCTTCCTGGCAATTCAAAACGGCTGGCTGACCTGGCTCTCTCGTATCACCGCGGCCTCCGCCGTAGCAAATCTTTTCATCATCTATTCAAGCGAATTCCTTCCTGGAATCTCTAAACCCCTTGCGCGCGCAGCCGCTCTCGTTCTTCTCATCGGATTCCTCGCCGCCGTGAACTATCGTGGCGTCTCCCGAGGCAATCAGCTCAGTAACCTCTTCACCGTCACGAAGGTAAGCCTGCTTGCCTTCTTCGTCATTGCGGGTCTCGCCGCTCTTGCCTATCGCCCGGAAATTCGCGTGAATCCTGGCTCAATCCATCCGGCCACGTCCACTTGGTTTGAAGCGGTTCTCCTGATGATGTATTCCTACGCCGGATTCGACGCCGCCCTCATCGCTTCCGGCGAAACTCGCGACGCCCGCAAGGACATCCCAGTTGCACTGTTCTCCGCGATCGCCGCAACCACGCTCCTCTACATCGCCGTGCAATATCTCGTCATTCATACCATTCCCGACGCAGGTGCTTCCGCAACTCCGGTCGTCGATTCTGCGCGACGTTTTCTTCCAAATTGGGCCGCGAGCATCGTGGCCGCAGGCACGCTCATCTCCGCTTATGGCTATCTCAGCGCCAACATGCTGCACACCCCTCGCGTTACGTTTGCCATGGGCGAGCGGGGGGACTTCCCCTCGTTCTTTGCCAGGATTCATCCGCGCTTTCGCACGCCCCATGTCTCCATCGCGATTTTTTCTGTGCTGCTGCTAACCTTCTCAATCAAAGGAGATTTCCCCGGCAACGCCATGCTCTCCATTGTCTCGCGCCTGTTCGTGTATGGCTCCGTGGCAGCCGCTTTGCCCGTTTTGCGCAGGAAACATCCCTCCGCCGATGCTTTTCGCTTGCCCGGTGGAGTTTCTATTTCCGCGCTGGCGCTTCTAATTACGCTCATCCTCGTCACACGCATGCACCTTGGAGAGTTCCTGGCGATCGCCGCGACTGCTGCTTTAGCTTTCGTGAATTGGCTTTGGGCGCGAAGAAGGTCTATTGGATTCCAGCCGGAAACGTGACATCATCCGAGGTTCTGCAGGACGTTCTTCGATTGCACACTTGCAACTTCAGGGGAGAAAGAGCATGAAACGCATTTTCCTGCGAAGCGGTCTCGTTTGCGCGATGGTTCTCGCATTCACACTTGCGGCAACCGCTCAGGAAGCGGCGAAGCATCCCATCACCTTCGACGACATGATCAAAATGCATCGCGTCGCCGAACCGCAAATCTCTCCGGACGGCAAATGGGTGGTCTACACCGTTGCCACACCCGACATTGACGCCAACCGCAACGCCACCAACCTCTGGATGGTTTCTACAGCCGGCGACTCTCCGCAACAACTCACCCAAAGCGGACATGACTCCTCGCCGGTCTGGTCACCCGATGGAAAAACAATCGCGTTTCTCTCTTCCCGCAGCGGCGATTCCCAGGTTTATTTGCTTTCTCTGGAAGGAGGAGAAGCGCAAAAGCTCACGAAATTGTCGACTGGCGCTGATGTTGTGAAATGGTCTCCCGATGGCAAGACCATCGCCTTCACTTCTTCTGTCTATCCCGATTGCAAAGACGACGACTGCAACAGCAAGCGCGACGCCGAAAAAGAAAAGAACAAAGTAAAGGCCCGCGTCGCCGAGCATCTTCTCTATCGTCACTGGACTCACTGGAACGAAGGCAAGCGCGCTCACCTGTTCGTCGTCCCTGCCGACGGCAGCTCTGCCCCGCGTGACCTCACTCCAGCCGGGGACTACGACGTTCCTCCCGATGAGCGCGGTGGACCCGGCGACATCAATTTCTCTCCCGACAGCAAAGAGCTTTGCTTCACCGCCGTCACCGACAAAATGGAAGCCATCAGCACCAACGGCGATCTGTTCACCGTCCCTGTGGCGGGCGGCGAAGTCAAACGCATCACCACGCAACACGGTTTCGACGGCGAGCCTGTATATTCGCCGGACGGCAAATATATCGCCTACCACGCGCAGCTCACACCGGAATATGAGTCCGACCGCTGGCGCGTGATGCTCTACGACCGGCAGAGCGGCAAAAACGAAAATCTCTCCGAAGGCTTCGACCGCAGCGCCGACGAACTCGCCTGGTCCGCCGACAGCAAGACGATTTACTTCACCGCCGAAAACGAAACGCAAAAGCCCCTCTACACGATGGCAGCCCGCGCTGGAGCAGAGCCGAAGAAAATTCTCGCCGACACCTACAACGCCGCGATTTCTTTCAGTCGCGACGGCAAAACGCTCGCGTTCGAACGCACCAGCCTAACCATGCCCGCCGAACTTTTTGCCGCATCA
>DATEGP010000065.1:0-7276 GCA_035280045.1 Candidatus Acidiferrum sp.
TATTTGCAAGCGCGGTCTACGATCGCTTTTCACTCGGGCGCGTGCATCCGGTTTCTCTTTGGGTTGCGGCAGGCGTTTTTGTCTGGGACCTCCTGCTCAACATTGTGATTGGTCCGAGCCCTGCCTGGCATCATTTCGCCCACAGGCTGATTGCTTGAGCCCGGTCAGCCTCGAAATGCCTCGAGGCAGATGTGGTACAGTGCGCAGCGTTTCTTACTCCGGAGGGCATCATGCGTAGACGAACCTTCATCAACGTGACTGCAGGCACAGCCGCTGCAGTGGCTTTCCCGGCGTTGCCGCGGCCGGAGACCAAAGAACATAAAAACTCCGCTGTCACGAATCCGGCGAACAATCGCAAAGGAGACCAACCCGTGCCACATCCCGTCGTGCATTTCGAAATCGGTTGCAAAGACATCGCCAAAACTCAGGAGTTTTACAAGAGACTATTCGACTGGAAGATCGATGCGATGGGTCCCGCCGCGATGATTGCGTCCGAAGCAGGCGGCATCCCCGGCCACATCACCGCGCTCGGCCACGAGCCAGAGCATTACACGATTTTCTACGTGCAAGTCGATGACGTCGCGGCCTATCTCGAAAAAGCAAAAGGCCTGGGCGCCAAGACTCTCGTTCCGCCCGTGGACATTCCCACCGGCACGTTTGCCTGGATGCAGGACCCCGAAGGCAACACCATCGGCCTCTGGAAGAACAAGTCCTAGCAGCAAGACCAGACGCAGCAACGTGTCATTCCGGGCGACGCGAGGAACTCTGCCCCATCGCGGTTTTCGCGCGATGAATCCTGGCTTGGTCTCAAATTTGCCCAGCCCGATGGGAGCATCGCGATCCGCTCATTTACTGGAACGCTGGTGCGCTGCCGGATTCATCTCCGAAAGCTGTTGAACACCCGTGCGCCGCAGAGCATACAGAATCCCCCACCCGATCGCTCCCGCCCCAATGGCCCAGATCAGGGTTGCCAGCAACGCGTGCACGATCATATCTTGCGTGGAGTGAATCGGACCCACCTGCGGATTTGGGTGAGCAATCGACATCGAGATGGCCTTTGCTTTTTCAATCGTGAATATCACCGCGGCCAGGATGACGACCATCAGTGCCACCGTGGCCTTTGGAAACCGGAATTCCGACTTCATCGCGAACCTCCTTGCTGAAAAAATCCCGTTGTCATAGGAACCCGTGATGCGCCTGAATTGCTCTCGCACCGCGCCAAACAACAGTCCGCCGGTCTCACGCGCGCCGGAAAAAAACAACGCCAACCTGTCCTTCGCTCGATTTTCAGCTCGAACTTCCAGAAGCACGTCCATCATTTCGTCGCCAAACTCGGAGCGGTACGCGGGGGGATAGAGTCGCATTAATCCGCGGTAGAACGCGAGCATGAGTCACGTCTCCTTCCGCGCCACGCGCAGCCCCGCCACGCGCGTGAGATGCTTCAGCCGCGCTACTTCCATTTGCAGGTTGCGCCGCCCCGTGGCCGTCAGCCGGTACGCTCGCTTGCCTCGCGAGTTGTCTTGTTCCTTAAAACGCTCGATCCACTTCTCATCGAGCAAGCGGGCCAGCGCTCCGTACAAAGTTCCGGTGCTCAACCTGACGCGTCCCTCGCTCATCCGCTCGGTGTCCTGCAGGATTGCATAGCCATGCCGCGGCTGTTCGGCCAGGCTCAGCAGGATCAGCAGAACCGGTTCGCTCACTTCCATATATGTCCTCCAACGACATGTCGCCTTAAGTCATATTGCCAGTTTCCTTAGACACCGGTCAAGAAGAAAAGTTGCATGCCATCGCCGCCGACCGCGTCCTCTAAGTCTTTGGCTTCTAGATTCGCGGCCCCGGCACTGCTAACGTTTCTTGTCTGAGCCACTATCTCTAAACATTACGAGCATGTAGCTGGACGGTTCAGAGCGGAGGTTCTTGATCGTCTCAGCACGATTGGCGGGAAGCCAAAGCATGCCGCCGGAACCGAGCTTCGTCGCCGGATCGCGAGCTGGACGAGGTCCAAATCGAGGATCGGGAAAGGTCAGGAGTATTTCAGCTTGATCCAGTGCTACCAAGAGATGATCCGTTGGCGGAGTGATGACGAGCTCTGCCCTCGGTTTCAGAATCCAAACGGACACGGCCATTTCCGAACTTCTAAAATATGGCTTGCCGGACATAAACCGATTCTCGGTGAGATGACAATCCGCCAGCTCGCCCTCGACAATCTTCTCGCATAGATTTTGTAGCTGGTCTTGTGGCTTGAGCAGCTCGATGGTGACGTTGCGGAAGGGGGTGTCGGCGAGGTTGCGGGCGACGTGGGCGAAGCCGCCGCGCGTGAAATGCGTTTCTCCGTCCTTGAGTTGAAGATGGATATCAGGCTTGTTCAGGATGGCGTTGACGACATCCGAGGAACCAAGCGAAACGTAGATGTAGTCGTGGTCGTGCTGGTGGAGCAACGTTGCTTCGTGGGGAGGGGCTTCGACGTAGTACACGCGGACGTATTCATTTTCGATTTTCAGGTGATGATGCGGCTCGCCGGGCACGTTTCCGTGCGCCAGCGGAACCGGCTCCTGCGCTTGGGCGTTGGCGAAAAAGCTGAGCACGAACAGCGCCGAGCAGGCCATGGATTTCATACACGGACCTCATTCAAAACCATAAGAGAGATTTCTCCTCCGCAGGCCTCACTTCCGCAGGAGCGGAAGTGAGGAAAAGGCGCCGGCCTGCTCCGCTCGAAATGACCGCTGAGTGGTCTCGCATGATGAGTTTTACGCGAGGCGTTCGAGGATGCCGGCGGCGCCCATGCCTCCGCCGATGCACATGGTCACCAGGCCGTAGCGCGCGTTGCGGCGCTGCAATTCGCGGATGACGCTGGCGGTGAGTTTTGCGCCAGTGCAGCCGAGCGGATGGCCAAGAGCGATGGCTCCGCCATTGGGGTTCACCTTCGCAGGATCAAGCCCGGCTTGCTTGATGACGGCCAGCGATTGCGCGGCGAAGGCTTCGTTGAGCTCGATGACGGCGATGTCATTTACTGAAAGTCCGGCAAGCTTCAAGGCTTTGGGAATGGCCGCAACGGGACCAATGCCGAATTCTTCGGGAAGAACTCCGGCCGTGGCGTAGGCCACGAAGCGCGCGAGCGGCTTCACGCCCAGTGATTTTGCGCGCGCGTCGGACATGACAATCGCTGCGGCTGCGCCGTCGCTCATCTGCGAACTGTTTCCGGCCGTGACTGTGCCCTTCACATGGAATGCGGGTTTAAGCTTGCCGAGAGCTTCCAGAGAAGTGTCGGCGCGGGGACCTTCGTCCGTTGAGAAAGTAAAGGCTTGCGTCGTTGCTTTGACTGGAGAGGTCTTCTGCTTGGACAACGCGCCGTTGCCGTTGGGGAGCGAAGTGATTTTCACTTCGACGGGAAACGTTTCGTCCTTGAAATTTCCGGCAACGATGGCGGCGAGCGCTTTTTTGTGCGAATTGAGAGAGAACTCGTCGGATTGCTCTCGCGTGATGCCGAATTTGCGCGCGATATTTTCCGTGCCGAGGCCCATGCTGAGGTAGGCGTCGGGGTAATGATCCACGAGCCAAGGATTCGGCGAGATCTTGTTGCCGCCCATGGGCACCATGGACATGGATTCCGTGCCGCCCGCGACGATGACATTGGCGGAACCGCCGCGAATGCGTTCGGCGGCCAGCGCGATGGCCTGCAAACCCGACGAGCAGAAGCGGTTAATGGTCATCGCGGAAGTTTCCACGGGCAATCCGGCGCGAAGAGCCGCGATGCGCGCGACATTCATGCCTTGCTCGCCTTCGGGCATGGCGCAACCGAGAATCACGTCGTCAATTTCCTTGGCGTCGAGACCGGGAACGCGCGAGAGCGCTTCCTTGATGGCCAGCGCGGCGAGATCGTCGGGACGCGTGGCGCGCAGCGAGCCTTTGTACGCGCGGCCTACTGGCGTGCGGACGGAAGAAACAATTACGGCTTCAGGCATGGGCAAACCTCGAGATGCGAAAATGGAAATTGGAAAACAGAAAGTGGCTTCGCGTGGAAGCTTGCATCAGGTTCATTGTTGGTCGCTGGCGGAAAAAATGCAACTGCTGGCGCAGGCTTGAAGCCGATCGCCATGGGGTACCACCCCCACCCACTCTTGCATAGTCATCAAAGCAAAGAGCTTGCAAATTGGGCAGTTTGTAAGTGATTGAAAGTAAAAGAAGGCGACTAGGAGTGAATTGCGAGTGGCTGGCGAGTTCCAAATCGGGAAGAAAGTAGGTACACCCCGGCAGTTTTGTGAAGAGTGTGAAAGCAAAGGACTTAGAGCATACGGAACTTGGAAGAATATACGGAATTTTGTAGGAGCGCCGAGGAAGAAGTATCAGCGACGAAGGGAAGGGCGCATGGCGGGGATTGGCCAGTCTATTCACATTCATATTATACTACTTGAATACGTTTTGTCAATACAAATCTAAGTCGTTTAGATACTAGAGGTTAGAACGGAAGAAAATTTCCGTTGATCGTCCATTTGTCAGGAAGTTCTAAGTTGTTTGTATTGTGCGCGGTAAGAAGAGCCGAAAGGAGTCAAAATCCTCTGCACACCCGAACCCAGCATATGCGGCGCGCAGTCGGACACTCTAGACAACGATGTCACTACGGCTCGAGCTTTACGGCGTCACTTGGTCTTCAGGGAGAGGCCTTTGCGGGGGATGAAGATGGAGGCGGGCGGGGTGACGCCGGACTGCTTGGAGTAGTTACCCTGGTTGACAGCGATGCCCACGCGGCCACGGGAGTCCACGTAGAGCAGAGCTTCACCGACGGAGACTTCCATGAAAGTCTTGGCGTAAGGCAGAGTGACAGGCTTCTTGTCAATGAGAAGCGGGACTTTGTCGCCGAGGCGGTAGGCGAGCCTCTTGAATTCGTCGCCGGGAATGTCGGTGATGAGCGAGCCAAAAGGATCGTCAAGGGCGATGACGTCACCCGCGATGCCCTGGTCGGTGACGATGGCGGCTTTTGGACTTAGACGGACGAGCTGGGAGAGTTCCGGGCCGACGAGAGCGAAATCGCCGCCTGCGGCGAGGTGCGCGGCGACGGGCGAAAAGATGTCGCGTCCGTGGAAGGTGGAAGAAATGGGTGACTGGATCATCCAGTCGGTGTTGGTGATTTCGCGCGCCGACTCAAGGCCATCGCGATCGATAACGGGAGTGATGAGGCCGTTGTCGGGAAGAACGAAGTATTGGCCTTTCTTGGATTTGACGACGATGGCTTTGCGCGAAGTGCCGACCCCAGGGTCCACCACCACGAGAAAGACCGTGCCTGCGGGATAGTAAGGCGTAACGCCTTGCAGGAAGCGCGCGCCCTCCTCGATGGAGTAAGGAGTTACCTGGTGCGTGATGTCCATGATGCGCGCGTCGGGCACGATGCCGAGAATCACGGCTTTGCAGATGGCTACGGCGTCGTTGGCAACCCCAAAATCGGTCATGAAGACGATCGTCGGATGCGGGGAAGATGCGCCGGGAACGGGTGTCGGGTCTTTGTCGGTTTGGAACTTCGAGCAGGCGGCAGCAAGGAATACGACAGCGAGCAAAGACAAAGCAATCCGGGGAACTCTGGGAATCATCCTCTCTCTCCGGGGACATACAGCGAAATTCTCGCGTGAGCCCAAGTGTATTCCGCCAGTTGACATTCAGCAAGGCGCGGTCTAAAAGAGACGCGCAGCTGGGAGCCCATCCCTAGACTTCGAGAAGGAGGGAAATCATGGAAGGTCTTCTTTACGCAGTAATCGTCGGCTTGATCGCCGGATGGCTGGCTGGGCAAGTGATGAAGGGCGGGGGCTACGGGGTCTTAGTGGACATCATTCTGGGAATCCTGGGCGGGATCCTGGGCAGATGGGTGTTCGGATTACTAGGCCTTCATGCGGGCGGGCTGATTGGACAGATTGTCGTGGCTTTTGTCGGAGCGGTGATCTTGGTATGGCTCACGCGGCTGATTAAAAAGAAAAAGTAAGCCACAGAAGCAAGACGACCTTAAGCGGGCTGTCCTGTGGCTTGCATAGGTTGAGATCCTTCGGGCCGCAAAAGACGCGGCCCTCAGGATGACAACCATCGAGGGCGATCGTTAAGAAATCAAACTAGTTGGCGCTAGCGGCAGTGCTATGCGTCGCCAGGAACCATTCAGCTTCCGAGCTGCGATGATATTTCAGGCAAGTGCGGGCAGCCTCGGCGGCAGCGGCATTTCCGAGCTTTTCCTGGACGGCGGCCAGTTGTTGAAGAACAAGCGGTGAGTGCTCATCGGCGGAAAGCCCATCGGCAGCGCCTTTAAAATCACCCTTTGCGGCCAGCACGTAGCCGCGCGCGGACTCGAAGTAACTGCCAATTAGCTGGTCGCGCGAAGCAGTGGCCAGAGACTCGAGTTCGGAGAGGATTTGCTTGGCATCTTCCGATTTTCCTTGAAGCGCCACAACACGGGTGCGTTCGCGCAGAACGCTCGCACGGTTGATGCCGCGGTCGGACTCGTTCATGCCAGCGAGGGGGTTCGCGAGAAAAGTGAAAAGCGATTTGAGCTGTTCGAGTTCTGATTGCGAATCGGTGGCGAGCATGGCTTGTGCAAGCCCGATTTGAAATTGTGAGTTAGGCTCTTTCTCTTCGGCGGCTTCTTTCGCTAGAGCTGCAAAGGCCGCGCGGCCTTCCTCGAGCTTCCCTTCCCAGAAGTAAACGAAGGTCTTCAGATATTTGACGTAAAGCCGGTCCATGGGATTCCCGGCCATGGGGAGGGCGCGGTCGTACTCCTGGCGCGCTTTCACGAAGTCGCCCATCAATGTAAGCGTATTGCCCATACCGTACTGCGAACTGACGTAGGCGGGGTCGAGTTTTAGAGCAGCGTGATAGTGCTCGAGGGAAGCCTGATCTTCGCCGGCTTGCCGCAGTACTTCGCCGAGAGAATCCTGCGGATTGGGAGAAGTTGGCTCGACTTCCGCGTAGCGCTTCAGAGAATCGGCAGCCTTGGCGGGATCAGGATTGCTCGAATCGAGATACAAGTAGCCGAGGCGATTGAGGGCCGCGGGGAAATTGGGATCGACTTGCAAAGCGGTTTCGAGCAAGGTTCGCGCGCGATCGTTGTCCTGCTGAAGGAATAGCCATTCGCCCGTGACGTAGAGAACGTGCTTGTCGCGGGGAAAGCGTTTCAGCAGATCGTTCATGCTGGCGATGGCCGGGAGAAGATTATGGTCCTGAATGGCGGTCATCCAGCGGACCAGGAGCTGCTCATCGGGGGTCGCGCGGGGAAGAAGAGTTTTGGCCTTAGCGAGCGCGGCGG
>DATEGP010000066.1:0-23003 GCA_035280045.1 Candidatus Acidiferrum sp.
ATGCGCCAGACCATTCGCGGCCTGGGCTTGCGGCGTTTGCATCAAGTGGTCGAGCGCCAGGACACCCCGGCCGTGCGCGGCATGATTCACAAGGTCCGGCATCTCGTGGAAGTGGTGGAGTAAGGGAATGGCCAAGAAAAAAACTGCAAGCCGTCCGCGCAAGCGCGGCCAGCACAAGCCGGCGACTCCCGCATCAAAAGACCGCCGTGCATTCACGCTGGCGGACCTGCATCCGCCCGCAGGCTCGCGCATCCGCAAGGTGCGCGTGGGTCGCGGCATCGGATCCAAGCTCGGCAAGACATCGGGCTCCGGTAACAAGGGGCAAAAGTCTCGCCGCGGTTATTCGCGCCGCCGCGGGTTTGAAGGCGGTCAGATGCCCCTGCACCGCCGCATCCCGAAGCGGGGATTTCACAATCTTTTTGGCGTCAAGTACTCGGTCGTGAACCTGGAAGAACTCAACGTTTTTCCGACGGGCGAGACGGTCACGCCGGATTTGCTTCGCGCCCACGGCTTTGTCCGCCGCGCGGCGGATCCCGTCAAGATTCTTGGCGACGGCGAATTGAAGAACAAGCTCGCCATTCATGCCCACGCGTTCAGCGCGTCGGCCAAGGAAAAAATTGCCAAGGCGGGTGGCACGTTTGAGGTCGTAGCTTCGTAGTGAGTTTTGGGGAATTGCCATGAACCGGTTCTTTGAAGCCATCAAAAACATGTTCCGCATCGAGGACCTGCGGAAGCGCGTCCTGTTCACGCTGGCGCTGCTGGCGGTCTACCGCATTGGTGCGCACATTCCCACCCCCGGCATCAATATCACGGAGCTGACGCGCATCTTTGACTCGGCGGCCGGGTCGGCGCTCGGCCTCTTCGATCTTTTCAGCGGCGGCAACTTCCGCCAGCTCACGATTTTCGCTCTGGGCATCATGCCCTACATCACCGCCTCCATCATCCTTCAGTTGATGCAGGTGGTCTTCCCGTACCTCGAGCGCTTGCAAAAAGAAGGCGAACTCGGCCGTCAGAAAATTACTCAATATACGCGCTACCTGACCATTGCGCTCAGCATCATTCAGTCTTTGACCATCGCCGGCACGCTCGAGTCGCAGCCGAATCTTGTTTATCACAAGGGACCGGCATTCGTACTGATGACCATTCTTACGCTGACAACCGGTTCCGCATTCATCATGTGGCTGGGCGAGCAGATTAGCGAACGCGGCATCGGCAACGGCATGTCGCTCATCATCTTTGTCGGCATCGTGGTTGGTTTGCCCCGCGCCATCCGTGACCTTTGGGACCATGCTTTCGTGACTAAAGATTGGGGCGGCAGTTTCGCTCCCGTCTTGGTTGTTCTTCTCATCGCCGTGATGATCGCCGTCGTGGCGTTCATCGTGTTCGTCGAAGGCGGCCAGCGCCGCATCCCTGTGCAGTATGCCAAGCGCGTGGTCGGGCGCCGCGTTATGGGCGGGCAATCTTCTTACCTCCCCCTGCGCGTCAATTCCGGCGGCGTCATTCCTCCGATTTTTGCCAGCTCCTTGCTCGCGTTTCCCGCGACGATCGCGCTCGCCCTCAAAGGCAAATACGCCTTCGTGGACACCATCTATTCCTATGTCAAATGGGGCGAGCCGCTGTACACCGTGTTGTACGTCGCGATGATTTTGATCTTCGCTTTCTTTTACATCGGTATCGTTTTCAACCCGACCGAGCTTGCCGACAATATGCGCAAGAACGGCGGTTTCATTCCCGGCATTCGGCCGGGCCGCACCACTTCCGACCATGTCAGCAAGATTCTGAAGCGCCTTACGCTCATCGGCGGCATCTACCTGGCCCTGGTTTGCGTGCTCCCCGAGTGGATGATCGCCGGGATTCACCTCGACCATCTTGGCTGGGGTCTCGGCGCCTGGTTTGACCGCCATTTCCCGGCCTTTTTCCTCAAAGGCCTCGGCGTGAATTTTTATTTTGGCGGCACATCTCTGTTGATCGTCGTCGGCGTGGCCATGGACACGGTGCAGCAGCTCGAAGCGCAGTTGGTGATGCGGAATTACGAAGGGTTTGCTCGGAAGGGCCGGTTGCGCGGAAGGCGCTAGGAGAGACAAGCGGAGTGGCTCCGGAGACTCGGGCCCTGGAACGATTGGACCGCGCTGTCATTTTCCTGGGGCCTCCGGGCGCGGGAAAAGGCACGCAGGCCAAGGAATTGGCCAAGCTGTACCGTGCGCCGCATCTTTCCACCGGCGACATGTTTCGCGAGCATGTCAGCCAGGGGACGTGGCTGGGTGAGCAAGTCAAGCCCGTCATGGCGCGCGGTGACTTGGTTCCGGACTCCCTGGTCCTGAAAATGGTCCGGGAGCGCATCGAGCGGCCGGACTGTTCGCACGGTTTTGTGTTTGACGGTTTTCCGCGGACTGTCGCGCAGGCGCAGTATTTGAGCGTCTTGCTGCGGCAGAACGGTTATCGGCCTCCGTTGGTTGTGCACTTTGCGCTGGATCCGCTGCTCGTGCTGAAGCGCATCACCGGCAGGCGCATGTGCAAGATGGGCGGCGAGATTTACAATATTTACGAGTGCCCGCCGAAGGTGGAAGGCCGCTGCGATAACGATGGCGGCGAGCTGATTCAACGGCCGGACGACCGGGAAGAAATTGTAGCGCCCCGGCTCGAGGCGTACGAGAACCTGACCGAGCCGCTGGTTTCGTACTACCGGAGGCTGGGCCGTTTGCACGACGTGGATGCCTCGAAGAGCATCGACGAAGTGCGGAAGCAAGTGCTCGAGATCGTGCGCGATTCGCGCTGACCGGGCCGCGATTTTGAGATTCGGCGCGGTAAGCGCCGTTGGTAAGGATCGGATGGCGATTCACCTGCGAAGTGCCGAAGAGCTGCAGAAGATGCACCGCGCAGGGCTTGTTGTCCACGAAGTTTTGACCGCGCTGCGAAGCGCCGTCAAGCCCGGCATGACCACGATGGACCTCGAGAAGCTAACCGAGGAAAAAGTTGCCGGCAAGCCGGGGCACGCTGCGTTCAAGGGATACCGCGGGTACCCTTGCATGTTGTGCACTTCGGTGAACAGCGAGATCGTTCACGGGATTCCGTCGCAGAAGCGCAAGTTGCGTGAAGGCGACATCGTCTCCATCGATTTCGGGATGGAAGTGGACGGTTATTACGCGGATTCAGCGGTAACAGTTCCTCTCGGCGATGTTCGCCCGGACGTGAAGAAGCTGCTGGAGGTGACCCGCGAGTCGCTCGACCGCGCCATTGAGAAAATGCGCGCGGGCAACCGCCTCGGCGATGTCGGCCACGCGGTGCAGGACTGGGTCGAGCAGAACGGTTTTTCGGTGGTGCGGGAATTCGTCGGGCACGGCATCGGTACCAGGATGCACGACGAGCCCAACCTGCCAAATTACGGTGAGGAAGGGCGCGGCGCGCGTTTACAGGAAGGCATGGTCATCGCCGTCGAACCGATGGTCAACGCAGGCCGCCCCGAAGTCCGGATGCGCGATGAGTGGACCGCCGAAACTGCCGATGGCAGCCCCTCGGCGCACTTCGAGCATACCGTGGCGGTCACTGCCAACGGCCCGTGGATTTTGACGCGCCCGAAAGAAGTGACCGGCCCCTCGTGGTAGCAGGAAAGGTTTGTAGAGGCCGGGCTTTTGCCCGGCGCTGACAGGAGAACATGGCGAAGCAGTTCGAAGACAAAAAGAAAAACGACAAGGGCGACTCGGGGAATCCCAAAGAGGACGCCATTGAAGTCATGGCCACGGTCATCGAGCCGTTGCCCAATGCCATGTTCCGCGTCGAGCTGGAGAACAAGCACCAGGTTCTGGCGCACGTCTCCGGCAAGATGCGCAAAAATTTTATTCGCATTCTCGCGGGAGACAAGGTCGCGGTCGAGCTTTCGCCGTACGATTTGACGCGCGGCCGCATCGTCTACCGCTACAAATAGTTTTGGGTAAGGGATTGAGGAGCACATGAAAGTTCGGGCATCAGTAAAAAAGATTTGTGACAAATGCAAGGTGATCCACCGGCGCGGCGTGGTGCGGGTGATTTGCGTCAACCCCAAGCACAAGCAGCGCCAGGGATAGGGAGAAATCATGGCACGCATCGCAGGTGTAGATCTTCCCGTCCAGAAGCGGCTCTGGATTGGATTGACGTCGATCTACGGCATCGGGCAGGAGCGCGCGAAGAAGCTCGCCGCCAAAGCCGGAGTGGATCATACGAAAAAGATTCGCGACCTGACGGAAGATGAAGTCAATCACATCCGCCAGGCCATCGAGCAGGAAGGCCGCGTCGAAGGCGATCTCCGCAAGGAGATTCAGATGAATATCCGCCGCCTGATTGAAATCCAGGCGTATCGCGGAATTCGTCACCGCCGCAATCTTCCGGTTCGCGGCCAGCGCACGCACACCAACGCGCGCACCCGCAAGGGGCCGCGCCGCGGCGCCGTCGCAGCCAAGAAGCAGGTTAAGGGTAAGAAGGGCTAATTTTTTTGGAGTGCGGGAGCTTGCTCCCGCTTTTCCGTCTGGCAAGATTTTAGATTTACGGCTCAGAACGAAATGGAGTGAATCGTGCCAAAAGAACCAAAAGCAGCGGCAACCACGCCGGAAGGTGCAGCACCGGGGAAACCGGCCGCCGCGAAGCGCAAGAAAGAATTCAAGAAGAAGCGCGAGCGCCGCGTCGTGCCGCACGGCGTCGTGTACGTGGCTGCGTCGTTCAACAACACGCAGATCACCATCACCGATCCCGACGGCCGCACCATGTGCTGGTCCTCGGCGGGCGCCATCGGCTTCAAGGGTTCGCGCAAGGGAACCCCGTACGCTGCCCAGCAGGCTTCGCTGGCCGCCGCGGGCGTTGCGCGCGACCAGTACGGCATGAAGAGCGTCGAAGTCCGCGTGAAGGGTCCCGGCTCCGGCCGCGAATCCGCCGTCCGCGCGCTTTCCGCCGCCGGATTGCACATTGTGCTGATTCGCGACGTTACCCCGATTCCGCACAACGGCTGCCGTCCGCCCAAGCGTCGCCGCGTCTGATTCGAGTTTGTAGTGGCGGGTCTTTAGACCCGCCGAAGGATTTTCGCAAGTTTCGTGAAGGGAGAATCGAAGTTGGCAAGACATCGTGATGCCGTCTGCCGCCTGTGCCGCAGGGAAGGGCAGAAGCTGTTTTTAAAAGGCCTCCGTTGCTTTACGGAGAAGTGCGCCATTGAAAAGCGCAACTTCGTTCCGGGGCAGCACGGCCAATCGCGGCGCGCCAAAATTGTAGGCTACGGCCTCCAGTTGCGCGAAAAGCAAAAGGTAAAACGCACCTACGGCCTGCTCGAGCGCCAGTTCCGCAATTATTTTGAAAAGGCTGTGCGCATGAAAGGCCCCTCGGGCGAGAACCTCGTCATCCTGCTCGAACGCCGTCTCGACAACGTCGTGTGGCGCGCGGGCCTGGCGTCGTCGCGCGCGCAGGCACGGCAGCTTGTGCTGCACGGCCATGTGCGCGTGAACGGGAAGAAGGTAAACATTCCTTCTTACCTCGTCACCGTGGGCGAGGAAATCGCCATCAAGGAAAAGATGCACCAGAACGCGGTGGTGCTCGAAGCGCGCAACGTCGCCCAGAGCCAGAACGCCGTGCCCTGGCTCGAGCAGCAGCGCGAACAGTTCAAAGCCAAGGTCGTCGCTCTGCCCAAGCGCGAAGACGTGCAGACGCCGCCCATCAACGAGCAGCTCATCGTCGAGCTGTACTCGAAGTAGTTTGTAGCGGCCGCCCTCCGAGGCGGGCGCTTTTCCCTGGGGCTTTGGCCCCGAGGCAACGGGTTTTGGGCCGAAAGTTTCGGCCCGGAAAGAAGGAACAAGATGTGGAAAGGTTTTCAAAAGCCGAAGCACCTCGCGTCGGATCTCGAGTCGCTGACCGAAAAGTACGGACGCTTCTCCGCGCAGCCGTTTGAGCGCGGATGGGGCACCACTGTCGGCAACGCTCTGCGCCGTGCGCTGCTCAGTTCCATCGAGGGCGCGGCCGTAACCGCCGTGAAGATCGAAGGTGTGTTGCACGAATTCTCTTCGATCCCCGGCGTGGTCGAGGATGCCACGGACATCATTCTCAACTTGAAGCAGGTGCCCATCAAGCTGAACACCGATCTGCCCAAGACGATTTACGTCAACGTCGAGCAGCCCGGGCCGGTGACCTCCGCCAACATTGAGGAAGACTCCGACTTCGCCGTGCTCGACAAGAGCGTGTACATCGCCACGGTCAGCGAAGGCGGCAAGCTGCAAATCGAAATGCGCGCCAAGAACGGCCGCGGCTACGTCGCCGCCGATCGCAACTACGACGAAGACCTGCCCATCGGCTACATCCCAGTGGACAGCGTTCACTCGCCGGTGCGCAAGGTCAACTACTCCGTCGAAGCCGCGCGTCTCGGCCAGATGACCGACTACGAAAAGCTGATGATGGAAGTGTGGACCAACGGCGCCATCACACCGAAGGACGCCATCGGCTACGCCGCAAAGCTGGTGAAGGACCACATGAGCATCTTCATCAACTTCGAGGAGCCGGTGGAAACCATCGAAGCTCCCACGGACACTTCGCACGATCCGCGCCTCGAGCATCTGGACCGCTCCGTCGAGGAACTTGAGCTTTCCGTGCGCTCCTACAACTGCTTGAAGAACGCGAATATCCAGACCATCCGCGAACTGGTGCAGAAGAGCGAAAACGAAATGCTCAAGACCAAGAACTTCGGCCGCAAGTCCCTTAATGAGATCAAGGAAATCCTCGTCAAGATGGGGCTGGCGCTGGGCATGAAGTTCGACGAGCACGGCCGCATCATCTGGCCGCCGCTCCCGAGCCAGACGGCCGCGCCGTCCACCGAAGACACCGTCGGCGGCGGGTTGTAGGCTCGTTGTTTGTAGGGGCACGAAACATCGTGCCCTTTTTGTGGTTTTTGTAGCGGCGGCTTTACGCCGCCATCGTTGTAGTGGCGGGTCTTTTTTAGGCTGAGGCTTCTTGCCGAAGCCAAACCCGTTCGTTTCGATGTTTTTGTAGGGGCGCGCACCGCTGCGCCCTGCTGCAGTTCGCTTTGAGTTTTAACTTTAAACTTTCGACTTTGAACTAAGGAATTCGTCATGCGACATCTCAACTCCGGATCGAAACTCGGCAAGCAGCCCGACCATCGCCGCGTCGTGTTGCGCAGCCTGGTGACCAACCTGCTCCAGCACGGGCGCATCACCACCACGCTGACGCGGGCCAAGGCCGCTCGTCCAGTGGCCGAAAAAATCATCACCCTCGGCAAGCGCGACACGCTGGCGTCGCGCCGCCAGGCCGCTTCGTACCTCTTGCTGCCGGCGGTCACGCAAAAACTTTTCAGCGAAATCGCGCCCAAGTTCGGCGACCGCGCCGGCGGCTACACGCGCATCATCCGCGCCGGTAACCGCGTCGGCGACAACGCCAAGGTGGCCATCCTCGAAATCGTCGGCTACCAGTTCAAAGAAAAAGAAAAGAAAGAAAAAACCAAGAAGGAAGAACCCGCCGAAGCCGCCAGCTAGTTGGCTTTTCCGCCCAGTCTTTTGTAGGGGCGCAGCACTGCTGCGCCCTTTCTTTTTTCACGAAGCGCAAATCCGATGGCAATCACTTCTTTTCGAACTCGACTCTCTTCCCTTCGTCAGGATCGTCCAGAAAATAGAACAAAACGGTCGTCGAGAACCCTCGCGAAACATCGAGTTGCATTCCGTACGGAAGATTGGCTTCTTTCCAGTCAGTAATCGAATGAAAATCAAGCTGCACTTCTTGATTGCTTCCCTCTCCCACGAGCTTCCAGAGACCGCTGCCGCTCTCTAGCTTCGCTTGCCGTACCCCAGGCTCATGGAACAGCGCGGGCATATCAGAGGCAGTGAAACTTCCGTCTGCATTCAGCACTAATCGCGGAGACGCTTTCTGCAACTTGGCAGGTAGTATCTGGCGAGATGCTTCCCTCATTATCCATGTTCCCTTAATATCAACGGACTGCACGCCCTTGCAGGACAGGCCGCCCAAAAAAAGGAGAGATGCCAGTAGGAACAAAAGCCTGCGCTTGGATTGCGCCCATGTCTGACTCATTGGTTTTGTAAGGGCACACTCTTTCATGCTGACGCTCAGGCCTGTGGTGCACTCTTCTTCGCGACCATGAGGCCGTAGACGAAATTGCCGGAGGCGTAGCCGGCGCGCATGTCCTTGAAGGCGCGGAGGAAGCGCACGAAATCCGTGCCGTTTTGCAGGGCCGCTGCCCACAACGCTTTGTCCTTGATAATGTCCAGGCAAAAGTCCCAGGTCTTGGCGCAATGTTTGTTCAGCACTTCGCTGCGCGTCACTTCGAGGCCGGCTGAGGCCATGTGGCCCGCGTAATCTTCCATCGTCTGCAATTCCACCATCATGCCGTGCTCGAGATCGTGGAGGAACTTTTTGTGCTCGCGAGGCGTCAGGCCTTTTTTCTTGAACCAGTCGGTGATCGCGAGCGTGCCTCCGGGGCGCAACAGCGCTGACGCGGAGGCAAAGAATCTCGGGATGTCCTGGTAATGCGAAATCGATTCCACGGACCAAATCACCTCGAAAGAATCCGCGAAGGTCATGGCCTCTGCGTCCATCAGCAGAAACTTTGCTTTGACGCCCGCGTTGGCCGCGGCCTGGTTGGCCATGTCCACCTGGACTTGCGAAATGGTGATGCCTGTCGCATCCGCTCCGTGCTTGCGCGCCAAGTAAATGCTGCTCGCGCCAAACCCGCAGCCCACGTCGAGAATCTTCGCGCCCGCGGGAATCGCTGCCGCTTGCGCCAGGTGCTCGATGAGTTGCTCCTGCGCGGTCTCTTTGGATTCGTCGCCGCGAATCCAGTAGCCGTGATGAATGTGCTCGCCCCACAAGGAATGATAGTAGGGGCTCATGCGGTCGTAGTGCTCCCTCACCTTGTCCTTGTCGTTCGCGCGCGTCTCGGCTTTCATCCGAACCTTCGAGGTTCCTCCAACCGGCAGGGGCACGATACATCGTGCCCTCTCCCTTGTCATCACCTGCCGTTTTTTCCGTTCCGATCTTCATCTTTCCCGGTCCTTCGTAGCCACCGGCGCAGGCTAGTCGCGTTTGGGGCGCGGGAGGTCGAAGATGAATCCTTGGGGCTCGCTCTCCAATTCCTTGTCAAGGTCGATGGCGCGATGGGAATGAAGAAGCTGGTTGGTGAGGTAGCCAAGAACGGCAGCGCGGCGAGGCGAGATGCGTCCTTTGGTGACCTGGGCGACAAGGCGTGCGAGGAATTTCTGGACGTCTTCGCCTAAAGAGAAGTCGGTGGGTTCGGGGAGGAGATCGGCGGAGAGATCTTCGGAGTCGCTCGGAGACGGCGGCAGGACGTTAGCGACCTTCTCGCGGAAATGACGGAGGCAGAGACCGGACTGAAGATCCGGGCCGCGGAAGCGGCACTGGGTGCCGTTGGGATAGAAATGCTGGCAGCGGGCGGGCTCTGACGCCGAGTTAGCTGCGGTACCGGGCGAGGGGGCTTCCGGCTTGGGAGTTTCCAGGCTAAGAATTTCAACGTGTGGTTCGCCGAACTGGTGTTCGGCGTTCCCGGGGACTTGTGTGGTCATGGTTTCTCATCTTTCTGGGTGGTGGGGGGGTACACACCCACCCCACTGTTGTAATGATTTGAAAACAAAGAGCTTGCAAATTGCCACGGTTGTAAGGTGTTGAAAACAAAGGAAACGGGGAAGGGGTGAAAAGGGGCGAGGCAGAAGGCAGAAAGGAGGGGCAGAGGGCAGAAAAAGAAAGACGGAAGGGCGGGGAAAGCTAACGGAGGGGCGCGGGGCGGCTTGGCGAGAGTTGAGCCGAGAGTTCACGACCTATGATAAGCACATCGTAGATATTTTGTCAAGTACTTTATTAGTACTAGTACAATTTGCCCACGGGGCGTCATTCGAACGAGTTTTGCGTAAGAGAAAGAAAACACAGGGGTAGAGCATGCCTTGAGTCCCTCTCTCTGTTTTTCATACGCTTATCACGCCAGAACCTCCAGTTCTTGGCGGGGCGGACTCTGCCGTAGCGGCATCGGTGCAAATGCCAGAAGCAGCCATGTACGAAAACTACCTTCCTAAGACGAGGAAAGACGATGTCCGGTTTGCCCGGAAGATCCTCTCGATGAAGCGCGTATTTGGCCCTTAGGCCATCACGGCGATCTCAGAGCTAGCCCCTGATGGCGACTCAAAGGAAGAGCTTCTTTTCTTGAGCGCCGGAGGCGCGGCATAGTTTAGCCCAACGCGTAAGGGAGCGTGATATATAAAGGCGCGAAGCACCGGAGGTGCGGCACGTGTCCCATACCTACGCACAAAATGTGATCCATGTGGTGTTCAGCACGAAAGAGCGATACAAAGCCATGGACGGCGAGTTTCGGCCAAGGTTGTGGGCTTACGTTACGGGCATTTGCAAAAAGTTGGACATTTACGTTCATGCGGTTGGCGGGATGGAAGACCACCTCCATCTTCTGATTCAGATTCCTCCCACGTTGACGTTGTCGAAGGCAGTTGCAACAATCAAAGCGAATTCATCGCGGTGGGCGAGTGAACAAGGCCATAAGTTTTCTTGGCAGCAGGGTTACGGTGCGTTTAGTGTGAGCGCATCCGTAGTTCCCGTCGTTGTTCGGTACATACGAAATCAGGAAGAACATCATAAAAAAATGGATTTTGAGGCCGAGTTTGTGGCGTTGCTGAAAAAGCACGGAGTTGAGTACGACCCGAAATATGTCTTTGGTTAGGTGGAAGTTGCTGGCCGATCCGGCTCGGATTATGCCGCACCTACGGTGCTCCAGATTTTTCGCTACGTATGCCCAACCCTTACGGGTTGGGCTAAAGTGTGACGCGCCTCCGGCGCTTTAAGAAAACGGCTGGTTAGGTTGAATGATGGATTGATTCGTGGGGATCGAAAGCGGTCCAGCCACTCGCCGCTTGCTCTTGGACTTCTACTAGGAACTGACCAATTGATCGTGCAAGATGGTCATCAGGCGCATGGCGGGTCAGTTCGACTCTATCGAATTCATGGTAGCAGTGGTCATCAGAGTCGGCTTCCCCTTGAGCATATAGGAATGAATCCGGGAGGCGAATTTGGTGGGCGATGAAGAGACCATCCTGCAGGAAAGCTCGTCGCAATGCTTTTTTTAGGAAATCGCAACTGAGGTCATCGGGGTTGCGGAAGACCACCTGACCCCATTTCTTGTAATTCCCGCCATCGCGGTAGAGGTAAGTGAGCTTGATGTTAGACATCGCTTCGCTCCGACAGTCTCTAAGACGCAAGGAAGACTCTTTTGTTGTGATACCGAAGGAATTCTACACTTGGCGTGAAATGTCGAGGTGCAGAGATTTGGACATTTTCGTACCTATGAAGGAATGTTTTGAATGCCCCGTCGGTAGAGTTTTTCTTTAGTCTGGGAGAAAGTTTAACTCTCAATTCTGTGGTTATAGTGAGTAGTCCACGGTCGAAAGCTCGGTCATGAAGGGCGTTTAGACACAGACCGTTACGTGGATTCGTCCGGTTCTTGACGTCCGCAACCCATGGAACGATGTGGCTCGCAGTCAGCAACTCGGGGATTGCCAATCCTGTGATACAGCACCGTGCGCCGTAGGCGGCCAATACCGCGGCCCTAAAGAAACTTTGATTGACGCGCGCACGAATTAAAGTTTCGCGGCTCTTCCCTTCAGGAAATCCCTTCGCTTCCTCGATGAATTGAAACGAACGGCCCGTCATCTCATCGAGTAACCGTTCGCTTTCAAACGCAAGCCCTTCCCAGTCGTTGTTGAATTCTTTCCAGACTTCAACCTCTGCACGTGCGCCGTGGGAAGCGCCAGCAATGTTGCGCTTCTGTAGTGCGGGGTCGAGTCGGGCAAAGTTGGCAAGTTTCCAAGAAACTGCAGAAGGGGTGCGACCGATCGCTCTAGCCAACTCTATGATTTGCGGATTCCGAATGTGGATTCGACCGAAGGGGATTTTGCAGTAGAGATTAAAGGCGACAATCAGCTCTTCACGAGTCCAATCGCGGCGTGGCATGGGGTTCGTTTAAGAATAATACTCGGGAGAGCATAACACAGTCTTTCGCGGAGGAACGATCAAGGGATGAAGCGCCCTCTCCAAGCTTGGGGCAAACAGGGTAAAAAGGCGACGCCAGATGGCGGCGTAAAGCCGCCGCTACAGGGATTTGGCGATGATTAGGGTGATGTCGTCGTGTTGTTCGCGGGGGCTGAAGTTGTGGACTTCGGCTACGACGGCGGCGAGGAGGTCGTTGGACGGGAGGGCGCGGTGGCGGCAGAGGGCGGCGGCGAGGCGCTCTTCGCCGAATTCTTCGCCGGCGTCGTTGAAGGATTCGGTGATGCCGTCGGTGTAAAGGGCAAAAATGTCGCCGGGCTGGATTTGGGCTTCGCTGATCTCGCAGTCCCAGGTCTTAAAAGCGCCGACGATAGTGGCGGTGGATTCGAGGCGCGCGAAGGAATCGTCGCAGCGGAGCAAAAGAGCGGGCAGATGGCCGCAGTTGGCGTAGCGTAAACGGCGCGTGGCGTCGTTGTACTCGGCGAAGAACAGCGTGGCGAAGGCGCCGTCGGTGGTGTTCTCGCAAAAAAGCTGGTTCACGGAGCGCAGGAGGCGCTGGGGCTGGTCCACGGCGATGGCGCACTGGCTGCGAAGATTGGCCTGGAGATTGGCCATCAGCAGCGCGGCGGCGATGCCTTTGCCGGAAATGTCGCCGATGACGAAGCCGAAGCGGTCGCTGCCCAAATCGAGAAAGTCGTAGTAATCGCCGCCGACCTGGCGCGCCTGGCGGCAGATTCCCGCGTATTCGAGAGTCTTCAATGCAGGAAGCGTTTGCGGGAAGAGGCGGGCCTGCACCTGCTTGGCGATTTCGATTTCCTGGGCGGCGCGGCG
Source organism: Candidatus Acidiferrum sp. (assembly GCA_035280045.1). Lineage (GTDB taxonomy): Bacteria > Acidobacteriota > Terriglobia > Acidiferrales > UBA7541 > Acidiferrum. The sequence continues at coordinate 12,865 of DATEGP010000066.1, forward strand.
CTCGGCTTCGAGGCGTTCGGCGATGGCGCGGCGCTGGGCTTCGACGGCGTGGGTGACTTCGTCGAAGCTGACCAGCAAAAACGAATTGCCGTCGGGATCGCGGAAGCGCGCGAAAACGCCGCCCCAAATCGGGGGATGCTCTTCGCCCGGCGGTGGCGGCGGCTCTCCGGAAATCGAAGCGCGGACTTTCATGGGGTACTTGAGGCGCCGGAGGCGCGGATTGACGAGGAAGCGGACGCCGCGCGCGCTCCATTCGCGGAACTTGGCGAGGACATCTTCGGTGACAAAGGCGACGTTCGTGGTGCGGCCGATGAGCTTGAATTGGGCAGAATCGCGCACGGGGGAGACGAGAGTGAGGTTGGCGGAGCCGTCGGGTGGCGCAACGGTGACGAAACCGCTGTCGCGGGCGTCGAAGACGAGCTGGAAGCCAAGCTGGCCCACGTAGAAGTCGAGGGTGCGGTCCAGATTGCGAACGTAGACGGTGATGGACTGGATGCGCAGGTAGGGGTCTTTGCGGTCGAGGCGAACCGCGAGCCGATCCAGTGCTTCGTGGGGCGTGCCAGCCATGGGCCAGCATTATAAGCCGGGAAGGAACGTAAGCAGGAGGCCACGAAGAAAGCGAGCTCGATTGGTTGAGGCCAACGAGAGGCCGAAGAAGTGGAATTCAACGCATGTCACAAAGACAGTGATTGAGATCACGCAGGAGTTGTGCCAAAAGGCGAAACGGGAACCAAGGTGGAACATGAGGTGGCCTGGACGTCGGGCCAGTCAAGTTACAGTAAGTCCTTTATTTATTAATAGTTACAAGGGTTCGCGGCGTTGCGTGAATTTCGGGAGAGTGCGGCCCTTGGCTTGCCCTTTGGTGACGCTGCTGAAAGGCAACGCACACGCGAGGAGAACGAAAATGGCAAGTCCCGTCATTGCAGCTCGAAACGCAAGTCCAGCATTGGCGATGCGGGCGAATGGGGCGAAAAAAGCCAGCTTAGCTTCCAGCATAGCGGAGGTTTCGCGGCCCGCGAGCAGCGAACTCCGCGGCGATGCTTGCTCCGGGCTTTCTGAGGAGAGACTGGCGGCGCTCGAAAAGATCGAGCACACCATGAATTTTCCTGCTAGCGCGATAATTTTTATGGAAGGGCAACCCGCGCACGGTGTTTACCTGGTGCGCCAGGGGCGGGTAAAACTGTTGACGACGAACAGCGAGGGGCGCACGTTGATTCTGAAGATTGCGATACCCGGCGACGTGCTGGGGCTGAATTCCGTGATTACGGGCAAGCCTCACGACGTTACGGCGGAGAATTTACAGCCTGCGGAATTGGCGTTCATTCCGCGCGCTGATTTTTTGGATTTCATCACTCAGCACGGCGATGCGTGCCTGCACTTTGCGAGCCTTGTGAGCCGCGACTGCCGCGCCGCGTATGAAGTGGCGCGCTCGATCGGGTTGTGTCAATCGGTTACGAAACGGATGGCGAAGTTCCTCCTGGACTTGGCCTCGAATGGAGCGGCGGGCCAGAGTGCGACGCGCGTAACGCTGGCGCTGACGCATGAAGAGATCGCGCAATTGATTGGTGCGTCGCGGGAAACGGTGACGCGCACGCTGAGCGAGTTGAAAAAGCAGCGAACCATCGAACTGGACGGCGCGATGCTTATTTTGACGAACAAGACCGCGCTGGAAAGCCTGGTGGCGGCCTGAGGCCATAACCGCAACAGAAAACCGCAAGAGAAAATCTCAGAAAAATCCGGAAAGAAATTCGCGCAGCGAAATTTGCCAGGACGAGGCGCCGGGATTCAACGTTTTGCGCTTTTCTGGCGGAGCGTTTCGGGGTATGAAGGAGGCGCGGTTTTTGAGGCGGGATTGCAGGCCGCCTTTGGGAGTGCCCCATGCAACGAAATGTTCGCGACCTCTTGAATTTGTACAATCCGCACGATCCGCTGGACCGCGCGTGGACGATTCCTTCGCCGTGGTATTTCGACAAGCAAATTGAGGAGTTGGAGCAGCAAAGCGTGTTTGCGAAGGCGTGGCAGGTGGCGGGGCGTGCTGACCAGGTGAAAAACAAGGGAGATTTTTTCACGGCGGACCTGGCGTGCGAGCCGATTGTGGTGGCGCGCGGCGAGGATGGCGTGTTGCGCGCGTTTTATAACGTTTGCCGGCACCATGCCGCGGCGGTGGTGACCGAGGCCGAAGGTTGCGCGAAGCAATTTCGCTGCCCGTATCACGGATGGACGTATGGGATTGATGGCGCGCTGAAGGGCATGGTGGAGTTCGAGGGCGTATGCGATTTTGATCGTGCGAAAAGCGGGCTGGTGCCGGTAAAGGTGGAGACTTGGGAGAATTTCGTGTTTGTGAATCTGGATGGGCAGGCGGGGCCGCTGCAAGATTTTCTCGGAACGGTTCCGGGAATTGTTGCGCCGCTGGAGCTTTCGAAGAAGATGAAGTTTTTCGACCGGCGCGTTTATACGCTGCACTGCAACTGGAAAGTGTACGTGGACAATTACCTGGACGGCGGGTATCACGTGCCGCACGCGCACAAAGGGCTGAGCAGCGTCATCGAATACACGAAATACACGATTGAGAATCTGGAGCGGGCGTGCTTGCAGTCGAGCCCGCTTTCTTCGGGAAAGAAATCGGAGGGCGGTGTGGCCGCTACGCGACAGGGGCGCGCATTTTATCTGTGGATTTATCCAAACTTCATGATTAACGCCTACGAAGGCGTGATGGACACGAACCTGGTGCTGCCGCTGGCGGTGGACAAGTGCGCGGTGGTGTTCGACTATTATTTTTCTGATGTGAGCAAAAAAGCTGCGGCGCATCACCGCGCCAGCATCAAGGTGAGCGAAAAAGTGCAGGACGAGGACATGGCGATTTGCGATGCAGTACAGCGTGGCCTGGCTTCGCGGGCGTATGTGGCGGGGCGGCTTTCGGTTCGGCGCGAAGCAGGGGAGCATCTGTTTCACCGATTACTGCACGCCGATTTGAAGAGGGCGTTGGAGCGCCCGGCCGCCGCGGACTAACCCACGAATAAAATCTGCAAACCTCTTCTGCGCATGCTTTCAGGCAAATTGCACGTCTCGTTGGCCGAAAAAGTACACAATTTCATAGGAATTATGAGCATCGGCGACAAGTGTCGCGTGATATAAAAGGGCTTTAACCATCGGTAGGACGGAGGACCTCAATGGATAGGCCAGGTGAGGTAAAGCCACCTGCAACAGAGAAGCGCAGGGGCAGCCGGTTTCCTGTTGTCGTTCTTGTGGAGGCGAAATGGGAGGCTCCCGGCGGGGAGAAGAAAGAGACCGCCCAGGCGATGGAAGTAAGCGCTTTGGGCGGTTTGCTGGACATGAAGACTTTCCCCCGAGTGGGCAGCGAACTGACACTCACCAATCTTCTTTCGGGGGAAACCGCACGAGCGCGGGTGGTTGGCACACGTCTTTCCAAGGGTGGCAGCGCTCCCAGAGTTGCGGTCGAGCTTGTGTCCCGGAGCGACACTTTTTGGGGGTTGAATTTCCAACTGAGGAAGACGAGCGCCGAGCTTGTCCGCATCGAGCAGGAGATGAAGGCGGGCGGAATCGAGCCGCGCATCCTCGAAGAGTTTCGGGACTCGGTGGACTATGTGCGAAAGACCGCCTGGGCGGTGCAGGAATGGCAGGAGCGGCAACTGCAAAAGCACGATCCGCAAACGGTGCTGCCGTTAATCACTTCGGAACGCATTCGGCGCGCTACGCAATTGAGCTTGGCGATTACGACGGACCTGGCGGCGCATCAAGTGACCCGCGAAACCACGGGAATGCGGGAGTTCTTTCAAGCCGTCGAGGGCCTGTACCCGCGCGTGGCGAGCCTTTTCCGGGAAGCATGAAGGGGCCAGTGAGTCCACGGAATGCCGGTATCTTCGTTAAATGGTAACATCGCCGGCATGCCTGTAACTCTTAGTGAAAAAGTTCGCGTCATCATGCATCTGCCCGAAGGCTACACCAAAGTGCTGGTGGAACGAACGTTTGGGTGTTGGGCTTGCAGGTGGAGGCGTTTATTGGGACATCCCAACGGACATTATTCCTTATCATCTCCGTAAGATGGGATGCCGGTTTATTGTTCGAAACACCGGACTAACCGGAAAGTTCGAAGCAGAACAGATGACGGCGGAGCAAATGCGAGCGGCAATGGACTGTTCCATCGAGGAAATTCAGGACGAGTAATTGCTGCAGCGCAGCGCCAGCCTAAATTGACGGTGCGGGGGGCGTGCTCTATACTTAAGATTCTAGTTGCAGGATAGTTTCCACCTTCAAGAGCTGAGAAGGAAGTCCTGAGAAGCGCCGACGAGTGTACGGACGCTGCTCCCCGAAGCGTATCCACCTGCCCCGCTTGCTACCAGGCAAGCCGCCGCAGGCAAGCAATAGAAAGAGGAAACAGCATGGCTGAGGCAAGCTGCCGCCGCGAGCTGGAACTGGAGATTCCCGCCGAAGAAGTGTCGAAAAAGATGGAGAGCGTTGCGAAGGACTTCGCGCGCCTGGCGATGATTCCGGGATTCCGGAAAGGGAAGGCACCGGTTTCGCTGATTCGGCGGCGGTTCGCGGAGGACATTAAAGGAGAAGTGCTGCAGACGCTGGTGCCGGAGGTGGTGGAAAAGGCTCTGGCGGAGCAAAAACTTTCGCCGGTGACGCAGCCGAAAGTGGACAAGCTGGACTTCAACGAAGGCCAGCCGGTGAAGTTTCGCGCAGTGTTCGAAGTGATGCCGGAATTTGAATTGAGCAGCTACAAAGGGCTGGAGCTGGAAATGCCCACGATGGACATCACCGACGAGGACATTTCTAAAGCTCTAGAGGAGATGCGGGAGCGGGCCGCGGCGTTCGCGCCGGTCGAGGGTCGCGCCGTTCAAGACGGAGATTTCGCGCAAATCAAACTGGTGGGCACACCCGAAGGCGGGGGCGATCCGCTGAAAGCGGATAGCGTGCTTTGCCACATCGGCGCGGAAGAAACGATGGAGCCTTTCAATACGAATTTGAAAGGCGCGAGTGTGGGCGACCACAAGAATTTTGACGTGGAATATCCGGCGGACTATCCCGATCCCAAATTGGCGGGCAAGAAATTCCAGTACGCCGTGGAAGTGCTGGGAATTAAAACGAAGAAGCTGCCGGAGCTGAACGACGATTTTGCCAAAGACGTCAGTGACGCGAAGACGCTCGACGAATTGAAGACGAAAGTTCGCGAAGGGCTGGAACACCAGCGCGATCACAAGCGAAAAGAGTTGCAGCACGAAAAAGTGTTGGCGGAATTGGTGAAGAAGCACGACTTCCCCGTGCCGGAATCGCTGGTCGAGCATCAAATGGATGTGCGGCTGGAGCGCGTCGTGCGTTCGCTCGCCGCGCAAGGCGTGGATCCGCGTGCTGTGAATGTAGACTGGGTTACGCTGCGTCGCCGGCAGCAAGACCGGGCGCAGGATGACGTGAAGGCGGAACTGATCATTGACCGCATCGCCACAGCGGAAAACATTGACGTGACGGATGAAGACCTGACGCACGAGCTGGAACACGCGGCGAGTCATAGTAACGAATCGGCGGAAGCGTTGCGCGCTCGTTTGACAAAGCAGGATACGCTCGATAGGATGAAAGCCAAGTTGCGAAGCGACAAAACACTCGAGTGGCTCGAGCAAAACGCGAAAATTAAAACCGTCGCGGCAGCCAGCGCGGCGACAGATTCAAAGTGAAACATACCGACCGGGGCAAGCGCTTTATTTCCATGAGAAAATTCGACGAACCTGACTATCACGCAACGACTCTCGTACCGATGGTGGTCGAACAGACCAGCCGCGGCGAGCGGGCATACGACATTTATTCCCGGCTGCTGAAAGAGCATATTATTTTTATTGGCACGCCGATTGACGACCACGTGGCCAACCTCGCGACCGCGCAGATGCTGTTTCTGCAAGCGGAAGATCCGGAGAAAGATATTCAGCTGTACATCAATTCGCCAGGTGGCTCGATTACTGCGGGATTTGCGATTTACGATACGATGCAATTCGTGAAGCCTGACGTGGTGACGACCTGCGTGGGGCAAGCGGCGTCGATTGCGGCAGTTTTGCTGGTTGGCGGCGCTCCCAAGAAGCGCTTTGCGCTGCCGAACGCGCGGATCTTGATTCACCAGCCGTGGCTTTCCGGCCTTGGCGGACAGGCGACGGACATTGACATTCACGCAAAAGAAATTCTGCGCATGCGCACGACGATCAACGCGCTGCTGGCGAAGCATACGGGCCAGTCAGTGGACCGCATCGAGAAAGACGTCGAGCGCGATTACATCATGAACCCGGAACAGGCCAAGGAATACGGGATGATCGATGAGATCATCTATAAGCACCGCTAATTCTGGGGATGCGAAGTGCTTTGCGGTTCGAAGCGAATGCTGAGGGCATGTTCTCAATAGTTCGCCGTCACGACTTTCTCTCTTGCTCAGGGGACAAAACAGCCTAGAATAAGAAGCAGAGGTTGCGAAGAAGCCCAGCGGAGCTGAGGCCTCCTTACCTGTGAAAAAATTTAACCCAGATGAGCCATTGCGCTGCTCCTTCTGCCACAAAACGCAGGAGCAGGTCGAAAAGCTGATCAGCTCGCCTTCGGACTATCCGCGCGCGTACATCTGCAACGAGTGCGTGGGCGTTTGCCAGACGATTCTGGAAGACGAGAAGCGCGAACAGGCCACGGCGCCGGCGCGGCAACTGCCTCGGCCGCCGGAAATCAAGCGCTTCCTCGATGGCTATGTGATTGGGCAGGACCGCACGAAGAAAAAACTCGCCGTGGCGGTTTACAACCACTACAAGCGGATTTTCCTGAACAAGCAGCCGGGCGAAGTGGAATTGAGCAAGTCGAATATTTTGCTGATTGGGCCGACGGGAACAGGCAAGACGCTGCTGGCGCAAACGCTGTCGCGCATGCTGGAAGTGCCGTTTGCGATTGTAGACGCGACGACGCTGACAGAAGCAGGCTACGTTGGAGAAGACGTCGAGAACATCATTTTGAAATTGTTGCAGGCCGCCGATGGGGACGTGCAGAAGGCGCAACAAGGCATCATTTATATTGATGAGATCGACAAAATCGCGAAGAAGGATGAAAACCCGTCGATCACGCGCGACGTTTCCGGCGAAGGCGTGCAGCAGGCATTGCTGAAGATTTTGGAAGGCACGGTGGCCAATGTGCCTCCGCAGGGCGGACGCAAGCATCCGCACCAGGAATTTACGCCGGTGGACACGACGAACATCCTATTTATTTGCGGCGGGGCGTTTGTCGGGCTGGAAAAAATCATTGAGAAGCGAACAGGGCGGCGGTCGCTTGGTTTCCACACGGATGCGACGCCTTCAACGCCGCAACGGCGGAACACCGAGTTGCTCGAGCAGGTGCAGCCGGGCGATTTGATCCGCTACGGGCTGATTCCGGAATTTGTGGGCCGGCTGCCGGTGGCGGGCGTGATGAACGATTTGGACCGGGGCGCGCTGGTCAAGATTCTGATGGAACCCAAGAACGCTCTGCTGAAGCAGTATCAGCGGCTGTTTGAGTTTGAGAACGTGCGCTTGCGATTTACGGAAGAAGCGCTGGAGACTGTGGCAGAGTTAGCACTTCAGCGGAAAGTGGGCGCGCGCGGCTTGCGAATGATTTTGGAAGACCTCATGCTCGAACTCATGTACCACCTTCCCATGCAACGGAAGGTGCGCGAATTCGTGGTCAGCGCGGAGATGGTGCGCACGCGCGAAATCAACTGGAGCTTGCTGGAAAAAGCAGGATGAGCCGGCTCGCGCATCAAATAAATTCAGGGTACGGCCAACCTTCGGCCGTATAGAAAAAACTAAGAGGCGGAAGTAGGAAGTTCAGGGGCCAGTATGTTTACACGAGAGAAACAAGAGATGCGGCGCGTGCCAATGATGCCGGTGCGGGACATGGTCATTTTCCCGCAACAGATGACGCCGTTTATCGTCGGGCGCGAAGCAAGCGTGCGCGCACTCGAAGAGGCGCTGGCGAGCGACAAGAAGATTTTCCTATCCACGCAGCATGATGCTTCGGTGGACGATCCGAAGCCTGAGGAGATCTACGCAGTCGGAACGCTCGCGAATATTGTGCAGAGCGTGAAGCTGCCGGACGGCAACATCAAGGTTCTGGTGGAAGGCGTGGAGCGAGCGAGGGCGCTTTCCATCGCCACGGAGGAAGGTTTTTTCCGGGCCACGATTCGCCTGCTGGGCCAGAGGATGGAAGATTCGCCGCAGGTTAAGCAGACGGTAGAGAAAGTGACCGGGCTCTACGAGCAATTCATAAAACTGTCACAGAGCTTGAATTACGACACGATGATTGCGGCGGCGCGCGGGGATGATCCGTCGCGCTTGTCGGACACGATTTCGGCAAACCTGCAGCTTCCGGTGGACGAGAAGCAGGATTTGCTGGAAACCGTGGACCCGATGGAGCGGCTGAACCGCATCGGAGAAATTCTGGAAATCGAGCTGGAAAAGCTGAACGTCGACCGCAACATTAACACTCGCGTAAAGCGGCAGATGGAGCGCGCGCAAAAAGAGTATTACCTCAACGAAAAGTTGAAAGCCATCCAGAAAGAACTCGGGCGCGGAGAGAAAAGCGAAACCGACGAGCTGAAGAAAAAGATTGATGCAGCCGGCATGCCGAAAGATATTCACGAGAAGGCCATCCAGGAATTGAAGCGCCTGGAATTGATGCCGCCGATGTCGGCGGAGTCCACGGTCAGCAGGAATTATCTCGATTGGCTGATTGCGGTGCCGTGGAAGAAGCGGTCCAAGGAAATCCGCGATATCAAAGCGGCGGAGAAAGTGCTCAATGAAGAGCACTATGGGCTGGAGAAGATCAAAGACCGCATCCTCGAGTTCCTTGCGGTGCGCCAGTTGGTGAAAAATCCGAAGGGCTCGATCCTGTGCTTTGTCGGGCCTCCAGGCGTTGGAAAAACTTCGCTGGCGATGTCCATCGGTCATGCCACGGGACGGAAGTTTGTGCGCGTTTCGCTCGGTGGCGTGCGAGATGAAGCGGAGATTCGCGGCCACCGCAGAACGTACATCGGCGCATTGCCGGGCCAGATCATCCAAATGATGAAAAAGGCCGCGACGGTGAACCCGATTTTTGTGCTAGACGAAGTCGACAAGATGTCCACGGACTTCCGCGGCGACCCATCGGCGGCGTTGATGGAAGTTTTGGACCCGGAACTGAACCATGCGTTCACAGACCATTATTTGGACGTGGAGTACGACCTTTCGAAAGTGATGTTCGTGTGCACGGCGAACGTGCTGCACACGATTCCGCAGCCGCTGCAGGACCGCATGGAAATCCTGCGGCTCCCTGGGTACACCGAGCAGGAAAAAATGGAAATCGCCAAGCGCTTTCTGGTGAAGAAGGCATGGGAAGCCACGGGACTGACGGAAAAGAACCTGAAATTCAGCGACGAGGGGCTGTTGCACATCATCCGGCACTACACGCATGAGGCTGGAGTGCGCAACCTGGAGCGCGAAATCCAGAACATCGCGCGCAAGATGGCGCGCAAAGTCGTGTCGGACGGCGCGGATTCGACAGTGGAGATCACGCCAGAAAACTTAAAGGACTTCCTGGGTGTTCTGAAGTTCCGCGAATTCTGGCTGGAAAAGCAAAACGAAGTCGGACTTACAACCGGCCTGGCGTGGACCGAAGTGGGCGGCTCGGTGCTCGCGACGGAAGCCACGTTGATGGAAGGGAAGGGCCGGCTGACGCTGACCGGAAAGTTGGGCGACGTCATGCAGGAGTCCGCGCAGGCCGCGATGAGCTACGTGCGCTCGCGGTCGAATCTTTTGGGCCTACCGCGGGATTTTTACCGCACGATTGACATTCACGTACACGTGCCGGAAGGCGCGATTCCGAAAGACGGTCCGTCCGCGGGCATCACGATTTGCACCTCGATCGTGAGCGCACTCACAAAAAACCCGGTGCGCTGCGACGTGACCATGACCGGGGAAATCACGCTACGCGGCAAGGTTCTGCCCATCGGGGGCGTCAAGGAGAAGCTCCTGGCCGCCCACAGAATGGGCTTGCGTACGGTAGTGCTTCCGAAGGACAATGAGAAGGACCTAGCGGACATCCCGCAAGAGATTCTCTCCAGTCTCACGATCCATTTTGTCGAGACCATG
>DATEGP010000067.1:0-39926 GCA_035280045.1 Candidatus Acidiferrum sp.
AGATTCTGCAAACGGAAAACACATGCTCCGCCTGGTTCCGCACCAAGGATCCTGATCCGGCCGCCACATTTCGAACGTTGACTTTCACGTTGGATCGCAGCGGGGACCTTTTCGTCCGCGCGACCCCTGAGCCTGGGGGAATCCAGCTCATCCGAAATCCATACGTTGCCAAGGTTCAGCAAGGTGAAGGGGCCAACTCAACGGTCACTATCAACCTTAACGGGGCCTTTTTCTTCTCCATGGGCACAATGGTTGACGATCGATCTGAAGGCGGACCCGTGAGTTTTCGTGGCGCGCGGCCCATGCAGGTCGGGCCGTATTCTGGCGGCTCGTTTCGCGCGCAGGTTTTGGCACTTCTCCATGAGTTCGGCCACGTAATCGACCTTCTGCCAACGGACCGTGATGATTACGAGGGAAAATCACGGCAGAATACGGCTGATGTTCTCCGTACTTGCCGCGCCCAAGTGGAATCCAAGGAGGCGCGGAACACCATCTTGGCTTCGCGTTGATTGTGTGCGGTGATCGTAGACAGTCTTCCAATTCGCGACCGGGTCGGTATCTTGCGACTCTGCAAGGACGCGGGCGACCAGCCCGCTCGAAACGATTTTGCGCCGGATGTCACTACACGTCTGGACCACGACCCATAGGAACTGGCTGCCATTACCAACCCCGTGCCTCTAGCCTTGTTCCCGTAAGTTCGCGGCCTACGGGCGGAGGCTTTTGCGGAAGTCTCCGCCCATCCTCTCGTTGTTCTGAGCGTCCGCAGATGAGCTTTGCTTCCACCGTGAGGGCGTTCGACGTGGCGGAATAGCGGACTGATCAGCGACTTTCCGCCCGGTGGCGTGTCAGCAAGCGCGCGAGAAGGGCGAAGATTCCGTAATAAAAAATCGCATTGCCCAGTATTGCGATGCGCAGGAACCAGCCAAAGGTCCAGGCGAGCGAGCCGTGGGTATCCGGGATAACCAGCTCCGCCACTTTCAATCCGGGGGAAAGCAAAATGAGGAGCGGCGCCGGGATTTGAGGCTCGAGGGGAACGGCCACGGCTAACGCCAGAAACCCAGCCACCAGGCCGAGCCCCCCGAAAAGCAGATTGCGAATGAAAGTGTGCTGCCGCATCAGGTCTCAATTCTAGGACTGACCCACCTTGCTTCCGCCAAGGAACTCCTTAAAGTTGTCTTACATCGAAACTCCGGAATTCCGTTTGCCTTCACTGGCTCCGGGAAAACCTGCAATAGCGGCCCGGCGATTCCTCGCCCCGGTAACGGCTTTGTGGTTTCATAAGTCTAACCATCTATGACGAAAGGAATTTCATGAAACTTCGCACAACCCTTCTAGCTGTCGCCCTTCCGGGGGCGGTTTTCAGTTTTTTCCTAGTGCGCACGCTCGCAGAAGCGCCGCAACAGGACCAGAAGAAATACTCGCAAATGCCGACCATCGAAGAGTATCAGCCCAAATCTACGCTGGTTACGAAAGAACACAAGATCGAGCGCGCGAAGTTTCCGTTCATTGATATTCACAGCCATCATTGGAATCCAACGTCTGAAGAAGTGGACCGCCTGGTCCGCGAGATGGACACGATCAACCTACGCGTGATGGTGAATTTGAGTGGCGGCACCGGCGAGCAGTTGCGGCAGACCGTCGCAACAATGAAAGGCCGCCACCCGGACCGCTTCGTGGTATTCGCCAACTTGAGCTATGACGACATCAACGCTCCCGGTTACGGGAAGCGAGCAGCGGCACGCCTCGAACAGGACGTGAAGAACGGCGCACAAGGACTGAAGATCTTCAAGAACTTCGGCATGGACTTGAAGTATGCGAACGGAGAGCGTGTCCACGTCGACGACCAAGAATTTGATCCCGTGTGGGATAAATGCGCCGAGCTGGGCCTGCCCGTCCTGATTCATATTGCGGAGCCTTCGCCGTTTTTTGATCCCTGGGACTACCACAACGAACGCTGGCTGGAATTGAAGCAATTCCCGCAGCGGGCGCGGCCGCCGGAAAAGTATCCGCCGTTTGAGACGCTGATCGCCGAGCGCAATCACCTTTTCGCCAAACATCCGAAGACGAATTTCATCGCCGCCCATCTGGCGTTTCACGGTAACGATCTCGAGCGCCTCGGAAAAACGCTCGATTCTCTGCCGAATATGTACGTGGACATTGCGGCGGTGCTGGCCGAACTCGGCCGCCAGCCGTATTCCGCGCACGATTTTCTGGTGAAGTATCAGGACCGCGTGTTGATGGGCAAAGACATTTACGATGTCAACGAATACAAGTGGTATTTCAGGTCGCTCGAGACCCGAGACGAATATTTCGAATACTACCGCGCGCGGCACGCCTTCTGGCGCATTTATGGTTTCCAAGTGCCGGACGAAGTTTTGAAAAAGGTATATTACAAGAACGCGCTGAAGCTCGTGCCCGGCATCGACGCGAAGGCGTTCCCCCAGTAAGGATCAGCAACGGGCGAATGAAGAATAGCGGGTAACCTGGGAAGAGCTGCTTTCTAAATCTGACTTAGGTTTTGCTCATTTCTTAGGCGATCCCGCGTAGAGCTCTCGATAAACCCTCGCGTGCGCTTCGATCATGGGGCGAAGGGAGAAGGATTGCAGTACACGCTGACGCGCCAGTGCAGCTAAAGAAGATGCGAGGCCCGGCTCGTCCATGATTCTTCTCATTGAATGCGCCAGCGCCGACGAATCGCCTGGAGAGAAAGTGAGTCCGGCGCCCTCGACGATTTCTTTGAGGCCTCCTACTGCCGAGGCGATCACAGGACGTCCGCGAGCCATTTGTTCGAGAGCAGCAAGGCCCGCAGTCTCTTCCATGATTGTAGGGATCACAATAGTCCCCACATCCTGGAGTTCGCCTTCCAGAGCCGCGCCGGAAAGAAACCCGGCGATTCGAACGCAAGATTCCAGACGCGAGGCGGTAATCTGCTTTTCCAACTGCGAGCGCTCAGGACCGTCTCCGATAATCAGGACCTTTACAGCGCGGTCTTCCGCGCGAAGCTGTCGAACAGCTTCTAAAATAACGCGGACACCTTTTTCGGCCACCAACCTACCCACGTAGGCAAAACTCCCGCCTTCGAGGGCCGTCGTTTTGTGTTTTCCCTCCGACCCGGTAAAAGGGTTGGCCACGCCGTGAAAGATGACCGTGGTTCGGGGCAGACCTTGACGGCTGGCGACATGATGGCTCGGCGTGATGTTCCTGGTCGCAGCCAGGGATCCTGCGCGCCGCAGAAATGTGGAGGCGAGAAGCCGAAGGGACCTGAAGCCCCCTTCTATCTTTGTATTACAGTTCAGGCACTCCAGGTAATTGCCCGCCTGGAAGTGGCCTGTGCAAACGCTTTGCGTCGGATGATGAAGCAACAAGCCGTTTGGGCACGTGGCCTGGTAACCATGATGTTCTATGACGAGAGGCTTTCGTGCGAACCGCGTGAGGAAGAGCGGCGCGAGAGCTGGGCCTGCAAGATGAACGATGTCAGATGAACGAATGAGCTGCCAGAGTTGAAAATAGCCCGGCTGCCGGATCACGTGGAAAGGCAGGGAGCTGTCGTCGTAATTGCCAGCGGGAGTCTGCGTCACCAGCGTGATTTCGAACTCTGCAAGGCCCTTGGCATCCCGCTGCTCGGAAAGCCCGCGCGCCAAACTCAGGACCACAGTTTCAACGCCGCCAACGCTGGGTGCAAAAAAATGCGAATACAAGAGCAGCTTCACTGCGCTTCGCCCTCAGGAACTCCCGTGGCACATGACAGTGAATGCGCCTTGCTTCTTCGGTCGTATTGAATAACGTGCGTTGCGAGAACCGGCGCGCCGTAGCGTTGATCAGGCATGGCACAAATGCGCAGGTTTTGAGAAGGACAAGAAGGCGGCAGGAGGATTCGAAATGTTCAAAGGGAAGCCTCTGGAAGAGTATAACCCGTTTCGCAAGGGAGGCGGGTGTGCTAGACTGGGGCAGTTCCGCAGGGGTTTGCGGTTCACCGAGAGATTCCGCACTGGTGTCGTTTCCTTTGCGCGACCGTGAATGGGCGGCTTTGTGCGACGCCGTTGCGGGCGCGAAATTACAACCAATCGATGGCTCAGGCCAAAGCCGGGCCAAACGAAAAATGAGGAATTGTTATGTCCGGGCATTCAAAATGGGCCACGATTAAGCATAAGAAAGCGGCTACTGACGCGAAGCGCGGCCGGGTATTCACCCGAATCATCCGAGAAATCTCGATTGCGGCGCGCATCGGCGGAGGTGATGCGAACTCGAATCCCCGCTTGCGCACCGCGGTTCTCGCGGCGAAGAACGAGAACATGCCCAACGACAACATCGAGCGCGCCATTTTGCGTGGCACGGGGCAGCTCGAAGGCGAGCAGTATGAAGAAGTGACCTTCGAGGGCTATGGGCCGGGCGGCGTGGGCATGTTGATTCAGGCGGTCACCACGAATCGCAACCGCGTCGTGGGCGAGTTCCGCCACCTGATGAGCAAGAATGGCGGGAACCTGGCGGAAGCGGGCGCCGTGGGATGGATGTTTCATCGCAAAGGCGAGATTTCGGTGCCGAAAGAAGCGGCGAGCGAAGACAAGTTGCTGGACCTGGTGCTGGATGCGGGAGCGGAGGATTTGAAGGACGATGGCTCGTCCTGGTACATCGTGACGCCGCCGGAAGCGCTGGAAAAGGTGAAGGAAGCGCTGACGAAGGCGGGAGTCACGCCGGCTTCCGCGGAAGTCGCCATGGTGCCGCAGAATTACATCAAGCTGACCGGGCCTCAGGCGGTGCAGATGGTGCGGCTTGTGGAAGCGCTGGAAGAACACGACGACGTGCAGCACGTTTACGCCAACTTTGACATTGACGAGTCGGAAATTCAGGCGGCGGTGGGCGCAAACTAGCTGACTTCGAGGAAATCTAATAAGCAAGTTATGCCGGCCATTGCGGAAGCGCAGTGGCCGTTTTTATTTTTGGCTTCCCGGCACCAGGGACACTTCCGCGCCAGGGTTAGGCGGATCGGCATCCAGAATAGAGCGCACCTTTCGGGCAAGCGCAGGCAACGAGAACGGTTTCGAGAGAAAGGCGAAGTTCGAGCCATGGCCGCCGTGATGAACGATGGCGTCGGCCGTATAGCCCGAAACATAGAGGACGCGCAGCCGAGGGTGGTTGGCCGTGAGACGCTGCGCCAATTGCACGCCGCTGGCGCCCGGCAAAATCACGTCGGTGAGAAGAAGGTCGATAGGCTTTTCGGAACGCTCGGCTGCCGCAACCGCGGAGTCGGGGTTCGCGGCCACTAGAACAGTAAAGCCCTTGTTCGTCAGGTATTCTCGAGTGACTTCACGAAGGGAATCTTCATCCTCGACCAACAAGATGGTTTCCATTCCGTTTGGAGCTATGCTTTCGACCTGAGTATCTTCCTGGTTGGCCGGAGCCTCTTCCGACAAAGGCAAATACACCTTGAAGGTAGTGCCGTGGCCCACTTCGCTGTAAACGGTGACGTTGCCACCGCTTTGTTTGACGATGCCGTACACCGTCGCCAAGCCAAGCCCCGTGCCTTTGCCGTTCTCCTTAGTGGTGAAGAAAGGCTCAAAAACTCGAGAAAGGATGTCGCCGCTCATCCCAGAACCCGTGTCCGTAACGGCGATGCAAGCGTATTTGCCCGGATGTATGTCCGCAGCGTGCTTGCAGTATTCGGCATCGAAGTGAGCGCGCGAGGCCTCAATGGTGAGGCTTCCGCCTCGAGGCATGGCGTCGCGCGCATTCACAACCAGATTCATGATGACCTGTTCGAGTTGCGCAGGGTCGGCTCGCACGTGAACGGGGCGATCGCCCGTATCTACCGTAAGCCGTATATCTTCGCCTAGCACGCGGCGAAGCAAGTCTTCGATGCCTTTCACATGCTCCTGAATATTGATGACTCGCGGTTCCAGCACTTGTTGCCGGCTGAAGGCCAGAAGTTGACGCGTGAGCGAGGCACCCCGCTGTGTAGCATTAAGCACTTGTCTTACCAGCGCCAATAGCGTCGCATCCGAACGCAATCTATCCAGAAGCATCTCGGAGTATCCGGTAATCACACCTAGAACGTTGTTGAAGTCGTGCGCTATGCCACCCGCCAACTGGCCGATGGCCTCCATCTTCTGGACGTGGCGGAGACGATGCTCCACGCCGCGCTGGTGAGAAACGTCTTCGACAATGACCTCGAAATAGAGCAGACCGCCTGCGTCGTCGGACACAGTGCGGCCGCTCAGCTCGACGGTGATGACCTTGCCGTCCTTTCGCCGCCAATGTGCTTCGTGGCGAGAGAACTGTTTGCGGGCGCCAAGCTGCTCGAAAAGGGAAGAAGAATAGTCTCCGGATACAAAGATGTCCGAGACCAGGTTCAAAGAGACAATCTCCTTCTCCGAATCGTAACCCAGCATGTGGGCGAGCGCCGCGTTTGCCATCAAGATCGTGCCATCCGGCTTGGCGCGATACACTCCATAAGCGCCTTCGACCATGCCTCGAAAAGTCGCTTCGGATTGCCGTAGGGCCGTTTCCACGCGCTTCCGCTGGGTTACGTCGCGAATCGTTGCGGAAACCAGGACGCCTTCCTCCGCGTGCTGCGGGCTGAGACTGATTTCCACCGGGAATTCGCTTCCGTCTTTCCGGATGCCGTAGAGTTCGAGCCCCACGCCCATGGGGCGCACCTGAGGATGGGCCTTGTACTTCGTGCGATGGTCGCGATGCCCGGCCCAAAAGCGCTCTGGAATGAGAACCTCTACCGGCTGACCCAGGAGTTCGTTGCGGCCGTAACCAAAGAGCTTTTCCGTCTGCGTGTTCACCAGGACGATGCGGCCGTCCTCTCCCGCGACGACCATGGCGTCGGGAGCGGAATCAAGTAAAGTGACAATCCTTTGCTGGGCGCGCCTGCGCTCCGTAACGTCACGAATGGAGCTGGATATCAACCAGCCAGACGCCGTTTGAATTGGACTGAGGCTAATCTCCACCGGGAATTCGCTTCCATCCTTGCGCAACCCATAAAGCTCCAGGCCTGTCTCCATTGGCCGAGAGACAGGACCAGCCACATAACCAGCACGATGAAACCGGTGCTGTCCCCGCAACCTCTCAGGTACAAGCATCTCCAGGGACTGGTCCAAAAGCTCGGCGCGCTTGTACCCAAAAAGTTTTTCAGCCTGCGCGTTCACCAGGACGATGCTGCCCTCTTGATTGGTAATCACGATGGCGTCGGGAGCCGCTTCAAGGAGCTTTCGATAGACAATTTCACGGTCAGCTAGAGACTCTTGGGCCATGGTGCTTTCTTTCCGCCAGCGGGACGTTCATCCGGCGATGAGCTAACAAGAAGGGGAAACTGCGAGAGGGTTTGCTGCTCTCAAAATTTTAGGATTCTCCAAGAATGTCGTCAACAGGGGGCTGCGCTCATAGTTACCTTTGGCTAGAGGGGCGGAGGGCCCTTACACGCGAGGCGACAAAGGGGTGGCGAGAGAAACGCGTTCGCCGTAAAATTGCAGCGATGAACCCAGCTATCACTTCGCGTGGAACCGGAACAACAAAGGGTTGGATGCGCGTCCTGGGAGTCGATCCGGCTGCGGCGGGACCAACCGGTTACGGAATCGTAGAAAGCGACGGGCGGCAATGCCGGATGCTGCATTACGGAGCGCTGAAAATTCCCACAAAAAAACAGAAGGAGGGCAATGGCGCGGCGCTCCAAGAAGTGCACGCTTTGCTGTGCGCATTGATTCAGGAATTTGCTCCCGATGTGATGGCGGTGGAGAGCATTTTTTCTGCGCTAAATGTGAGAACGGCACTACGGCTTGCCGAAGTGCGCGGTGTAGTTTTGTTGGCTGCGGCGCAACATGGAGTGGAAGTTCATAGTTATGCGCCTCGGGAAGTAAAAGCTGCTATCGCGGGCCATGGGCATGCGGACAAGCGGCAAATGCAAATTATGGTGCGCGCCATCCTCTCGATGAGCGCAACTCCGGAGCCTGCGGACGCAGCGGACGCTTTGGCGGTGGCGTTGTGCCATTTGCAAATGGAGCAGGCGCGAAAGCGGTTCGGGTTGCCGACGGAAAAAGAGCTTGCAAAACCGCGGTCTTTTGCGGCGGTTGGGAATTTGGAACGTCCATCCGGCGCGATTCGAGTGAACCGCGCAACGGCACTGGGCCGTGGCGCATCTTAACGGCGTGAGCGATTTGCAGACGAGATGAAGAGAACCCTTTTCTTGCGATTGTTTTTGGCCAGCACCGTAGCTTGCCTAATGGCCTGTTCCGCGCTTTCCGCTCCCGCGCCCTGCGCGGCGAAACTGACGTTCCGCCGCGTCTTCAAGGGCAGCTCCCCGGAGTTGATCGAAATCAGCGTGCGAGAGGATTCAGACGTTGCGGGCTACGAAATTCGCCAGCTGGATGAAGACGCGGGCGCTTCGCCGTTTCAGGTCGGCGCAGCGCTACGCACAAAAATGTTTGATCTCGCCGCGGAGCTGAAACATTTTCAAGGACAAGACCTGGATGTCCACCGCAAAATTGCGTATCTCGGAGAAAAAACATTTCATTGGGACTGCGGCGGGGAAGTCCATGAAGCGAAGTTCAATTACACGATGAATCCCGCAGCATCGCAGCTCTTGCAGATTTTTGAAGGCTTGGCGCGGCAACAGGAAGATGCAGACCTAATATCCCGCCGCATGAAGTACGACCGGCTGGGCGTTAACGATGCCTTGCTGCAGTTCGAATCGGATTTAAACCGCAGCCTGCTTCCGGAACCCAAGCGCCTGCTGCCCATGCTGGAGCAAATCGCCGACGACACGAAGTTTGTGGATATTGCCAGGCAACGCTCCCGGTCCCTGGCCGAGCGCATACGGCACCAAGGCTGACACCATAATCTCTCTAGATTTGCCCCCACGGCTCGCGTAATTCCGATGGCCCGTCGCGCGTATGTTAGGATGAGCGGCAGTTGTGTCCCCGCAGAGACCCATGCCAGATCCAACAGCGCCCATGGCGAACCAACCTGGTTCCCCGGGAACGGCCGCTTCTGCGCGGTCGCGCAGGACCATGAACTTTTCGGAGGCAGTGGCCATCTCCACCTCCAGCCTTTGGGCACATAAGCTGCGCAGCATCCTTACGCTGATTGGCGTGGTCATCGGCGTGTCGGCGGTGATAGCTGTGGTTAGCCTGATTAACGGCGCGAACCAGTACGTCGCAACGCGCGTGTTCCGGTTGGGAGCGGATGTCTTCGGGCTGTCCAAGCAGCCGTCCATCGTCACCAACGTAGACGATTGGCTGGAATTCCAGAAGCACAAACGCCTAACGTACGATGATTTCCTTTCGGTGCGGGAACAATGCAAAAGCTGCAAAGAGATTGGCGCCTCGCTCGGGGGCCGCGTCGAAGTGAAAAGCGGACTGAACTCTCTAAAGGACACTAATCTTCGGGCTTGGACGCCGCAAATGGCTGAGTTATATGACGTGGACCTCGTCGCCGGCCGGCACATCACGGAAACGGACCTCAGCAGCGCCGCGCCAGTCTGCGTGATTGGAATGGATATTGTCGAAAACCTCCTGCCGACCGTCGATCCTGTGGGAAAAGAGGTTCGCTGGAACAACGTTCCTTGCCAGGTGATCGGCGTCGGCAAGAAAGAAGGTTCCGCCCTCGGAAACTCTCTCGACAACTGGATCATCCTGCCGCTGAGCACTTACAACAAGGAGTTTGGCAATCAGCAGAACTCGCTGCGCATCACGGTGCGCGCGGGTTCAGCGGCGACCATTCAGGCCAGCGTGGACGAGGTACGCCAAATTATGCGTGGGCGTCATCATCTGACCTACAATGCCAATGACGATTTCGCGATTGAGACGAGTGACTCCTTCTTATCTTTGTGGAAAGACATCAGCAGTTCGTTTTTTGCGGTCACCATCGCGATCGCCTCGATCTCTCTAGTCGTCGGGGGCATCGTCATAATGAACATCATGCTAGTCAGCGTCACGGAACGCACGCGCGAGATCGGCATGCGCAAGGCCGTGGGAGCGCGGCGGACTGACATTCTGCGCCAGTTTCTTATCGAATCTTCGACCATTGCAGTGATTGGCGGAGCACTGGGCGTGCTCCTGGGAGTGATGGTCGCTAGCGTGGTTTCGTGGCTGACGCCCCTGCCGAGCGCGGTTCGCCTTTGGTCCGTGCTGAGCGGTCTGGCAGTCGCGCTGAGCGTTGGGCTTTTTTTCGGCACGTATCCGGCGTCCAAAGCTGCAAAGCTTGACCCAGTGGAAGCGCTTCGATCGGAATAGACACATACGTCCATGGCAACACTCGGCAAAACTCTTCCGCAAACTACGGCGCTGCCCCTGCGTCTTCGAATTCGCAAGGAAAGCGGGTTGAAGCTTCGCGAAGAAGTGCAGCTGGCCTTCGATACTTTGCGCAAGAATCCTCTGCGTTCGGCGCTGACAATTCTGGGGATCGTCATTGGCATCACTACGGTGATTACCGTCAGCTCGGTCATCAACGGTCTCAACGAAAATGTTCTGGGTGGCATTCGAGAGCTTGGTTCAGACACCATCATTGCCTACCGCTTTCCCTGGGCCTCGCTGTCGAGACCCCCGAGCGAATGGTTTACACGCAAAGAACTGCAGCCTGAATGGGCGGACGACATGGCTAGGCTGCCGCATGTGGCGGCGGCTTCGCCCTCGATGCGGATTTTCCAGCCCCAGTTCGGCTCGGGCACAGCCAACATCCGGCGAGGCGCTAACCGGGCGACGAACGTAATTCTTCAGGGCAATTCACCTTCGATCACGCAAATCTTTGATATGAAGGTGATTCACGGTCGAGAGTTTAACGACACGGATACGGAACACCGCGCGCCCGTGGTACTGCTCGGGTTCAACACGGCAAATCTGCTATTCCCAGAAGGCGCAAACAAGGCTCCCGGTCAAGAAGTGGTCATCGATGGGCAGCTTTTCACCGTGATTGGCACCATGGACAAACGGCGGCAGGGCATTTCCGGCGGCTCCAATCCCGAAGACAACATCGCGGTCATGCCGGTCACTTCCTTGCGGAAGCTCTATCCCAATCAAAAGGATTATGTGATTTTTGCGAAAGCCAGCGATCCGGCGCAGGTCACCCAGGCGGTGGAGGAAATCCGCGACCTTCTTCGTCGCAAGCGTCGGCTCGCCAACGGCAAGCCGGACGATTTTGCCTTGTTTACGTCTGATTATTTTCTCGATCTCTGGAACAGAATCAGCGGCCTGATCTTCCTTCTGATGTTTGCCGTTGCTTCCGTCGGCCTGATCGTAGGCGGCATCGGTGTGATGAACATTATGCTCGTTTCGGTGACGGAGAGAACTCGGGAAATCGGGGTTCGGAAAGCCATAGGCGCGAAACGGAGAAACATCCTGGCGCAGTTTCTGATCGAAGCCGTGACCCTAAGTGCTGTTGGCGGAGTCATCGGAGTTCTGTTCGGTTCCGGACTCAGCGTGCTCCTTCGATACGGGGTGCATTTCCCGGCGGTGCTTTCCTTGTTCTGGGTAGTTACAGCGCTGACGCTTTGCGCGCTAATTGGTGTGGTGTTTGGTGTTTATCCTGCCTGGAAAGCCGCCCGGCTTGATCCCGTAGATGCTCTGCGTTACGAGTGACTTCCAATCATTCCGCCGTTCGAGGGTACAATCCTACAAAACCGGCAAGGGCATGAACGAACAGGACTTCCAACCCTTTGGGGACCGCTTTCCGCCGACGCGGCGGTCTGTGATTGAAGCGGTGGGCAGCATTGACGCGGAAGAGCGCGAGCGAGCGCTCGAATCGCTCTGCGCGGCATACTGGAGGCCCATTTACAAATACATCCGGCTGCGCTGGAACCGGCCGGTCGAAGAAGCGCAGGATTTGACGCAGGGATTTTTCGCCGAAGTGCTGGGACGCAAACTCCTCAAGAAATTTGATGCGAAGAAGGCTCGCTTGCGGACTTATTTACGCGTTTGCGTGGACAGTTTTGTTTCAAATGAGGACAAAGCCGGGCGGCGGCAAAAGCGCGGGGGAAATATCCCTCACGTAGCCCTGGACTTTGCCGCCGCTGAAGAGGAACTCGGCGGCGCGGTGATGGACCCGGCGGCCATTCCTTCTCCTGAATCCCTCGAGGAGTTCTTTGAAAAAGAGTGGCTGCGCAGCCTGTTCAGCCTGGCGGTGGAAGAGTTGCGCGAACTGTGCAGCACGCGTGGCCGCGAACAAACATTCCGCTTGTTTGAAGCCTACGACCTCGAGGGCCACGAGAAGATTTCCTATGAGCAGCTCGCAAAGGATCATGCCATCGCCGTGACGGACGTAACCAATGCGCTGGCGTGGGCGCGGCGGGAATTCCGCAGGATTGCGCTCCAGCGCTTACGCGAACTCTGCGGCAGCGAAGCAGAATTTGAGCGGGAAGCGCGAGCCACATTCGGCGGCAAGATGAAATGAAATTCCTCTCCGATAAAGCGGTGGAACGACTGCGCGAAGGCGCGGAAATCCCCGACTTGACAGGAACGCGTTATAGTTTGCCGGAGCGTGTGGCACGAGGCGGAATGGGCGTGGTCTACGCCGCTGAAGACGAGAAACTACAGCGCCGCGTCGCGCTGAAAGTTCTGGATGTACCCAGCGCGGATGGCGATCTCGCAAATCGCTTGATTCGCGAAGCGCTGGTGTTGGCGGGGCTCGAGCATCCGGGTATTGTTCCCGTGCACGACGTGGGAACGCTTAGCGACGGGCGCGTTTTCTACACCATGAAGTTTGTCCAGGGCCGGCGGCTCGACCAATACGTCGAGACTGTCTCCTCCGTTACGGAACGCCTCCGGATTTTTCTTCGCATTTGTGACGCTGTCGCGTTCGCCCACGCTCAAGGAGTGCTCCATCGCGACCTGAAACCCGCCAACATCATGGTGGGATCGTTTGGCGAAGTTCTGGTCATGGACTGGGGCCTAGCGAAATTACTGCGAGAAGACGCTCGTGCCCCGTCGCATGCTGCCGATCCCGACGCCACGGTTTTTGAGAAACCTACAAAAGCAGGCGATTCGAGCGGCGGCGCGGAAACTATTGCGACCGGTCACGGCACTATTATGGGCACACCGGGCTACATGTCGCCCGAACAGGCGCGCGGCGACGTGGAGCGCCTGGACGCGCGCAGCGACATCTTCTCGCTTGGAGCTCTCTTGCGCTTCCTGCTTGCCAAGAACTCGGATTCCTCCGGGAACGCGCTGGGAAAGCAACGCCTGGACAAAGCCTTGGAAGCCATTTGCTCTAAGGCGGCGGCTCCAGATCCTGAAGGCCGGTATCTCAGCGTTTCTGAACTGTCGCTTGACGTCTCTCGCTATCTGGATGGCTTGGCGGTTGCAGCCCACCGGGAGAACTTCTTTGAGAAGCTGGCGCGGTTCTATCGCCGGTACCGCTTCTTCATCCTGCTGATCACCGCATACCTGGTGATGCGCGTGCTCATCCTGCTTTTTTTGCACCGGTAGGCTTAAAGGATTTCTGGGAAGAGTTGTATAGGACAATTAGAAACTATCTGGACGGAGGAAAGCATGAACAAAGTCTTACTGGGGCTGCTCCTCGGTGCTGTCTTGGGTGCCATCGACGGAGGAACCGCCTGGTTCACACCATCGGTGCGGTCGATGATGGTGGGCATTGTCGTGGGTTCTACAATCAAAGGCTTAATCGCTGGCGTGGCGGCTGGAGTCTTTGCCCGCAAAGTGAACTCCGTGCCTTTGGGAATCCTGTTCGGATTGGCTGTTGGGTTTGTATTGGCGTTCCTGGTGGCCTACATGCAGCACGGCTACTACTTTGAAATCATTTTGCCCGGTAGCATCGTCGGGATGATCGTGGGCTACGCGACGCAAAGATATGGCGCGCCTTCCGCGACGGCAAGCGCGAGTTAGTGATTCGATATTCGCGTGAAGTAATTTCCGCGAGCGAATCGGCTTGCCTCCTAAAGCGCAGGCTTTGGGCTCCCTTTGTGTTTGTGACCCCTGCAGAATGCCGTGCATCGAAACGGTGTTGCCGGTCAAAATGACAACAGGGGTGATGCCGATGGGATTCGCGGGGTTTGCCGGACAAAAGTATTTGAATCTCGAAACCTTCAAGAAGAGCGGCGAAGGCGTGAAGACGCCGGTATGGTTCGCGGCGGATCCATCGGCGAAACTCGATTCGGGCGACGCCAAAGTCTACGTCTACACCATCGGCGTTTCGGGAAAAGTGAAGCGCATTCGTAACAACGCGGCCGTAAAAATCGCCCCCTGCAACATGCGCGGTGACGTTCAGGGTGACTGGGTTCCGGCGCGAGCAGAAATTCTTATGGGTGCGGAAGCGGCGCGTGGAATGCAGCTTCTGAATAAAAAATATCTCCCGTGGAAGCAATTTCTCGATTTTTTTGCCATGTTCCGCAAGCGCGAGCGCACCGTCTTTGTCATTCGTCCTGCGTGAAGGGTCCTCACTGGGGCGGCGCTATGATCGTGAAGCGACTTGCTGCGAGAACTGCGCTAAGGCACGAAGCGACTCGTTGTACGGCGCGCGGGCCACGCCGCGTTCCGTAAAGATCGCCGCGATGTACTTGGCCGGCGTGACGTCAAACGCGGGATGCGCCGCATGCACGTCCGGTGCAATACGTACTCCCTGCAGATGCGTCACTTCCGCTGCCGAGCGCTCTTCAATCGGAATGTGGTCGCCATCGGGAATGGATAGATCGAAAGTCGAAACTGGCGCAGCGATGTAGAAGGGCACGTTGTTTTCCTTGGCCAACACCGCGATCTGGTACGTGCCGATTTTATTCGCCGTGTCTCCGTTGGCGGCGACGCGGTCCGCGCCCGTCACGATAGCCCCCACTTTCCCCGTCTTCAAAAAGTGTCCCACCATGTTGTCGGTGATGAGCGTTAGCGGGATACCACCCTTGTGCAATTCCCAGGCCGTCAGGCGCGCTCCTTGAAGATACGGCCGCGTTTCCGGCACCAGAACATGAATCTTGCGTCCCTGCTCGAACGCCACGCGAATCACGCCCAGCGCCGTTCCAATCCCGGCGGTGGCCAGCGCCCCCGCGTTGCATTGCGTCATCACCTGGCCCTCGCGTGGCATAAATTCCGCGCCGAATCGCCCGATGGCTTCATCGGTGGCTCTTTTTTCGAGATGAACCTGCTTCGACTCCTCGACCATCCCCTCCTTGATTCTCGTAATGTCTGAGGTCTGTGCCGTGAGTTCCGAAAACCGCCGCTTCATTCGCTCGAGGGCCCAAAATAGGTCCACGGCTGTGGGCCGCGTTTTCGCAAGCACGCCGGAAATCTCGCTGAATTCAGTCCGCAGTGCCTCTATCGATTTCGCGGTCGAATGCAAAACTCCCAGCGCAGCGCCCATCGCCGCTGCCACGCCAATTGCCGGCGCTCCCCGAATCACCATTTCGCGAATCGCCTTCGCGACTTCGCGGTAGTCGGTATACGTATAGGAGATTTCTTCCGCCGGAAGCCTCCGTTGATCCAGCATCACTACGCCGCGCTCCGTCCATTCGATGGGTCGGGCTACGTACATTTCGTTAGTGGCCTCACGGAATGAAATAGAACCCCCTATTCATTGTAATGGGGAGGCGGCTGAACACGAATCCATCAGTGCGGGGGCATGTGCGTAAAGCCTCGAGTACCGATGATCGCAGCGATCGCAATCATCGAATTGTAGCCGAGATGAAGAAGGAAGCTGGCCAAAACGGTGCCGGTCCATGCCCGCGCAAATGTAAAGATGATGCCAACCAAAATCAGCAGGCCGACCAATTCCCAGCTCTCCCCAAGCTGAGGGCCATGCATAAGACCAAACAGAATGCCAGTCAGGAGGATGCTGGAGGCCACGCCCGTTCGAATGGCCCGGGAACAATCCATTCCAAAGTGCTCGGCAATCGCCGAAATGATCCGAGCGAATACCGGATACAAGTATCCGCGAAAAATCGTTTCTTCCGCGAGCGGCGCGACGAACACAGCCGTCGCCATCAGCAACATCGCACCATTCCGGCTCTTGAAGAACTCCTGGATTGGCGCATGCTCGGCGTCTTTTACGCGCGCGCTAGCAAGTGCTACGAAAAGCGAGAGTCCAGAGCCTGACAGAAAATACATCCACGGCTTGCCTTTGCCAGCAATGGGATCTGACTTTAGTTTCCGCCAACCTAGCGTCCGCCAAAAAGGCATGCCCTGAAGGACTGACAGGGTCACGTAGAAAAAGAGAAGGAGCAGCCCAAAGGTGAGTACTGTTGTGCTGACCAGCAGCTTCGGGTCAGATTCCAGCAGCCGCCGGATCTGTCTTTGAGTCAGATGCTCGTAAACGGAATAGTAGCCGACGATCGCCGTCCCGATGGCAAATTGAGTGACAACAAAGAACACGCCGAAAACCAAAAGATGAACCCAGGACCAGCTGATCCGCAAGTCTTCAGGAACACAGTCCTTTTTGGGCGGGGGAACCGCTCCCGCAAAAGAGATGGGATCGCCCCCAAGGAGTGCATGGGCTTCGGATGGCGATTCCCCAGTCGGCGTCGAAGGGTTCAACGAATCGCCCACATCTCCTGGCCGATCCGCCGGATTGTCGTCAAGCAGGCTCATTAGTTTTTATTAGCGCTTCTTCGGCCATCCCGCCGCCAGAGCCGCAGCTAAAAGCGGCAACATCAGTTCGTGATGGCCGGTAATCGCAAAGCCGTGGGATTTCGGTCCCTTGTGATTGCGGCCGGAAGCGGTGGGACGCTTCACCACATTTTGCAACGGCCGGTAGTGCTGAATAAAGTCGAAGTTGGCCGTCGTAATGGGGCAAAGCGGGACTCCAAGGTTTCGCACCACGGAAACGGCCTTCAAGAAAACCTCCGGCAGCAACACCGCGGATCCCCAATTGAGATACGCGCCTCCTGGATGCATCTGCTGCGTCATCGCGCAGAAGAGGCGAAAATCGCGATGCGTCGCGTAGCCGAGAGCCGCGCCTTCCGCTGCCGGATGCATGTGCGGAATATCCGTGCCGATAGCAAGGTGTACCGTCACCGGAATCCGTCGCTTGTGCGCCGCTGCGAGGACGCTGGATTCCGCATGCTTGGCCTCGATGACGCCGCTGTTGAGAAACTGTCCCGCCGCTTCGCCATAGCCAATGCGAATCCGCTGTGCCAGCTTGGCGATCTCGTTCAAGTATTTGCCGGTCTCTTCGGCCATGCCAAATTGCCCTTCGTCCAGCGCGGCCTCAACGTCCTCGGAAGTATTCCCCGCCAGCGCAATCTCGAAATCATGAATCAGTGCCGCGCCGTTCATCGCGATTCCCGAGACGAACCCGCGGTCCATCAAGTCAATCAATATTGGACCGAGACCAACTTTGACGACGTGCCCGCCCATGCCCCAGAGAATTGCCTTCCGCTGTTTGCGGGCCGTGTGTACTGCGCTCAAGAGTTGCCGAAGGCTCTCCGCCGCGAGAATGTGCGGCAGGGAATCGAGAAATTTCGTCAACGACGTATTTGCCGCCGCCCTAGGCTTGGCAAATTCGCGCACATTCACCTTGCTTTTGCGCGACGCCAGCGGATACGTATGCACTTCTCCGAGAACCAGTGGCTCAATCGAGTAGATACTCATGACAAGATACTCACTCTACGGTCAAGCACCAGTCCTTGCAAGTGGCACACACACGCGCCGCAGGAATAGCGTGCAAGCGACCACTGCATTCAGCATAGGATGCGCCCAACCGGGAAGGCTGCACTGGCAACGAGAATTGGCATGTCCGCAAGAAATGAGACTCCAATCCCACCGAGGCGCCATAGGCGATCAGGCTTATGAAGTCCCGAAAACCAGGTTAGAACTGAGTTTGACCCGGGTATAATCAGCACCGACATGAGCGTCCATTCGATCCAGCGCACCGGGAAGTATGCACAGACGTAGGTCAGCAAAGTACCCGGGATTGAGTCTCCAAATACGGACGAAAACATCGCAAGAGCAAGAAAGATCAGCAAGCCAAAGCCGAGACCTATCAGAGTCGATAGAAACCATACAAGTAGGCCCGGCTTTGCTGATCCTCGCCTTCAGGGCGGAACTTCTTCAATCCGAAATAACACCAAGCGGCATAAGCCATGTATTTAAGGACGAAATATAGAACGCCAAGGGCAAGCATAGGAATTCGTGTGCGAGTCTATAGGGTCATTTCGAACCGGGCAACTCCTTGGACCTGCTTCCGACCTGGCCATTTCCATTAAGTCCGAGGACTCGCGCCAGCACCTGCCCCGTGTACGACTTCTTCGTGCGAGCCACCTGCTCCGGCGGCCCTTGCGCCACGATGCGCCCGCCGCCTTCCCCGCCTTCCGGTCCCAGATCAATAATCCAGTCCGCTTGCTTGATGACGTCCAGATGATGCTCAATGATCAACACTGTGTTTCCCAGATCCACTAGCCGTTGCAGAACATCGAGCAGCTTCCGCACATCGTCGAAGTGCAGGCCCGTCGTCGGTTCGTCCAAAATGTACAGCGTGCGGCCGGTCTGGCGTTTCGAAAGCTCGCGCGCCAGCTTGATGCGCTGCGCTTCCCCACCGGAAAGCGTTGTCGCGGACTGCCCCAGCGTGACGTAACCCAGCCCGACGTCCACCAGCGTCGAAAGTTTCTGCTGAATCTGCGGAATATTTTCCAGAAGTTTCAGCGCGTCGGTGGAAGGCAAATTCAGCACGTCGCTGATGGAGTGGCCCCTGTACCGCACTGCCAGCGTTTCCGAATTGTACCGCCGCCCGCGGCACACTTCGCACATCACATAAACGTCGGGCAGAAAATTCATCTCGATGCGCCGCAGCCCGTCGCCCTGGCAGGCCTCACAACGTCCACCCTTTACGTTGAAACTGAACCGGCCCGGGCGGTAACCGCGCTCGCGCGACTCCGGCAGCATGGCAAACAAATCGCGAATCGGGGCAAACACGCCTGTGTACGTCGCCGGATTCGAACGTGGCGTGCGACCAATCGGCGCCTGGTCAATCTCGATGACCTTGTCGATGTGCTCGGTGCCAAGGATTTGCCGGTGCGGCGCGGGCGCCTCGGAGGACCGATAAAGTTTCTGCGCCAGCGCGCGATACAAGATGTCGTTTACCAGCGTGGATTTCCCGGAGCCGGAAACTCCGGTAACCACGGTGAGTAACCCGAGCGGAAACGTAACGTCAATCTCTTTGAGATTATTCGCCGTGGCGCCAACGACCTGTATTGCTTTGCCGTTTTGGCTGCGCCGTTTCTCCGGAATGGCGATCTTGGCCGCGCCACTAAGATACTGCCCCGTCAGCGACTCTGTCGTGGCCTCAATTTGCTCCGGCTTGCCCTGCGCAACAAGATAGCCCCCGGCATTGCCGGCGCCGGGTCCCAGGTCCACAACAAAATCCGCGCGCCGAATCGTGTCTTCGTCGTGCTCGACCACCAGCACGGTATTGCCAAGATTTCGCAGGTGTTCGAGCGAGCCCAGCAGCCGCGCATTGTCCCGCGCGTGCAGGCCGATGCTTGGCTCATCGAGCACATAGAGGACGCCGCGCAGCCGGGAGCCGATTTGCGTGGCCAGTCGAATGCGTTGAGCCTCGCCTCCAGAGAGTGTAGCCGCAGACCGCTCCAAGCTGAGATAGCCCAGACCCACCGCCAGAAGGAAATCGATGCGCTCGGCAATTTCCTCCAGCGGACGCGCCGCAATTTCCTTTTGTCGCTCGCTGAGATGCGCCAGGATTTTGTCCACGGCAGGCCGCGCTGCGCTCAGCGAAAGCCCCGTGAAATCCGTTATCGACCAGCCCCCCAGCTTCACCGCCAGCGATTCCGGGCGCAGCCGCTTCCCGTGGCAAACGCTGCAAATCGTCGCCGACATATACTGCGTCATCCACTCGCGGTACGTATCCGAGCCGGACTCTTCAAAATTTCTCTCCAGAAATTTCAGGATGCCTGGAAAGCGAAATCCCTTCTCACTTCTTGCCTTTTTCCAGGAGTATCCATTCTCACCGCCATCGCCTCCCTTCGAGGGCGGATAGCCATACAACAGCATGTTCTGGGTGCGCGCAGGAAACTTCTCAAATGGAGTTTCCAAATTGAAGCCATGCGCGTACGCCCCAAGCTCCAGCGTCCGCTTCAGAATCGCCGACCCCGAGCCCGGGCCAAGGCCGCCGTCGAAGAGCGGTCGCGACCAGTCAATGATGATCTTCGACGGATCGAAATCATATTTCGACCCCAGCCCGTTGCACGCCGGGCACGCGCCATATGGCGAGTTAAAACTGAACGAGCGCGGCTCCAGCACCGGAACCGAAATCCCACAATCCGGACACGCCAGCTTTTCAGAAAACGTGTGCTCCTTGCCGCCCACGACCGCTACGGTCACCAGCCCGCTCGCCAGCTTAAGCGCTGTGGCGATCGACTGTTCCAGCCGCGCCGCAATGCCTTGCTTTACCAGCAAGCGGTCTACAACAATTTCGATCGTGTGATTTTTCCGCTTGTCCAGCGCCGGAATGTCGTCGAGTTGAAAGAGTTCGCCATCAATCCGCGCGCGCACGTATCCATCGTGCGCGAATTTCTCCAGCTCTTTCCGGTACGCCCCTTTTCGTCCGCGAACGATGGGCGCCAGGATCATGATGCGGTCGTCGGGCTTGCAGATTTCTCCTTGCAGGATCGCCTGCACCATCTGCTCGCTCGACTGTCGCGTAATCGCCTTCCCGCAATTCGGGCAGTGCGGCACTCCCACCGACGCGTACACCACGCGCAGGTAATCATAAATTTCCGTGATTGTGCCGACGGTCGACCGCGGCGAGCGCGTCGTGGTTTTCTGCTCAATCGCGATCGAAGGTGAAAGCCCCTCAATCACGTCCACTTCGGGCCGTTCCATCTGATCGAGGAATTGTCTCGCGTACGCGGATAGCGACTCCACGTAGCGGCGCTGTCCTTCGGCATAAATCGTGTCAAATGCCAGCGAAGATTTGCCCGAGCCGGAGAGTCCAGTGATGACCGTCAAGGTGTTCCGGGGAATCTCGACGCTGATGTTCTTCAGGTTATGCTGCCGCGCTCCCCGGACTACCAGTTTGGTGAGGCCCATACGCTGAAAGCGCTCCCCCCTCAGGAGCCGTGCTTTCCCTGTGCGGACTCCGGCGCCCAGTAGCTACACGGAGCCCACAATAACTCTTCACGATAGCAGGGCGGAAAGAAGCCGGTCAAGAAGACCTCCATCGATTTCTCGATTCCACCTTCTTCGTTCCTTTTGCGTGGTGGTTACCGTCACAACAAATTCCTGGCGGCCTCGCGTTGACTCGCTCATTTCCCGGATAAACTGGAGAGTAATCGTGCCGTGGTGGCTACCTGCTTGAGTTACTCAGGGAGGCAGGCAGCGCGTTCCCCGGTCCGGTTTGGAGCAGCGCAAGAAAGAATGAGAAAGCTCACGCACTGGGAATGGGGCACCGTTGCGGGCTTTCTGCTCCTGTACACGGTCGTTTCTCTGCTGGCAAGGCCGGGAGCGACGCTCACGGCTTTCTCCGACATGAGCGGAACCGGTTTGTGGCTCATCGCCGTTGCCGTGCTCTTGTGGGCGGGATTCAGTAATGAAGGTCGCACACGCTGGTTCTGGTTCCTCATGGCCTTCGGAGCCGCGTTAGTGGCCACCAACTTCGCCGCCTGGCTCTACTACGAAGTGATCAGCGGCCGCGAACCGCCAAATCCTTTCTGGGCCGACATTCCTCTGTTCCTCCAGCCTGTTCCCATGATGGCCGCCGCCGCCCTACGTCCCGGCTCCCGCCAGCGCGAACAGAAATTCTTCCTCAGCACTCTCAATTTCCTCATTCTCGTTCTGTGGTGGGTCTACCTGTACATGTTCCTGCTCTACCCGAACTTGTATATCGTCTTCGACCCTGTGGTGTACAACCTTTATCAGACTCCGCTCTTCGTACTAGAGTTCGCCGTGCTGATGGTTGTGATGGGCGGCATGGCGGTGGTCGCGGAAGGCGTCTGGCGCAAGATTTATTGGCATCTTTTTGGAGCTTGCGCGCTGTACCTCCTTGCCTATCAGTGGCTCAATGCAGCGCTGGGGCGCACCGAATACTACAGCGGAAGCATTTATGACGTTCCCGACTACGCCGCCATCTGCTGGTTCATTCTGATTGCTGTGCGCGCGCGCCACGTGCCCTCGGAAAAACTCGCTGGAACCGGCCCCGAGCGCGATGCGGATGTGTCCGGATTCCTGGCCGTGCTGGCGTTGTTGTCCATGCCGGTGATCGGGCTGTTTGTGCTGTACCTGGTTCCGGCGGCCAGCCAGTTGCGGCCGTTTCGCGTTAGCGTGACGCTGATTGCAATCCTCATGGTGGGAGCGTGCGTCTTCTTGCGCCAAATGTTGCTGGCTCGCGAACTGACCAGACTGCTGCATGAGTCCAAAGAAAACGTGGAACGCCTCCAGTTGGCGCAAAGCCAGATGGTGCAGCAGGAACGGCTGGCCGGAATCGGGCAATTGGTCAACGGCGTGGCGCATGAACTGAACAATCCGCTAACCGCCGTCATGGGTTACTCCGATTTGCTGAAGGATCAGGCTGCGGAAAACGGCATGAAGCAAAAGCTCGAGCGGCTCGGCACCGAAGCGCGCCGCATGAAGCGCATCATTGACAACCTCATCAGCTTTGCGCGCCCTCTGCAGGACGGCCGAAAGGCCCTGGACATCGCCGCCGTGGTGCGAGATTCACTGATGCTCTGCGAGTATCAGTGGAAGAAGTCGGGGATCAGCTTTGAATTGAACTTTGCTCCGGACCTTCCGCGCATTCCCATTAATGAAGGCCAATTCAAAATGGTCTTTGTGAATCTTTTCACCAACGCCGCGCAAGCCGTCGAGCAGGCACCGGAAAAGAGAGTCGTGGTGGAAGGAAACCTCGAAGCCAAAAAAATCGTCGTGCGCTTCAGCGATACCGGCCCCGGCTTCAGCGACCTCGACCGCGTGTTCGACCCTTTCTATACGACCAAGCCCGTCGGCCAGGGAACTGGCCTAGGCCTGAGCATGTGCTACGGCACTGTAAAAGAGCACAACGGCAGAATCTACGCCCAAAACCTCCACCCCAACGGCGCCGCCGTCACCATCGAACTCCCCGCCGCGTAGGGAAGTCACGCGATTCGCCGGTCACCAGTTACGCAACTAAGGTAGGCCACGCGCCGATCAACTGTTCGGAAGGGGCTTTTCTCACTAGTCCTTCGGGGCTTCGAAGTCGGACGCGCAATTTGATTGTTTCGAGGTAGTGGATAGCGATCAATTCGCCTAAGGCTCTGTAGTTTCTGCTGCTAGTGAATCCCCTCTCCTGTTTTGGTTTATGCGGCGGAGCCGGAAGAGGAGACCTCGGTGGGTCCGGCTGGGCCAGAAGCACCATCTCCGGGTTCGGGGGCGGGGGACTCGAAGGATTGCAGGCGCGCGGCGAGGACCTCCACGATCAGGTCCACGAGTTTCTTCGCGCCGCTGCCGTCCGGATCTTTCTCCGGGTTGTACTGGGCGACGTCGAGGCCGAGCAGGTTCTTGTGCTTGGCGAATTCCGTGAGCGCCGCGCGCACGTCCTCGAAGCGCAATCCACCGCTGCCGGGCACGTTGACGGCGGGAAAATCTTCCTGGGCGATGGCGTCGGTATCCAGATGAAGCACAAAGCCGTGCGCCTCGGCGTGCATGTGCGAAAGAGCTTCCTGCGCCGCGCGCGCGCCGCCCTTGAGTTGAATATCGCCCGCATGGTAGTGGCGCAGGGGAGACTTGGCCAGGTATTCCTGCTCGGGAGGATCGAGCCGCTCGAGCCCGAAAAGGGTGATATCCGGCTCGCGCACCAGCGACGGCTCGCCCCAGAAGCGGACCAGCTCCGGCGCACCTTTGCCCAGAATGTGGGCAACGACCATGCCGTCAATCCGGCCGGAAGGCGTGGAAGCGGGAGTGTTCAGGTCGGCATCGCGGTCGAACCAGAGCAGGCTCAGATGATGATGATAACGCCGCGCGGCCGCCAGCAAGCCAATCACCTGCGCGCAATCGCCGCCCAGGACCAGCACCAGGGCTCCGCTTTTCACGGCCAATTCGGCGCGGAGCTTCAGGTCGTTGAGGCCGGCGACAATTTCGGTGAGATTGCGCGCGCGGCGGTGTTCCTCATCATCGGCGAAGAGGCGCGGGACGCAGTCGCCGTGGTCAATGACCTCGTAACCGGCGGACTGGAGGCGCTCGACAATGCCCGCGGAGCGCAAAGCGGCGGGCGCTTTTTCGCTCCCGAGGGAGAATGCGGCGGCGCTCGAAGGCGCGCCAATCAAGGCAATCTTCTTCGGCTGACGGACGATTTTGACCGCCACGGTCTCACTCCTTGTACAGAGTTTCCGACCGCCGCGCGGGCATTACTTACGGTGACCGGAGCGGAAAAATCTACAGGGTGAGATTTTCCGGTCCTGCGCGGCGTCCCCTTGGGAACTGCCGACTGCGACGACAACAAACTCTTAGCGGCGCGGCGCCGGCGCGATGGTCGCCAGCTCCGGAGGCAGCGTAAAGCGCACGTCCTCGCGGATCAAGTCCAAGTCCCGCTGATCCGTAAAGCCGAATTCGGCCAGGCGCTGGCTAACCTGTTCGACCAGAACTTCCGGAGCGGAAGCGCCTGCGGTCAGGCCCACGCGGGAGACGCCTTCGAGCCAGCGCACATCAATGTCGGAGGCGGAGTCTATCAGTTTTGCCTGGACTCCGCGGCGCCGCGCCACTTCCACGAGGCGATTGGAGTTGGAACTGTTCGGAGAACCGACAACCAGGATGAGGTCTATGTCCTTGGCCACCTGCTCGACCGCTTCCTGGCGGTTTTGCGTGGCATAGCAAATGTCGTCGCTGGCCGGGCCCTGGATGGCGGGGAATTTCTGGCGGAGCCGGGCCACGATTTCCTGCGTATCGTAAAGGCTCAGAGTGGTCTGCGTCAGGAAAGAAAGCTTTTGCGGGTCCTCGACTTCGAGCGCGTCCACGGCGGCCACGGAATCGACAACGAGCGTGCGGTCGGGCGCCTCGCCGGAGGTGCCGATGATTTCCTGATGGTCTTTGTGGCCGATGAGAATGATGGTGCGCTTTTCGCGGGCAAACTTGAGGGCCTCGAGATGGACTTTGGTGACCAGGGGACAGGTGGCGTCAATGACTCTCAGCTCGCGGGCCTTGGCTTCATCGCGAACGGTGGGAGGAACGCCATGGGCGCTAAAAACCAGCACGGCCCCGTGGGGGACCTCTTCGATGGCTTCGACGAAAATGGCGCCGCGGCGGCGGAGCTGCTGCACAACGTAAGTGTTGTGGACAATTTCGTGGTGCACATAAACAGGAGAGCCATAAGCTTCCAGCGCCAGTTCGACGATATCCACGGCGCGAACTACGCCGGCGCAAAAGCCGCGGGGCCTCACGCGGAGCAATACCTTTCCATTCCCATTGTGCTGGTTCTGCATGGTCACCCTATTTACTGCAACCCCAAGGACTCTATCATACCTCAGCGGCTCGGCTGAGGGCACGCCGATTCGACATTTTTGATTTTGCGTTTGATTTCACATGCTGTCACAAGAGGGATATTACGAATCGCAGATGCTCCGGTTGAGGCAAAAAGATGATGACCTTCAGGCAAAAGATAATGAAGTTGTTAACAATTCCGGCCGCACCGAGCGAATAAGCATCGAAAAAGGGCCGAAAAAGCTGAAAAGTGCCTCGTTTCAAGTAAAGTTTACCACTCATGTGAAATTTACTCTGGTGTGAAAGCGGTCTCATTTCGTCCGTCCGCTTGCAACACGCGAGTTTTGCGGCACTTATAAGCCCGCGCCTTTTGGCCTCCGAGAAGCATCTTTCAACCGAGCCTGCAGCTTCAAGTCCCTAGTCCCCAACAAACGGAGGTCGTTCGGCCCTGGTAAGGGCCTCGGAGTTCGTTCGCAAGTCCAACCTCCAGCAAGAAAGAATGAGTAGAGGCAGGAGCTCATGAACCCGACCATCTTGCTAGTGGACGCTGCATCAAAGGAACGCGAAAACTGGAAGGCGTTCCTGGAGAATCAAGAATACGAGGTTCTCACAGCAGAGACTCCGGAATCCGCCCGCCACCTCTGCCTGCAATTTCAGCCTGACCTGGTGCTGCTGCACGATCATCTTCCCGAAGTCCGCGGCGTCGAACTTTGCCGTCGCCTGAAGCAAGACCCTTTCAATCAACTCACGCCGATTGTGCTCGTTTCCGCGGCGCCAACTCCGATGGAATTGGAGCAAAGCCGTGAAGCGGGTGCGGCGGATTTCTGGGGCGTGCAGTCTTCGCTCGGTGAAGGTTTGGACCGGATCCAGACTCTCTTGCGGCTCAAGTGCTACATCGATGAACAAGCAAAGTCCGTGGTCCTTTCCCTGGCGCACAGCATCGAGGCGAAGCATTGCTTGTCGGACGGGCATTCCGGCCGCCTTGCGGAATACGCTTTGCGGCTAGGCGAAAGCCTCGGCTTGGGCGAGGAGGAATTGGAGGAATTGCGCCTCGGCTGCCTGCTCCATGACATTGGAAAAGTAGCGGTGCCGGACAGCATCCTTCTCAAGCCCGCGCGCTTGAGCCAGCAGGAAATGGAGATCATGCGCGAGCATCCCATTACTGGGGAGCAAATCTGCGCGCCGCTGAAATCGCTGCGGCCCATTCTTCCGATCATACGGCACCACCACGAACGAATGGACGGGACCGGATATCCCGACGGTTTGATTGGCGGAGAAATCCCGATCAAAGCGCGCATTCTGCAGGTGGCGGACGTGTACGATGCACTGATCAACGACCGCGCTTACCGGGAAGCCCTTTCTTCGAGCGAAGCGCTGGAAATACGTCGCCAAGAAGCGGTGCATGGGTGGCTTGACGCTTCGCTCGTCTGCAAGTTCACACTAATCTGCCAAGTGGGCGATTTCCTGCCGAACCGATGCCGCTCCATGTTGGCTTCGTACTACGCATAAAAAACCGGGTTTCAACGGCTCCCCTTCCCGCCTGTAGGGATATCCCAAAATATCCAAATTGGCGCTGGCTGTTTTCGCGTGATGCCATAGGATTCCATGCCCATGTCTATGGAAATGCTTCGGTTCACGGAAATGGCGGTTGCGCCAGTGGTTTTGGAAGGCGAGCACGTCCGGCTGGAGCCGCTGCGCGAAGATCATCTAGCGGGATTGGCGACGGTGGGCCTGGACGAGGATTTGTGGCGCTGGATACCGACGCCCGTTCGGACGGTCGAAGAGATGGCGGCCTACATTGCGACCGCGCTTCGGGAACAGCAACAAGGTGTGTCGTTGCCTTTTGCGCTTGTGGAACGGCAGACGGGGCGGCCGATCGGAAGCACGCGCTACGGCAACATCGATCGCGCGAATCACCGCGTGGAAATCGGTTGGACTTGGGTGGCGCGCGAATGGCAGCGGTCGGCAATCAACACGGAAGCGAAATATCTGCTGCTCAAACATGCGTTCGAAAGGCTGGGTTGCATTCGCGTGGAATTAAAGACGGATTCGCTGAATGAACGCTCGCGCGCGGCGATTCTACGGATTGGCGCACGGGAAGAAGGCATCTTCCGGAATCACATGATCACGGCGAGCGGACGAGTCCGCCATACGGTCTATTTCAGCATCGTGGACTCGGAATGGCCCAGTGTGAAAGCTCGCCTTGAAGCAAGACTAAGCTCTTAGAAGCCTCTGCGCCCTCGGATCTGTTGGTTGGGGCCAAAGGCGCCTAAACCCGGCTCTATCTTTTTACGCAACGCCTATCCACTCCGCCAGCGTTTCGAGACTTCTGCCAAGGTAAAATCAGTTACATCTTCAGGCCGCCCCTGTCTTGGAGAGTCTGGAACTTCTGCTTAGAGAGATTGTTATGGCCAGTTCCTCCAACCCGATCAACCGACGGCGCAGCGAGCGCGTCATGTTGCGCATGCGCCTCAGTGTCATGGCGGAAGACACCGACCGCAAACGCCAGCAGTACGAGGCCATGACGCAAGTCGTGAACGCCCATGGCGGGCTTATGAAGATACAGGCTGAACTGCATGTCGGCCAGCCGATGCTGTTGGTCAATCCGCAGAACAAGATCGAGCAAAAGTGCCGGGTGGTGCGCATCGACGACACTGCCGAAGGAGACTTCGCAGTGGCTTTCGAGTTCGACGCCCCTAATCCCAAGTTTTGGCCGGTGGTTTTTCCCCCGGAAGACTGGGTGGCTGTACCCGTCTAAGGGAGGCGAATCCTCCACCAAAAGCGCAACTCCTTTCCATTTGTGGGGTTAAATAGAGTGGTAATGGTGTCCGTTCGGAGGACATCCCTCATGAGGCACGGAAAGATGGCATACGGAAAATCCACCGTTTTAGCGGTTTCGGCATTACTTTGCGGGTTCTTGCTGGAAGGTTGTGACGACTACGTTCAAATCACGCGCGACCCTGACGTTCGCATACGCAAGCTGGCTACCTGGGCCTGGCGCCCGGCGCCGGAGCCCAGCAAGGCGCGCGAGCGCGACTCGCGCCCTGTTGTTTCGCGCGACGTAATTACCCGCGGTGAGAGGGGCGAGACCGTGGAGCGCGATCCCGATGCAAATTCGGAAGCGGTCCGCCAGCGCGTCAGGACGGCCATCGAGCAAACTCTGACCTCGAAAGGACTCAATCAAATCAGCGATCCCGCGGCTGCCGATTTTCTGGTGGACTATCACTTCGCCGTGGAGCGGCGTAACGCTACAGTTCCCCTCGGTTACGGCGGTTACCCCGGTCTGGTATGCGGTCCGTATGGCTGCTGGAGCGGCTGGGGCTGGGGACCGTCGCTAGTGGGGTACGAGCGCATCCGCTTCCGCGCGGGAACCATCGTGTTTGATTTCGTCCAGCGAGACTCAAAGCACCTGGTGTATCGCGCCGTCGGCGAAAAGCATGTGAACTACAACTACTTCACGCTGACGCAGGAAGATATCAATGGCCTGGTCCATCATCTGCTGAGAGATTTGAGGACCCGCTAGTAGCGTCCGAGGCTTTCGGTTCCAAGGCCGCCGGAACTTTTTTGAAGGCAGCCCCCTATTTACGTTCTGACCTTTCCTCTCTATCCTGCTAGGCCATGTCTGGCAAAGGGCAGGTTGTCTTAATCACTGGAACAAGCAGCGGCTTTGGGCGGCTGATTGCGGAAACGCTGGCACGCAAGAAATTCTATGTTTTCGCCACGATGCGGAACACGAAAACGCGAAACGCCGCCGCGGCGCGTGAATTGGAACAACTCGCTCGACGAGAATCCCTCAATCTTCAGGCGCTCGAGCTGGACGTCACCCAAGACGCTTCGGTTGAGCAAGCCGTGAACGAAGTTGTCACCAAGTGCGGGCGGATCGATGTGCTGGTGAATAACGCCGGCTACGGCATCATGGATTTGTCTGAGACGGTGACCGTCGCGCAGGCGCAACGGCAGTTAGACGTGAATTTTTTCGGTGTGCTGCGCATGAATCGCGCGGTGCTTCCGGTGATGAAGCGTCAAGGAAACGGCCTGCTGCTGCACATCAGCAGCGGCGGGGGACGCCTCGCGATTCCTGGCATGGGCCTGTACTGCGCCAGCAAATTCGCGATGGAAGCCCTCGCGGAAACTTACCGCTATGAACTCGCGTCGCAAGGAATCGATTCCGTCATCGTCGAGCCGGGTCCCTACGCCACGCCCATTGCAGACAAGCTTGAGACAGGAGAAGACGAGCAGCGCAAAGCGGGATACGGAGAAATGGCGCAAGTTCCGTGGAAAATCCTGCAAGGGATTCGAAGTTCGCGAGCCAACCCCCAGGAAATCGCGGACAGCGTGCTGCAAATCATTGAGACGCCAGCGGGACAGCGGCAACTCCGTTATCGTGTTGGCGGGGGCGGCCGCGGTGTCGAGCGCATTAACGCGCTGACCGACGAGATTCAAGCTCAGCTTTTGGAAGCGTTTGGGATTACCGCCGAAGCCAAATTCAAACTTCAAAACCAGCGGAAGTAGATAGCCTTTCCAGCCTGCCGTTCTTGCCCTGGAGCGATCAATCACGAAAGCTAATGAAGCAAACCGAACACGGCCACGCTCGTCTTCGTGCCGACGTACACTCTCCCGTTGGCAACCATCGGCGTGATGAAGTGCCCGCC
Organism: Candidatus Acidiferrum sp.; assembly: GCA_035280045.1. GTDB lineage: Bacteria > Acidobacteriota > Terriglobia > Acidiferrales > UBA7541 > Acidiferrum. Next base: position 29,984 of record DATEGP010000067.1, read on the forward strand.
AACTGCCGAGAAGTGATCCCGGTTCGAGGCAGCCTGACTTGTGTCGTACAGTTCCTTCGTCAGGTCCGTGGCGTCGTAGGCGAATAAAACTCCCGCGCCCCAATCCAGCGCCCAAACGATTCCTTGCATGACGCCATTCGCAGAGATGCTCGCTACGGTTCCATTCCCACCAAAAACATGGGCGCTTTGCGAAGATGGCGAAGTTGCCAGGAGCGCCTTAGAAATCGAAAAGGCCTTCAAAGGACTATTTGTCGGACCGACATAGACGGTGTTATTGAAAAATACCGGCGAGGAATGATTTTCACCCGAGCTCAGCGCGAATTGCTGATACACGTTGTTTTTGGCGGAATTGAATTGTCCCAGGTTGTCCCGGTCCAGGACGTACAGATTCCCGTCCTTCCCTGCGCCGACAGCAAGGTGGCGGGTCGCGTTGCTAGCATCCACAAGGTCGGGCAACAGTAACGGGCCCGCCGAGCCGAAATCGGCGTCCGCACCGTCCTCGCTAAGCGTGTTAAAGGGGGTGAAGTAATCTCCAACTTTCAGGCCGGCCGATGTAGAAAGACGAACAAATGAATTCCCGTAGCTGCCGTTCGTCCCCGGTGTGTCGCCAAATCCGTTGCCGCTGATCACGTACACGTTGCCGGATGTGTCTGCAGCCGGTCCACCGCCACCCATCCACATCCCGGCTCCATGATTGTTGGGCACCAAGTCGATGGCACTTGTTTGCTTCAGCGAACCGGCATCATAGGAAATCACCCAAGCCGAATAAGAGCCGCAGTCTCCCCACAAGCCTGTCCACGCGGTGGAAATCGTGTTACCACTCTCGAGCAACGCTGCACGCTCGTGATGCACGGAGGGGAGAAAGGTGACCACGCCCCCGCTGCTGTTGCCGCCCGTGCCGGGATAAGTTGCGGTAATAGTCGTTGGACCGCCAAACATTTCGCTCCCATTTGTCAGGTCCAGCGCATGTAGACGGTGAATGATGTTTCCCGAGGAATTCTGAGACATAGCCTCGACATAGATGGCGTTGTGCGTCCGGTCGATGACCGGCGTCGCGGTGATTCCATTTGGGCTGATGTTTCCGCAGGGCAAGCTCGTGGCCGGAGATTCTCCACTGGGGAGGACCCTGGTTTGCCAAAGAACCGTCGCTGCGCTGCCACTGATACTGCTGGCGTCCACCGCGTAAACGCTGTCGTTTTCCGTGGCGACGTATAAGACGTCCTTGTTTCCCTGTCCGGAAATCGCAAGCTGGCTGACGAAAAGAGCCTGACCATCGATCTGGCCATCAACGGCGAATTCACCGACTTTTCCGAATGTTGACGAATTGACGTTGCTTGTGGTCAGCGTTGTTTCCTTTAAGTTTTGTCCTGTGCGCTGGATGTCGTAGTGGTAGGTGAGTACGTCCGCCGTGGAAGACCCCGGCGGCGGGGGAGGGCCTCCGTTAAGCATCGTTGGCGCGGAACTGCAGCCTGCGAAAACCATGACCGCAAAAGGAAATGCGGTCCAAGGAAGCGTGCGAAAACCCTGCATATAGGCCTGCCCTTAGGTTAAGTTTATCGGCTGGGAAACGCAATTGACGGCTGGGCCGAAACGATTGTTGCGTCAACGCCAATGCTTTGAAGTCACGATCCAAGATTTTTGTCCACGTGGGATAGAGACACAATCGGGCAAACACTCGATTACTATTCGTGCTATTTTTTCGCTTTGAAAATGACAAGATCGTACGGTTTGCCTCAGTCCGCTTCTTGCTTCAACGAGGGTTTACCCTCTATTCTCATGGTCCCCATGGCGCTGAAAGATCAAGTTGCTCTCATCACCGGCTCCGGCAGGGGCATCGGCCGGGCCATCGCGCGCCTGTTCGCGAATGAAGGCGCGGCGGTGTTTCTCACTGCGCGAACAGAAAAGGAACTTGCGGCGGTTGCAAAGGAAATATCCGAAAACGGCGGCCGAGCCGAATATGCGATGGCGGATTTGACGCAAGACGCCGCGTGTGCTCACGTTGTTGCCACGGCTCGCGAAAAATTCGGCAGAATCGACATCCTGGTGAACAACGCGGGGCATTACGGACCGGTAGTTCCAGTGGAAGAATATCCGGTGGTAGAGTTCGACAAGGTCATCGCCATTCATTTGCGCGCGGCGTTTCTGCTGTCGAGACTGGTGCTGCCGGAAATGTATGCGCGTGGCTCAGGCGCAATCCTGAACATTTCGAGCCTCTCGGCGAAGGCGGCTTATTCGTGGGGTTCTGCTTACGCTGCGGCCAAAGCGGGAATGCTTGGCCTGACGCGTGTGACTGCCGCGGAAGCGGCGCGTAAAGGCGTTCGCGTTAATGCCATTTGCCCCGGGCCGGTCACCGAAACGCAAATGTCGAAGGAATTGGGCGCGGTACTGGCGAAAAAGCTGGGCGTCAGTCCCGAAGACCAGTTGGCAGGTTTCCTGAACGGATTGTTGCAAGGGCGCGCGCAAACCGCCGACGAGATTGCGCGCGCCGCTCTGTTCCTGTGCTCCGAACAATCCAGCGCCATAACGGGCCAATCCATTAACGTCGATGGGGGAGTAGCATTCTACTAACTCCTCAGCGCACCAAAATCTCACACTAGCCAGCGTTTCGTTGACTTGGCCTTAGTGCGAACCTAGAATCAGGCCATCTTTTCTCCCCCAGCCCCTATGATCGGTCAAACCATCTCGCATTACCGCGTCACGGAGAGGCTCGGCGCCGGCGGGATGGGTGTAGTGTTCAAGGCATTCGACCTGGTGCTGGAGCGGCCGGTCGCGCTGAAATTTCTGTCGCCGAATCTGGTCATCAGTTCTCGCGACAAAGAAGTCCTGCTCCGCGAAGCACGGGCCGCTTCCGCGCTGGATCATCCCAATATCGGCGTCATCTACAACATCGAAGAATCGGAAGGCCACCAGCTCTTTATCGTCATGGCCTGTTACGAAGGGGAAACGCTAGCGCAAAAACTAGCGCGGGGACCGGTTCCTGTGCTCGAATCGCTGGACCTCGCGATGCAGATTGCTCGCGGCCTCACCGCCGCCCACGCGCATCGCATCATCCACCGCGACGTCAAACCCTCCAACATTATTGTTACGAAAGAAAACGTGGCGAAGATTGTGGACTTCGGGCTCGCCCGCGTTGTAGCCGGCGCCAGCGCCACGCAAAGCATCTCCTCCACGGGAACCCTTCCCTACATGTCGCCAGAGCAAATCCTGGGCGAAACCATCGATCAGCGCAGCGATATCTGGTCTCTCGGCGTAATCCTCGTTCAGATGATCTCCGGGAGCCACCCCTTCCTGCGCCCCAACACCGGAGCGATGACCTTTGCGATTCTGAACCAGGCTCCCGCGGCGGTGGACATTACTCCGCCCACCGTGCAGCCGATCCTTTATCGCGCCCTTTCCAAAGAGCCCGAAACACGTTACGCCAGCGCCGAAGAGATGCTCCAGGCTCTGGAAGCAGCGCGTGCGCAGATTGCCTCGAACCCGGCTTTGCCGGACGAGACGACTGTCGCTTCCATCAACTCTACGGATCTAAAGCGCTACGCGGAGAACGCCTCCAGTCCGCGGTGGGCGGGAGGAACGCCAAGGAAAACGCAGCGCTTGTGGCTGGGTTCGCTTGGTATTGCAGTCGCAGCCGTGGTCTTTTTCTTTCTGCCGGCGGTCCGCGAGCGCTTCGTCGGCCTTGCCTACGCCGGCAGCGAAAAACATATTGTGGTTCTTCCGTTTTCGAGCAGCGGAAGCGATCCCGAATATCAACCGGTAGCCGAAGGCCTGATGGACTCGATGACCAACAGCTTGTCGAACCTGGAAGCTGCGCAACACTCCCTCTGGGTCGTGCCTGCAAGTTTAGTGCGTGAACGCAAAGTCAGCGATCCGGTAACAGCTTTTCGCGAGCTTGGCGCCACCATGGTGGTGCAGGGCACCGTCGAGCGCAAAGGCCGCGATGTGCTGCTGACCGTGGTTTTGATTGACGCAAAGCGCCTTCGCCAAATCGGTTCCTTGCAGCTCGACGATCCCGCAGGAAACCTCGCCGCTCTGCAAGACCAGGCCGTTACGCGGCTCGCGCGAATGATGAGAGTCAATGTACCCGAAGCCGCTCGCGTAGCTCCTGGCAGCAACACTCCGAATGCTTATGAGTCCTACCTCAAAGCCTTGGGATACATCCAGCGCTATGACAAGCCGGGGAATCTCGACCTCGCCATCGGTGAGTTAAGCTCCGCGTTGGACAAAGACCCACGCTTCGCTGCCGGTTACGCAACGCTCGGGGACGCGTTTCGCCTGAAATTCCTCATGGATCACGATCCTCGCAGGATCGAGCAAGCCCTCGCAAACTGCCGAAAGGCGCTGGAGATCGATGAACATCTTGCCGCCGCGCACGTCACTTTAGGCCATCTGTACACTGCCGCCGGTCAGAACGACTTGGCGCTGCCGGAATTTCAAAAAGCCCTGGAGACCTATCCACGGGACGCGGATGCGCTCATTGGCATGGCCGGAGTTCTTGAGCGAACCGGCAAAGCCGGAGACGCGGAGGACCACTACAGGCGCGCCATTGCTCTGCGGCCCGACTACTGGGAGGGCTATCAATTACTCGCGGAATTCTATTTGCGGCAAAAACGACTTCAGGACTCCATCGCGCAGTATCGCCGCGTCATCGAGCTCACACCGGACAACCCCGAGGCCTACAGCGATCTCGGCGTCGTTTACATGGAGCTGAAGGACTCGCGGTCTTACGCCACCGCGGAAGCTGCATTTCAGAAATCCATTCAGTTGGCGCCCAACTACCAGGCCTACGCTAATCTTGGCTTCCTCTACATCGACCAGAAGCGTTACGCCGAAGCCGCGGACGCAACCCGAAAGGCTTTGGAGTTGAACGATAAGGACTGGCGTGTTTGGGCCAATCTGCAACTCGCTTACGCGTGGATGAAAGACAACCAGAAAATGCGCGCTGCTCGCGTCAGGGTGCTGAGCCTTCTCGAACAATACGCCTCATTGAATTCCCAGGACGCCTCCGTTCAGTCCATGCTCAGCACCTATTACGCGGAGGACAAGCTTCGCGAAAAAGCGTTGGCCTGCGCGAACACGGCTCTCCGCCTCGCTCCCAAAGACCCTTGGATTCTTGCCGACATCGCGGAAACCTATGACGGCCTCGGCGATCGCCGGCGCGCCATCCAATTTGCGCAGGACAGCCTCAAAAACGGGTACACTCTGGCAGACCTGCAAGAGCGGCCTAATTTGCTCGGGCTCCTCGCTGACCCAAGTTTCCGGCCCCGCGGAAAACACTAATTCTCAGAAAAGGAGAATCACCGTGGCTACAACAGGTGCAGCAAAGGCAAGAGAAAAGGGCCTTCCCCGTTCGGCTACCATTAGGATCCATGATCAGGCACCCAACCCCTGCGGCAAAGTCGAGGTTGCGCCGTGGATTGGCAAAGTCCATTTCGTGAACAAGGACAAGAAGGAATATCGTCTTCGCTTCTTCAAGCCAAACTCCGAGCCGCTTCAGGGCATTGACATCATGCTTCCTCCTCACGGCACTGTCACCGTGGGAATCAAGCTGGGCGATGAATATCACTACGGAGTGTATCCATCGAAGGGTGACGCCGCCGCGTTGGGAAAGGGCGGCGGACCCATCATCAATTGATTTTGGTCCGTCAATTTGGAGCGAACTGTTGGCCTAAAACGGGACGTATGCCCGGCGAGAATTCGCCCTCACTGCGGCATCATTTCCCTTCATTCTTATGGACTACTCCGCCTTTCATCACGAATTTTACTTTTTGCAATTCGGTGATGTCCTTAAGCGGATCGCCGCTGACTGCCACGAGGTCCGCCCATTTTCCGGCCTCGATGGTTCCCGCTTTGTCGCTCCAGCCAAGGAGTTCTGCGGCAACCGACGTGCCAGTACGGATCGACTGCATGGGCGTCATTCCGTATTGCACGTAATATTCAAACTCTTTCGCTTGATTCACCTTTTTCCAGTCGAAGCCGCCCGCGTCCGTGCCTAACGCAATCTTCACGCCTTCCTTTACCGCCTTTGCGAAATTTTCTTTCTGCAGGTCTGCCATTTTCTGCCAATTTCCGCCACGGCCCGGGGCCACGTACAAACCAACCGTCAGCGTCGGCACCCAATAAATCCCTCGCCGCGCCATGTCGTCCATCAGAGCGTCAGTCAAACCGTCGCCGTGCTCGATGGTATCCACGCCCGCGCGCAACGCCGCCGCGATACCGTCGCTGCCAATCGCATGCGCCGCCACTTTCTTGCCCAGCCGGTGCGCCTCGTCCACAATCGCTTTCGCTTCTTCGTCCGTAAAATTCACCATGCTGTGCAGCACGCCGTCCGCCTCAAAATGGTAGCGGCGGTCCGAGTAATACTTGATCCAGTCCGCGCCATACATCGCCTGTTCGCGCACTGCTTTGCGCGCGCCTTCCACGCCGTCCACGTATTGCACGCCCGTTGGCATTTTCAGCTCCCACGAATAACCCAGCAGCGGATACATTCCCGTCGGCGTCATCGCCCTCGTCGCCACTTGCATGTGCGGGCCCGGCACTTCGCCATTGTTGATGGCCGTCTTCACATCCACGTCCGCGTACATCGCGCCTTCGGTTTCCAGGTCGCGCATCGCGGTGAAGCCGTGTGACAGCGCAATCTCCGCATTGCGCGCCGCAAGAATCGCGCGGTATGGAATCGACTGCTTCAGCAGTTGTTCGTCGTACTCAGCCGCGGTAACGTCGCCTTGCAAAAGAACGTGCGTGTGCACATCCATGAATCCCGGCAGCACGGTCGCTTTCGAGAGATCGATTACTTCCGCCCCAGCTGGAGCGCTTCCGCCCGAGGCAACCGAGACAATCTTGTCGCCCTCAATTAAAATCAACGCGTTCTCCACCGGCTTGTCGTTTTTTCCGTCGATCAATTTGCCCGCGCGGATAGCCATGCGGTGAGGTGCCTGTCCAACAACGAAAACGGGAATCAGCAAGCTCGGCAAAACAAACGCAAGAAAGCGGCGCATAAGGATTTCCTCCCTTCGGAGCCGCAAGCCTATCAGATTCTTTCCGTCGCCCGGCAAAAAACCCTTACCCCGCCGCGACGCTGCGCCGTTAGAACTCCGTCGAAAAGCGCGGGAATCATTCGACAAGCAAGCCGCGTTCGGCTAACATCTGCGCATCGGGCCACAGGGAGCGGCAAAACTACCTCTGTAAGCGGACCGCCCCAAATACCATGGGAAATCCAGGCGGCGTGCCAGGGAGCACACGTGAGCCAATCGTCTCTTGCAAGGACTCCTGACAATTTCGTGAAAGAGGAATCGCGCCGCAGCACGCGCATCGAGCGGTCTGTTCCGCTGATCGTCTTCGGCCAAAACAATTTGGGCGAGCCGTTTGTTGAGAGAACCGTCTCCACAAGCGTCAACTTGCATGGCTGCCGGTATCCTTCGCGTCACGAATATGGCGTTGGGACCTGGGTGACACTGCAAGTGGTCGGGCTTAACGTGGAGCCGGCTCCGCCCGCGATTCGCGCCAGAGTGCGCTCGATTCATGCGTCGCAAAGCACTCGCGAGTTACAGCAAGTCGGAGTGGAATTGGAGACTCCGGCCAACGTGTGGGGCATTGTGACGCCGCCGCAAGACTGGTTGGGCATCGGGGAAATGACCAGTTCCTCTCCTCAATTCTCCACTGTTACCGAGCCGGAGCTTGAAGCCCCTCCCTCGCCCATGGACGCTTCACCGCTTCAGGCGGAAACACAAGACGCCGAAGCGCCTGACGCTGAAGGACCGTCTTCAGCGCCCGAACACAAGTTGGCCGACGTCGCTACTTTTCCATCGCCCTCGCCCGCAGGGGCAAAACCTCCTGGCCCGACGCTTACGGAGGCGCCCAAGCCGCAGCGTGTCGTTATCACTCCGGATGGGCTGATCAACGTTCTTCAGGGAAAGCTGCAGCAGGCCGCCGAGAAGGCTGTGCAAACCGCCGTCGGCAAGCAGTTGGACGAAGCCGTGCGCAACGCGCTGTCCGCCATTGACGAAGTCAAACAGTCCAGCATCCGCGAGGTCCACGAGCTTTTCCCCACACGCGTACAAGCCGCCACAACGGGCCTGGCGACAAAAGAGGACATCGCCGCCGTGACTGCCTCGGTCATCGGAGCGCATTGGAAGCAAGAAATGGAGAAATACCGCGGCCACGCCGAAGAGCTAGCGCAAAGGCTTGCTCAGCAGGCCGCTGACCTAAAGAACGAGTTGGACCGCTGCCAGGAATTCCTGGGAAAAATAAACGGCGAGATCGAGCCCAGGGTTCAGGCTCGGCTTAACGAAGCCGTGGCTTACGCGACAAAGGCATTCGACGGCGCAGCCGCCCGGACCGTGGACCGCCGTTATGAGCGGCTCCTGGAAACCACGCAGTCTCTCCTGCAAGAAACCCTTTTGAAGCTGGACGCGCGCTCGGCCGAGGCCCAGGCACTGGTGCAAGAGGCAGTGAACTCGACTCTGGCGAATTTGCAAAAGCAAGCCGAATCGCAAATGAATACGATCCTATCCGAAACCAAAGAACGCGCCGCCTCAGCCCTTTCCTCGCTCGACGCCGAAAGCCGAGTCGCCCACGAAGCCCGGCGCCAGACTCTCGAATCGGATGTCGCGCGCGCCGCCGAGCGCTCTACTGACCAATTCCGCAAAGGCATGAAGGCGTTTCTTTATTCCTGTCTCGTTGCGGCGGTAAGCGCCGTGGATGAGCATTCGAAGTCCACCCTCGATACTCTGACCAAAGATAACGGGAAGTCCCTGCAGGAAGGTCACGAGCCGGGCAACGGAGGCAATGGCTCAGCAACTTCTGAAGGCCCGGAAATCCTTCCCGCCCCGGATACCGACCCCTTCACCCATTGAGCTTGGAACAACTTGCGCCCAAACGAAAAGGCCAGCCGCTCTCTCTTAGGACGGCTGGCCCTTTTGTTTTCCCTGATTACAGAACTTCTGTCGCTCCTGAAGGAGGCAGGAGCAACCGCTCTGCGTGTGCTCTGGCTGAGACCAGAAACCTGTTTTAGCTCGCGGGCTGTTCCGAACCCGGGCGCCGGAATGGCCGGCGCGCTAGTTCCTCAACGCTGTAAATCCCATGCCGGACTGCCACCATAACCGGATGCCGGCTGTCCGCTACGCGGTCCACGGTTGCGGCCCAGACCCGGTGCAGGGCATAAAAGCTGATGATGACCCCGGCTATGGCTAGGAACCCCAATGCAAACAGCGCAAAGGCCGCCAGCACTTCGCGCACAAAATAGAACTGCAGTGCGCCGATTACTCCCAGCAGCCACCACATCCACTTTCTGTCTTTATCCTTGCTCTTGATTTGACTACCCGCCGCATTCATGGACTTCCCCCGGTTCGTTAAAAAGCCCTTACTTCCACTCGTTGGATGCTGCAACCTACCCTAAAGGGCACGTCTGCAATACCTGTACCATTAGACACTGTCGAGCCCCCAGGAATCGATGGTACGCAAGTCACATTTTAGGCTCCAAACGAGTCTCCTAGTACCCCTATCCGCTGACTTGTTTCTCTGTAAAGTGATGACGGTAAAGCATTTAATGAAATATACACTTTCGCCATGGTTTTCGCCAGGTTTTCCCTGTACCGCCTGTGGAAAACCTGACCTACCGTACAGGGAGTTTCCCTTCCACGGAAGGGTAGTGATTAGGCGTGCCCCGGCGTATCATTCGGCCTCTATCGAGGCCCGCGGCATCTAAGACAAGCTCACTTTGGCGTATTCCAAGTCGGTAGATACTCGTTAGGGGAGCTACCGGTCTATTTCGGGCGGGTGCTGGCGCGCCGCGGCATGACGGACCCCGCCGCGCTCGCTAAGGCCAAAACTCTTCTTCCCCGCGCGACCCCCGATGAGCAGCTCCTGGTCCGCTGGATGACCGCCATTCAGGACCATAATCTTCTCCCGGCCATCGCCAGCATGAACGATCTGCTGAAACGCTTTC
>DATEGP010000068.1:0-76362 GCA_035280045.1 Candidatus Acidiferrum sp.
CTGGTCAGCTTTATGGATTATGATTTAGGGTACTTCGATCTGGAGACTCGGGTGCTGGAACCGCTCGAAAACCCGTTCGGCCCAAAAGTGTTACCTATGTAGCCGGTACATTCTGTTACCTATGTGTCCGGGCCGGACCCGCGGGGTGTTGGGGTGGGAGATGGGATTTGAACCCACGACATTCGGAGCCACAGTCCGACGCTCTACCAGCTGAGCTACTCCCACCATTCTGGAATAGGTCCATTTTACGCTAAATCGGCAGAAGCGGAAAGCGCCTCCGTCTGGGGGTAGTGTCCTAGGAGAGCGTTCGCGTGACACGCGCGATGGAAGCGGGCCTTGCGGATCACGTCTGGACAGTTGGCGAGCTACCAGCATAGGATAATCTCCTACTTGGTGGCGCGTAAACTTTTCATACTAATCTTCTGCGCGACAATTGCCGTTTTCCTTGGGCGCGGTTACTACGAATCCCTTCGGAGTGGTGTGTTTACGGTCAAAGGCCGCGCCTCTCGCCGGGATCACGAACCGATCAGCTACTGGCTTGGAATGATTATAGGGGTTTCGTGTTTCTCATCATGGCGTCCGCGACCGCGCTGATGGCATTCTTGCTATGGGTGGATTTATATGGGCGCTGAATCCACGCTAGGTTATGCCAGCTTAAAGCGACATCGCTAGAACCAGCAACGCACTAACAGGACACTACCCGTCTGGGCAGGTTTCTAGATTTTGGATTCAGCGGAGCTACGTGAGGCAGCAGACTTGCATGGGCCAGCCCTTCGCCTGCGGTCGTGCCCGTAATCGCTACGCAGCAGGCTTGCGCGCGGCGCGCTGCGAAGCTCACACCCCTTGCTAGACTATGTTGACGGCACGCGTCCTCGCGCATGAACCAAAATCAAACCGACCGCAACCACTTCGAGCGGCAAATTCTTTTTGCGCGCCCGATTTTCGTTTTGCTGGCGCTGCTTGCCGCTTTGGAACAGCCCGCGTCCCGCCAGGAACGCCGTTCGGTTTCGTTTCTGATTGCGTATCTCGTTGTGGCGCTCGTCATCACTCAGGTTGAACGGCTGCTGCGTCGGCGTTCGTGGCATTTGCCGCTGGCCTGCGACCTTTTGGCGCTTGGTTATTTCGTGTTTATCAGCCCTTCGACCGTTCCGGTCTGGTTTCCGTACATGTTCATTTGTTATGCGGCGGGAATTCGCTGGGGGTTTGACCTGACCTTGCCTTTGGCCGGCGCGCTTTCTCTGACACTCGTCCTGCTGACAGCGGTAAAAGGAGAGATTCACTGGATGCGCGTGGTCGCGTGGTTAGGTCTCACCGCGGGCACTTTTGCCGGAGGCGCAGGACTTGCATTTCTCGGCGATCGCAATAAACGCTTCGCCGGACAAATCGAGTTTTTCTCGCGCATCAACGCCACGATGCAAGTGGATCAGGGGCTGGCGGAGTCGCTGCGTCTTTTTCTCCAGGAACTGAGCCTTACCTTCGATGCTGAAGAAGCCCTCATGCTCTATCGGGACGCCGATCTGGAGCGCATTTTTCTTTGGCGGATGAAAGCGGGAGAGAATGACCGCCTCATCCCGGAGAGTCTGCCGCTCTCGCGCACGGATGGATTCTTGCTCGACGACATGGATGCGACGCTTTGCTGGAATTCGCTGATTGGGCCTGGAGCGGGGTTTGGCTGGGATCGCCGCGATGGTCGGGCCATTAAGAATATGCCCCGGCTTCCCGGTCCCGTTTTGCAGGAGTTCAAAATCCGCTCTTTGTTGACGGTTTCATTTGATCAGAGCGGCCAGCCAACCGGCCGAATTTTCCTTCTCAATGGGCGCAAACCTTTCCAAAAGCAGGACTTGGTCTGGCTTGAAAGTATTGCGCAGCATATTGGTCCGGCCCTGGAAAATATTTTTCTTTTGAGGCATTTGCGCGCGAGGGCTATCGAGGCTGAGCGCAGCCGCATCGCGCGCGATCTCCATGATGGCATTCTTCAGACGCTGCTGAGCATCGAGATTCAGCTGGACGTCCTACGCCGCAAGGTGTCGGCTACCACGACCGAGCATGCCTCCAGCGCGCTTTCCAATCTTCAGCAGACGGTGAAGAACGAGGCTGCCGATCTTCGTCAGACGGTTACTGACCTGCGCCCCCTGCGCGTGCAGAGCGCCGACCTCGTGGACCTGATGCGCGGCTTTGCCGAGCGGTACCGCAACGAGTCCACGATTGCCCTTGACCTGCTAATTGATTCGACACAATTACGGGCCCCCGACCGTGTCTGCCGCGAGATCTTCCAGATTTACCGTGAAGCACTCAACAACATAAAAAAGCATGCGAAGGCTTCCCATGTCGTGGTAAAACTGTCGCAGGATGACAGCCGTCTAGTACTTGTAGTAGACGACAACGGCGAAGGTTTTAGCTTTGCCGGCAGGTTTACGGCCGACGAACTGGATCGCCTGCGGCTGGGGCCGATTTCCATCAAGGAACGTTCTCGAACCGTGGGTGGGGTGCTCACCGTCGAGTCCAATCCGGGACATGGGGCGCGTTTGACGATCGAAGTGCCGCTTGGGTGATATGGCCAAAACAAAACAGCAGATACGGGTACTACTAGCCGACGACCACGCGATCTTTCGCGATGGTTTGCGGAAGCTTTTGGACTCTGACGAAGAAATCAGCATTGTCGGAGAAGCGCAAAACGGTGTGGAGTGCATCAAGCTGCTGACCAAGCTGAAGCCCGACATTCTTCTGCTCGACTTGCGCATGCCGGACAAGGACGGGCTCGCCGTCCTGGAAGAAGTGAATTTCGACACGCTGCCGACGCGCGTAGTGGTACTGACGGCCGCTGAGGATGATCGCGACGTGGTTCGCGCGATGCGGCTTGGGGCGCGCGGCGTGGTGTTGAAGCAGTCCGCGACGGATCTTTTGGTGAAAAGCATTCATCGCGTACACGCGGGCGAAATCTGGCTCGACAATCGCATGACTGCGGAAGTGATGAAAGCTTTCTCGAAGTCTTCGGAAGCGGGTCCGCGCCGCGAGAAGCCGCTGCTCAGCGACCGCGAAAAGGAAATCGTGCAGCTTGTGGCGCAGGGTTTTCGAAACAAGGAGATCGGGGAAAAGCTTTTCATCTCCGAGCAAACCGTCAAAAATCACCTGCACAACATTTTCGACAAGCTGGGCGTTTCCGACCGCCTCGAACTCGCCCTTTACGCCATTCATCACCGCCTCATTGATCATTCGTAACTGAATCCCCAATTAACCCTGGGTTCGTGACTGATCGCTTAGCTTCTATCCAGCGCGGGAGAAAGAATCGTGCGGCTTGGACTGTGAAGAAGAATTGTACTTCCGCAAAATACAGTGATTCGCAAGCGTCAAAGATTCAACATAAGGTTTAAAGGAAGTTGCTGCAGGGGGTGTAGGGTGAATACTCCCGCAAAAGAATGGGGTGAACACTCTGTGAAGAAATGAAGCAGACTGGGAAAGTTTGCCGGTGCTAGTACCGCGAAAGTTCGTTTATTCGCTGTGAAAAAACTGCAGTAAGTCGCGAAATTCCACGCATTTACAGAAATTCTCCGTAATGGCAGCGCGATTGCCCAATAGACAGCAAGGTTGATTCAGACTACCAGCCTCTCAGCCGGCAGGGCCATCTGTCCTTTCATTGGGACCTGCGCGGAAACACGCAGGCCGATTTCACCGAAAATGAGGAGGGGTTTCGTGTGCCGTGGGAGAACCTTAGAACTTTGTGAATTGCCTGAGTCTCAGGTCATACGGATGGCGCAGCGGGGCGACGAGGGAGCGTTTGAGCGGCTCTACCGGTTGCATAGCGCGCGGGTCTACGCCTTGTGCATGCGTATGCTGAGGAACCCCGACGAAGCCGAAGATTCGACGCAGGAGGTCTTTCTGCATGTGTTTCGCAAGATTCAGGGATTTCGGGGCGCTTCGGCGTTTTCCACCTGGCTGCACCGCGTGGCGGTGAACACAGTATTGATGCGGATTCGTGGCGGCAAGTCGGCGAAAGCAGCGCTAGTGGAAAATACGGAAGGCTCTGGTGAAAACGGCACTGCGAGGCGGGAACTGGGGGCGCCGGACTTGCACCTGGAAGGCTACATTGACCGCGTGGCCCTTGAGAACGCCATCAAGCAACTACCGCCGAGATGCAAACTGATGTTCGTGCTGTACGACGTTCAGGGCTATGCGCACAACGAAATAGCAAAATTGCTGGGATGTTCTGTGGGGAACGCCAAATCTCAACTGCACAAGGCCCGGGTGCGGTTGCGAAAACTTCTGCGACCGAACATTGACCCAAACGAAATCGAGAAGGGAGCACCAGGCTCACCGGGGTCCAATGCCCGTGATCTGGGTGGGGAACCGTTTCTGCGCGGTTCGGCGCTCTGTCAGTCCCTTTAATCCCTTTCCTGCCAAGGACCTGCGCCAGGCTATTTGTGGATGAGTCTCAAAGTGCTGTGCCTGCGAATACCCTCCCTAAATACATGAAAAGTTAGGGGTTTTCCTGATACTGGATTGCCACAGAGCTGTATCTTGCTTTTGTCTTATCGGGAGAATATACTCTGATTTCGCTCTGAAGCGGGTCGAACGGATAAGTGGGCGCGAGCCCACTTTTTTGTTGGGGCCGGGCGGAGTGTAGTGCGAACCGGCTACGGTACAGGAGTCTCTGCAAGTGGATTTGGAGAAAATCCGCGCCGCCGCCGAGCGAGTGGCGCGTTCGGAAGGGCTGGAAGTCGTTGATGTCGAATGGAAAATCGGCAAGCAACGGTTCCTGCGCGTGTACATCGACCGGGTGACAAAGCCCGCGGCAGTAATCAGTGACGCCGCCGGGACGCTCGGGGCGAGTGAGGTCGTAAACGACCCGTTTCCGAAGATCAGCCATTCGGATTGCGAACGGGTGAGCCAGCAGCTTAGCGTGATTCTGGACGTGGAAGAACTGGTTCCGGGCCCCGGCTACATCCTGGAAGTGAGTTCTCCTGGGATGGACAGGGCACTGAAGAAGGCGACGGACTTCGAGCGATTCCGCGGCCGGCTGGCGAAGATTACGACGACAGAGCCGATCGGAGATGCAAAATTTTTTGAAGGGCGGCTGGCGGGATTTGCGGAAGGAAAAGTACGAATGGAGTTGAAGGGGAAGGTAGCGAAGACTGTGGAGTTGCCTCTCGAGTCGATTCGCAAGGCGAATCTGGTCGTGGAGTTTTAAGCCGTTTGAGGCTGAGGGCGGGGATTCTGGGGATTTAGGGACGTATTATGGCGAATTTGCTTTATCAACAGATTGAAATGCTGAGCCGCGAGAAGCACATCGAGCCGGAAGTGGTGGTGTCGGCAATCGAAGATGCAATGGTCGTAGCGGCCCGGAAATTCTACAAGACGGAAGAAGATCTGCGCGGAAAGTTCAACCCGGAAACAGGCCAGGTGGACGTGTATTCGGTGGTTACAGTGGTCGAGGAAGTGACCGATCCGAAGAAAGAGATCACGGTAGCGGAAGCGAAGAAGAAGAATCCTTCCGCGGAGGTCGGAACAGAAATCCTTACTCACAAGCCGACCGACGTGCTGGGGCGCATTGCGGCGCAAACGGCGAAGCAAGTAATCCTGCAAAAAGTGCGTGAAGCCGAGCGCGACACCATCTTCAACGAGTACAACGGGCGCGTGGGAGAGCTTGTGACAGTGATTGTGAAGCGCGCGGAAGGCCCGGACCTGATCGTCGACATGGGGCGCACAGAAGCGCGGCTTCCTAAGCGTGAACAATCGAGGCTGGAAACGTACAACATCGGCGAGCGGCTGCGTGTGGTGATTAAGGCCGTAGACCGCGCGGCGAAGGGGCCGCAGGTGATTGTGTCCCGTGCGGACGCAAGCCTGGTGCAGCGTTTGTTCGAAATGGAAGTGCCGGAGATTTATGACGGCACAGTGCAGATCCGCCATGCCGCGCGCGAAGCGGGCGAGCGCACTAAAGTGGCGGTGATGAGCCGCGACAAGGATGTGGATCCAGTTGGCGCGTGCGTCGGCATGAAGGGCATGCGCGTGCAATCCATCATCCGCGAATTGCGCGGCGAAAAAATTGACATTATTCCTTTTAGCGAAGAAACCGTTGCGTTCGCGCAGAAGGCGCTCAGCCCCGCGAAAGTGACGCGTGTACAGATCACCGATCCCGAAGCGAAAAAGCTGGAAGTGATTGTCGAGGATTCGCAGCTTTCTCTGGCCATTGGCAAGAAAGGCCAGAACGTCCGGCTGGCCAGCAAACTCATTGGCTGGGACATTGACATCAAGAGCGAGGAAGAGAAGCGCCAGGAAATCGAAGAGCAGATGAGCGCGTTGACCGCGCCGGTGACGCCGCTGACTTCGCTCGCGGGCATCGGGGCAAAAACCATCGAGAAGATGGAAGCCGCGGGAATCAATTCGGTGGAAAAGCTCGCTTCGATGACGCCGGAACAACTGATGGAGATTCCGGGCATTGGCGAAAAAATGGTGGACAAGATCTACCAGGCTGTGAACCAGTTTTATGAGAGCGCTTCCGAGGCTCCGGCAACGGGTGAAAGCGCGGCGAGCACGGAAACTGCGGAGGCTACGGCTGAAGGCGGCGAGCAGGTTGCCGGAACGGCAGAAGAGGGCTCGACGCAAATTGCTGAAGGGGTTCAGGCCGCTGAGAAACCCTCTGCAGGAACGGAAGCCGCTGCTGATGAAGAGACGCCGCCCGCGGAAGAGGCGCAGGCGGAAGTTTCAACTAAGGAAAACGGAAGCGCAGCGTCACAAGCGGAAGAAGCAAAACCGGAGTAAAAGGTCCGAGTAACGAACGGAGCGCATGAGCGACGCGAACCAAGTCCGAATCAACGAGCTGGCCCGCGAACTGGAAGTGAAGGCCAAAGCGATCATTGATCTTTTGCCTGGCTTCGGTGTCACGGAAAAAAAGACGCACTCGAGCTCGATTCCCGCTGACGTTGCCGAGAAGGTCCGGAAAAGCATTCAGGGAGTTGCGGAAGCCGAGGCTCAGGCGGAGGCCGCGGCCAAAGCAGAGAAGGAAGCCAAGGACGCTGCGGCGAAAGCGGCGCGGTTGAGGCCAGCAGTCCCGCAGACGGCTCCGGCACAGGCTCGCGTGGCGCCGCCTGCCCCAACCATTGCGAAGCCGGCCGCACCCGCCGCGCCTGTTGCTCCTGCTGCCAAACCGGCCCCAGCAGCTCATCCGGCTACGCCTCCGGCTGCTGCTACTCCAGCTCCAAAGATTATTCCTAAGCCTTCCGCGCCAGCGCCAGCGACCGCAAACGTCCCAGGCACCGCTAAGCCCGCTGCGCCTCCCGCGCCGACGCCCATTCGTCCTGCGGCTCCTGCCGCGCAGCCCGGAGCGGCACCTGCTCGGCCCGCCGCAGCGACGCCGGCGAGTACACAGCCTTCCGCAGTGCGACCAGCGGCTGCGGCGCCGGGTACCGCTCCCGCGCGTCCAGGGGGTCCCACGCGTCCCGTAGGACCACCGCGGCCAAACACACCGCTTCGGCCTTCTGGAAATCGCGGCCCCATGCCGACCGGCAACCGCGGACCGCTGCCCGACATTTCGCGTGAGCGTCCAAGCGGTCCTCGGCCGGGGCAGCCGATGCGTCCGCAGCAACCGGGCCACGGCAGACCGCGGCCTGGAGGCGAACCTTCGCGTCCTTTCGAACATCGGCGCGGACCGATGCCTACGGGCACACGTCCTGGACCGCGCACGCCCGGACGCCCGGGAATGTTGCCGCCGTTGCCCGACAAGATGCCTCCGAAGGCGGAGCCCGGAAAACCGCTCTACGCGCGCAAGGCTCCGCCGCGCCAGCGGCCCGTGGTTGACAAGCGGGAAATTGAAGGAGAGCGCAAGCTGCACCCGACGCGCGCGCGTCAGGGAGCTGGCAGAGGTGCGGCTGCCGCAGCCGTTATTGCGCCGCCGGAACCACGTCCGCCGCGCGAGGTGACCATCACCGAAGGCATCACCATCCGGGAGCTTGCGGAAAAACTGGATGTGCGCGCAAAGGACCTGTTGAAGACTTTGTTGGATAGAGGTGTGTTCGCCAGCATCAACCAGGCGCTCGACGTGCCTACCGCCACGACGCTCGCGGAAGCATTCAGCGGCGTTGTGAGTGTGGTGTCGCTCGAAGAAGAAATGGTTCTGGAAGTGGCGAAGGAAGAGACGAAAGAGAGTTTGAAGCCGCGGCCGCCCGTGGTGACTGTGATGGGTCACGTGGACCACGGGAAAACGAGCCTCCTGGATGCCATCCGCGAAGCGGATGTTGCGGCAGGCGAGGCCGGCGGAATCACGCAGCACATCGGTGCGTACAAGGTTTTGGTCAACGATCGCAGCGTGATTTTTGTGGATACGCCGGGCCACGAAGCATTCACGCGCATGCGTTCGCGCGGCGCGAAGGTGACCGATATCGTCGTGTTGGTTGTAGCCGCCGACGACGGAGTCATGCCGCAAACCAAGGAAGCCATTGATCATGCCAAAGCGGCGAATGTGCCGATCATCGTGGCGGTCAACAAGATTGACAAGCCGGAAGCGCAACCGGAGCGCGTAAAGCGCCAGTTATCGGATTTGAGTTTGATGCCTGCGGAATGGGGCGGCGATACGGAATTCGTGGAAGTTTCGGCGAAGCAAAAGAAGGGAATCGACAAGCTGTTGGAAATTATTTTGCTTGTCGCGGATTTGCGCGACTTGAAGGCCAATCCGGATGCGCCGGCAAGCGGCACGGTGCTGGAATCGCGTGTGGACAAAGGGCGCGGTCCGGTGGCCACCGTGCTGGTGCAAAACGGGACGCTCAATGCGGGCGACTTCTTCATCTGCGGCTCGGTGTTCGGCAAAGTGCGCGCGATGTTCGACGATCGAGGCCGCACGGAAAAAAGCGCTCCGCCTTCCACGCCCGTTGAAGTGCTGGGATTGCAAGGAGTGCCGGAGGCGGGCGATCACTTCCAGGTAGCAGACGAAGCCAAGGCGCGCCACATTGTGGAATACCGCCAGAGCAAGCAGCGAGACGCGGCGATGGCGCGCATCGGCGGTGGACGCATCACGCTGGACCAACTCCATGAGCAGTTGAAGGCCGGCGAGGTCAAGGAACTTCCGATTGTCATCAAGGCGGACGTGCAGGGTTCCGTGGAAGTGTTGAGCGAGATGCTGCCGAAACTTTCCACCGACCAAGTGAAGCTGAAGATTATTGGCTCGGGTGTGGGCGCCGTCACGGAGAACGATGTGCTCCTGGCGTCGGCGTCAGGCGCGATTATCATCGCGTTTGGCGTGCGCCCGGACCGCAAGGCGGCGGACCTGGCGCAGCAGGAGCACGTGGACATTCGCACGCACAACATCATTTACGAAGTTTCGGACGAAATTAAGAAGGCCATGGAAGGCCTGCTCGAGCCGGTCATCACCGAGACGTTCCTTGGCCGCGCGGAAGTGCGGAATACATTCCGTGTGAAGGGCGCCGGTACGGTGGCGGGCTGCTACGTCGTTGACGGAATTCTGAAGCGCGACGCGCAAGTCCGCGTCGTGCGCGACGGCACGGTGATTTACACCTCGAAGTTGAGTTCGCTGAAGCGCTTCAAAGACGATGCCAGCGAGGTGCGCACCGGCTTCGAATGCGGCGCGGGCGTGGCCAATTTCAACGACATCAAGGTTGGCGATGTCCTGGAATGCTTCAGCGTCACCAAGATGAGCGCCGCGGAAGCTGCCGAAAAGGCCAGCGCGCCGGCGGGCAAGAGATAAACCGCCAGCTTTTTCCCCGGAGCCGCAGATGCCAGTCGGCTTGCTCACCCTCGAGCTGCACATCCCCGACGCGCAATCGTTGAAGGACAAGCGGCAAGTGCTGCGCAGCCTCAAGGACAAGCTGAGGCGGGACTTCAACGTGGCCGTGGCGGAACTCGAACATCAAGACACCTGGCAAAGGTCGGTTGTAGGTGTGGTGACCATTTCGAATGAAGAAAAGCACGTCAATGAAGTGCTCCAGAAGGTTTTGGACGAAGCGGACGAGATTCTGGGCTCGATTTTGATTAACCAGGCGGTTGAGATTATTTAGGAAGCTCCGCGGAAGAACCAGGATGAGTTCCACTACCCATCGTCACGAACGCGTAGGCGAAGAAATCGCCCACGAAATCAATGCCATGCTGGCAGGGGAATTGAAAGACCCGAGGCTGGAAGGCAGCGTCATCGCGAGCGAAGTCCGTGTGCAACCGGATATGAAACACGCACGTGTGTTTATCAGCGTGAAAGGAACAAACGAGGAGCAGGCCGACGCGATCAAAGCTCTGGAGCATGCGGCCGGGTTTATTCGTCACGAACTCGTGGAGCGTTTACAGCTTCGCAGGCTTCCGGAATTGCACTTTGCGCTGGACCTGTCCGAAGAGCGGGTGGAGCGCATTGAGCAATTGTTGAAGGAAGTGAAGGAAGCCGAACCAGCGCCCGTGGAGATCAAGAAACGCGAACCAGTACGAAGTAAGGGAAAGAAGAAGGCTAAGCCGTCCGCGAGAAAGAAAAGTTCTCGATAGTTCTTTTCCGTTCTTAGTTTTTAGTTACAGGTATTTAGCACGGCAAAGCAATAGCGGGGCGCCCCCTTTGTAACCGCAGCTTCGGGGTTTAGACTGTCGCCGGTTTTTGCTCGCAACTTTAGACTTACGACCAAAACTAGAACCAACACTCATCCCATGTCACGCCAGCCGCAGCCAGCGCCGTTTGACGGCGCGCTCGTCACCAACAAGCCCAAGGGGAAAACGTCCCACGATGTTGTAGATGCGGTGCGTCACCTCGCGGGGTTCCGGCAGATTGGCCATTTAGGAACTTTGGATCCGCTGGCAACGGGCGTTCTCGTTTTGCTGTTGGGGCGAGCGACGCGGCTGGTACGCTTCTATTCCGGCCGGCGAAAGCGCTACACCGCAGGTTTCCGATTCGGATTTGCGACTGATACATACGATTCCGACGGTGAGGCGCAGGGGCCCGACGCACCGCCGGCGCTTGAGGCTGCAGTGCTTGAGCGGCTTGCGGCTGAACGCATTGGACCATTTGAGCAGATGCCACCCGCGTTCTCCGCCAAAAAAATTGGAGGCCGCCCCGCGTACGAACTCGCGCGGAAAAAACAAGAAGTGGAATTGAAGCCCGTCCAAGTGGAAATCTACGAGTACAAGCTGACAGGGATTGAGGGAAGCATCGCGCACTTTGTCATTGAATGTTCTTCGGGGACGTACATCCGTTCGCTGGCGCACGAAATGGGGCAGAAGCTGGGCTGCGGCGCGCATCTAGCCGAGATCACGCGCACGGCTGTGGGAGAATTCTCCTTGGAACAAGCTATTGCCCTCGAAGAGCTTGCTGAAGCGAGCCGTGCGGGCCGGTTCGCAAACTGCGTGATCAAGCTGGAAAACCTGCTACAGAATTTTCCGCGCGTCAATGTTTTGCCGGTGATTGAAAAGCGCGTGCGGCACGGCTCGAAGTTCAATATCTCCGTTTCGCAGTTGCAACCCGGGCGCGTCGAGCCTCCTCCCGGCGCCACCACGGAACTCGATGGCGGGCCGCCGATGGCTCCGCGTCTGCGCGTCTTCAACCAGCAGGAAAAGCTGATCGCCATTGCCGAGGCAGTTGTTCCGCGAACCTACCAACCCCTCGTCGTATTTGAACCAGTACCATAGGAGCTGCCATCGGCAGGGTAATTGAAATCATGACAAGGGCGTCATCCCGGGGAATCGTCAAATCCTGAATCAAAGCTCAAGATGCGATCGATACCATTGTATTGCATAACGGCAAAGTGGAGAGCATCACGCGCGGAAAGGCGTCTATTCCCAAGGACAATCTCTTTAGCTCGCTCAGCGGCAGCGCGATTGACGTCAAGCACGTCATCGACGACGCCGAGCAAAGCGTCGAAGGCAGGCTGGATAGCGTCCCGCCATCAATCGTCACGTGGCGATGGAGGATTTCTTACAAGACCTCAGCGTCGGTGACTAACCGTTCGCGATTATTGGCTAGTTTTTCCAGCAAGCGTTGAGCGTCGCTCTTATGCGGGTGAGGGGCACCCACTAAGTACATCGGGATGTTTGAATCTACCAGAATCACCGATCGTTACTCGATGAGTAGCCTGTCTCAATCTCTGCCAGCATGCTTTCGATATCGCCTGTCGGAAAATCAAATTGGGTTGCTGCGCGGATGATTCCGAGCTTTTTGTCGATTCCGCTCTCAGGCTCACGGCGACGCGCGAGATCCAGCGCCTGGCGCAACCATTCGGCAATCGACATGTGGCGCGAGCGGGCCGCTGGCTGAATCCCGCGGTATTCCGGATCTCTGAGGATCATTTGCAGGCGTTTAGACATAATCTGAGCATATTTGACTCATTCAGAGTCAATCGGTCCCCGGCTGGAGTTAAAGTTGGGGCCGCTCCGGTTGCTGAGGTTGGGGCTGGGGTTGCTGTGGTTGCGGCAGCGGGGGTTCGGGTTGCTGCGGCTGGGGCGGTTGCGGCACGGGACTTCCGCGGAATCCTGGACCTGCGCCACCACGGCCAATGTCGCCGCGGCCTGCGTAAATCGTCCGTGTAAGATGATCCGCAAGGCGCAGCCTGCGCGGAGTAACCACGATGAGAAGCTCTGTGTCTTGAAAAGCGCGGCTCTTTGAACTGAACGCATATCTCAACACGGGGACATTCGCGAAACCCGGCAAGCCCGCGATAGAACGAGTTTCTTCCGTGTCGGTCATTCCCGTAATCAGAGTTGGCTCGTTTTCTTTCACACGTACGGTTTGCGACAGCGTGCGATTCGAAAGGATGGGAATGCCGTTGACGGCGCTTCCAGCTAGGGCGCGAATTTCAAACTCCAATTGCAGGGTTACCTCCGCATTGGAATGAAGCGTGGGTGTGGCTTTGATTTTCACTCCGAGGTCCACGTATTCCGAACCGGGGTAAGGCTGCTGCAGAACTCCGGGGGCGACGCCGTTGGCAAACAAGCTGGATGGGCTGAAAACCACGGTGACGTCGCCGGCAGCACCGGACACATCATTGGTGATTGCAACGTCGGGAAGGTTGCTGCCCGTCGCGAAAGTGCCTGCAACGATGGCGGTCGGCGTGGAACCGATTGGGCCGGCAGGCGGCTGAAAAGCCTGCGTGAAAAGCCCCCCGGAAACTCCCACGAATACGCTGAAACTGTTGGCATCGTGGTTGGTTACCGCGATGTCTGCTAGGCCGTCTTGGTTAAAGTCGGCAATGGCAACGCCGTTTGGGTTAGCTGAAGTCCCGGCCACGGTCTGCAGGGGTGAGCTTGCGCTTGGGGTGAAAGTTGCATCGCCGTTGTTCAGCAGCACGCTGACAGTGCCGTCGGTTTGATTGACTACGGCCAGATCTGGCTTGGAGTCGGCATTCAAATCGCCGGCAGCAATCGCAACAGGCCCGTTGCCAATGCCCGATGAAATTGGCGAACCGGTGGCTTTGGTGAAAGTGCCGTCGCCTTTACCCAGGAGAATCGTCACGTTGTTGGTGGCCTGATTGACGATGGCCAAGTCTTGATTGCCATCGGCATTGAAATCGTTTTGAACGATCGCTACGGGGCCACGCTCGGCGGCGGTGGACGGTATCGGCGTCAAAGTAAACTGCTTTTGCGCGGTCACAGGTGTGGAGCTGGAATCCGTTGCGGTCACGATGAACGTGAAACTTGGCGGCTGCCCCGCCGCAAATGTCGGAGTTCCGATAATTTCGCCATTAGGATTCAGGGTCAAACCAGGCGGCAATGAGCCTGTCGAACTCCATGTAAGCGCGCCAGTCCCTCCAGCAGCCATCAGGATCTGATCATAAGGTGCCCCGATCGTTCCGTTGGGAAGCTGCGTTGCGGAAATAGCAAAGGCAGGTCCTGGTGACGGAAAAACTGTAATGCTGAGTGTGGCGGTTGCGGGGCTCGACGGATTAGCGGAATCTGTCGCCGTTAAGGTCACGCTCGTTGGGCCGCCCACGTCAGTCGACTGAGGGGTGCCACTAAGGACTCCAGTGGCCGTATTCAAAGTCAGCCAGGTCGGAAGCCCAGTGGCGCTCCAGGTCACTGTTCCGGTTGCCCCGATCAACTGCAGCGTGGCGGTGTAAGCGGTGGTTGCGATCGCATCGGAAAGAGAAGTCGTGGTGATAACGAGCTGGCGCGCGAGAACGAAGGGCGAGCCTGCCGCGGCAGTGAATTTGCCTGTGCCGTCGCCAAGAAAAATGGAAACTGAGTCGTCGTCCTCATTGACGACCGCGAAATCTTGTTTCCCGTCTCCATTAAAATCTCCCGTCGCAATGCCAGTGGGGTTGGAGCCGGCTGGAATCGCCACTGGGTTTTGAAACGTGCCGTCGCAGTTGCTGATTAGCACGTCCACTTGATTCGCCAAAGGATCGCTGACAACCAAATCGTGGCATCCGCCGTTCGTAAAGGTCGCGGAGGCGATTCCGGGGTGCGTGGCTGGAGCCGCGGCGCGCACACCGCCCAGCAAGGAAATGGGAGAACCGGTGGCCTGCGCAAATGTTGTTCCCTGACTGCTGCTCTGGTTCAACAGAACCGTGACTGAATTATCGATTTCGTTGACCGCAGCTATATCAAGCGACCCATTATTCAAAAAATCCGCGGCGACCAGGGCGGCTGGGCCCTTTCCAGCCGCAAAGGAGGTGCTGGGGAAGGGATTGCTCGCGCCACCGGGGTTAGGCGTAAACGTGCCAGCTCCTAAGCTGCCGGAAAGCAAGGAAAGAGTGATGGGGTATCGCTGGCCGACAAAGAAAGTGGCGGGCTTGCCGTCTTGCGCGCGCAGCAGAACCTGGCGGCCGGTTTGCACAAGCGAGAGAGCATCTGAAAAGTCTGCAGCAGCAGAAGGAAGCGTTAAGAGGAACGTGGACTTGCCGCCCCCAACGGCCACGATGGGCGGAATGAGGGAGCTGATTGATGAGGACCCTCCGGTTGCCGCGCTCCCAAAAATTCCGGCGAGAAGTGTCTGCAGCGCGGTTATGTTGTTCGCCTGGCTCAGCTGGCTGAGCAAATTGGGAGGAAGGGCAATGAGTCTCTGGCTGGTTGGAGGCTCAATACCGAGCTTCCTCGCGATGTTTTTGTCCACCTCCAGCAGCTCGATTTCGAGCATCAATTCGCCACGCGCTCTTTCCATCTGCTGAATCAGCGCGCCGGCAAGGGCGAGGTGCTCGGGAGTATCGCGCATAGTAATGCCGTGAGTGCGTGTGTCGAGGCCAATACGCGAAGACCCGGTTATGTCCCGCAGGATGCGCAAAACTTCCGTGGCGTCCTCGGAACTGATAGCGGAGGAAAGGGGAAAGGTCTGCTCCGCCTCCAAATCAAATTGCCTGCGTTTTTCGGGCGTGTCCGCGGCGACGAACATCAGCGCGGCGTTTATCGGGCGCCAGAAAGTACCGGTTTGCGCCGCAAGAACCTTTAGCGCGTTCTGAAAATCCACGTTTTCGATATTCAAGTGCACGTTTCTGACGGTAAGGTCGGGGTCAAAGGTGGCCCTAATACCGAAAACGTTTGCCATTTGCTCGTAGACAGTCTTCGTGTCTCCGCGCAAGTCGAGGTTGCGCTTTCCCGCTTGCGGCTTCAATTGAGGCAAACCGGGAATCGCCGGTGCGGCTTTTGGTCCGGTTTCGTCGCCCATGCTTTTTATTTCGCGCAATCGCTCGAGCACGATCGTGTTGGTTGGATCGATCGCCAGGGCGGCGGCAAGATCTTCCGTTGCCTGATCAAAGCGGCTGGCCAGCGCATCGCTTTCCGCGGCATCGGAGTAAGAGCGGACTAGCTTAGCGCGCAGCGCGGCTGCCCGAGTAGCGTAGGTCGGGTCCTGCGGGGCATAGCGCGCGGCTTCCTCGTAGGCAGCCAACGCCTCATCAAGACGGCCAGCGGCCTCCGCTTTTTCACCTCGCTCCGCGGCTCGGCGCGCTCGCTTGAGGTCGGGATTTATCCGCTGAGGAGGGACCTGCTTCGATGGTGGTGACGCAGGTGTTTGCGCTTGGCCGAAGGCTTGGGGAGACAAAAGGAGGGTGGAAAGAATCAACGACAAAGCTTGACGAAGGAAACCCATGCGCATGAAACAGGATAGCCTATTCGAAGCGTGGAAGTAGCGTGCTGAATGAAATAGGACTGAAATAGTCCGATTGACCTGGGGGCTGTTTCTAGGGTAGACTCGAATCTGTAGTTGCAAATGACTTACAACTAGACTTACGGGAAAATCTGTGCTCTCAGCATTTCTTATTGCGCTTCGCGAAGGCGTGGAAGCGGCGCTCGTCGTCGGTATCATCCTGGTGTATCTCTCCCGCACCGCCCGCAGCCATTTGAAGCAATTCGCCTGGTATGGCGTTGCGGCGGCCGCTGCCCTGAGCTTGGCTGTGGCGGTGGGGCTGGAGCGTTGGCGCATCAGCGAAGACGGCTTCGAGGGCCTGATGCTCCTGGTGGCCTCGGTCTTCGTGGTTACGATGATTGTATGGATGAACCGGGTTGCGCGCCATCTGAAGAAAGAAATTGAAGAAAAGGTGGAGTCTTACGCGGAGCGCGCGGGGAAGGCCCCGGGCTGGGGGATCTTCCTTTTTGTGTTTTTGATGGTTCTGCGCGAGGGCGTGGAGCTGGCATTGATCCTTCGCGCCGTCGAACTCTCGACTGAGGGATTGCAGACCTGGATTGGCACGCTGGCTGGGATTGGCGCCGCAGTCGCCGTGGGCTTGTTCTTCTTCAAAGGTACGCTGCGCATTCCGCTCCACCGGTTTTTTGCCGCGACAAGCATCATCCTAATCCTCGTTGCTTTTCAACTTGGCCTGACCGGTTTGCACGAATTGAGCGAAGCGCAGTGGCTGCCCTCCAGCAAAGCGGAAATGGCGATTCTCGGCCCTGTCGTACGCAATGAGCTTTTCTTCTTCGTCTTCATTTTTGGCGCGGCGATCCTGCTGATTCTGCGCGAATGGCAGGCCGCTTCCCACGCAAAAGCCGCCAACGAATCGCTGAACGGCGCGGAGAAGCGTTTGCTCGAATCGCAAAACCGGCGTCAGCGCGGCTGGATGACCGCGGCGGCCACCGCATTTTTGGCTGTAATCCTTGTTCTAACCGCAGATTTCATCTACACGCGCGCAAGTTCCGCTCCGCCCACCGCTCAGCCGGTTGATCCAGTTGGCAACATTGTGCGCGTACCTGTCAGTCAAGTTCAGGACGGCGCGATGCACCTTTTCACCGTGAGCTCGGGCAGCCAGTCTATGCGCTTCATGATCATTAAAAAGCCGAATGGCTGGGGCGTGGCGCTGGATGCGTGCCGGATTTGCGGCGCGGAAGGCTACCGCCAGGATGGGCAGAATGTGATTTGCCGGCACTGCGCTTCGGCGATTTACATTCCCTCGATTGGCGACCAAGGGGGCTGCAATCCCATCGGCGTGCCCGCGCACGTGGATGGAGGCGACATTGTGATTGATATTTCCGCCCTCGCTCAGGCGTCCAAGGAGATTCCGCAGTAGGGGCACAATCCATCGTGCTCTTGCGATTAGCTGATGACTCCATGTTCATCCGACTCGTTGCCGATTCTTTTGGCCGGCGCCCCCGGCACAAGCTACTGACCGGAGCGGCGCTGGCTCTCGGTATGGCCGTGGCAACCGCCGCGCTCAGTGTGGCGTTGGACGTGGGCGACCGCCTCGCAAAGGAATTCCGCAGCCTCGGCGCGAACCTCGTCGTTACGCCAAAGGCCGATTCGCTGCCGCTCGAAATCGGGGGCGTGGATTATCGCCCCGTAAATGCAGGCGCGTATCTTCCCGAAGCCGACCTGCCGAAACTCAAGACCATTTTCTGGCACAACAACATCATTGGTTTTGCTCCGATCCTCGATGTCCGTGGTGAGGCTTTGCCATTTGCTTACAAAGATGGACAGTACCAGCGTCCTAGCGGTTGGATCGAGGGTGTTCCATTCATTGGAACATGGGCTGAGCACGCTGTTCCCCTTCCCGAAGGCAGAGATTTTCGCACAGGAGTAGACAAGACGAATCCTTGGTGGCAAATCGAAGGTCAATGGTTTTCGGACGATGCCAAGGAATGCCTAGTCGGAGCCACATTTGCAAAGGAGAATCACCTCAAGATCGGCGATTCAATTTCCTTGGCCACCGGCGACGTCACCGTAATTCCCCCTCCGCTCAAAGTCACGGGGATACTCAACTCTGGGGGGCCGGAAGATGAGTCCATCGTCATTCCGCTTTCTTACGCCCAATCACTTGCGGACAAGCCCGGCCAATACCGCAAGCTGTATGTGTCGGCGCTGACAAAGCCGGAAGATGCGTTTGCGAAGCGCGACCCGAAGACCTTTACGCCAGCCGAGTACGATCGCTGGTTTTGCACAGCCTACATCTCCTCGATTAAGTTTCAAATCGAGCAGGAATTGCCGGGAACCGACGTGCGTGTGATCCGCCGCGTTGCCGAAGGCGAAGGACAGATCCTCACGCGCGTGCAAACGCTGCTGTGGCTGGTCACGTTTGCAGCCATGTTGGCCGCGGCGCTGGCAGTGGGAGCATCGTCCGCCGCGTCGGTGATCGAACGGCAAGTGGAAATTGGTCTGATGAAGGCGTTGGGCGCAGGCTCGGGCATGGTCGGATTTTTACTGGCCGCGGAGCAACTGCTGCTTGCGTTTGTGGGCGGAGGCGTCGGCTACGCGCTGGGAATCGTTCTGGCCCGCGTCTTGGGAGAGAAGATTTTTGGCGCCGCGCCTGAGCCAACACTGTTGGTCTTTTTCGTGGTAATCGGGCTGGCCGCACTGGTAACTCTTCTCGGCAGCGCCCTCCCGCTGCGTCGTGCTTCCCGCATTGACCCGGCACCTATCCTGCGAGGCGAGTGATGACCGAGCTTCGCGACACCAATCGGGCAATGTTCTGGCGCATCCTCCGGCGTCTCCTCAGCGCGAATCGCGGACGCTTGTTCGTCATGTTGCTGGCGCTGGGTGCTGGAGCCGCCGTCACAGCAGCGTTGCTCAATCTGCAAGTCGACGCCAAGCGCCGTCTAACCTCCGAATTCCGTCGGTTCGGGTCCAATATTCTCATTTCATCCCGCGAGTCAGCGGGCCTTGAGGCCAACCAATCTCTGAGTCCTGGAATTCTTGACGGTATACCCGCCTCCTATGAAGGCGGCGAGATCACAAAGGTCGGGTTTATCTACGTAGCGATAGTAGCTCTTACGCGAAACACGCCTTACAAACCCAAGCCCCGAGAAGGATTGCCTGAGCTGCTGCCCAGAGGGAATGGGAATGAAACTCTTGGCGCTAACACTTCCCTCAAAGACGGAGGAAGATCGTCGAGCGTAATCCTTGTGGGGCTAGACGGCCACAATGTGCAGCGCGTCCTCCCGTCTGACTTGGTTCAAACCGCAGATCGAATAGTCAAGGACTACCCAACTTGCCGAATCGGCCAAAACGCAGCCAAACAACTAAACGTGCACCCTGGTGAACTCCTGGGCTTGCGAAGCGATGAGTTCGCTGAGACCTGCTTCGTCTCAACCGTCGAAAGCTTCGGGGGCCCGGAGGATAGTCAAATTCTCACGGGTTGGTACACCGCCGCTCGCTTGGCTGGGCCGCCTAACCGGCTTAGCGTTATTCAACTCAGCGTTCCTGGGACTCCCGGGCAAATTCAGAACTTCATTGCTACGCTTCAGAAGAAACTCCCCGATGTCGAGGTCCGGCCCATCCGCCAATTCACTGAAGGCGAGGCAAAAATTTACAACCGCATCAGCGGATTGCTGACGGCGACCGTGGGAATCGTTCTGCTGCTGACGGCTCTTTGCGTAATGGCAGCCATGACCAACGTGGCCATCGAGCGCAAAATGGACGTCGGGCTGATGAAAGCTATTGGTGGAGCGACGCGTCGCGTTGTCCGCCTCTTCCTCGCTGAAGCGGCGCTCCTTGGCCTTGCCGGCGGCTTAATCGGCGCGGCGCTCGGGATTCTGCTCTCTATCGGCCTGGGCAAAGCCGTCTTCGGCGTGGCGGCGCGCCCGCGCCTGATTGTGTATCCTGTAGCTGTGGGTTTGACGATGCTGGTGGCGATTCTGAGCGCCTTCCCGCTGCGGCGACTGGCAAGCATCCGCCCGGCATCGGTGTTCCGAGGTGAAGCGTGAGTGTGGTGGCCCCAGTCCAATTACAGCAGCTGCGCGCGTCGGCGCAGCAAGTGGTCATCGACAATTTGATCAAGCAGTACGGCTCGTTGCACGCGCTCAACGGAGTCAGCTTCGCGGTCAACACTGGCGAGTGGGTCGCGCTCATGGGCCCGTCTGGCTCGGGGAAGACCACGCTCATCAATATCCTCGGTGGATTGGACACGTTGACAAGCGGGCGCGTGATTGTTGATGGTGTGGATCTTGCGAACTTGGGCGAAAACGATCTCGTTCGTTATCGCGCGGAAAAAGTCGGCTTCGTCTTTCAGCAATTTCACCTCGTGGCGTATTTAACCGCGCTCGAAAACGTGATGCTGGCGCAATATTTCCACAGCGTCACGGATGAAAAAGAGGCCGAAGAGGCGCTGAAGCGTGTGGGCCTCGGCGACCGCCTGACCCATCTTCCCGCGCAGCTCTCCGGCGGCGAGCAGCAGCGCGTGGCCATTGCGCGCGCGTTGATCAATCAGCCCAAGCTCATTCTTGCCGACGAACCCACCGGCAATTTGGACGAAGCCAACGAGAGAATCGTCATCGAGATTTTCCGCAAGCTGCACAATGACGGCCACACGATTTTGATGGTCACGCACGATCCCGACATTGCGCGGCAAGCCGATCGCCGCATCGAATTGGCGCACGGCCACCTGCATTTCGATTCCGCAGTGCATGGACCGGGCCATCCGCTCAATTGTCCGCTGGCGGACACGGGCGATTGCTGCACCCCCGTTTCAGCCGATGATGAGATCCGCTTCGATCACCTGCTCGAACAGATTTGGGTTTGCGGCGAGGAAGGGCAGCCTGCCGAGGTCGCTCGCCTGCGTGCCACGGGAGCTTCCGGCAAACTTTCCACGGTGCCCGAAGAGCCTGCCTCGCGCGTCCTCTCGCGCATGGCGGATTTGCATTTGGTCGCGCTGAAGAGTGGAGAAGCGCAACTAACTCCAGCAGGCAG
This sequence comes from Candidatus Acidiferrum sp., assembly GCA_035280045.1. Taxonomy (GTDB): domain Bacteria; phylum Acidobacteriota; class Terriglobia; order Acidiferrales; family UBA7541; genus Acidiferrum. The sequence continues at coordinate 21,017 of DATEGP010000068.1, forward strand.
CCAGCGCGCTCGCGATGTGGTACGCCGTCATCGACTGGCCGAGCGGCTCTTCAAAGACACTTTTTCCGTCGACGAAACTGAAGCGCACACACAAGCCTGCCGCTTCGAGCACATCATCAGCCCGGAACTCGACGCGCGCATCTGCACGTTCCTCGGCCATCCAAAAACCTGTCCGCACGGCAACCCCATTCCTCCAGGCGACTGCTGCGATGGAAAAACCAAGGCCTGAGCCCACCGTAAAAGAATGCCCACTCCGTTAGATCCGCGCAAAAAGCCAACCAGCGTCAAGATTCACGTTTCGAGTGGCGCGGGCGTGGACATTACCTGGGCCGACGGCCACACCAGCCACTACGATTTTGCGTACTTGCGCGACGAATGTCCCTGCGCGACTTGCAACGACGAGCGCGGCAAAAAGGAAGCCTTCAAGTCCCTCGCGCCGGGCATGGCCTCCTCTCCCGCGCTGCCCATGTTCAAGCCCAAGCCCCGCGCCAAAGCCGCCACGCAAGTAGGGAATTACGCCATTCAGATCACATTTACCGACGGGCATTCGACAGGTATCTACGCCTACGATCATCTCCGCAGCATCTGCCCTTGTGCCGAATGCGACAAAGCATTCCGGACGGCGGCAAGCTAGCTTCGCGGGCCTTCAGTTGGGAATCCTTGGTTGAACCACTCCAATCGTTTGTGGAATTCTCTCTTAGGATTCTCATTCGCTCAGTCTTGTTCTAAATGAGGTGACGACCCATGGCTTGTGATCGCAACGAATTGAAGCACGTTCCTCTCTTCGCGCTTCTCGACGACGACGAAGCAGCCGTGCTGGCGAGTCAAGTGGAGTTGAAGCGTTTTGCGCCACGGCAGCGGATTTACAAAATGGGGGATACCACCGGACAAGCCTACGTCATGATTTCCGGCCGCGTGCGCGTCACGACTGTGGATGAAGATCAGCAGGAAGTTGTCGTTGACGAGCCGGGGCACGGGGAATTCTTCGGCTTTGCCTCGATGCTAGAGAAGACGCCGCATCAGACGGATGCCACCGCGCTCGAAGAGACTGCTTGCCTCGAGGTTTCGCGCGACGATATTGCCACGCTTCTCCAGCGCAAGCCTCATGCCGGTATGGATATGCTTACGGTCCTCGGCAAACAGTTCCACGCCTCGCAAAAACTCGTCCGCATCCGCGCCGGACGGCATCCCAATGAGATCATTGAAAAGGAAGCCACGTTTGGCGAGCGCGTTGCCGATACCGTGGCGCTATTTGGAGGTTCCTGGACGTTCATCATTGTTTTCGCAATTCTGTCCACCGCCTACGTGGCCGTAAACGTTTTTCTGAAGAAGGCCGCTTGGGATCCTTATCCCTTCATCCTCCTCAACCTGTTTCTTTCTCTTCTCGCGGCGATTCAAGCGCCGGTGATCATGATGAGTCAAAACCGCACAGACACAAAAGACCGCCTGCGCGGTGAATTGGATTACGACGTCAACCGGCGCGCCGCGTCCGACATTCAAGGATTGTCGCGAAAGCTCAATTTGCTGGGCGAGAAGATTGGCGACATTGAAGACTTGCTGCGCAAGAAGTAAGTTACCGTACTTGCTGTCGCTTAAACTCACTACTCGATATGCCAGCCCACAGAAGCCCATTTCGAGGATTCAAGGCCATGGGCGTATTCTTGTATTTTGGCGCTGCCATGGCTTCTCTTGCCGGGGTGACGCTCGTCTGGCGCGGCACCTTCCTGGATCGTGCGTGGGCCCTGAACCCGGGTGCGTACAATCAACTCTCACCCTTGGGGGAAACGGGCGGCATTGCATTTCTATTGCTTGGAATAACGCTGGCGGTGGCTGGCACGGGCTGGCTCTTTCACCGCTTTTGGGGATGGGTGTTAACGGTTATCATTATCGCTACGCAGGTTCTAGCAAACCTTGTAAACGCCGCCAGAGGAGATTTCCTGCGGGGCGGAACAGGATTCCTCTTCTCAAGTGCACTTCTTTATTTCCTGTTTCGCCCGAGGATTCGAGCGGTTTTCGCAAGGTTGCCTCTTGGAAACACGAACTGACGCGCAGCCCATGTTCCATTAGCTTTGCAACGATTTAATACAGGATTCGGCGGCTGGACATCACACTCGAAAAATGGGAGCATTTCACTCTGCTAGGTAGCTAAACCCACACATGAGCAGCATTTCAAATAACCCTGCTGCTGCGGGCAGCCGGGGCAACGGAGTTCCGCGCGTCTTGGTGGCCACCACGGCGCTGCTCAGTTTCATCTCTTTCTGGCGAGCCGCTGCGATTGTTCTCAACGACCTCGCCTCTTCCGCGTATTACGCCGGCGGCGAGGCGGAAGGCTACATCGGCAAAGCGGCTCCGTGGTTCATCCTCGGCATCATGCTGTTTTCCTACTGCGTTCGCGCGATTTATGTCGAGAGCTGCAGCATGTTCGTGCGTGGCGGCGTGTACCGCGTGGTCAAGGAAGCGATGGGCGGCACACTGGCCAAGTTCAGCGTTTCTGCGCTGATGTTCGACTACATCCTGACGGGCCCGATCAGCGGCGTGTCTGCGGGCCAATACATCGTCGGCCTTTTCAACGAAACCTTTGACTACATTCACATCCCTCTGCACATTCCTCCTGGCGCCGGAGCCGCTTTCTTCGCCATTCTCGTCACCCTTTACTTCTGGTGGTACAACATCAAGGGCGTTCCCGAATCCAGCCAGAAGGCCATGCGTATCATGCAGCTCACGACCGTGATGGTCGTGATTCTCATTGGCTGGTGCCTTTATACCGTTTGGCTTCGGCATCCAGCTCTCCCGCCGCTTCCTCATCCGAAAAACCTGAAGCTTGAGCCAAACGCCATGGGCTGGCTCTATGGCGTGCACTTCGCACACTTTGCGGCACTGATTGCGGTCTTTGTCGGTCTTGGGCATTCCGTCCTGGCCATGAGCGGAGAAGAGTCGCTCGCTCAGGTGTATCGCGAAATCGAAAGTCCTAAGCTCCCCAACCTGAAGAAAACGGGCCTGGTTATCTTCATCTACAGCCTGGTATTCACTTCGCTGGTCTCGTTTTTTGCCGTGATGATTATTCCCGACGGCATTCGCCAGAATTATTTGGAAAATCTCATCGGCGGACTAGCCATGAACCTCGAAGGGCCGTTCTTTATTCGGCTCGTCTTTCACGCATTTGTCGTTGTGGTTGGAACGCTGATTCTGGCTGGCGCTGTGAACACCGCGATCGTCGGTTCGAACGGTGTTCTAAACCGCGTCTCAGAAGATGGAGTTCTCGCCGACTGGTTCCGCCAGCCGCATCGCCGCTTCGGCACGTCGCACCGCATCATCAACATCATCGCGGCGCTGCAAATCATCACCATCATCATCAGCCGCGGTGACGTGACGTTCCTCGCCAACCTGTACGCCTTCGGAGTGATTTGGAGTTTTGCCATGAAGGGAATGGCGGTCCTGGTGTTGCGCTACACACATCCCGGCGACCGCGAATACCGCGTTCCGTTGAATTTTAAGCTATTCGGGGTGGAAGTTCCGGTGGGGCTGGGTTTGATTACCCTGACCTTACTCGGCATCGCGGTCGTGAACCTGTTCACGAAAAAAGACGCAACGATCGCCGGCGTTACATTCTCTGTAATCCTTTTCATCGTCTTTACGATTTCAGAGAGAGTCACACACCGCGCGCGTGGCGCCGCGAAGCATGTGGAGATGGACCAATTCCACCTGGAGATGGAGAGCGAGCTAACGCCCGCGGCTGTGGGAGCGCGTCCCGGCAATATCCTGGTGCCGGTTAGCAACATCCATTCGCTGTATCACCTGGGCAATGTCCTGGATCGCGTGAAACCGGGCCGCCGCGATATCGTCATCCTTCATGTTCGATTACTGCGCCGCTCGGCTTCCGGTGAATACGAACTGGAAGCCGAACAGCTTTTCGGCGGCATCGAGCAGCAGCTTTTTTCCCAGGCGCTGGGCATGGCTGAAAAGCGTGGCAAGTCCATCCGCTTGGCTGTCGTCGCCGCAAACGATTTGGCGGAAGGCATTCTGCGCGCCGCGACTTCGCTGCAGTCCAGCACCATTGTGTTTGGTCACTCTTCGAGGGAAAGCACCGAGGAACAGGCCCGGCAAGTGGGTGATGCGTGGGAAAAGTTGGGCGATCCGAAACCGCAGTTCAACCTGGAAATTCACATGCCCAACGGGGACAAGCTCTACAAAGTGCTTGGCCCCCACGCTCCGAACCTCACCGCCAACGAAATCAATCTCCTGCATCGCTTGTGGCTGCGCTTCAGCGATTTGGTCTCACCCATGGAACTGCACCACCACGACGTGGTTCACTTCGCGCTGGAAGAGGTCCAGAAGGAGATGGAAGAGGGCCACGAAGACGACGTGATCTGCCGCCTGCGCGCGCATCTCGATGCGAATCAGAATAAACGCAAGCAGCCCTCCTGACGCTTGGCTGCGGAACCGCCACCACCCTTAGTCAGGCCTGAGTAGTCAAATCTGAATAAGGGTTTGATCAGCCGACTTGCGACGTGCAATGGCCACAGCGCTTTGCCGCGATGGGAATGGTCATTGCGCATTGCGGGCACTCCTTGGTGGTAGGCGCAGCAGAAGACGCAGGCTTCGCGGTCCACCGATTGACTTGCCGCACCAGAAGAAAGACGGCGAACGCAATGATTAGGAAGTTGACGATCGTGTTCAGGAACATACCGTAGTTCAGGGTAACGACTCCCGCAATCTTTGCGTCCGCAACCGTCTTAAGGCCTTTGTTGGTCTCGCCGAGGACGAGGAAAAGGTTCGAAAAATCCACGTGCCCCAGCAGCTTGCCGATCGGCGGCATGATGACGTCTTCAACAAACGATGTAACGATTTTCCCGAATGCCGCTCCTAGGATGATGCCGACCGCCATGTCTAACACATTCCCGCGCATCGCAAATTCTTTGAATTCCTTCAGCACGGTCTTTCTCCTTTGCTTTGTCAATGAGGCGAATGCCGGCCCTGCGCAGAAAGCTGTTGGAAGGGCCGTCAATGGCGCGGATTATACCCAAGAAAAGAAAAAAAACGCAGGAGTCGCCGATTGCAGAAGAGAAAGCTGCGGTCCGTTGCAGGGTATTTCGTCAGCGGGGCCGGAAGATGTGCGCTGAGCCCACAATCCCTCGAAGCACGAGAACCGCTCCGGCCGCCATGAGCATCGGCTCAACCCACGAGAATGGAACGCGGATTATCGCCAGCATGAGAACTCCCAGAACCACCAGAGAAAGCCCGCGCGTCCAGTTTTCCCAGCGCTTCCACCATTGGCCCGGCTTGTAAAGCGCACGAAGTCCCCAAAGGATCAACGCCGCGCCCATAATCAGCCAGCTCACGCTGTGCCGGTCAACGATTCTCCCGTACCCGGGACCACGGAGACCCAGCCAGACTAGCAGTCCGCCGAGTAGCACGAAAATCAGCTCGATGATGACCCCTTGGAGCCGGTCCGGCGTGAGCATGGCTCTTTCGATTCCAGTCAGGAGACGCGTTCGATGCGCAGCTTCTGAATCGTGACAGGAGTGCGAGGCCGGTCGCCCGAATCGCGCGGCACATTCGAGATTTTGTTGGCTACGTCCTGGCCTTCCACGACTTCGCCAAAAATCGTGTGCCGGTTATCGAGCCACGGCGTCGCCGCCACGGTTATGAAAAATTGGCTGCCGTTCGTGTTGGGGCCAGAATTGGCCATCGAGAGGAATCCGGCCTTCGAGTGCTTCAGCGAAGGGTGAAACTCGTCGGCGAACTTGTAGCCCGGCCCGCCCATACCGCTGCCGTGCGGGCACCCGCCCTGAATCATGAATTGCGGGATGACGCGGTGAAAAATCAGCCCGTCGTAGAACGGCCGCTTTTCTTTCTGTCCGGTCTTTTCGTTGGTGAATTCCTTCGTTCCTTCAGCCAGCCCCAGGAAGTTGGCAACTGTCTTCGGGGCTTCCTTTTCATACAGCTGCACCACAATGTTTCCCTGCGAGGTTTCAAAAATGGCGTACGTCCCTGCCGCTCGGCCCATGCGCTCTCCTTGTCTGTTGCGTGTGCCGAATCATCCTACACGAGCCAGACCGCGCCACGCCACCCCGCGCCTCGAGGTCGAGAGCAGAAATCAGGCAGGGCGCCAAGACAAAGGCCCAGAAAAGTTTGGATTGGACGAGAAGATTTATAACTTACAACTTATGACTTACAACTCCCCGTTCACCAGCCTTTTTGTTTGCGCAGTTCGGTGATGTGTGCCGTGTGATGTTTTCCATGCCACTCATAAAGGAAGAGAATCCAATCGACCGTGCGCTCACCGCTTTCCGGATGAATCAGCTGTCGCGCAAACTGCTCCAGCTTGAGAGACCGCCAAATCCGATCGAAGCGATCGTGGACTGACGTCAGAAGCGACAATGACACCTCGATCGGCGTCGATTTCGAGTCCGCCAACTTTGACCATGCAGCTTCGTCGTAAGGTTTGATCGTTGGTTTTTCTTCGGTCAGCGCCAGCTTCAGGCGCACGTATGCATTCAGGTGGCTGTCTGGTACGTGATGCACGACTTGCCTCACTGTCCAGCCGCCTGCACGATAAGGCGTATCGAGCTGGGCTTGATCCAAGTCCTTCACGGCCGCCCTCATTTTCCTTGGCAATAACGCAATTTCATCCATCGCTTGTTCCCGCCTCGCGGGCGTAACTTGCGTTGGCATCACAAAATTTCCAATCGGGTAGCGTGGATCCATCGTAGCTCTCCTCGGGCAACCTCGTTGTCTGGACTATACGCAGCCGCATTTGAAGGGGTCAATCACAGCGCAAGAAAGAAGTCTCTCCAAATTGGCTGCCGCCCGATTCCGAGACGCGCTGCCGAGAATGCTACAATACGTGCGCTGTATCCGGCGGGCGCAGCGATGAATCTAATGGTTGGAGAAAACGAGAATGCACAATGTGGTCATCATCGGCAGTGGCTGTGCCGGCCTCACCGCCGCGATTTACGCCGCGCGCGCGAACCTGAAGCCGCTCGTTCTTGACGGTCACGAACCCGGCGGCCAGCTTTCTCTCACCACGCACGTAGAGAATTTCCCAGGTTTCCCAGACGGGATCCTCGGGCCAGAGCTTATTGAGAACATGCGCAAGCAGGCGCAGAAATTCGGCGCGGAATTCAAGGCAGGCGCGGTAACCGAAGTTGACCTTCGCAATCGTCCCTTCAAAGTCATCGCGGGAAAGCACACCTACGAAACAGAAGCGTTAATTATCGCTGCCGGAGCCTCAGCACGCCTGCTTGGCCTGAAAGGGGAGCGCGAACTGATTGGCCGAGGGGTTTCCACGTGCGCCACGTGCGATGGCTACTTCTTCCGCGGCAAGCCCATCGCTGTCGTGGGTGGCGGCGACTCGGCGATGGAAGAGGCCAACTTCCTTTCGCGTTATGCCAGTAAAGTTTATTTGATTCACCGCCGTAAAGAGTTTCGCGCCTCCAAAATCATGATCGACCGCGCCAAGAAAAACGAAAAAATCGAATTCCTTACCCCGTTCGTCATCGAAGAGATTCTCGCTCCCAAGGGCCTCGTGGAAGGCGTGCGCTTGCGTAATGCCGAATCCAAGGAAACGCGCGAAGTTGCTCTCGATGGCGTTTTCGTCGCCATAGGGCATGATCCTAACAGCACCGTTTTTAAGGGCAAACTAGACATGGACTCAAACGGCTACCTGATCGCCAAGCACGGCAGCCTGACTTCCATTCCCGGTGTGTTTATCGCCGGCGACGTGCAGGATCATCGTTATCGCCAGGCAGTCACCGCAGCAGGTTCCGGATGCATGGCCGCGATTGACGCGGAAAAGTTTCTCGAAGAACACAAACACTAGTGTCGGGCCGCTTACCCTGCGATAATTATCCTGCATGCTTCGGTCCACGCTTCTGAAGCTTTCCGCAAACAAGAAATTCGGCGCTTGGGTCACATCCAATGGGACCTCGCGCCGCATGGCGCGCCGTTTCGTTGCCGGAGAGACTCTGGAGGAAGCAACCGCGGCGGCCCGACGCTGCAATGACGCGGGCCTAATGGCCAGCCTCGATTATTTGGGCGAAAATGTTGCCAGCATTTCCGACGCGCAGCGCTCCCGCGACTCCTATCTCGAGATTTTTGAGGCCATCGCTCGCGAAAAATTGCAGGCCAACGTCTCCTGCAAACTCACCCAGCTCGGACTCGACATCAACACGGAATTTTGCACTGGGCTGGTGCACTCCATCGTCGAGCGCGCCGCCGGTTTCGACAATTTTCTTCGCGTTGACATGGAAGGCTCCGCCTACACGCAGCGCACCATTGACCTCGTCAAGTTCGTTCGCTCGCGCAATCCTTCGGTCGGCACGGTGATTCAGTCCTATCTTTACCGCAGCGAGAAAGACGTGCGCGATCTATTGGCGGTCGGCTGCCGCATCCGCTTATGCAAGGGCGCTTACAAGGAACCGGAGGATGTCGCGTTTCCCCGGAAGCCCGACGTTGACGCCAATTATGTCCGCCTGATGCAGATGCTGCTTCCCAGCGGTTTTTACCACGCCATTGCTACGCATGATCCGCTCATGATTGCGTCCACGATTCGCTACGCGGCTTCGAAAGGAATCTCCAAGGACGACTTCGAATTCCAGATGCTCTACGGCGTGCGCACCGACCTGCAACGCCGCCTGGTGAAAGACGGCTACCGCGTGCGCATTTACATCCCGTTTGGTAACGACTGGTTCCCCTATTTCATGCGCCGCCTGGCCGAACGCCCCGCCAACGTCGGCTTCATTCTGCGCAATTTCTTCCGTTCGTAGCCAACCATGGATGCGAGCTATTGCTTTACGCAGACGGTCACCCCGTCGCGCAGCGGAATGAGCACGGGATAAAGCTCTTTCGACGCGTACACCACGCGATTGAATTCCTGTATGCCTTTCGTGTCCTTGTCCTCAGGAGCCGCGGGCCGCGCTGCTTTGCCCGACCAAAGCGTATTGTCCGCGACGAGCAGTCCGCCTTTTTTCAATTTTGGTAGTGCCGCCACCAGCGCAGCAGGGTATTGCTGCTTCTCCACATCAATAAAGACCATGTCAAACTTGCCGGGAGTCTTTTTGACCAGCGCCAGCGCATCGCCCACTTGTACTTGCACGCGCTTCGCTACGCCCACCATGCGGAAGTACACCTCTGCCCGCTTCGCTTTCTCCCGATCTCCATCTGTGTAAAAAACCTTGCCTTGGGTTCCCGCTGCTCGCGCCAGCCAGACCGTCGAGTACCCGATCGCGGAACCCATCTCGAAAATACGTTTCGCCCGGGAAGCTTGCACCAGCATGGTCAGCAACCGTGCAACTGCCGGGCCAATGATGGGAACGTCGTGCTCCACAGCATAATCTTCCATTTCTTTCACGACTTGGTCGCGCGCGGGCAGCAAATTGTACAAATACTCCTCGACGTCGTCCTGGATGTAGCCGCTGCGCAAATTTTCGCTGCGAATCATAGTTGGCCTCCCGGTTTGAGCGCGTAAACCTTCAATCGTTTAATCTTCTTCGTTTCCTCTAACAGCGCTTCCACGGTTCCCGTCAAGAAGGCAAACGTGGCGTAATGCATGGGGATGACGTGCTTCACGCCCAGCAGTTTGATGGCATACGCAGCTTCCTTCGGACCCATGGTGAAGCGGTCGCCGATAGGTAACATCGCCAAATCCGGCTTGTAGAGTTCCCCAATCAGCTTCATGTCGCCAAAAACCGCCGTGTCTCCCGCGTGGTACACCGTGAACTTCCCCGGCATGCGGATGACATAGCCTGCAGGTTCTCCGGCATAGTGGCGGACGCCGTTTTCTTCTATCGAATTCGAATGGAATGCGTGCGTCATCGTAATTTCAAAGTCGCCTATCTTTTGCGAGCCGCCTTTTCCCATCGGGCAGGTTTCTTGCTCGAATCCTTTGCTTTCAATCCACAGGCATGTCTCGAACATCGCGGCAATCTTTGGCCGGTGCTGCTTAGCCAGCGCCAGCAGGTCGCCCATGTGGTCCGTGTGCGCGTGCGTTAGAAAAACCGCGTCCAGCCGCTTTACATTTTTCAGCTCTTCAGGACACCACGGGTTCGTCATCACCCAGGGATCGATCAGCGCCACTTGTCCTGACGGCGTCGTCAATGAAAACGCGCTGTGCCCAAAATATGTAATGCGATTGCCCTTGGTATTGAGCGCCAAGTTTGCCTCCGCAAGAATTGCAAAACGTCCTGCGACTCACAGTCCCATCATGTTGGCGAGAACCGTGACAGACTCGTCTTCTCGTGAACTCGGTGATCTCTGTGTTGAGAAAACACTCGCTTACTTCGAGTCGTTGCCGTTTTTGGCTGACCGTTAATTCTCTCCGGAGCCGAGCAGCGAGCGAATCGCTCCTTCGTAGGCGTCACGATTCTTCTCGCCAACAAAATTCGCCACTGGTCGTCCGTCTTTCCCATAAAAAATGGAAATGGGCAGGGTCCCAGTCCATCCCGGCAGCACCGTCAGGCGAAAAGGTTCTTCGGGCTCCGTCTGTTTCCTCCGGTAGTTGGGAAAAACCGGCTTGTAGCGCGCAATAAAACGCCGCATCAGGATCAAATCCCCGTCCTGGTCCATGTTCACGCCCACGACTTTCAATCCCTGGGGCGCGTATTGTCTTGCCAACTCATTCAACATCGGATATTCGTCGCGGCAAGGCTCGCACCACGTCGCCCAGAAGTTCACCAACAGCGGTTTTCCGTGATACTGCTGCACCAATTTCAGGTACCCCTGTCCGTCTATCAGTTCGGGATCGTGCGGTGTGATCTTTTTTTGCGTTTGTGGTGCAGCTAACGCACTCGCCCCAGCAAGGAAGCACAGCAGCGCCAGCCCGTTTCGCAATCTCATGTTCGTTCCTCTTACTCTCATTCTATCCATTGCCCTCCGGGTTGAGAAACTCATTCCCCCCGCGTACAATCACCCTTAGACGCTTGTCGCTCCAAGCGGGCTCATGATATAAGAACTTTTTCGCCGGTCGTGCCGATTCTCACAGAAGCCCCCGGCCCGAAGTTTGAAAAGGAGAACTCGAAATGGCTTACGTGATCGCCGAGCCTTGCGTCGGCACAAAAGACACCGCCTGCGTGGACGTCTGCCCGGTGGACTGCATCCACCCGCGCAAGGATGAGGCGGAGTTCGCCGCGGAAACGCAGCTATACATCCATCCGACGGAATGCATCGATTGCGGCGCCTGCGTGCCGGTTTGCCCGGTGACCGCCATTTTTGCTCTGGAAGACTTGCCGGAAAAGTGGGCCAGTTTCACGCCCGTCAACGCCGAATGGTACGCCAAGCGGGGAAAGTAGGCCTGGTCGTAAACGCGGTCTTTGGCCGAGGAATCCTGGCGGCACGTTTTAGCGTGCCGCCTTTTTCTTGTGTTCAAGATCGCTCGCGCCAACTTTTTCCCTCGTAAAATCATCTATTACGGAATCCGCCCCTGGGGAGGCTTTGTTTGAAGGACCTTCGTAGTTGCATTTCGGTAGCGCTTGGATGTCTGTTTTTCTCCGTGATTTTTCTTTCAGCAGCCAACGCTCAGGCTCCCGCGAATAACAAGTCGCAAACCCGGCATAGTCCGGCCACACTCGAAGGTAACTGGGCTGGTTCCCTCCAGGCTGGCGACGCGGTTCTTCATCTCGTTCTTCATGTTTCCAAATCGCCAGACGGCGCTTTCAAAGCGACCATCGACAGCCTCGATCAGGGCGTTTATGGAATCGAGGTTACGGCTTTCACGCAAAACGATTCTGACGTCCGCTTCAGTGTTTCTTCCGTCGGTGCTCAATACGAAGGAAAATTCTCAGCGGACCACGCTGGAATTCAAGGCACCTGGTCGCAGAGTAATGTCGCACTTCCTCTTGACTTTCATCGGCAGGCCGCAGGCGCCGGAGCGAAGAAGCCCGGCGACGCCATCGCCAGCGTGGAAGGCATGTGGCAAGCGGCCCTGGAAGCCAATGGCCTTCGCTTGCGTTTTCAACTCCACGTTAGCCACGATGATGAGAAGCATCTTGTTGCGGCCCTGGACAGCCCCGATCAAGCCATCAGCGGCCTCCCGGCCGTCAAAGTCAGCCAGAAAATAAACCTCTTTCATTTCGAAATTCCTGTCGTGCAGGGCGTTTACGAAGGAACCTTAAACGCGGCAAAATCCGTCATCACGGGAACTTGGACCCAGGGCGGCATCACCCGCAATCTGAATTTTCAGCGCTCGGATGAATTGCTCGAGCTGGTGCGCCCGCAAAATCCTAAAAAGCCTTATCCCTACCGCGAAGAAGAAGTCACTTTTGCGAATGCGAAGGCGCAAATTTCGCTCGCCGGCACGCTGACGCTTCCCTCCGGCGCGGGTCCGTTTCCCGCAGCGATTCTCATCGCCGGCTCAGGACCGCAGGATCGCGATGAAAATGTAGCCGGGCATCGTTCTTTTCTTGTGCTTGCCGACGATCTCACGCGCAAAGGCATTGCCGTTCTTCGCTACGACAAGCGCGGCATCGGCAAATCCACGGGCAATTACGAGCAAGCGACCACCGAAGACTTCGCCAGCGACGCGACCGCCGCGCTCGACTACTTGAAGTCCCGCAAGGAAATCAACCCCAGGAAAATCGGCCTCATCGGTCATAGCGAGGGCGGGCTTATTGCTCCCATGATTGCCTCGCGTTCTTCCGAGGTAGCTTGGATGGTCTTGCTCGCGGCTCCGGGATTGAAAGGCGAACAAGTCATGCTGCTGCAGTCGGAGATGATTCTGAAGGTGGCTGGCTTCGACGACGATCACATCGCCAGGGCGCAGGACTTCAGTTTGCAATCCTACGCCTTGGCGCGCAAAGAAAAAGATCCCGAAGTCCTGGAAACCAAACTAACGGATCTCGTCGACTCCACCGGCATGAGCACCACGTTGCCTCCGACAGCGATCAAGCCCCAGGCGCGTATGATGACGTCGCCGTGGTTTCGCTTTTTCCTGGACTACGATCCCGTTCCGGCACTGAAGAAAACGCAGTGTCCCCTGCTGGCCCTGAACGGCGACAAGGATTTGCAAATCGCCTCGAAAGAAAACCTCGAGCAAATCGAGAAAGCACTTCGGGAAGGCGGCAACAAGGATTTTCAAACCCACGAATTCGCCGGCCTGAACCATCTCTTTCAGCACGCCCCCACCGGCTCGCCCACCGAATACGGCGGCATCCAGGAGACCTTTGCTCCGGAAGCGCTCACCTACATTTCCGACTGGGTTCTCAAGCACACCGCCCCTTGACGTTGTGACCGTTGTCACCCGCCTTTCTTGCACTGAGTTGCGTATCTGTTGTACTCCATTGATGGATTGAATTCATAAAGGCGCGCGGCTTGCTATCATGGTGGGGACAAGAAAGAGAAAGAAAACCTGTCCCCATGCCGCAGACCTTCCATCTTGCTCTTCTCATTCACGCTCACCAGCCTTGCGGTAACTTCGAACATGTCTTAGAAAAAGCCTACGACGATTCCTATAACCCATTTTTGCAGCTACTGGAAAAACATCCGCAAATTCACCTGGGACTCCACTATTCCGGGCCACTGCTCGCCTGGATAGAAAAGAATCGGCCCGAATATTTTTCTCGCCTGAAAAATCTGGTTCAAAGCGGCCAAGTAGAACTTGTCGGCGGTGGGTTTTACGAGCCGATTCTGGTCTCCATCCCACCAGAAGATCAGTGCGAGCAAATCACTCGCTTGGCCACCTATTTGGAACAACATTTTGGGCAGCGGCCCTCCGGCGCGTGGCTTGCCGAGCGCGTATGGGAGCCGCAGCTTCCCACGGCACTTGCCAACGCTAACGTTGGTTACACGCTTGTGGACGACATGCACTTTCTCGCCGCCGGTTTTGAGCCTGAGGAACTCTTCGGCGCCTACATCGCTGAAGACTGCGGCAAAAGTGTGTGGCTCTATCCCGGCCAGAAAAAGCTGCGCTACATCGTCCCGTTCGGCAAAGTCGAAGAGGTCATCACATTTTTGCGCGAGGCGGCCAATCTACATCCTGGCGGCGTGGCGGCCATGGGCGACGACATGGAGAAATTCGGCGTCTGGCCCGGCACGCACAAACTCTGCTACGAAGACGGCTGGCTCTCTGACTTCTTTGCCGAGCTTGAAAAAAATTCCGATTGGCTTGGCGTGTGTACTCCCGGTGAATACCTGGCTTCGCATTCTCCCTTGGGCCGCGCCGATCTTCCCACCGCTTCCTACACGGAAATGATGGAATGGGTTTTTCCGACGCGCGTGCGCCAGCGCTACCACGCCGTGCTTCAGGAATTCAGTTCGCGCCCGGAAGTGCTCGCGTTTCTGCGCGGCGCCTCCTGGCGCGGTTTTTTTCGCAAGTATCCCGAATCCAACCTGCTCCACAAGAAAATGCTTCACGTTTCTGCACGCGTCGCGGCTGCCGCGGCGGCTCCCGCTTGCGACGAACGCGAAAAACAGGCAGCGGACCTTTCGGAAGCACGCGATTTGCTTCTCCGCGCGCAATGCAACGACGCTTACTGGCACGGCATTTTTGGCGGCATTTATGCGCCGCATCTCCGAACTGAGCCGGCGCGCAATCTGATTCGCGCGGAAACGATTGCCGACCGCCTGACACCCGGAGCCTCAGCTCCGCGCGTGGAGCTGCTTGACTACGACGCCGACGGCGCAAACGAGTTGCTGTTTACCGCGCCGGAATTTCAGGCGCTCCTGAAACCCAGCGACGGCGGCACCATCGCCGCGCTCGATTTTCGCACCGCAGCCGCCGCGCTCGTGAACTCCATGTTTCGGCGCCCGGAGGCTTATCACACGCGTTTGCGCGAAGCCGCCGCCGGAGCTTCCCCGGCCGGCACAGCTGTTTCCATTCACGAGCAAACGCGCGTCAAAGAACCCGGCCTCGATCGTTTTCTGCGATATGATCGCTGGCCGCGCCACGCCTTCCGAATCCTGATTTTCGATCCGTCGAGAACGCAGACGGACTACGAAACGCTGGAGCTGCGCGAGGACGCGGCCTTTGCGGGCAGCGCTTACACGATCAAGAATTCCGCCGCCACGAACGCCGAGCTTTTCTGCGCGGATTCGCTTATGGTTTACGAAAAAACCAAGGCCACGGCACCGCGGCTCCTTCTCTTCAAGAACTTTTCTTTCAATTCGACTGCAAACGGTTTTGGAGTGGCCTGCGAAATCCAGCTTAAGCTCAAGGAGCTTCTAGAAAAGCCGGTGGCCGTGGGGATCGAATCCATCATCAATTTTCTTGCGCCCACCGAACCGGACCGTTTCTTCGAGACTCCCGGTGGCCCCGCGAATCTTCGTTTCAGCGGCACCCTGCCTGCGCCCATCCTGCGCATAGAGGACGGCTGGCAACATGTTCGCGTTGCCTTGCACGCGCCCCTGTCGGAAGGGTTTTGGGTCGCGCCGATTGAGACTGTTTCCGAGTCCGAAGAAGGTTTCGAGCGTGTCTACCAAGGCTCGCAGATCCTCGCCGTGTGGCGCCCGCCGCTCACCACGCAAAAAGTGTGGTCCACCCGCCTCGTCTGGCGCCTCGAATCGTTCTGAGCGCATCTCTGTTCCAAATCGGGAAGAAAATGGGTACACCCCGGCAGTTTTCGTAAGAGTGGCAAACAAAGGATTTACGCTATACGGAACTTGGAAGAATATACGGAATTTTGTAGGTGAGCAATTCGAGGCAGAAGGGATATGCCCATCCCCGACAATTCGTATCGTTGTCAAAACAAGGGGCTTACTAAATTTGACTGTTGTAAGTGATTGAAAATAAAGAGGCCGTAGATGACTTAGCAACTCGTTGCAAAAGAAGCATCGAGGCAGTGTTGAAGGGAAGAACATCAGGCAGACAGGCTCCGAAGGAGTAGAAAGGCCCAGGCGGTTTTGTGAACTGGCAAACACGCGGAACGGTAGCATGGAGGGTATCAAGTCGTCAAGTACTATGTAGGGAACGGCTGAAAATGAGGGTTGAATGGCGACTGGAAAGACTGAACGGCGTGACACTCGAAGCAAGCGCAGCCGCAATCAGTTGAGGTCCGAGGTTATCCTAACCGAGTCAGTCAAACTGAGGACTGTTCTTACTTCTAGTCGGAAGTCGCTGGAAAGGAATTTAGAAGGTGGAGTATGCCCGTTATTTTACAAGTCGGTGGGCTTGAAAACCGAAAATCCCGTAACTGCATCGAAACACTTGTCGTTCGAAGCAATGAAAGTCAAACCCAGATATTTCATGCAAGCAGCGACTAGAGAATCGTTGTTGAGCAATCCGCTTTGTTGCCGTATCGGATGCGCACCTTTGATGATCCCTTCATCGACGGTTAGAAACAAGAGGTTCATAGCGAGGACACTCTCGGTTCCCACCCAATATTGCGTCAATCGCTGTACGACCTGTGGATGTTCCTCGAGATACTTGCGCGGCTTGGCCGCTCCGGGCCCACCTGCCGCAATCAGTTCCGCTACCATCAGTTGGTGCGTGACTTCACCTACGACGTGGTAAGAGGTAATGCCAGTGATTTCTTCTCTGGAGATCTTTTCAAGGAGAGTCCGGCATTGCCCCGACTGGCCATTAAGGGCGTAAATGAATATGTTGGAGTCAATAAAGACGTCCGCCCCTTTTGGGATCGTTTGTAAGGCCGCAACCGGCATTCTTATTCTTCGTCTTCCTCCGATAATTCGGCAACCAATGCCCATTGTGTGGGCAAGAGGTCTATTTGCAGCGGCTGACTTAATGCCCGCAATGACCGGCGAACGCGATCCTGCTTATTTGTCGGGTTGAACCGGATTGCTTTCAAAGTCCTAAGGCGGGTCCTTGGCGAAGTCGACTCAGGAGGAGAGTCGAATGGTAGGTGTGCCTGAGCGACCGTTTCATTGTGGGACGGCACCGCGGCTGGAATCTGCTGGAGCTCCATGTTGCCTAATAAACCCAATCCCCAGGCCTGAACAAGGCTAGTAAAGAGGCCAGACGGAGCCTCTTGGTTGAGGTCGTGGAATGTCTGGACGTTAGGCATCTTCGTGAACTCCGAGGAGGGCAAATGTTTGCTTTTCGTCTTTCTCGAGTACTTGCGTCATCTCCGCGAGCGTTGCAGTTCCACCATGAGTCCTCATAATCCTTACAAAAAGAGCTTCAGTATACAGATTAGATGTGTCCACAACTAGAGCGCAGTTGTCGCCATACACCGAGAACCCGGATCCAGTGATCTTTCCTAGGAATTCAGCAGACTTTTCACTTACCGCCACAAATCGTGAACTTACTTCCTTGCGTGTCTTTCCCTTCAGTGTTAGATGCATCCCAAGGGACAGCTGCTGGGACTGAATTTTGGCTTCTGCCCCTGCCTTGGCGGCTTCAACCGCGGCAGTCGTCGCTTCCACAAGCTCCCCCGCCCTATTCCAATCCGGGTTATTTAGAAAAATACCCAGATTTCCTAGCGACAGGTGTACAGACATACCTATACGAGGTAGGTTGAATGAAATCTGAATCTCGGACACATTTGTTGTCTGCTGCTTGAGAACTATCTGCTCTAATGTTAACCCCCACTTTTGAAGGGCAAGATAGAGTGCCCGAGTTACTGCCCAGTCCTTCTTCACGAAGGCAGCAAATATTGGTTCCTCAAACACTCCTTTATACTCAACGAAGGAGTAGGGAATCTTTATTGGAATAGTATCTGCCATAATTGAGAAAATCAGTGCATGACGGATAATACTTCATTTTGCGGCTAAGGGGCGACTTCGGCCCATTATGACGCCAATCGCTTATTAAGACGAAGCCTCAGATCCTGACCAGAGCTATGCAGGGTCACTCGGCGATCAAGAGGTTTTGGGCGAAAGGCCATTCGGAGTCGAGCCACTGGGCGTCGCAGCGGAAGCCGGTGCGCTGGGCCATTGCGGGGACTTCTTCGGCTCGGTATTTGTGGGAACTTTCGGTCCAGATGGTTTCGTCTTCGTTGAGGACGACGCACAAGTTTGCAGCGGGAATGCGCACGCTCTGGCGGCAGGTGGAACGCAGGTGCATCTCGATGCGGTGGTCGGCGTAGTTCCAACGCGCTTCGTGGCGAAAGTTGCTTAAATCAAAATCCGCGCCGAGTTCGCGGTTGATGCGCGCGAGCAAATTCAAATTGAAGGCCGCGGTGACGCCGGCGGGATCGTCGTACGCGAGGAGTTGCAGCTCGACCTCTTTTTCCAGATCAGTGCCGAGCAGCAAGGCATCGCCGGTGCGGAGGGTGGAGCGCACTTCGCGCAAAAATGCGTCGCCGGCCTCGCGGTCGAAGTTGCCGATAGTGCTGCCGAGGAACAGGACGAGAATGTGGTCGCGTTTCTCTCGGCCCGCCGTGACCGAGCGCAGGCCCTCCAGATATGGCTGTTCGTGGCCCAGCACGCTGACCAAATCAATTTGGCCCAACTCTTTTTCGCAGGCGGCCAGCGCATGAGGGGAGATCTCGATAGGGTAGTAATAAGTCTTCTGGCGGCGAGCCAGAGCTTCGAGAATCCAGCGGGTCTTTTTCCCCGAGCCGCTGCCGAGTTCTGCCACGCGCACGGGCGAGGGGATGCGCGACACAATCTCTGTGGAATGTTCTTTTAGCAAACGCGCGTCCGCGCGAGTCAGCCCGTACTCGGGAAGCACGGAGATGGCCTCAAACAATGCGGACCCGACTTCATCGTACAAGTATTTCGAGGGAAGCTCGCGCTGGCCGGGCTTGGTGAGGCTTTCGCGCACGTCAGCCGCGAATTCCGACACGTGCTGCTGCGTTGAGACAGGCATCTCCATGGGTTCTCTTTCCCGGGCTGGATCTGTGCCGGGGGTGCTTAGTCCTCGACGCAACGGAGCGTTGCGTAAACGTACGGGTAATGCGGTTGAAACCAGTTGCGGAATGAACGGCGGAGCATGCACGCGGCGGTGCGGGGTGAAGCGCCTTTCGCGACATAGTGCTTGCCGTCGAAGAAATCTGCGGAATATCCCGGATAAAAGGGCATCGGGGTGAATCCCGGAAAGGGTGCGAACTCCGTGCGGGTCCATTCCCAGCCGTTGCCGACGAGATCGTAAACTCCAAAAGCGCTGGCGCCGGCAGGATGCGAGCCCACAGGAGATGGATCCCAGGAACTAAAATCAAAATTGCCGTGGCGCTCGGTGGGCGGCTCATTGCCCCAAGGATAAGGGCGCTCGTCATTTCCCTCGGGGCCCTTCGGCGCGCCATAAGCGGCGCGATGGAATTGCGCTTCAGTCGGGAGCTTGCGCCCGAGCCAGTTGGCATAAGCGGCGGCTTCTGCGTGACTCACGTACACGGGCCATTCCTGGGGAAGGCGGATTTCGCCGAACATGCTGCGGTAGAGCCAGAGATTGCCTTCCGCCCTCCAGAACATCGGATGCTGAATATTCTCTTTGGTTTTCCACGCCCAGCCCTCGAGGCTCCAGAGCGAGCGGTTTTGGTAACCGCCGGCCTGCATGAATCGCAAGAAATCGTGGTTGGTGACGTTGTGGCTCTCGATGGCGAACTGCGGAACGGAAACTTCGTGAGCGGCGAACTCATTGTCCCAGCCGAATTGCTGATCGTGCGAGTCGTGAATGCCAAGCGTGGCTCGTCCCGCGGTAATTTCGACGAGGCCGGATTTTACGCGCGAGGCCTTCCACGCGACTTTCTGAGGAGGGGAAATCTTTTTGTGGGCTGGCAGGCGGTGCAGCATGTAAGCGAGTGTTTCGGCGTGCATCAGGCGGTGTTCGACTGCGACATGGAGCATTTGCATCAATTGCGGATGGCCCTCTTCCGGGTGCTCAAGCGTGTCTTCGATGACGTGGTCGAGTTCTTCGCGCAAGCGTTTGTTGTAACGCTGGATTTCCTGCCGCGTGGGCCAATCTTCCGGTGAGTCGGTTGGCAAGCCGCCGCCAACGGGGTCGATGCCGAACGCAAAAAGTTGATCGAAGGTGCGATGGAAAGAACGCAAGCCGAAAGCGCGCTGCGAAAGGAGGTTCCAATCAAAGGCTTCGACGTGGCCGACATAGAAAATGATCCGGTGGCGTTCGGCGATGGGCCTGTCGTAGAGAGCTTCGTCTCGGACCAGTTGGAAGAGTTCATCGGTGCGTGCACGAGCTTTAAGCAAACGGGTATGGAGGTCGTGACGGATGCGGACAGCAGTAGCGGCGAGTGCTCCCATGGCGTTCACCCCTTCTTTTGATGCCTAGCCCCAGAGAAGGATGCGCCAAAAATCGGCGTCGGGAGGCGAAGTACATTACTATGTTCCCGCCGGGATTTGGGGCTGTCAACCGAAATGAATGCGAAGATCAACAATTTCACGGGAAATTTAATTGAATTTCGGAATGTGTCGTTCCACATAAACGATATTCCCGGACGCGAAGTCATCTCCGGGGTCTCGCTCAGTGTTCCAATGGGGGAAACAGTGGTTCTACTTGGAAGGAGCGGGAGCGGAAAGACGACTCTGCTGCGGCTGATTAACGCCATGTTACTGCCGATCCAGGGGCAGGTCCTAGTGCAAGGGCGGGCTACGGTGGAGTGGGACACAATTCGGCTCAGGCGAGGAATCGGATACGTTATACAAGATGCGGGTTTGTTTCCTCATTTTACAGTCGCGGAGAACGTGGCGCTAGTTCCTTCGTTGGAAAAATGGGAGCGCGGGCGGACGGAAGCCCGGGTGGCAGAGTTGTTAAAGCTTGTAGGACTTGAGCCTGGCGAGTTTGCGGGACGGCGGCCGCGTGAACTTTCGGGTGGCCAGCGGCAGCGCGTGGGCGTGGCTCGGGCATTGGCCGCAGACCCGCCGATCTTGCTGATGGACGAGCCATTTGGAGCGCTGGATCCGGTGACGCGGGCGGAGCTGCAGCGGGAATTCAGGGCGCTCGCACAGCGGCTGGGAAAGACGATCGTTTTTGTTACACACGATTTGCGGGAAGCGCTGCTGCTAGCGTCACGGATTGTGCTTCTGCAGGCGGGGAGGATTGTGGCGGCGGCGCCTCCACAGGAATTCTTGGGGCTGGGGCATCCGGAAGTGCGTGCGTTCGCCGCTTCGGTGGAAACCGGCCCGGGAGTGCCGGCATGAGCGCCTGGTCTTTTTTCATGGAGCATCGCGCTGAAATCTTGAGCGCCACATTGGATCACGTTGAGCTCGCGCTAATTTCCATGGTGATTGCCATGTTTATTGCTGTTCCGCTGGGGATGTTTATTCTACAGCGGCCAGCGTTGCGAGCGATTTCGATTGGAATCGCTAACATTTTTCAGACCATCCCTAGCCTTGCGCTCTTTGGTTTCCTGATCCCAATTCCATTTATTGGAGGAATTGGAAAGCGGACGGCCATTGTGGCGCTGGTGCTCTATGCACTTCTGCCGATTCTCCGAAACACGTACGTTGGGCTTTCAGGCGTTGATTCCGCGGTTTTGGAAGCTGCGGAAGCGATGGGCATGACTTCGGCGCAAATCCTGTTTCGGGTGCGCTTTCCGCTGGCGCTGTCGGTTATTCTTGCGGGGATCCGCACGGCCACGATCATCACGATTGGCATCGCAACGATTGCGGCGGCCATTGGGGCGGGGGGACTGGGGACGTTTATTTTTCGCGGTGTGGCGCTGGTCAGCGATTCGCTGATTCTTGCTGGAGCAATTCCGGCGGCGCTGCTTGCCTTGATTGCGGACTTTCTTCTCGGCCTGCTCGAACGGCGATTGAGGGTCGTGTGAAGATGGGGCGTTTTCAGCGGTTGGTTCTTTGCTGGATTTGCTGCGCTGGCGTGCTTCCATTTGCTTCCGGCTGCAAAAAGCAGGCGCAGTCGAAAATCACCATTGGCTCGAAATTTTTCACCGAGCAAGTGGTGCTGGCCGAACTTGTGGCGCAGCACATTGAGGCGAAAACCGGAATCCCTGTCGTTCGCAAAACGAACCTTGGCGGAACTTTGCTGGTGCACAAGGCGCTGCTGTCCGGCGATCTTGATATCTACGTGGAATATACGGGCACGGCACTGACAGCGGTCTTGAATGAGAAGCCGGAAGGCACGGCTGCCGACGTCTACAACCGGGTCAAGAAAGAGTATGGGGAGAGATTTCGCCTTGAAGTGACGGAGCCGTTGGGTTTCGAGAATACTTTTGCGATGGTGATTCGCGGTGACGACGCTCAAAAGATGCATCTTCGCACGCTCTCCGATTTGGCTTCGGTTGCACCTAAGTGGCGTGTGGGCGTGGGCTATGAGTTCCTCGAACGCCCGGATGGTTTTCACGGTCTCACAAAGCGTTACCATTTGCAATTTGCGGAAGCGCCCAAGCTCATGGACCTTGGCTTGATTTATCGGGCGCTGGTGGACCATCAAGTGGACGTGGTGGCGGGGAATTCGACGGACGGATTGATTGACGCGCTGGGGTTAGTGGCCCTTGGGGACGATCAGCATTATTTCCCGCCATATGACGCGGTGCCCATTGTTCGCGAGTCCACGCTCGAACGGTTTCCGCAACTGCGCGCGGCGATGGCAGACCTGGGCGGCAAGCTTTCGGCAAGCGACATTCGGAAGCTCAACTACGCAGTGGATGCGCAGCATCAGGATGCGGCGGCGATCGTGCGCGCATTCCGGGCGGCCAAAGGTTTGTAGCCCCCGACTCCGCAGAGCGGAATAGAGCATACTAGCAACACAGATTCGGGAGGTGCCTACCTGAATCCTTTCCTTGTTGTGTAAGTATGTCAGTTGGTCGGGAGAGCTGGGTTATGGTTTTTCGCATGGTAGCTCTATTCTGGTTTCTGTTCGCTCAGGTGCTTGAAGGCGCGCCTCAAGCGGCTCCTAAACAAGGAGACAACGGTGATCCTTTGCTCGGTCATCGAATTGCCAAAGGTGTTGTTTTTGAGGACAGGCTATGGCTCCGCGGCACAGACGTTTCACGAAAGGGGGGACAAGGAGGACTGATTTCACTGGGTCTTTCCGACGATTCAAGGACTGTCCACTTCGAACGCGGTGTCGTAGATATTGAGAAATCTGGCCATGAGCTGTTGGTGCTACGACAGACCACCCAAGATGTTCGCCATCTGGTCGTTTCAGCCTGGAGGAAAGGAACATTCCAGGATTTGGCTTCTTTTTCCCTGTCTGGCAAAGACGACCCTCTCGCTCTCTTCGATGACGCAGGCAATCCTGGGGTGCTGTCTCATAAAGCGCTTCGCATTCTGTCAGGGGATCAACACGACTGGCGTGTGATCACCCTAAAGGGTGAGCTTCGCGGGGGCGTTCAGATTAGCGTGGCACCGGCGAGAAACGGCAAAGACATATACTTGGGTTTCAACCATGGCGAATGGGGAGGCGGGCTCCAACGAGTGAATGTTGAAACCGGTGCGATCACGAACGTCGAACGTCGGGACACTAAGGAGCTGTGCAATGGTCCCTTAAATAGCGACTGCGACCCCGTGACCGGGGTGGTTGCTGATCCGAAGAATGCGGACTGCATTTTTGTTGCTGTTGGCCTTGTCCACATGTTCACCTCAGAAGGGCGAATTCTAAGGGTGTGTGGCGAGCGCGTAACCCCAATAGCAGAGGAGCCGACCACGGGAGGTATCGGCGGGAAAATGAAAATGACGGAAGCGTTTTATGGGCTCGCTCCGGTTGAAGACGGCTCTCTCTGGGGCATCACTTGGCGTGCTCTGTATCGTTTTTCAGCGGATGGGAAAGAGGAGGCGCAATATGCGCTCCCGAAGCTAAAGCCGATCTCTGGAATCTATCTCAGTCGAGAACTCCCTGGAGTGATAGTTGTTAGCACTGACGTGAACTGGGCCGTTTCGACCAGTGGCTACACTCCTCTAGTCATCCCGCTCGAAAACTCAGAAACACATAAGCGTTCGTCGGAGTAAAGTAGTCGGATTGTTCTCTCAGAGGAGGCGAGACGGCGCAATGAGAAAACACACGTTGAGAAAAGTAAGGCCGGCGAGCTTGTTACTTGTCCTCGTTCTCGTGGGGAATCCGGCGACGGGACAGGCGCAGACGACGTCGCCGGCGCTGCTGGTCCTCGATAAAGAGGATGCCATGCTTTCGATCATAGATCCTGCAACTGCGAAAACGGTCGCGCGCATACCTACAGGGGAAGGGCCGCACGAGATTGCCGTTTCGGACGATGGAAAAACAGCGTTCGTGGCGAACTACGGCGGACGAACTTCAGGCCACACGATTTCGGTGATGGATTTGGTGGCGCAGAAGGAGCTTCGCCGTGTGGACCTGGGCGCATTGCGGCGGCCGCACGGGATCGTTTTCGCGGAAGGCAAAGTTTGGTTCACCGCGGAACAAAACAGGTTGATCGCGCGCTACGACCCCGCTGCGAACCAAATCGATTGGTTGCTCGGCATCGGACAGAATGGCACGCACATGCTGCTTTTTTCGAAAGACCGGTCGCTGCTTTTTACTTCTAATATTGGCTCAGACTCGATTACCGTGCTTCAGCGAGGCTCCGATCCCTCGGTTTGGAACCCCACGATCGTTTCTGTGGGGAAAGGGCCGGAAGGAGGCGACATTTCGCCAGACGGGCGCGAATACTGGGCCGCGAATTCTGGGGATGGCACTGTGTCCATAATTGACGTCGCCACAAAGAGAGTTGGGCAGACACTCAATGTGGAAGTGAATCGGTCGAACCGGCTGAAGTTCACGCTGGATGGAAAGCTGGTTCTGATTTCCGATCTGGGGAACAACGCGCTGGTGGTTGTGGATGCCGCATCGCGCAAAGTGGTGAAGCGGCTGAATCCCGGGCGCCAGCCGGAAGGCGTATTGATTGCTCCCGACGGGGCACATGCATACGTGGCTGTCGCGGGCGACAAAAACATTGCAGTCCTCGATCTGAAGGCCCTGGAAGTGAGCGCGCGCATTCCCACGGGCGCAGGTCCGGACGGAATGGCGTGGGCGATGCGCCACTGATCTATCGGCGAACGTTGAATAGTTAGACCGACCACCCCTGGCGGTACTCGCGGCGCAGGTAGTCGTTGGCCTGCGGCAGATTGGTGACGCGCATGTTAGGGCCGTCGTAAGAAATCTTTTTTCCGGCTTTCAGGGCGACGATGCCGAGAAGCATAACTTCGGTGAGGCGTGCGGCATATTCGAATGGGCAGGAAGCTGCCTGCTTACCCTTGCAGGCGTCCACCCAATTCATTTCGTGAGCTTCGCCGGGAATGCGCGGAAGCTTTTGCGGCGGCTTGCCAAACGAATCCTGAAGGGATTTGGGGAGAAGCCGCGGATGCGCGCCGTAGGTTTCGTGCAGGAGCTTACCCTTGCTGCCCACGAGCAGCGCGCCTCCCTCCTGGCTCAATTCTTCGTCGCCCAGTTCTTCAGGCTTGTTGGGTTTTAAACCGCCGTCGTACCAAGTAAGTTTGACTGGTGGAAGCGGTCCACGCGCCGGGAATTCGTAGAAGGTCATCGTGGCGTGCGGGTACGTTGCCCCATTGAAGGGCGTGGATATCGTTTCGACGCTCGACGGCATGCCCAGATTCAACGCCCACATGGAGTGATCAATCAAGTGCGCACCCATGTCGCCAATGGCGCCGACGCCCCAATCCACCCATCCGCGCCAATTGAAGGGATGATAGATCGGATGGTAGTCGATGTTCGGTGCGGCTGCGCCAAGGAAAAGACTCCAGGCGAGTGTTTCGGGCACAGGATAGTTGCCGGCCATGGCCCCAGCGAGGCGCTCATTGACACCCTTACCGTTCCAGGCAAGTTTGTCGGCAGGTTCTTTCAGCGCTTCGGGGCGGGGAATGCCTTGCGGCCAGAAGCCGAGCGGGCGGTTGGTCCAAATGTGAATCTCGCGCACCTCGCCGATGGCGCCCGCCCAGATGTACTCGACGGTCAAGCGCGCGTCGTCGAGGGAGTGGCCTTGATTGCCCATCTGGGTGACGACTTTGTTTTCTTTCGCGGTGCGCGCCATTTTACGGGCTTCTTCGACGGACCAGGTGAGCGGCTTCTGCACGTAAGTGTGTTTGTGAAGGTCCATGGCGGCGAGAGCGATGGGAGCGTGCATGTGGTCGGCGGTGGCGACCAGGACGGCGTCGATGTCTTTCTGTTTATCGAGCATCTCGCGAAAATCTTTGTAGCGCTTGGCTTTCGGCAGATGCACGTCTTTGAGGCGGACCATGTTGTCCAGACGCACTTTGGCTTTTGCGACATTGAACGGCGCTTGGGGCTGGCCCGTGGCGGTTGGAGCAGTGGGATTAGCAATGCGGTCGCGCAATCTTTGGATGTCGGTGTCGAGCCGCTCGAAGCCTTGGTCCGCATAGCCCCAGTCCACGTCGCACAGGGCGACAATGTTCTGGCTCGAGAGGTTGATGAGGTTCTGGCGACCCATACCGCCAATGCCGACGCCAGCGATGTTCAGCAGGTCGCTCGGCGGCGTGAAGCCTCGCCCTAGAACATGCCTCGGAACGAAAGCAGCGGCGGCGCTGCCGGCGGCCACATCACTCAGAAATCTTCGGCGCGTTAGCTCCTTCTTGCAGCCGCCTCCGTTGTTTGCCGGTTCAGCTGTGTTTACCTTTTTTTCTTCTTTCGATTTTTCGATCATTGGCTTCTCCCTTGCCGGGGACATTATCCCTCGACTCGCCAGGGTTGGCGAGAACGTAGTTTCGCGTAATAGCAGGGCGGAAAAGCGCACTAGAAAAAGGGGCGGACTGTTGCGTGAGACGCCCGGGACTCGCTAGACTGCGCCAATGAAACGCCTACAAATTCTGCTTGCAACCGTCACAATCATTTTCTTTGTTGCAACACCTGTTCACGCCCAACAGCCAAAATCCATCTTTTATATGACACGCGAGCCGCAATCGGTGCGCTCGTTCCTCGCCCATGCCGACAAAGTGGATATCCTTTCGCCGGGCTGGTACTCGGTAGATTCGAGCGGGCTGCTTTCGGGCGGGCCCAATCCCGAGGTAATGGAAACAGCGCGGCAGCACCATGTTTCTGTGATGCCGCTGGCGGTCAATGGCGGGTTCGCGCAGGAAGAGGTGCACAAGTTTTTTGCGAATGCGGTTGCACGCCAGCAGGCGATCACTGCGATGGTGCAAGCAAGCAAAGAGAACGGCTACATCGGTTTTCAATTGGACATGGAAAACGTGAATTGGACCGACCGCGATGCGCTTTCCGAATTTGTCCGCGAAGCGGCGGCAGCTTTCCACAAAGAAGGGCTGCAACTTTCCATTGCGACGATTCCGAACGCTCCCGGGCATCCCGGCGAGACGGGATTCTCCAAATGGATCTACGAAAACTGGCGCGGCGCGTACAACCTTAAGGCCATCTCGGACGCGGTGGATTTTCTCTGTTTGATGACCTACGACCAGCACACCACGTGGACCGTCCCCGGTCCAGTTGCCGGATGGAATTGGACGGTCGCCAATCTTGATTACGCGCTAAAGGTAGTGCCGCCGCAGAAGCTGGCGCTCGGGATCCCTTTGTATGGCTATCACTGGTTTACGGGGACGCCGATCAAGCCGCCGGACAAGAGTGGCGACAAGCCCAACCCTACCGCGGACTACATTTCCACGGATGACGCCCTCAATCTGGCCAAAGCCTATGGCGGACATCTGGAGTGGGATCCGGTGGACCGCACCGCCTGGCTGTATTTTTACAGAGACGATGAGCGCGAGTGGATTTTCTATACGGACGCTCGCACATTCAAGGAGCGATATGGCCTGGTAAAAGACCGCGGGCTGCGCGGCTTCGCTTCGTGGGTCCTTGGCACGGAAGACGCCGGAATCTGGGACCTACTACCAGCCCACAAGTAATCTAGAGTTTCGCCCAGTTATTGCTTGGCAGTTTGCAGCAACTGGCAGTTCTCGACGCAGCGCCAGGCAAGCATTAGAACTTCCGCTTTTTTGTGGGGCACTCTTTCGCCAGCTTCGGGTGCGACGACAAGCGACTGTGGCCCGTCAGCGAGACTGAACGTGCATTGAAATTCCAGGGACTGCACGGCGCGTTGCTGGCAGGCATTCTTTTGAAGCGCGCCTTCGAGCGCACCTGGTTGCGAATAAAACTGATCCGCAGTTTGCGACGGAACCATGGCCACTACCATGGGAACCGGAGACTTGATTTTGATGCTGACCTGCTCGCCGTCATGATCCGGCTGGAAGCCGCCATAGACTTTCAAGAAGGGTGTGAGCTTGTATTGCTCCTTGACCTGTTCCATCCAGCGAAATTCAGGTTGCACGCAATATTGCACGCAATTCCAGTTGTAATACTGGATGTGCAGGTCGTTGGGATCCTTGAAGCGCCGCGTCGAGGTCTGCTCGACCCTCCGCTCCGCATTGAGCACTGCGGCGATTCCATAACCGACAGCGCCCGCGTTCTTGATAGGCTCCATCACCTCGCCCAGGCCGGCGAATACGGCGTTCTCGGGACTATACCGCTCATCGCGGATGACGAGCCTCATCGCCTGTGGCGGCACATGGCAGACATAGGTCGTCTCGACGACATGCTCGCGAGGGCAGGTTTGCGGCAAGTTGGCGATGGTTTCCGGGTGTTGCAGCGCCTGCTGCCAAGTTTCTTCCGGGGTCATGAAGATAGTGACAGGAAGCTGCGACTTGATATCCACGTGATTGTTGCCGCCATCCGGCCCGGGATGATAGATCGGGCCGGAATGATAGTTCGCCGGATCGAGACGCACCGTTTCGTCATTGGCGGCGACCCAATCGAAAATTCTTTGCTGTTGGCCGACGGATGCTCCGGCAAACAGTAGGATTGCCAGGGCAACGAAAAGGAACTGGGACTTTTTGATTTTCATGGTGACTCCGTTTGTTCCATTGGAGCGCGCCAGGGGTTGGGCGGCAATAGTTCTCACAGGCGTGTGTTTTCTGCGAGTATCCTGTCCGGTCGGCCAGTGAGAAATAAGCTTTGTCCGGCGCTCAGTAGGTGAGGGACCAGCCAATCAGGGTCATGGCGAGGACCAAGACGAGCATTCCGGTGCTGACAATGCTCAACGTTCGCCCGTGGCCCAGAAGATAGTCGCGGGATTCCGGGTCGATGCACAAGACAATGGTCACCATCAGGACCACGCCCCAAGCCAGTAAGATAGGCAAGCCCTGATAGCGGCTAATCATGGAAAGGAACTGCCCAGGAGGCTGCCCAGCCGGAATCCACCACGGGATCATCGGTGCAACACCGGCGGCGAGCGAGAACGTTAGCAGTTTGCGGGTGAGCCAGCCTTTTAGTTTAGGCCGCGCTTCTTTCCATACAAAGTAGTCCCAGGCAAGCAGGCCAAGGGCCAGAGGCACCCATCCGTAGATTGCAGCTTCCTGGTTGAACCACGACCAGCCCCGAAACAAAAGCCTTCCGTGGTGAGCGTATGCGAGCCGCGGCAACAGGAATAATCCGAGCACGGTGTTACAAAGGACGGCCACCAGAATGGTGACCAAACTCATGAATTGAAACCAGTACCGCGTGGGCACTTTCTTGCAGCGAGTGCACACGGACTGTTTGGGCAGGAAATTCAGTCCACAACGATCGCAGTACACAGTCGTTCTCCCGTAGGGAGGGGATTCGAACTAACTCGTTGCCAGTTTATGGCGTGAGGGGCGAAAAAAACCACTGGCCCGAGGGCCAGTTTTGGGGCGGTCGTGCTGTCTTGTACAAATGTGGATTCGCCAGGCGATGCATGAACCTGTTTGCCGCGAACGCTCGCCAGGCGTGGGAACTGCCTCGTCTGCTGCGAGTTGCTGAGCGTCGAAGGGGTTTGGTAGAGTGCCTGTTTGCTGCATTCATTGGCGGGAGGAATCTTGGAGATTTCCAAATACGCTCTCGACATTCTAGCTTGCCCCGTTTGTAAGACACGAGTAGAACTCCTGGCGGACGAGTCCGGGTTGAAATGCGCATCCTGCCGGTGCGTTTATCCAATTCGCGACGAGATTCCCGTGATGCTATCCGAAGAAGCTGCCATGGTGGACGAAAGCCGGAATACGTAGCAAAAACCACCCACCTCGCATGACTACATCTCTCTCCCATTCCGTGCCTCGGTTAAAGCGGCTGCTCCCGCGGTTGCGCGGCAACCGCATTGGCGTCCTCGGAGACATGATGCTAGACCGCTACTTGTGGGGCACGGCTTCGCGCCTGTCCCCGGAAGCGGCCGTGCCAGTGGTGGATTTTGTGGAGCAGAACGAGTGCCTGGGAGGTGCGGGGAACGTAGCCGCCAACATTGCGGCGCTCGGTGCAAAAGTGGAGGCATTTGGGGTGCTCGGAGCGGACGAAGCCGGCCGCGCGATGCAGAAGTGTTTACAGAAAGCGAAGATTGGCGGCAAAGGCGTCATTGCGGAAACGAAACGCATGACCACAGTGAAGACGCGTATCATCGCGCGGCACCAGCAAGTGGTCCGTGTGGACCGCGAGCGACGCGAGCCGCTACGCGCAGAGACGCTGGAGAAGCTGCTGCGGCTCGTTATCGGGGGGCTGAAACAGCTCGATGCGCTTGTGCTTTCCGACTACGACAAAGGACTCATCACCGATGATTTTGCGGATCGTGTTCTTAGCGCGGCGCATCAGCTGAAGGTTCCGGTGTTTGTGGGCCTGAAAACCAGGCGGTTGTATGCGTACCGCGGTGCGCGAGCCGTTACCTGTAACGCAAAAGAAGCGGGTTTGCTTGTGAATCAGTCGCTTGCCGACGAGAAATCCCTGGAGGAAGCCGGGCGCGCATTGCTGGCGACCTTTGGTTGCGGGGCGGTGGTCATCACCCGTGGAGAAAAAGGAATGAGCATTTTTGAGGAATCGTCCGCGGGACACGTTCACATCTCCGCGACGAGTTTTGAAGTGACTTACGCCCGCGTCGGCCAGGCAGGAATCGAGCGCGGCAGCACTGGCAGGCAAGTCTTTGATGTGACGGGAGCGGGCGATACGGTTTTGAGCGTGCTTGCGCTGGCGGCGGCAGCGGGAGCGTCCATCGTCGACGCCGCCATACTCGCGAACATTGCGGCAGGCGTGGTGGTGGGCAAGCTAGGGACGGCGAGTGTTTCGCCTAAAGAATTGGAGTACGCGCTAGAAGAAATCCGCTAACAGAGCGCCTTCGACGCGACAGAGCAGCCCCGCATCCCGCTCACTGCCCTCACCTTTGCGATTAGGCCTGTTTCGCGAAGCACGCCTCTATAAGAAGTGGCAAGCAACCGGTCCGGGCGGAAAGCTGAGAGACTTGTCGGATGTGACCACCCAGACGCTCACAACTTTGGTTTTACGGCTTTTTTCGTCGTCGCCCGGCTGCGGCATGGGCGAAAACGGGCTAACAGCCACGCTCACATCCACGACGTCGGAAGAGTGAGGGGAGCAAGTCTTCAGGATCTCGTAGCTCTTTACCGGGCCGTAATACCCGTCCGGTCCCCAGTCGGCGAGGAAGTCCTTCATTGAATAGCTTGGAGCGGGCTTCCAGAGTCGGTAGGCGAGGTCCGTATTGTCGCCGGCCAGCGCTGTAAAAAAGCGGTCGGCCGCTCTTTTCTCTGGATAATAGCGGAAGGCGAACCATAGAACGACAATGACCGCGACGGTCACAGCGGCGGCGGTAAAGGCCAAGGCTCGCGACTTTTCAGGTTTGACGGGAGGTGGATCCAGCAATGTCATTCAGTTTTCTCCTGACCCGCGAGCGTCAGAATCGGGTTCTTCTATTGGTTCGAGAAATCCCTGCGCATTCGAGCAACACTTAAACCTTACAAAAATTCGCAGCGCGAGTAAATGGCTGGACATAGAGACGCCGAGTTATGTCTTGTCGGCTAGGCTTCCAGCGCGCCGGCGGCGCCTTCAGGAAGCTCGATTTCGTATTTGGTGCGGGCTTTTTCGCGGTGCATTTCGAGGGCGAGTTCAATGAGCTTGTCAATCAGTTGACGAAAGGGGATGCCGCTGGCTTCCCACATTTTTGGGTACATGCTGATGGAAGTGAAGCCGGGAATGGTGTTCACCTCATTGAGATAGATTTTGCCGGTTTTCTTCTCGACGAAGAAGTCCACGCGGGCCATGCCGCTGAGCTCGAGGGCGCGGAACGCCTCCACGGCATACTTTTGAATTGTTTTCACTTGAGCGGGCTTGAGCTTCGCGGGGATCAGGATTTGCGAGCCTTCTTCGAGGTATTTTGCCGTGTAATCGTAAAATTCGCGGTGCGGCACGATTTCCCCGGGAATCGAAGCTTTGGGATCGTGGTTGCCAAGGACAGAGACCTCGATTTCGCGCCCGACGATGCATTTTTCGACCAGGATTTTCATGGCGAATTCGGCGGCGAGGTTCAAGGCGGGCCCTAATTCTGCGCGCGAGTGAACTTTGGTCATTCCCACCGAAGAGCCAAGCGTGGCTGGTTTCACAAACATGGGGTACTTAAACTTTTTTTCGAGCGTCGTCTGCGTTTCTTTGGGATGACGCTCCCAATCCGCGCGCTGCACGGCCAGCCACGGCACAACGGGAATCTTGGCGACTTGCAACAGGCGCTTGGCGACGTCTTTGTCCATGCCGATGGCCGAGCCCAGGACCCCCGCGCCCACAAACGGCAAACCAGCGAGGTCGAGCAAGCCCTGAATCGTGCCGTCTTCGCCGTAGGTGCCGTGCATGACGGGGAAAACCACGTCAATGCGCTGGCCGCCGCCGCTGCGGTCGAGCGGAATCAGCGCGGCGTCAGTGGGGTCCGCGGTCATCATCACACGCTGGCCGCCCTTCAGCACTTCTGGCAGCATCTTTTGCGCGGCGCCGCCGACGAGCCAATGACCTTCCTTGGTGATGCCGATGGGCACAGCTTCGTACTTGTCGGGATCAAGGCCACGAATCACCGACGCGGCGGAGGCAAGAGAAACTTCATGTTCGCCGGAGCGGCCGCCAAAGAGAATGCCAACGCGGAGTCGTTTCTTGTTTTCAGGGGTCATGGAATTGGTCGTTTTTTGGATTGCCCGTCCGTTCTTAGTTATAGGGCAAAGGGAAGCGATTGTCGCGGGCGAAGTAAGGAAGAAGTTCGCGGGTAGCAACGGAACCTTTCCCGATTTCCATCGTCTAGAACAAGGGACGTTGACTGGAGGGACCCGTGTCTTCAAAAGAAGCCCGAGGCTCTGGCGTGTTCTTGGAAAACTTGTGGCGGGACCTGGCGTATGCGTTCCGCACCATGCGGAAGGATTACGGCTTCGCGCTATTTGCGATTCTGATTGTGGGCCTTGGAGTGGGGGCCAGTTGCACTATTTTTAGCGTGCTGAATACGATTTTGATCCGCCCGCTGCCGTTTAAAGCTCCAGAGCGGCTGGTTTGGATGGCCAACCACACGGACGAAACAGATAACATGTCCGGCAAGACAGTGCAGGTGAATTACTTGGTGGAATACCGGAAGCGAAATAAGTCGTTTGAAGACTTGGGCGCGTACATGGCCTTTTACGGCCCCGGCGACGCGAAATTGATCGGGGACGGGCAGCCGGAACGCCTGACGAGCGTACCGGTATCGCAGAATTTCTTCCCGCTGCTTGGCGTGGAGCCGCAGGTTGGGCGACAGTTCAGCGCTGAGGAGTGCGTGTGGAACGGACCGCGAGTGGCGATGCTGAGCGACGGCCTTTGGAGGCGAAAGTTTGCAGCAGACCCGAACATAGTTGGCAAGGCACTGAAATTTGACGGCGGGCCGGTGACCATCGTGGGCGTGCTTCCGGCCTCGTTTGATTTCGGGACGATATTTGCGCCAGGGACGAGGGTGGACATGTACGAGCCGTTTCCTCTAACGCCCGAGACGAATCGCTGGGGGAATACGCTTGCCATCGTCGGAAGGCTAAAGCCTGATGCGAGTTTGGGGCAAGCGCAAGCGGAAGCCGCGATTCTGGGACCGCAACTGCAACGGGAAAATCCAAAGATGAATGAATTTGATCCGAAGCTTTCCATGCTTCCCACTCACGTTAGGGGGAAGCTCAGGCCGGCGTTGCTGGTGCTGGTCGGGGCCGTGGGCGTGGTGATGCTCATTGTGTGCGCGAATTTGTCGAACTTGCTGCTGGCGCGGTCGGCAGCACGAAAGAAAGAGATTGCGATTCGCGTTGCACTGGGGGCGGAGCGGCGGCACTTGCTGGGACAGATTCTGACGGAGAGCGTGTTGCTGTCGTGCAGCGGAGCCGTGCTGGGGGTGGCGCTGGCGTTTTTGGGAGCCCGCGTGCTAACGCAACTGAGCGCAATGAAGATTCCTTTGCTCGCGGATGTGCGTGTAGACGGCACGGCACTAGGTTTCGCAGTTCTGATAGCGGTGGCAACAGGGCTCCTGTTTGGGCTGGCGCCGGCGTGGTCGGCTGCGGAGTTGACGCTCCACGACGCGTTGAAGGACTCGAACCGCGGGTCGAGCCAGGGGCGGGGACACGCTTGGATGCGGAGTGCGCTGGTGGTGGCCGAAATCTCGCTGGCGTGCGTGCTGCTGGCCGGCGCCGGGCTCCTGATTCGCAGCTTCCTTCACGTACTGGATGTGAACCTGGGATTCGCACCGGAGCAAGCGACAGCGCTGCGCGTCGATCCAAACGACAGCTACAAAACTCAGGAGCAAAAGAACGCTTATTTTTCGGAAGCGTTGCGCGACGTGATGAACATCCCCGGAGTGCAGGGAGCCGGATTGTCTGATGCGCTTCCGCTAGGGTGGAACCGCAGCTGGGGATTTGCAGCCAAAGGTGCGCAATACAAGCCCGGGCAGTATCCCGAGGGATTTCCGCGCATCATCAGCGAGGGATATTTTCGCGCCATGGGAATTCCGTTGAAGGCCGGGCGGGATTTTACGGAGCGCGATACGAAAGGCGCGCTGAATGTGATTATCTTGAACGAGACTGCGGCGCGAACGCTGTTTCCCGGGCAGGATCCGCTCGGGCAGATCGTCCTGGCGGATCAACCGGAGCGGACAGTCGTGGGAGTTGTAGGGGATGTGCGACACATGACGCTGGAGGAAGGTTCAGGCAACGAGTTTTATATTCCGATGCGCCAGACGCAGGACTATGGGGTCGTGGACTTGGTCGTGCGGAGTTCGCTGCCAACGGCGCATCTGGCGTCGCGGCTGCGTGAGGCGCTGCGCCCCATTGAGCCGAATCTGCCGACGGCGAACCTGCGGACGATGCAAACCGTGGTTGACAGAGCGGTGTCCCCGCGGCGGTTTGTGGTGATTCTGCTGGGTGGATTCGCGGCGTTTGCATTGATTCTGGCATCGCTGGGAATTTATGCGGTGATTTCGTATTCGGTCAGCCAACGAAAGAATGAGATTGGGATTCGCATGGCGCTGGGGGCTTCGCCCGGAACAGTGAGGCAACTCATTCTGGGTGAGACCATGCGGTTGGCTGGGATTGGCGCGGCGATTGGATTATTGGGCGCGCTGCTTGCAACGCGGCTGGCGCAGTCCCTATTGTTCGGCGTAACCGCGACGGATCCGGCGACCTTTGCGGGAATGATCGCGGTACTTGCGGGCGTGGCGCTACTGGCGGGGTATCTGCCGGCTTTACGCGCGTCTCGGATCGAGCCCGTTACGCTGTTACGATCAGAATGATGACCCCCGAAGTCAGGTCCTCGCAAAACGTCTATGTAGTGCCGGCTGGCACGGACGTCATCTTCTGGTTTTGTGGAATGGGGAGTTTGCCGTCAGCGGCGCTCGTCAGAGCAAGGAATACCGGATCTTCCCGAAGGGAAGAGAAGACAGTATCCACACGGGCCTCCATCATTTCCTTGGCACGCACGGAGGCGTAACGTTCATATTGGAAGAAGTGGCGCTTGAGCAGATCGAGCGCTTTTTGTTTTTGGCCTAGCTGCGCGTAAATGGCCGCAAGATTATAAGAAGCAGGGAGAAGCGCTTCATTCTCCTGGGCGATTTTCAGCGCCTCGTCTCCATGTCCGTTACCGGCGAGGAAAGCCGCAGCAAAGACAAGGTTGAAGGAGTCGTTGGGATCGAGTTTCAAGGCTTCGCGAGTGTAGTAGTCGGCCTTCGCCGTGTCGCCTTCGGAGTTCCAGTAAACTGCGAGATTGCGGTACGCCAGCGCGAGCGGATATTCGCGGACGGAATCCTCCATTAAATGCAATCCCTTGAGGAAGTCGCCGTCGTGAATGGTCATTTTGCCGAGCCCGTGAAGCGCTACAGCGCGTGACAATGGATCGGCTGGCCGCGCTAGGATTTCGCTGAAGGTTTCGCGCGCTTTGTCCCAATCGCCAAGATGATGGCGGTAAAGCTCGCCAAGATAGCGCAATGGCGCTGGGTCAGCGGGATCCATGCGGCGCGCTTCGGAGTAGAGCCGTTCAGCCGGCTCGTATTTTTCGTCCATCTCCGCTTGCAGGCCGCGCTTCATCACGGATTCGATTTTGGCGCTCTTCGCAGCATCAAATACGGGACCATCGAAGACCGTCGCGATATCGCTCAGACCCAGTTTCTTGAGTTCCTTGGCGGCATCTTTGGCTTTTCCTGGGAAAAGGCACTTCTCGTCCATCACGGAACGGTAAATCGGAATAGCGCCTTCTTTGTCGCCAGATTTGAGCTTCTCTTTGGCGTCCTTCATGCGTTCCTTGACGGAGTCTTCGCGCTGCTTCATTTCGGTTTCGACAAGTTTTTCGACGCGGTCTACTTTCATGAATCCGTTGACATTCTCAAGCTTGCTAATGACGGTGCCGTCGGCTTTAGCGAACACGACCACAGGCAGCTTCTCGCCTTTCAGGAATTTGCTGCCCATGGCGGTACCGGCGTCCGCCACTCCCATCGTGACGCACTGCGACGCGTAGAGCGAAAGGCTCCGCGAATACCGCAAGCTGGATTTCTGGAACTCTTCGCCGGAGGATGGGAACCAATACACCACAAGACCTGCTGCGATTGAGTCTTCGGGCTTGATGAGCTTCCAGGGGACTTGATAGACCTGCTCGTCGCCGCCCATTCCAGAGCCGCCAGGGCCGGCGGGTCCGCGCATGCCGCCCGTTCCGCCGCCTCCACCGCCGCCGCAAGTGGCCCAGTTGGGTGCGGGCAGAAGCAGAAGCGTAAGGAAGAGCGCGGTCAGGCGAGAGAAGTGTCTGCTCATGATGTTTGCCTCAGTCTTACGGACGAAAATCACGGGTATTGTACAGGCCCTTCCACTGAGAAAGACCTCATTTTTTCGGGTTGTGATGCATGTTGAGGCAAAAAACGCTGTTTGGGGAAACTAAAAACTAAAGGATCTTCTGGCCGAGGGCGGAGAGGACCAGTTCGACGCCGAGCAACGCCGTGCGGTTGTGTTCGTCCAGAATGGGATTGATCTCTACCACTTCCATCGAAACCATGGATTCGGTGTCGGCAATCATTTCCATGGCGAGATGTGCCTCGCGGTAGGTGGCGCCGCCGCGGACGGGCGTGCCGACGCCGGGAGCATCGGTGGGATCGACGAAATCCATGTCCAGGCTGACGGCGACGCCGGCGGTGTCGTCCATGGCGTATTTCAGAGCTTCGGACATGACGTCGCGCAAACCACGCTCGTCAATGTCGCGCATGGTGAAAACGTGGACGCCGGATTTCTTGACGATTTTGCGCTCCTGAGCGTCGAGGTCTCGCGCGCCCACGATGACGATATTGCCGGGCTCGGCCTTGGGTTTGAAGCCGCCTAATTCTACTAGTTCGGGCGCGCCGTAACCCATGATCGCGGCCAGCGGCATGCCGTGGATGTTGCCTGATGGGGAAGAATCTGGTGTGTTCATGTCGCCGTGCGCGTCGAGCCAGAGGTAACCGATTTCTTTTTTCTGCTGGCGGAAATGCGATGCCACGCCCGAGGCAGCTCCCACCGCGATCGAATGGTCGCCGCCAAGAACGAGCGGGAGAAAGCCCTCAGTCAAAGACTTTTCGACGGTCTTGGAAATGTCTTGGCAGGTTTCGGCGATTTCCTGAAGATACTTGGCGCGCTTCTCGCCTACGGGCATCTCTTCCGGCTGTTTTACTTCGAGGTTGCCGATGTCTTCGACCGTATGGCCAAGCTTCTTGATGGCGGTTTGCAAACCCGCACCGCGCAAAGCTGAAGGACCCATGTCTACGCCGCGGCGGCTTTGGCCGAGGTCCATGGGGACGCCAATAATGCGAACTCTTTGAGCCATTCAAAGCTCCGTAACTCGCGACTCGTGCGAAGTCGTGCCCGTAGTGGTGCGGCACGAGTTGCCATCCACTTCAGAAGCGGTCTTTATTCACAAAACCGTAGTAAGCGAAGGAAGAAACCAACTACCCCGCACTAAGGATACACGCGGTAAATCATACGAGGGAAGGGAATCACCTCGCGAATGTGCTCGGTACCGCAAATCCAGGCGACCGTGCGCTCGAGGCCCAGGCCGAAGCCCGAATGCGGCACGCTGCCGTAACGCCGCAAGTCGAGATACCACTGAAACGCCTCTTCGGGGAGGTTGTGTTCGCGCAGGCGCTTGACCAGCAAATCGTAATCGTGGATGCGTTGGCTGCCGCCGATGATTTCGCCGTAGCCTTCCGGGGCAAGCATGTCGAAAGCGAGAGCAAGTTCGGGCCGCTGTGGGTCGGGTTGCATGTAAAAGGCCTTGAGGGAAGTCGGATAGCGGTGGACGAGCACGGGGCGGTCGAAGGAGCTGGAAATGATGGTTTCCTCGTCGCCGCCGAAATCGTCGCCGAATTTGGCGGGATTGCCGTTTTTGTTCAAAACAGCGACCGCTTCTTCGTAGCTGATGCGCGGAAAGGGCGGCTTGACGCATTCCAGTTTTGTCGTGTCGCGCTTGAGGGTTTCCAGTTCGCGCGGTTTGTTTTTCAAAACGCCTTGAACGATTGCGCTGACAAGCCCTTCGCCAAGAGCCATTGCCTCATCTAATTCGACGTAGGCTGCTTCCGGCTCGAGCATCCAGAATTCGGTCAGGTGGCGGCGCGTTTTCGATTTTTCCGCACGGAAGGTCGGCCCGAATGTATAGATTTTGCCGAGCGCCATGGCCAGCGCTTCGCCATAAAGCTGACCGCTTTGCGTCAGATAAGCTTTTTGCTCGTCTATGTAATTGACTTCGAAGAGCGTTGATGTCCCCTCACAAGCCGCTGGCGTGAACATCGGCGCGTCGGTAAGCGTATAACCGTGGCTGTCCATGAATTCACGCGCAGCTCGAATAGCTTCGGCACGAATGCGGAGGATTGCGGCCTGGCGGGGCGTACGAATCCAGAGGTGGCGGTTATCGAGGAGAAAATCCACGCCATGCTCTTTAAGCTGAATGGGAAAAGGCGTAGATTCGGGAACTTTTTGTAGCACCTGAATCTTCGTCACGCCGATTTCGTAGCCGCCCGGAGCCCGTTTTTCTGCGCGAATGTTCCCCGTAACGATGATGCTCGATTCCTGTGTCAGCCCTTTGAGCGATTCGAAAGCTTCGGGATTCTCCTTGAGCGAGCAAACGCCCTGGATGATGCCCGTGCCATCGCGAAAAATCGGAAAAAGCAGCTTGCCGGACTCGCGCAAGTTGTAGAGCCAGCCCTCAAGCGTAACTTCCTGCCCGTCGTGGTTCCCAGCTTGTTCAATCGTGATCGTCGTCATGGCGCGGTTCTCGGCCTCAAATGAAACGATTAGTTTACCAGAGTAGGCGCATGTTGTTTGCCAAGACAGAACTGAAAGAGGACTACTTTCTTGTGGCTGATTAATGAGAACTCTTCGCGCTCGAAGCTTTACGCCCAGGCTTTTTCAAACTTGTCCAGCGACTTGCGGGCGGCGACCAGTTGCTCGTTGATCGTAGGAGCATCGGGGCCGGTCTTTTCTTTTAGCTCAAGCACAACAGGCAGGCTTTCTTGGGGTGCCGACTTGAGGAGCTTGATCGCGCTGGGCCAATCGATGGAGCCATCGAACGGCGGCAGGTGCTCATCCTTCTCGCCATGATTGTCGTGCAAATGCACGGAGGAAACCAAGTCCTTCATCGGCGCAAAACTCTTTTCCAGGCGCTCTTCTTCCGGAAACTCCGCAAGATGGGCGTGGCCGATGTCGAAGTTGAAGCGCAAGCCGGTGAGCCGGGTCTCGTCCACAAAAGTGCGAAGGTAGTCGGGGCTGCCCATTTCGCTCAGAGTGTTCTCCACGCAAATAGTGACTCCTGCGTGGTGAGCGTGCAGGACCAGATGCTCCAGAGAGCTGAAAGCCGCATCGCGTTTGCGCGGATCGGCAGTTTCCCGCGAGCCGCCCATGTGCAGGATGAGCCGCGCATAAGGCAAATCGTCGGCGACGTCAATCACACGCTTTAATTCGTCCATGGCTTCGATGCGCCGGACGCGCTCCACTTCGCAGATCGAAAGGGGCGCGCCGCTCTCGCGCATGGCGCTCAAATCACGGCTGGTAGGAGCGTGGAGTGAAACCAGCTGCAGACGATGCGCGTCGAGGACGCTGGCCATCGCGCGCACTTCCTGCTTTATGCTGTACTCGAAATGGCTGCGG
Source organism: Candidatus Acidiferrum sp. (assembly GCA_035280045.1). Classification (GTDB taxonomy): domain Bacteria; phylum Acidobacteriota; class Terriglobia; order Acidiferrales; family UBA7541; genus Acidiferrum. Next base: position 61,232 of record DATEGP010000068.1, read on the forward strand.
GTACAAAAAATCTCAATGCCCTGGAAATCGGCATCGGCAATTTGCCCGAGGATCTCCGGTGTCAGCTTTTTGGAAATGAATAAATAAGTCGAGAGTATTCTCTGCATGAGCTCACTGGGTTTCTAGGGCACCCAAAAGTTTACCGTCATTTTGCTCGAGTCTCGCAGCTTCTCTGAGCCCCTTGTGCCGAAACATTCCACTCAATATCCGACGGCCGATCCCTGGTCGCGAGGATCAGCGGCTCCGAGGCGCTCGCCAGTTTGCGGGTCGATGCCGATGGCGTTGATCAGCCCCATGTGCTTGCTCAGCTTGGCTTCGCTCCCCAGGGTCGGAGTGTAATACCAGCCGCGTTCCACCTCGTAGCCGCGCGCCCGCATGGCCTGCTCCATGCTCAGCGGAAATTCCGCTTCCATCTTAATGCGGTCCGGGAACCATTGATGATGAAAGCGTGGCGCATTGATGGCTGCTTGCGCGTCCATACCGAGGCGCATCCAGTTAATTACGCTGAGCAGCGTCACAGAGATAATCGCCGGGCCGCCTGGCGAGCCGGTAACGAAACTGAGCTTGCCGTCGCGAAGCAAGATCGTCGGAGTCATCGAGCTGAGCGGCCGATGGCCTGGAGCAATCGCGTTGGCATCGGACTGCATCAGTTCGTAAAGAGAGTTCGGCGCGCCCGGTTGCGTAGTGAAATCGTCCATCTCGTCGTTCAGCAAAAAGCCTGCGGCGCAAGTAACATGCGAACCGTAGCTATCGTTCAGCGTGTAAGTGCTGGCGACGCCGTTTCCGGCTGCGTCCACAACTGAGAAATGCGTGGTGTGTCGGCCCTCGGGTTTGTTCGAGAAGGAGTGAGGTGCAGCATCAGAATTAGCCGCTGAACCGCAGGTGTGTGGCGTTCCCGCGGTAATCGTTTTGCTAGGGGACGCTTTGGTGGGATCGATGGTCGAGGCGCGTTCCTTCGCGTAGCAAGGGTCTGTCAGTCCAGCCACAGGAATTTTGGAATAATCGGGGTCCGCGAGATACGCAGCCCGATCCGCAAACACTCGGCGCATGGTTTCCGCAACCATGTGAACACTCTGCGGATCATCCCAGCCTTTCAAAGGCACATCTTTGAGCATGTTCAGAGCTTCAATCATTGCTACGCCGCCGGAGCTTGGCGGGGGAGCCGTCAGCACTTCCCACGAATGGCCGGCGCTGTCATATTTCGAGTGCAAGACTTCGCGGACCTTGGGCTTGTAATTCGCAAGGTCTTCAAGCGAAATAATCCCGCCGTTCTTCGCCATTTCATCCACGAGCACGTGAGCGGTCTCTCCTCGATAGAATTCCGCCGCTCCTTTCTCAGCGATGCGTTTGAGTGTGGCCGCCAGCTCCGGTTGCTTCAGCCTTTCGCCTGCCTTGAAGTGCTCGCCGCCATTGAGGAAAATTCGTTTACTCGCTGAGAAAGCTTGCAGGCCCGGACTTTCCTCTTCCAATTCGGCGGCAAGTTTTTCGCTGACCGCGAAACCCTCGTCCGCCAGGCGGATGGCCGGAGCCATCACGTCCGCGAGTTTCATCGTGCCGTAGCTTTTTAGAGCTAACTCCAAACCTGCGACGGTCCCAGGGACCGCGACTGAGCGATAGCCAATTACAGAGGCTTCTTCGTCCAGTTTGCCGTCCTTGCCAATATACATGTCGCGCGTGGCTTTGCCGGGAGCCGTTTCCCTGTAATCCAGAAAAGAAGTCTTACCATCTGCCAGGCGGATGAGCATGAAGCCTCCTCCGCCGATATTGCCCGCCGCGGGCTCAACGACGGCAAGAGCGAATGCGGTTGCGACGGCTGCATCCACGGCATTGCCGCCACGCTTCAAAATCTCCACGCCGGCGTGCGATCCGAGTTCCTCATCCGTAACCGCCATTCCATGCCCGGCTCGGACTGCCTGTTTGGGCCAGGCTTTGTTTGGTTCTGATTGTGCGGAGGGCTTGGCCGGAGTCTGTGCTGCAAAGCGCGGAGCCAGTACCGCTGCGCTGGCTAGAAGCGGAAACGAGGAAACCAGGATTGCCTTTTTGCACGAAATCATAACGAAAAGACACTAAGGGATTCGCCTGGGAGGGTCAAGGCGAGTCCGGCGATTTTGCTTAGCTTGGTCGTCCAAGCTTGTCCGCAAGGCGGAGTCTGCGGAAGTCGAAATCTGTGATTTAATCTCACCGCAAGCTTCCGACGAAGCAAGGAGAACATCATGAAACTCAGCCTGCGACCGCGGTTGCTGATCTGGCTGATGTTGATCGTTTGCGTTCAGCCTGTTCTGGCGCAGAGCGCGCCGCCTGCCGATTTGGATACCTATGTCGCTCGCGTTCTAAAAGTTTTTGAAGTGCCCGGTCTCTCCGTGGCCATTGTGAAAGACGGCAAGGTTGTTTTGGCAAAGGGATACGGCGTTCGAAAACTGGGCGAGCCGACGCCAGTGGATGAGAACACGCTTCTTGCTATCGGCTCCAACACCAAGGCATTTACCTCCGCAGCGCTGGCGACGCTGGTTGACGAAGGCAAAATTTCCTGGGACGACCCGGTTTATGAGCGTCTCACGGGATTTCAGATGTACGACCCCTACGTCTCTCACGAAATGACCATTCGCGACCTGCTGACTCACCGAAGCGGCATGGGCTTGGGCGAAGGCGATTTGCTCTTCTGGCCGCACACGACCTTCACCCGCGCTGACATCATCTACAAGCTGCGTTTCATGAAGCCCGCGTCCAGTTTCCGCAGCCGCTTCGCCTACGACAATTTGCTGTACATGACCGCCGGGCAGATCATTCCCGCTGTCACAGGGAAATCCTGGGAAGATTATGTTCGCGAGAAAATCCTGCGCCCTCTAGGGATGAACACCACGAACCTGAGCAACGCCGACTTCAAACCCGGTGACGATTACGCCTGGCCGCATTCGAAAGTGGATGGCAAGCTACAACCCATCGAATTCGTCAATCTGGACAATGCCGGACCAGCTGGCGCGATCAATTCCTCCGTCGCCGAAATGGCGAAATGGGTTTTGCTTCAACTGAATCACGGAAAGATTCCTGGGCGTGAAGAACGGATTTTCAGTGAAAGGCAATCCCGCGAAATGTGGAGCGCGCAAACGATCCTTCCCATCGGCGCGGGCGCCTCACCACTTGCGGCGAAAAGAACGAATTTCGCGGCTTATGCACTAGGTTGGGGACTGAGCGACTACCATGGGAGAAAAATGGTGGGCCACACCGGCGGCGTGGCCGGCATGGTGTCTCGCGTCATGCTGGTTCCGGAAGAAAACCTGGGCGTCGTCATCCTTACCAACGCTGAACAAGGAGGCGCCTTCGACTCCATTCTCTATCACATCCTGGATTCTTACCTCGGGCTTGCGCCCACGGACTGGATCGCGGCGCACAAAGCAGCCGAAGAGCAAGCGGAAAAGCAAGCGGCGGAAATCATAAAGCAGCAGGAGTCTGGGCGCGCAGCCGACTCAAAGCTTTCCTTGCCCTTGGAGAAATACGCGGGAGTTTACACCGACCCTTGGTATGGCCCGGTTACGATCCGAATGGAAAGCGGCAAGCTCGTTTTCACTCTCGACCACACTCCGAAAGCCATTGCGGATCTCCAGCATTGGCAATATGACACTTTCAAGGCACACTGGCGAGACCGCACCATTGAGGACGCGTTCCTCACTTTCACGCTGAAACCAGACGGTGCCATCGACCACTTCACCATGGTGGCGGTCTCCCCGCTGGCGGATTTCAGTTTTGACTATCAGGATTTGTATTTGACGCCGAAAAAATAGTGAGCCGGAAGGAACTTAGTTTAGGCTCCCTATTCTTCTTCGCTGAGGAATTCGACTGTGGCCGGTTCGGGCAGAAATCCCGCTTTCGTGCCGCGCACGATCAGCTCTTTCACTGCTTGCTTGCCCTTTTCACCGTAGCCGAGCGTCCACTTGTTGACGTACATGCCGACGAACTGGTCCGCCAGCTCGGTATTCATCTCGCGCGCGAATTGCATGGCGTAATTCAAAGCTTCCTCACGGTGTTCCAGCCCGTAAGCAACGCTGTCTCGAATGGTTTTGGCAATTTGGCGTCCGAGCCTTGGACCCAGTGCGCGGCGAACTGCATTTCCCCCGAGCGGAAGCGGCAGCCCGGTTTGTTCCTGCCACCAGATACCAAGATCAATCACTCGGTGGAGCCCCTTCTCCGGGAAGAAAAGCTGTCCTTCATGAATGAGCAAGCCGGCTTCGACAAGATTGTTTTGGACGGCATCAATGATTTTGTCGAAGGGCATGACCACGGGCTCAAAGTTTGGCTCGAAAAGCTTCAGCGTGAGATACGCCGAAGTTTTCAGGCCGGGAACGCCAATCCGCTTGCCGGCTAGCTCCTGCGGCTTCACTGCCTTGGTCGAAACTACGATAGGGCCATAGCCTTCGCCGAAACTAGCACCGCAATCGAGCAGCACATACTTGTCGCGGAGGCTCGGGTAAGCTGCAAAACTGATCGCCGTGACATCATAAGTTTCGGAGAGCGCCGCTTCATTCAGCGACTGAATATCGGAGAGGATATGCGTGTATTTGTAGCCGGGCGTGGAGAGTTTGTGCGTCGCCAGCGCATAAAACATGAACGCATCGTCGGAATCCGGAGAATGCGCCAGCTTAATTTCCACGGGCGCGGTTTCGGTCTTCGAGGCTGCTTGTTGGCCAGGCATGGGCTGGTGATTCCCTCTTCTCCCGCGGTTCCGGCTGGTTCTCGTACCGTTCCTTTGTAAACGCCAGGAGCCGCGTACAACGCAACTTGGCACTGCTATTAAGGATTCTCCTGAGCCCCAAATCCGCGATGGTTCCCCTTTTGCCGGGGCGCCTCCTTCGGAGGACGTATGGAAGATGCGCGCGTCGCAGGGGCTTGCGTGACGCGGGGGCCGGATAATCTCTAGCCCGAAAAGCGTAGCACACTACGCATGGCTGCGCCAACGTCACCGCCCGGTCAAGAAGCTACTTCCACATGTTCGAAAGAGCAGAAAAAAGTACAAAAAGACGCATGAGATTCATCAACCGAGCAATAGCGATCGCACTCCGAGTGACCTCCATCCTTCAGCGGATGGACCGGGTATTTCATCGCCTCAAGACCTGACCGCAAGGTCAACGTAACGCATTCGGGGAGTACCGCACCCCCGGAGGCTCGAAGTGCGGCGCTTACAGTGGCTTACTGGAACTAGCCCAAGGCCAGCCCTCGAAGTGAGGACACTATGAAAAACAGATGGTTCTTAGTTGGTATAGCAGGAGTCAGCATTCTGCTTGGAGCTGCCGGTGCCGCCGCACGTTCCTACAATCCACTGAAGTGGATCAAAAAGAATCCCGGTCCCACGGCGAACGAGCAACTTGCGGCACACCCGGAGGAAGAGCGGAAACTAGCGTTGCAATTGCAGGCGCTGCTGCCGGCAAAGACAACTTTGCGCGACGCGTGCAGCGGCTTCCTGACGCTCGAAGATTGCGTTGCTGCCCTCCACGTGAGTCGCAACGTGAAACTCAAGTACAACTGCCTGAAATGGGATATGACCGCGGCGCGTCCGAGCGGTGACGTGAAGTCCTGCGAAGCTCCGCCAAGAGACAAGCCGTTACCCCTGGACAAAGCCATTCATGTTCTGAATTCGGATGTTGACGCCAGGGCGCAGGCGAAGACCGCGGAGAGACGGGCGCGCGAAGACATAAAGGACGCGAGCTCCTAAGAATTACCTGTCTTAAGAACTGTCCCTGAGCCGTGCGCCAAACTTCAAAAAGTTGGGCGGCCGCTCAGGCCTTTATAGCGAAGACACCATGCGGGCGATGGCGTCGTCAAACGACGCTTTTCCATCGAGGTACGGCTGCCAGAATCGTTGTAGGAGTTCGAGGTAGTTTTTCCAACCCCGCTGGTACAAGCCCTCGCGAAAAGCGTAGGTGTTGTACGCGCTCGTTGGACTACCGTCACCCTTGTCTCCGCGGTTCGCTGAAGAGGAAGTCAGCACCGTGCGTATCACTTCGCCAGTCGTGTAAAAAACCAAAGCGTGCCAAAGATCGCGAGGAATGGGTTTATCTCGCTGGCGGCACTCACGAATAATCGCTCTTTGTACCGGCTCGGCGATTCCATGCGAGCCTTCGTGAAAAAGTACTTCGAGCGCCTGCGGCCCTTGGTTCCGGGAATCCAGGCTGGAAATTGTGACGCGCAGCGGATCAACCGTCGTGTATGCGCCCGCCCAATTGGCATAGGCCACCACGTCCACGCGGATTTTTCCCTGAGGCCATCGCGTCTGGTAAATATCTGCTAGCCGTTCCGAAAGCCCGACGCCTTGTTCGCGCACCAGCGGAGCCACTTGCAGAATCCAGTGGCGGTTGGACTTGTCATGTTCGGGCCAGAGATACTTCCGATAAACCGGAGCAGCTGTCTCCAGAACTTGCGTCAAGTTCGCCGGCAAACCTGCATCGCAGAACTTCCGCTTTCGTCCGGAAAGCTCGTCGCAATCCTCGAAGTCGCCGAGTTGGTCTTTCAGCTGAATTAGTTCCGTAGTAAAGAGCAGGTCTTTGTCCGCGTAGTTTTCGGCGTAATACGCGACGGCATCGTCCCAGGCCTTCTGTTCCGCGCCGGTCAGCCCTTTTCCCGCGAGAACGCTCTTCGCGGCCGACTTCGCGGTGCTTGCATCGCGCGAAGTGGCTGCTTTGCGCTGCCGCGCCTCCTGATACAGAAGATGGTGAAGATTAATCCAGAAGCCGCTGTGCAGTTCGAAAACGGGTAGCTGTGTATCCGTGTAGTTCGCTTGCGCCTTGGCTCCAACGCCCGGACTGGCGAGCAGACAGAATCCCAGCAGCAGGCACGAGAAATGAATTCGCAAGGTGCGCACCATAACGGATCGCACGATAGTAGCTCCAAGTCCGCGCCAGCACAAAGTAAGGCGGGCACTATCCGAACTGTCTAGGAACACTATTCGGCTTTCGGATCGGTTTCGCTGCCCACGGCCCCTCGACGGTCCGCTGCATGCACAACGCCCTTCGAATCGCGAAAGAAGGAGCGCCTCCCCGTTTGCCCATAGCGTAGGGGAGTGGCCGACAGTTCGTATTTCGCAGGGGCGCCGACGTCGTTCGCGCCGACGATCACATAGCGAAACACATAGCCATCCTTCGTGCCCTTGGCGAGGTCGGCATCTAGCAGGCCGGCAGTCTCAGCGCTAGGTTTGCCGCGTGCAGGCGAGGCCAGATTTGACAGAGATTCGGGAAGATGGGGGTAGTTGTTTCTATAGGAATCTACTGCTGACGCAATCGTTTTCAGTGACTCAAGCGCTTCCGTTTCGGTCGCTTCGATTTCCGACTCATCCCATTCCGCTTCGAGCGCCGGCAAATCCAGAAGAAGGACGCCGAGAGAGAGAAGTTTCCATTCGCCTTCTTCGCGCACCAAACCCATATTGATCTGGCGCGCGCTCGCGCCTGCGGAATCCGTGGTTTCGTGAAGCTCCAGCGGCAAAAACGCCATGTTGTCTCGCATGTCCGCTCCGCCAATCTGCATTTCCACCGTGCCGCCGGGGGTTTCGCAACGAACGATGGGACGTCCTGAAGGATTCGCCGAAACTGCGGCTTTGCCCGGTTCATCTAGCAGGACGAAGCGCTTCATCAGCGCAACTCGCGCCGCAGGCGTCATGCGAAAGAACGATTCCTTGTTGCGAAACGTAAGGAAGCGCGCAAATTCCACCTGGCTCTGCACGCAAGCCGCAGCCAGCGCCCGGCTTAGAGCGCTGCCCGGACCAGTTGAGGCCGCTGCGCTGGCAGGGACTCCTGAACCCGCTTCGGGCTTCGATGTTGATTCTTGGGCTACGGCTTGAGCCGACGTAAACAAAAGCATGCAAACGAGAATGCATGCGCAGTATTTTATTTTGCCCGCCATTGTTTTTTTGCCTGATCCTCGCTCAATCCATGGAAGCGCTGAGTATCGCCGCAAGATTCTGGGTGAAGCTCGACCGCGGCAGAACTTCCGTGCAGCCCGCCGCTTGCGCCTGCGCCGCAAGTTGCGTCTGCACGTGCGACAAAAACGCCACCACCCGAACATCTTTGTTGTTTTGCCGCACTCTCTCGATGGCCTGCAAGGGTTGGCTGCGCGCGTTCAAATCTACAATCACCAGCTTCGGCGCGCTCTCCATTAATCCCATCAAAGCCTCGCCGTTTGTCGCAACCTTCACGTCAACCCCAAGCTGTTTGGCGGTCTCCGCCAGCTTCATCTGAAAAAACAAATCGTCCATAAGCGCCACGACTTTGCTCATGTTTTCCTTCTACATCCCGGATCGTAAGCCGACATTCATTATGCGCCACTTCTTCATTCGATGAAGAATTGCGAGTAAGCTGGTGCGAGTGCAAGGAGATGCAGCATGGAACCCGCTGCCAGCAAAGTTCGGCCTGCCGTTTCGCTCATAAAGAAAGACGCCGTAACTCCTCGAAACGATGCTTGCACTGTCATGAAGAATCGCAATCCTCAGCTTGGTGGCGAAGAAGTATGAACCGGAAGAGTTCCCCGGAAGATGCGAAGCTCGCAAACGGCGGCCCTTGCGACATCACCCTCTATTCGCGCCCCGGCTGCCATCTTTGCGAAGAAGCCAAGGCCGCCATCGCCCCGCTGCTCCGCGAGTTCGGCGCGGTCCTCCGCGAAGTCAACATTGACGAAGACCCGATTCTGAAAGAGCGCTATGGGTGGGACATCCCAGTGATTTTCATCGGCGCCCACAAAGCCGGCAAGCATCGCATTGACGTTGCCCAGTTTCGCCGCCAGCTTGCGCAAGCTTCTCCAAAATAGAAGTCGGTTTTGAATACTCGAAGGAAACTTCTAGGACCAGCTTCTATTTTCCATTTTCAATTTTCGACTCTTGATCCTAGTGCCCTTCATCCGCGCTATGTGCCCCAACCGTCTCGTCCGGCACGTCGCCCTTGCGCCCTCGCACGCGGTCATAAACACTCAGCTGACTCACTGAACCCAGCGCTTCGTTGTAAAAGGTCGGCACACCCAGCGCGGTGCGCAGCTCCTCGTTGAATTTCCGCAGGTTCTGCAGGTGCGAAGCTAGCGCTGGAATTTTCAACCCTTCATCGGTGAGCAAGAATTTCTGGTAACCCGCGTCCCACAACTTCGTGAACTGGCCCTTCAGCATGATCGTTGGCGTGATCGTCATCTGATAACGCTCGTCGGTGCCTTTGCGAAACTCCGCGCCGCAGCCGTATTTTTCCACGCGAACCACTCCGCGCGTGCTCCCTACCGCAAACCCCAGCGCCGCCAGCCCTTCAATCGCTCTTGGTGAGAACCGTTCTTCGACATTCCACATGGCCTATTCAGGGTAACGATTGCAGTCATTTCTGTAAAGTGAGCGGCCCCAACTGTTTGTAGGCAGATAGATCTTTTGACTTCAGCATTCACCCGCACAGGAATCGCACGAACGAATCAGGCGTATATCCCGGTGGTAGTCAAATGCATCCAATTCAGAGTAAAATAGTCGCATATCGCAGGCCCTTTGGGTCTGCATGCGAGCTTATGCAAATCGACCTGCCATGTCTGTCACCGGCCACATCGCGGCTTCGGCCCGGGAATCCACTATTCCCAATTCGCCGGCAGGCGTGTCTCTCCTGGAGCGGATCGGCAACACGCCTCTTCTCCGCCTCGAACGCGTAGGCAGCGAATTTCCCAACGTCGAGTTTTACGCCAAGGCCGAATGGTTCAATCCCGGCGGCTCGGTAAAAGACCGCCCCGCCCTCAGCATGATTCAAGCTGGCCTCGCGAGCGGCGCGCTGAAGCCAGGCAAGACCATCATTGACGCCACCAGCGGCAACACCGGCATCGCCTACGCCATGATTGGCGCGGCGATGGGTTATTCCGTGAAGCTTTGCCTGCCCAACAGCGCTTCGCACGAACGCAAGCGCATCCTCTCGGCCTATGGCGCGGGACTGGTCATTACTCCCGGCGAAGAGGGCACCGATGGCGCGATTCGCAAAGTCCATGAGATCGTGGCCGCCGAGCCGCACAAATACTTCTACGCCGACCAGTACAGCAATCCCGCGAACTGGGAGGCGCACTACCGCACTACCGCGAATGAAATTTGGGAGCAGACCTCCGGCCGCATCACTCACTTTGTCGCGGGGCTGGGCACGAGCGGTACGTTTGTTGGAACCACGCGGCGCCTGAAGGAGCTGAATCCCGAGATTCGCTGCGTGAGCTTGCAACCCGATGCCTCCTTTCACGGTCTCGAAGGCTGGAAGCACATGGAAACCGCGATTCGCCCGGCAATTTATGATGATCGCCTCGCAGACGAGAATCTGACGGTTTCCACGGAAGAGGCTTACCGGCTGGTGAAGCGGCTCGCGCGGGAAGAAGGTCTCCTCGTCAGCCCCAGCGCGGCCGCTGCGCTGCTCGGCTGCTTCCAAGTTGCAGCCAGAATCCCGAAGCATCATCAGGCCGTGGTCGTCTCGGTTTTTGCGGATTCTGCGTCAAAGTACTTGAACGAACGCTTCTGGGATGAAGACTAAAATGGCGGACGAAACCATACTTTGGATCAGCGAGCATCTGGCGGAGAAAATCCGCGCGCACGGTGCAGAAACCTATCCGCATGAGTGTTGCGGCGCGCTATTGGGGTGCGATGGCGATTCTGCGCATCCTGAGGCTGCGCGCGAAGTGCTGGCATTGTTCCCGTTGGTGAACCGCCACGGCGAATCGCCGCGCAACCGATTCATCGTGACCGCGGAAGATGTGCTTGAAACTGATAAGGCCGCGCAGTCGCAGGGATTGGAAGTCATCGGCTGGTATCATTCGCATCCGGATCATCCGGCGCGTCCGAGCCAGTTCGACCAGGAGCACGCGTGGCCGTGGTATAGCTACATTATCGTCAGCGTGCACAATGGCACGCCGCAGGACATGACTTCATGGCGACTGAACGATGACCGCCGGGCTTTTTCGCCCGAAAGCATCGAGATTCGCCACAGCGCCGCGGTTTAGCGTTTGTAATAGCGGGTCTTCTTTAGGCTGAGGCTTCTTGCCGAAGCCAGACCCGTGCTTTTGAAGCTCTAGGAGAAAACAAATGTCCGTTAAAGTCATGATTCCAACCCCGCTTCGCGCTTACGCGGGCAAGCGGGATTCGGCCGAGTTCAGCGCCGGCACTGTCGGCGAAGCGCTTGGCCATCTCACCAAGGAGTATGCCGACCTTCGCAAGCACTTGTTCACCGAGGACGGCCGGCTGCGCAGCTTCGTCAATGTCTACGTCAACGACGAAGACATTCGCTATCTCGCAAAAGAAAATACTGCGACCAAAGATGGTGACACAATCAGCATCATACCCTCCATCGCCGGTGGCTGTTGTTGTTGACCCCCCTCCTGTTCCCGTAAGTCCTCTCTCCAATTCCGAATCTCGCAGGGAATCTCTTTCAGGTTCCCATTTTTTGATATTCTGGGTGACTCAGAAGGGCAGGGAAGAGCAATGGCTACAACCACTCAAGCGCAGCCGGGGACGAAACCCGCCGCCACGCTTTCGAAAGAAGAGATTCTTCGCTACAGCCGGCACCTCATCATGCCGGAAGTCGGCATGGAGGGGCAGCTCAAACTGAAAAACGCCAAGGTTCTGCTCATTGGCACGGGCGGACTGGGCGCGCCGCTCGGTTTGTATCTCGCCGCAGCCGGCGTAGGAAAGTTGGGCCTCGTCGATTTTGACGTCGTGGATTTTACGAACTTGCAACGCCAGGTGACTTTTGGCAGCAGCGACGTCGGCAAACCCAAGAGCCAGGCCGCCCGCGCGCGCCTCTCGAATCTGAACCCGGATATTCAAATCGAAGCCATCGAAGCGCAATTGACCAGCGCGAACGCGCTCGAACTCTTCAAGGATTACGACATCATCGTGGATGGCACGGACAATTTTCCGACGCGCTATCTCGTCAACGACGCGTGCATCCTTCTGGGCAAGCCCAATGTTTACGGTTCGATTTTCCGGTTCGAAGGGCAAGCCACCGTTTTCGGTATGCCCGACGGCCCGTGCTACCGCTGCCTCTATCCCGAACCGCCTCCGCCCGGACTCGTTCCTTCCTGCGCTGAAGGCGGAGTGCTCGGCGTTCTTCCTGGAATCGTGGGCTCCATCCAGGCCATGGAAACGATCAAGTTGATTCTCGGCAGTGGCGACAACCTCATCGGCCGTTTGTTGCTCTTTGACGCGCTCGGAATGCGCTTCCGCGAACTCAAGCTGCGCAAGAATCCCAAGTGCCCAATGTGCGGCGAGAATCGCACCATTCACAAGCTCATTGATTACTACGAATTCTGCGGCGTGCGCGGCGAGGAAGCTCCCGCCCCGAATGTCCAGGTTCCCGAAATCACTTCGCGCGAGCTGAAGTCCCGCCTCGACCGCGGCGACGACCTTTTCATCCTTGACGTGCGCGAGCCGCACGAATACCAGATCTGCAATTTGAACGGCAAGCTGATTCCGCTCGGCGAATTGCCGCGCCGCGTACACGAACTCGACTCTTCGCGCGAAATCGTCGCGCATTGCCGCAGCGGCAAGCGCTCCGCCGAAGCCGTGGACTTTTTACGCAAGGCCGGCTTCCGCAAGATTCTTAACATGAAAGGCGGCATCCTCGCCTGGTCCGACGACGTCGATCCGTCGGTTCCCAAGTATTAATTGTCTCTGAAATTTTGTTGCTTGATTGGAGTCCGCCGCAACGCGGACTCCTTTTCGTTTCCGCTTGTTCATCACACACGCTTGAAGGCATACTCTTTTCGGCGAGGAGAAAAAATGGCCGCAACCAAGATCACTGTAAACAACAACGGCTCGATCCGCGTTGAAGGGGACTTCGAAATCCTCGACCCGCAAGGCGCGCCTTTTGGCCTGGTCGGCCGCACCACCGTATCACTCTGCCGCTGCGGCCACTCGATGAACAAGCCTTTTTGCGACGGCTCTCACAAAACTTCCGGCTTTTCCGACACCGTGGTTGCTCGCGAACTCCCGCCGCCCAAGCCTAAGGTGTAGTCGTCGCATCTGGACCAAATCTCTTGGAAGCATGGGTCTGCCCGACGGGCTCGGTGGCGTTTCGCTGGGCTATCCCACGCTAATCTACCCAACTTCATAGCCGGGCAATCTACTTGGCTGCGATGCTTCAAGATCTGGAGCGCCTAAATGCTTCCGTTTCATGCCCTGAGATTGTCTCAACCTGAGAAACCCGCAGGAATCTCACTGATACTGGCCCATTGCACGGTAACTCTAACGAAACACAGGTGATAGCTGTCCAAAACGGGACATTGATTATTTCTCGTGCAGTCTCGCCCCATAGAATCGAATAGGAGCCCCTTTCCGGCCGCATTGTAAGTAATTGACACAACGAGATTTACGCGAGCGCTTTTCGGCCAACAGAAAGGCCACAGACTTGCTTTCTCTGCCAGTTGGCATTGTTTCTTAGGTATTTGGGGGATTTTGTGGGGAGTTGGGCCAGTATCGTCGGGTTTCTCGGAAGCGGCCGTCAGGCGCTTTCGACGCGAAACCTTCGCTCGCGCCTTGCCGTCGCCGCCGGGCTTACCCTGACCACTCTCCTGTTCGCAGCGATCTTCTATTCCCGGCAAACCGTCCTTGCGGCTTCTCCGCAGGCCTACCTCTACCTCGAAGTGGGAGGAACGCTTCTTTGCTACTGCTATGCCGCAAATGCGCTGGTCCGCTTCCGCGGCACCCATGATCGCACCGCGCTGATTCTTTCTTTCGGGTTTGCGCTTTCGGGAATCATCGAAACCATCGGCTATTTTGGATTGAACGATGCGCTCAACAACGGAACGCTAGTCCTTTCGAGAGCTCCGCTGGGTTGGATGGTCAGCCGGACCTTGCTCGCCGTCCTTTTGCTCGCCGCGCTAGCCGTGGAGCGCTATATGCCCACCGCGCGAAAGCCAAGCAAGGAGACTGCGGCGGTTCTGCTTGTTGTGGCTCTGGCAGCGTACTTAACCAGCGCCGCTTTTCTCGCTGCTCCTTCTGCGCCAGTAGCGAACGCAAAAAATATCCTGTCGCGTCCCTGGGATCTCCTCCCCGCAGCGCTTTATCTTGTCGCAGCGGCTTGCTTCCACCTGCGCATCAAGAATGAAAAAGACAAAAAAAGCAGCGCGAGCCTATTCGACTATGCGCTGCTCATCGTGGCTTCGTTGAACGTAATCTGCCACGTCTCGGCCGCGTTTTCGCGCCAGCTTTTCGATGGGCCATTTTTTCTTGCGGAGTTGAGCAAAACATTCAGCTATGTGGTGATGCTCGCGGGCGCACTGCTCGACCAGGCGCGCCTGTTCGAGCAAGTGCGCACCATGGCGGTCAGCGATCCGCTGACCGGCCTGGCGAATTATCGCCGCCTCATCAGCGTGCTGGAAGCGGAACTCGACCGTTCGCGCCGCACGCAACGGCCCTTCAGTGTGGTGCTACTCGACATGGACGGCTTGAAACTCATCAACGATCAATACGGCCATCTGACCGGCAGCCGCGCGCTGGTGCGCATCGGAAAAATTCTGCGCAATCATTCGCGCGCTATTGACACGGCCGCGCGTTACGGCGGCGACGAATTTGCGGTTGTCCTGCCGGAAGCAAGCAAAGACATTGCCACGCGTGTTGTAACGCGCATCCGCGAACGGCTGGCTTCCGAAACGGAAGCTCCCTCGCTTTCTGTCAGCGCCGGCGTCGCGGCTTTTCCGGAAGACGGCGACACACCGGAAAAACTTCTCGGATCCGCTGACCGCGCGCTTTACATCATGAAGCACGGCGGTCGGAGCAGCGTCCAAAATCTCGCGCGAATTGCCGCGTGCTTGTGAGGATGATGATTCGAAATGCCGCTCACTACCAAATTCACGTTTCACAGGGCGGAGAAGCGCATTTTGATGGAGATTCCCGTTTTGATCGATGGGCACCGCGATGCCCCGGGAATGGAATCGACATTTACGGAAAACGTGAGCGCGCGCGGCGCGCGGGTTGTCAGTGTGCGCCGCTGGGAACCGGGCGAACCGCTGAAGTTCGCCTCGCGCACCGGAGAGTTTCGCTCCTCGGCTCGAGTAGCCTACTGCCAATCCCTGCAAAGCGAAGGCTTTGCCATTGGCGTGGAGTTCCTCAACCCGAAAGGGCGATGGGTTGTTCAATCCCCCAAATAGCTTGACGCAAAGCGGCGAGC